>JAJDWK010000093.1 GCA_022825675.1 Anaerolineae bacterium | reverse complement strand
CTCATTTTTTCTCTGTGTTCTCGGTGGTATGGGGTGTGTACAAACTACCCTGATAAATGAAGTAGCATAGAGCCATTTCAAGAAAAAACTTTGTGCCCTTTGTGTCTTTGTGGTGAAAAAATATTTGATGCGATTGCCCTGTATATGGGGGATACTTTTGGGCGTTTCAGCGAAACGCCGCTACAATCGACTTCCTGGGCGAGCCACCGGGAACGTTGGGATTTTGTGCGGATGCGCCGCCTATACATTTGAGATATGCGTTGGCTGCCGCCGCAGCCTCGGCTAGAATAGCCGCCATGGACAAAGATACCTTCCTCTACCTCCGCACCCGCGGGCACATCAGCGGCAAGAGCCACGAAATCGAGATTTGGTTCGTGCAGCATGGCGGCTGCTATTATCTCGTCTCGGAAAAGCGTGAGGCGGCGCATTGGGTGCGGAATATCCGCGCCGCGCCTGCTGTGCGCTTCCGCCTGGGCAAGGGCTGGGATGCCTCGGCGGCGACTCATGCTGCCACCGCCCGCATCGTACATGATGCCGAGCTTATCAGCGCGGTTGCCGCCAAAATGCAGGCGAAATATGGCTGGAGCGCTGGGCTGGTGGTCGAAATCCGCCCGGTGCCCGCCTAATCAGGGCGCGGGTGCCAGCCACGGCGCGCCGCCATTGCCATCGGCAACCCAGGCGCGCCCGCCGTCAAATGCCGCGCGCCACCAGCGCTGCCCGCCCTGGCAAATCGGACCGCCGATGAGCGCCAGCGAGCTGCCGCCGGGCGCGCGGAAGACCTCGGTGGAAGCGGTTTCTGGCGCGAGATAGAGCGGGCTGCCCGCCGCGCGCAGCACCGCCGCCTGTATGCCCACGCGTAAATCTGTCGGCGGCAAGTCGGGGCAGCCGGTATCAAGCGCGGGCACCATAGCCGGCTCGGGCGCATTTTCCGACACTGTCAAGATGCCGGCGGCATAGTTGCCCGCTTCCGCGCTGCCAACCCAAACATCATAGAGTCCTGCCCAGGCGAAGCGGAAGGCGACGCTGGGATAGGATTTGCTGTGGGCATCGCTGCAATGCCAAGCGCCATCAGCGGCGTTGACGACCAGTGTCATCGCCGCCGGGCTGAAGAACGCAATCCAAAGCTCGCTCATCTCCGCGTCCAGCAGGATGCTGTAATCAGGCGCTTCCGCGATATAGCCGTGACAGCGCCCGCCGGCGATGAAGTCCTGCGCCCGATTGCGCCCGCCGCCAATCAACTGGGTAGAAAAAGGCGCGGGACGAAAACCCGGCGCCAGCGATACTTCGCCGTAAGTGGGCGCCTGTCCCGGTTCGGGACCGGTCGCCGTTGTCGGCAAGGTCTCTGGTCCCGCGGTTGATACAAAAAGCGCCGCTTCGTCGTAAGCCTCTTCCGCATAACTGCCGATCCAAATGCGATAGTCGCCCGCCGCCGCCTGGAAGAAAACCAGCGCGGGATTGAGCCCGTTGCTGTCGTCATTGCAAGCCCAGCTCCCGTTGGGGCGCTGCATGATGAGCGTCGTATCCGCCTCGCTGGCGATTAAGAAGGTGATTCTGTCAAAAGCCGCCGCCAGCTCGATGACAAAATCGGGAGCGCCCGCCGCATAACCCAGGCAATTATCGCCCAGGCGCAGGGATTTCACATCAACATCGCCGCCGCTCTGCGCCGAGAAGCTGGCGGGGTCAGGCGCGAAGCCGGGCGCAAGCTGCTGCCGCCCATAGCGCGGCGCGCCCGCCGCGTGTAAGCCCTGGGCGGCGGCGCTGCCCGCCCACAGGCAAATCACAAGCAGCGCGAAACACAGGTGACGGCGCATGAGTGGCATCGGCTCGTTCCCGGCTGGGTGGCTGTTGGCTGATTGCTTCCAGTATAGACGCCGGCGGGAAATTGGCAGCCGCCAGCGCGTTCAAATTGAGGGGCGGCTTTGTGAGTCACCCGCGAAAATTGCTTTTATATTGAGGGCGTTTCGCCGAATCGCCACTACATCGAGTCCTTTTCTGCGGATTTATAGAATTATCTTTGCGTCTTTGTGGTGAAGAATACTTTGATGCGATTGCTCCGCCGCCTCAGCTTGAGGCGATACTCCCCAAGGGATTTTCCTGCTATGATTGGGCGCGATTCTTATGCAGGAGGAGCTTTTACCTATGCCCGCCCCGTCCGTCTTGCTGGCTGTTGATATCGGCGGCACCTTCACCGACATCGTCGCTTTGGAGGAAAACAGCGGGCGCATCGCCGTCGAAAAGCTGCTGACATCCTATCCCGACCCCTCGGCGGCGGTGCTGCAAGGCTTAAGCAACCTGCTGGCAAGCGCCCACATCCCGCCCGCGGCGATACGCTATGTCGTGCATGGCACCACCCTCATCACCAATACCTTGATCGAACGCAGCGGTGCCAAAACGGCGCTGCTGGCTACCGCCGGCTTCCGCGATGCCATCGAGATTGGCAACGAAGGCCGCTACGATATGTACGACCTGGCGCTGAAAAAGCCGGCGCCATTGGTCGAGCGCCGCCTGCGCTTTGATGTGCCCGAGCGCATGCTTGCCGATGGGCGCGTGTGGCAGCCGCTGGACCGCGAGCGGCTGCGCCAAATCTGCCAGCGGCTGCGCGCCGAAGCGGTGGAAGCGGTCGCCATCTGCTTTTTGCACGCCTACACCAACCCGGCGCATGAGCTGGCGGCGCTGGAAATCGTCCGCCAGCAGCTGCCGGGCGTCGCCCTTTCCGCCTCGCACCAAGTCGCGCCCGGCATGCGCGAATATCCACGCGCCTCGACCACAATCGCCAATGCCTATGTACAGCCGATTGCCGAGCGCTATCTGGAGCGGGTCGCCGCTGGCTTGAGCGCGGCGGGCATCCAGGCGCCGCTCAACATCATGCTCAGCAGCGGCGGCACCACCACCGTCGCGGCGGCGCGCGCCTTCCCCATCCGCCTGGTCGAAAGCGGACCCGCTGGCGGCGCGCTGGCGGGCTTGCATTGGGGGCGGCTGCTGGGCGAAAGCGATGTGCTGGCTTTTGATATGGGCGGCACCACCGCCAAAGCCGCTTTGACCCGCGCCGGCGAGCTCGCCATCAGCCACCAGTCCGAAGTGGCGCAGGCGCATCGCTTCAAGCGTGGCAGCGGGCTGCCGCTGATGGTGCCGATGATAGAGCTCATCGAAATCGGTGCCGGCGGCGGCAGCATCGCCCGCCTGAACGCGCTGGGCTTGCCCGCGGTGGGACCGCAGAGCGCCGGCTCTTCCCCCGGTCCAGCTTCCTACGGGCTCGGCGGCAGCGCGCCCACCGTCACCGATGCCGACCTGATTCTGGGCTATCTCAATTCTGACTATTTCGCCGGCGGCGACATCAAGCTCGATAACAACGCGGCGCGTAACGCTTTTGCCGATTTTGCCGCCGCGCTGGAACTGCCGCTGGAACGCGCTGCCTGGGGCGTGCAGCAGTTGGTCAACGAGAATATGGCGGCGGCGGCGCGCGTGCACGCGGCGGAACGCGGGCTGGAGCTGCGGCGCTATTGCATGGTGGCGACAGGCGGCGCCGGTCCCGCGCATGCCTGTGGCGTGGCGCAGGGGCTGGGCATCCAGCGCGTGCTGATACCGCCGGCAGCGGGCGTCGGCTCCGCCTTCGGCTTTTTGACCGCGCCCATCGCCTTTGATTTCACGCGCAGCTATGTTGCCCGCCTGGACGCGCTTGATTTGCGCGCGCTCAACGCTATCCTGGCGGAGTTGGAGCGCGAGGGCAGGCGCATCGTTGAAGCCGCCGGCTTGCCCGCCGCCGCCATCAGCGCCCGCCTCAACATTGATATGCGGTATGTCGGGCAGGGTTATGAAGTGCGCGTGCCCTTCCCCAAGCAGACTTTAACCGCCCGCCATATCGCCCAGCTGCAGCGGCTTTTTGAAAAAGAATACCGCGCCTTTTATGGCAAATTGGCGGCGGGGCTGCCCATCGAGGCGGTAAACTGGCGTGTGCTGATAAGCGGACCGCCGCCACAAGTCAGCGGCGCGGACTTCTCCGCCGGGGCAGAGTTTTCCGATGCCCCCGTTGGCAGCCGCCGCGTTTGCTATCATCCCGAAAAGTCGCCGCGAGCTACCCCGGTCTACCGCCGGGAGCAGCTGCGCCCCGCCTGGTCGGCGGCGGGACCCGTGATAATTGAAGAGGCGGCAAGCACGATTGCCGTGCTGCCCGGCTGGACGGCGCAAGTCGCGGCGGGCGGCTGCCTGCTGCTGACGCGGGAGGAGGGCGCATGATTGACCCAATCACGCTGGAAGTCATCTGGAATCGGCTGATTTCGGTGGTCGATGAACAAGCGGCGGCGCTGATACATTCTTCCTTCACCACCGTCGTGCGCGAAGCGGGCGATCTCTCGGCGGGCGTCTTTGACCGCGCCGGCAACATGATTGCGCAGTCGGTAACCGGCACGCCGGGCCACATCAACACGATGGCGCATTGCGTACGCCGCTATGTCGCGCCCAAGTATCCCATCGACAGCCTCCGCCCCGGCGACACGCTCATCACCAATGACCCGTGGGAGGCGTCGGGGCATCTCTTTGATTTGACGATTGTCTCGCCAGTCTTTTATCGGGGGCGCGGCGTCGCCTGGTTCGCCAGCACCTGCCACGCCGTCGATATCGGCGGCGCGACTATGGGGGGCGATGCCCGCTCTCTTTATGAAGAGGGGCTGGCAATCCCGCTGATGAAGCTCTTCAAAGCGGGCGCGCCCAACGAAGAATTGTTTGACATTATCCGCGCCAATGTGCGTGTGCCTGACCAGGTTATCGGCGATATCCATGCCCAGGAAGTCGGCAACCAGGTGGGCGCGCGCAAGCTGATAGAGATGCTGGAAGAATTTGATTTGCCTGATATCGAAGCGCTTTCGGCGCGCATCCTTGATAGAACCGAGGCTGCTGTGCGCAGCGCCATCGCCGCGCTGCCCGATGGCATTTATCGCGATGCCATCGCCATCGACGGCTTCGACAGCCCGCTCAGCATCGCCTGCGCCATCGAGGTCGCGGGCGATACCCTGCGCGTCGATTATGCCGGCTCATCCCCGCAAGTCGAGCGCGGCATCAATGTGGTGCTTAATTATACGCATGCTTATACCACCTACACGCTGATGGCGGTTTTGGCGCCGGGCATCCCCAATAACGAAGGCGCATTCCGCCCGATTACGGTCAGCGCGCCGCCCGGCTCCATTCTCAACTGCAGTAAGCCGGCGCCTGTCAGCGCCCGTCATCTCATCGGGCATTTTGTCAGCCAGCCGCTGCTGACGGCGCTGTCGCCGCTGCTGCCGCAGCGCGTGCTCGCCAACGGCTCGGCGGGGTTGTGGAATACGATGATGGACGGCATCAGCGCTGATGGCGAAGAATTCGCGTATATCTTTTTCTCCGCCGGCGGGATGGGCGCCGCCCACAACCGCGATGGCTTATCCGCCACCGCCTTCCCCAGCGGCATCATGGGCGTGCCGGTCGAAGCTATTGAAACCGCCGCGCCCCTGCTGATGCACCGCCGCGAGCTGCGCGTGGATTCGGGCGGACCCGGTACTTTTCGCGGCGGCTTGGGACAAGTGATGGAGTTGGAGATGCTCAGCGGCGCGCCCGCCAACCACTCCTGCATGTATGACCGCACCGGCAGCCCGGCGCTCGGGCTTTTTGGCGGCAAGCCCGGTGCCACGGGCGAAGTGCAGCTTTCTGATGGCACGCGCCCCCATCCCAAGAGCCATTATGTCTTGCAGCCGGGGCAGCGCGTAATTTTGAAGCTGCCAGGCGGCGGCGGCTTCGGCTCGCCACTGGAACGCGACCCGCGGCGCGTACTGGCGGATGTACAGGCGGGTTACATATCGCGGGAAGCGGCGGCGCGCGAGTATGGCGTGCGGATAGACGCCGCCATGACAATTGACGCCGCGGCGACTGCCGCGCTGCGGAAGGAGCGGGGCGCATGACGGCAGCGCAGTACGACCTTATCGTGGTGGGCTTGGGCGCGATGGGCGCGGCCGCTCTCTATCAAGCGAGCCGCCGCGGCGCCCGCGCCCTCGGCATCGACCGCTACCAGCCGCCGCACATCATGGGCTCCAGCCATGGCGATACCCGCATCACGCGGGAAGCTGTCGGCGAAGGCGAAGTCTATATGCCCTTCGTCAAGCGCTCGAACGCCATTTGGCGCGAGCTGGAAATGGCGAGCGGGCGCGAACTTTTTCACCGCAGCGGCGGCCTCATCATCGGCGGGCAACATGCCGCCGCTTTTCATTATCAAGGCGATTTTGTAGCTGCCTCCGCCCGCATCGCCGAAAAGCATGGCATCGACTACGAAATCCTCAAGTCTGACACCCTGCGGCAGCGCTTCCCGCTGCTGCAACCCCGTGACAGCGACCGCGCCTATTATGAACCCGGCGCTGGCGTGCTGCGCCCCGAGCGCTGCATCGAAGCGCAGCTCGAGCAGGCGCAAGCGCAAGGCGCGCGGATTCACACCGGCGAAAAAGTTATCAGCTTCGCCGCCAGCGCCGATGGTGTAACTGTAACCAGCGAGCGGGGCCGCTACCGCGCCGGCAAGCTGATTCTGGCGGCTGGCGCTTGGATTAGCGAGTTCCTGCCGGCTGCCCAACGCGGCGGCATCCGCGTCAATCGGCAGGTGATACACTGGTTTGAAGCCGAAGACCGCCGCCAATTCCTGCCCGAGCGCTTCCCCTTTGTCATTTGGATTGGCGATACGCAGGAAGACTTTTGGTCGGTGTTTCCCGCGCCGCCCGCTGGCATGCCTGGCGTCAAATTGGTGACGGAGCAATATCACACCAGCACCCAGCCCGATGCCGTCAGCCGCCAAGTTACCGAAGCGGAAAAAGCCGATATGTTCCAGCGTTTGACGGTGCCACGGCTGCGCGGGCTGCGCGAGAAGTGCTTACATGCCGAAGTCTGCCTCTATACTTTGACGCGCGATGAGCATTTTGTCATTGATTTTCATCCCGCTTCCCAGCGGGTTGTTGTGGCATCGCCCTGTTCCGGGCATGGCTTCAAGCATTCCGCCGCCGTGGGCGAGACGCTGGCGCAGCTGGCATTGGATGGCGGCTGCGCATTTGACATCTCGGCTTTCACGCTGGCGCGTTTTGACGCATAAGAACCAGGGCAATCGCATCAAATTGTTATTCACCACAAAGACACAAAGGGCTCTTTGCTTCTTCAATTATCATGGCAGTTTGTACAATTTGGCGCGTCTCTGCACTATACTGTCAGCGGATATAGTCAAACCCTGCGCTGGTGACCGGCGCGTTTAAGCAAAGCCAATCAGGAGTTCCCCTATGCGACTAGCAGGAAAAACCGCCCTCATCACCGGTGGTGCCAAGGGCATCGGCGCGGGCTGCGCGCGGCGGCTGGCGAGCGATGGCGCTAATGTCGTCATCGCCGATATTGATGACGCGGCGGGCGAGGCGCTCGCCGCCGAAATTGGCGCCGCCGCGCTCTATGCGCATTGCGATATTTCGCGGCGTGATGCGGTTGATGCGCTCTTTGAAGCGGCGCTGGCGGTATTTGGCGCGGTCGATATTCTTGTCAACAGCGCCGCTTTTGTGCATCAGCCAGGCGTTATCGCCAACTTTCTCGACTACAGCGAGGCGGCATGGCAGCGCACGCTCGGCGTCAACCTCAGCGGCATGTTTTATTGCTCGCAGGCGGCTGCCCGCTTGATGGCGCGCCGCGGCGAGGGCGGCGTCATCATCAATGTCAGCAGCGGCGGCGCTTCGCGCGGGCACCGCCACATGTTTGGCTATGACACCAGCAAAGGCGGCATTGAAGCGGCGACCCGCTCGATGGCGCTGGACCTGGCGGGCTTGAACATCCGCGTCAACGCGGTGGTGCCAGGCAGCACCCGCGTTGCCAGCGGCACTGCGGTCGGCAATACGCCTGTCCCGCCGGCGGATGTGATCCCGCTGGCGCGCCAGGGGACGCCCGCTGATGTCGCCGCCGCGGTCGCCTTCCTGGCAGCGGATGACGCGGCGTATATCACCGGCACACGCATCTTTGTCGATGGCGGCATGGATGCCCAGCTGCGCAGCCCGGCGGTCGATTTCCAGCACGATTTCAGCCCCTGGCGCGAGTGATGCCGCCGCGCTGGGCGCGCACGATGCAGGAATTTGGTAGTGGTAGCGCGATAAGTGAGCGCCTGCTTCCTATTGCATCAGCAAAGCGAGAACCGGCAGCGGACAAGCCTTGCAGAGTCTCATTTTGGGGTGGTACACATCGCATGCTGCGCTCAAGCCTTCAGCATGAGGCGGGCGGCGCGGCGTCCAATCTCGACGGCATAATTCGTGCCGCGGTCCCAGGGGTAGACCTGCGACATGCTCGCCCAATACAGCCCCGGCAGCGGCGTACTTAAGTCCGGAATCTTGCGGCTGTGCTCAAGCGATGGCACCGGCTGGGCATAAGGCGCGCGCCATACCCAGGCTTTGCGCAGCCAGCCACGGTCAAAAGCGGGGTTGACTGTCGCCAGCGCCGGCAGAAAACGCTCGATCAATTCCGCTTCGCTTAGCTGAAAATACTCGTGCGTCGGCGCGACATAATCGCCGCAATAGATGATATGGTCGCCGCCATAATGGGCGCGCGGCAAGTAGTTGGTATGCTCCACCAGCGCCAGGAACGGGAATTGCGACTGGGATTTATCGGCGGTGGTCGCTGGCAGATTCAGCCAGTAAGTGCCATCGGTCAGCAGCTGCTGGCGCAGCGCGAAGACAACACAGATGCCGCCGATGCTCTTCAACGCGGCGGCGCGCGCGCCATATTCGCTGCCCGCCAATGCCGGCGCCATGCGCAGCAAAAGCCGCGGCGATGTGGTGCTGAGTGCCCGCGAGAATAGCCGCCGTTCCCCCGCCGTCTGCAGCGCCAAGCCATCAGCGGCCGCCTCGATGCGCTCAACGGGGCTATTCAGCGCGATAGTAAGACCTTGCGCCTGCAGCTGGCGCGCCAATTCGTCAAGGAATGCCTGGAAGCCGCCTTGAAATGTGCCCAGCTTGAGGCTGCGTTTGACGATGCGCGCCCACATAAAAGACATCGGCACCTGGTCGTATTGCTCGGCGAATTTGCCAATCAGCAGCGGCTTGAAGAACTTCTCATAGGCTTCGCGCCCCATCCAGCGGCGCAGCCACTGGTCGGCGGAAACCCGCTCGAAGGGCTGCCAGCGCGGGCTGAGCTTGACATAAGCGCCTGCCAGCGCCATGCGCATAGTCGCGCCCAGCGACAGCGGCAGGAACAGCGCCGATGGCGAAATCTCGCTGCGCACGCTTTTGCCGTCAATCCAGAAGCTGGTTTTTGGACGCGGGAAGAGGACTTTATCGCGCACCCCCATTTCCGCCGCCAGCCCGAGGATGTCGTGGTCGCTGGCGAACCAATGGTGATAGAACTTCTCCAGCGTCCAATCCCAATTCTCGTCGCGGAAGCCAGCCGCCAAGCCGCCGACGCGGTCCGCCGCTTCAAAGATCGTGACTTTGCGCCCGGCGCGCGTCAGTTCCCAAGCGGCGGCGAGCCCGCCCGCGCCCGCGCCGATGATGGCGATGTCTTGTTGTGTCATGTTTTGCCTTTAATGTCCACGCAACTACCCACAGAATATTGTACAGCCGCTGATGAGAGACTGCGCGGTAGCATCGCCGAAAGGATTATTCCACTTCAAAAAGGATTCTATGGTAGAATGTTGTTCTGATGTCTCTAAACAAGAGCGCATATATCCAATATGACGAATCGACCGCCACAGGCGAGACGATCGCGTAGCGTACCTTTGTCGCAACAGATTAAACTCTGGAGTTTAGCAGCCGGCAGATGCGCATTCCCCAATTGTCGAAGCATATTGCTGCTTCCACAAACCGAGACTGATTCCCACGCCAAAATCGGCCAAATGGCTCACATATTTGCCTTAAGTGAAAATGGACCACGACCGAAGCCCGACGACTTCCCGTTAGAGGACATCAATAAGTATGAAAACTTGATACTACTTTGCGCGAATCATCATCTTGAAGTTGATAATCAGCCCAACAAGTACAGCGCCGAATTTCTTCACCAGTTGAAAGCTGACCATGAATCATGGGTAAGCGAACGATTGGTGCTTCAAGAATTCAGCTCAGCCGATCTAGAATCAATCATTTCGTGGCTTGCTGTCGCATCTACACTTGAACCATCTACGAGTGTTCATGTTGTTGCACCGCAAGAGAAAATCCAATTAAATGGGTTTTCTCCTCAAGTACGCAGATATGTTGATATAGGGCTAGCGCGGGAACCTGAAGTGAAAACCTACGTTGAGGATCGTGCGAAGCTGGATATAAACTATCCCGAAAGATTGTTACAGCCTCTGCTAGAACGATATTCTGATTTTAAAGCCGATAACCTGCGTGGAGATGACATATTCATTCCGCTCTGGTACTTTGCCAGCGGCGACAGCTTAGATTTCAACTACAAAGTTGCTGGCCTCGCAGTTTTGATGTATTTTTTTCTACGATGTGAACTATTCGAATCATGATCCTCCCCACCAAACACATCCCGGTAGAAAACTCGTTCATAGGAATAGGCGCATTGCTTCTCGCTTACCTTGATCAGCCAACTACAGTATCGTCACTATGGCAGAAAGTGCGTAAATTACCTCAGATAGCAACTTTTGAGCGTTTTACATTAACCTTAGACTTGCTCTATATAATGAATATCATTGAGTTTCGCGACGGCAACATTCGGAGGGTTTCTTCATGATCCTCAGGGTCCGAGCAAATAGAGAAGAATTCAATCAAGTTAGTTTCTCAGAAGGCTTCAACGTTGTTGTCGCGGACATAACCAAACAATCTACAGAAAAGGACTCGCGAAACGGACTCGGCAAGACCACTCTCCTGAATATCATACATTTCTGCTTGGGCGGAAGAGAAAAACTCAATCATGGACTGAGAACCTCTATACTAAAAGAATGGAGGTTTACGGTAGACCTACTAATTAGAGGCGAGCAAATTACAGTAACTCGCTCCGGAGATATGGCCGGAGAAGTATCGACTAACGCCAAGGAAGATTGGTTCGTTCAACATATATCAGAGCCTGACAACCTCCCAAAACAACAGAGCTTGGAATTCAGCAAAAAGCCAATAATGTCGCGAAGGAAAATAGAAGAGTGGACATCAATTCTCGGTAGGGCTATGTATGGGCTGCCTGTGAATAGCGCGCCTACATTCAGAAATCTTATAAGTTATGATATTAGACGCAATCAGTTCGAAAATCCATTCGAGAATTACCAGCGTCAATCCACTAAGGACATACAAATCAGCAACGCTTTCATGCTGGATTTGAATTGGCGACAGGCAGCGAAGTGGCAAGATTTGAAAGATAGGAAAAAGAACGTTGATTCCATAAAGAGGGCTGTGAAGCAAGGGGATAATCTCCTAGCCGAAATGCTTGGAACAATTGGAGACTTGGAAACGGAGCGCGACCGGCTGATACGAGAGGTTGAGAAAACAGAATCGGAATTGCGCAGTTTCCAAGTTCATCCGCAATATGTACAAGTTGAGAACGAAGCCAATGAGCTTACAAGACAAATCCATAATCTATCCAATCATGTTTTGCAGCTAAAGCGACTCATTGATTTCCACGAAGACAGCGTTAAAGAAGAGCAGCCCGCGAAAGATATCCGAGTAATTGAGCTTTATGAAGAAGCTGGCGTCGCGCTGGCCGTGCCCCTTACCAAGCGGCTAGAAGACGTGCAAGCGTTTCATGTTCAAGTAACACGAAACAGACGAGACTATTTACGAAACGAAGTGGTGCGCCTAAATCGCGAGTTGGAGAACACTAGAAACAAAATTGAAGAGCTTTCAAACAGGAAAGCAGAGTTAATGAGAGTGCTTGAATCTCACGGCGCTCTCGAAGCTTATAATGAACTTCAGCGATTACATTTGGGCCAGCGCTCGTCTTTGGACGCGATCAAGCATCAAATTGAGCAGCTCAATAGGATAGAAACGGAGACATCGCGGATAACTATTGAGCGGGAGCAACTCCATCTCGATGCGCGGATTGACTTGGAGGAGCGATCGTTATTAAAACAAGCTCGCGAAATATTTAGTGGCAATTCCGAGGCGCTCTATGAGGCACCTGGCAGGCTAGTGGTCAACGTTGACCGTGATGCTGGATTCAGATTTGGTGTGGACATTCCCCGCGCCAGCAGCGTTGGAATAAGTAAGATGAAGGTGTTCTGTTACGACTTGATGCGTGCAGAACTGTGGTCTCAACGTGAGGTAAGTCCCAGTCTCCTAATCCATGATAGCAACATTTTCGATGGTGTGGATGAGCGGCAGATAGCGCTCGCCCTAGAACTTGCAGAACAAAAGTCACGCGAATGCGGCTTTCAGTACATTGTCTGCATGAATTCGGACTCGATTCCTTACAAAAGATTCAGTGACGGCTTTGATATTAATGAGTTTGTCCGACTTAGGCTGACTGACGATTCGCCTGCTGGAAGACTCTTAGGTATCGAATTCTAGCTCGATCCCAAGACTCTCACTTTTACCCATCTTCGCCCAGACGCCAGCGGGCGCGCGCCTCAAGCCCCAGCGGGCTGCGCTGCCCCGCCAGCAAGCGCCAGTGCGCCGCCGCGCCAATCATAGCGGCGTTGTCGGTGCAGAGGAAAAGCGGCGGATAATACACCGGCAGCGGCAACGCCTGGCGCAGCTTCTGGCGCAGCGCGGTGTTGGCGCTGACGCCGCCCGCCAGCAGCACCGCTTTCGCGCCAAAATCCTGCGCCGCCCGCTTGGTGGTTTGCGCCAGCGCCTCCGTGAGCGCGGCTTGAAAGCCCGCCGCCACATCGCTGACGGAAATATCGGCGCGCAATGCCGCCCGCCGCTCCGCGCCCCGCCGCCGCTTTTGCCGGGCGCTCGGCTGTACAGTAACCGCGCGCATGACGGCGGTCTTCAAACCGCTGAAGCTGAAGTCGTAGCTCCCGGCGGTTTTGGCGATGGGGAAGCGGTAGGCGCTGGCATCACCGGCGCGGGCGGCGCGTTCAATCGCGGGACCGCCAGGGAAAGGCAAGCCGAGCGTGCGCCCAACTTTATCGAAGGCTTCGCCAGCGGCATCGTCGATGGTGCCGCCCAGGCGCTGATAGCGCCCATGCGCGC
This sequence comes from Anaerolineae bacterium, assembly GCA_022825675.1. GTDB lineage: Bacteria > Chloroflexota > Anaerolineae > Aggregatilineales > Phototrophicaceae > UBA6055. The sequence continues at coordinate 12,213 of JAJDWK010000093.1, read as the reverse complement.
GCATCAGCAGCAGCTCGCTGTGCCCGCCAGAGGCTATCAGCGCCAAAAGCGGGAAGTCCGGCTCCGGGAAATCCGCCGTCAGCCACAGGGAATAGATATGCCCCTCCAAGTGGTTGATGCCCAGCAGGGGCAAGCCGGTCATCAGCGCCAAGCCCTTGGCGAAATTGATGCCGACCAGCAGCGAGCCCACCAGCCCCGGTCCCTGGGTGACGGCGATGGCGTCAAGGGCGTCATAGCCCAGCGCGGCTTGCCGCAGCGCTTTTGCGACAACGGCGCTGATAACTTCGGCATGGGCGCGGGAGGCGAGCTCGGGGAAGACGCCGCCATACTGGGCGTGCAGGTCAATCTGCGAGGCGACGACAGCGCTTTTGATGTGCCGCCCGCCCGTGATGACGGCGGCGGCGGTTTCGTCGCAGGAGGTTTCGATGGCGAGGATTGTGCTCATGCTGGGCATTGTAGCGCTGAATCTGGCGCGGGAGAATGTATAATGGCAGCGAGTGCGGCGCTTGGGCGGAGGAGACGCGCGATGTACAAGTCCTTTCGGGTGAAGAATTTCCGTTGTTTCAAAGACTTGCAGATGAACGATCTGGGTCGGGTGAATCTGATAGCGGGGAAGAATAACTCTGGCAAGACGGCGCTGATGGAGGCAGCGGTTCTTCTTTCCTGCCCATTGACGCCAAATCTCCTTCTTGACTTGCTGACTTCACGAGGTCTAACCGACTCAAATAAAAACCGCCGCGACATTTGGCAACAAATCTTTTATGGGTTGGATACAAATTGTAAGATCGAATTGTATGGATGTGAACATGGGAACAAGAAGCGGGGTCGCCGATTGACCATTGTTGAGTTCGAATCAATGGAGAGTAATCCTGAACAGTTTGCCAACTACATTCAAGCAGCCCAGAAAGTCGGATATTTTCAAGATGGCTATATTGACAGCCGAGGCGCATCGATGCTCGAGTATTCATTTTCCTGCCTAGATTCTAAGTCGGAATTAGACAAGGTCTATCTCGCTTCAAAGCCTGAATTGCCATTTATTACAAAAGAATATGCCGACAAGATATATGTATATTTTCCGGCGGAAGCGCGGCGCAACCCTAAATATAGGGCGGACATTTTTAGCACTGTAGAGCGGCATGGGGATTTGCCGAAGTTGATTCATTATCTAAATGTCTTTGAACCAGGCTTGCTTGACCTGCGCTTGCAATCACTGTCGGGCAACTTAACAATTTGGGGGCGCGTCAATTCGCATCAAATACCATTGAGGCTGATGGGGACAGGACTAAATCGATTCGCCGATATTGCTATGTCATTTATTGTGCAAAAGCCTGCGGTTGTCTTCATCGACGAAATCGAAAACGGCATCCACCACTCGATACATATGAAAGTCTGGCAAGCCATCGGGCAACTCGCGCGGGAGCTAGACATTCAGGTCTTCGCCACCACGCACAGCCTGGAGATGATCCGCGCCGCCTATGAGGCCTTTACAGAAGCGGGTAAGTTGGAAGATTTTCGCTATCACCGTTTGGACCGAGACGACGAGACGGGTGATATCGAAGCCGTCACCTACAACGAATTGGATTTGCACGCTGTTGCGACCTTCGATTTTGATTTCGAGGTGCGCGGATGAATATCAGAATCCCGGAGGGCAAGTCCCGTCTAATGGTAGTCGAAGGGAAAGAAGATCAGGAATTCTTCATCCAACTGGCCAAGCACATGAATGTGCTCGAGGGTTGGCCGCTCCAAATTGTACAGCTTGAGGGAAAAGGAATTGGGGGAAAAGGAAAAGGAAAATTTCACGATTTTCTGCGCTCTTTAACGAAGCATCCTAGATTCGGCAGGCTAACCGACATCGGTATCGTCCGCGACGCCGACTTCGAAACAAACGCATTTCAAAGTGTGCAAGATACAATTCGAAGCGCAAACAATAAGAATCCCCGCCAACTTCCAGTCCCTCAGCAAGTTATGGAGTTTGCATTTGGGACTCCAAATACAGGCGTTCTCATCCTGCCTTCAAGCGAGCGCGAAGGCATGCTAGAAGACCTGATACTGGATGTTTTGGCGGATGATCCGGTACACCTTTGCGTCGATACTTTTTTCAAGTGCCTGCAGGAAAGGGATCTGCCTATTTCTCAAGAGCGATTGCCAAAAGCGCGCCTTCGCACATACATTACAGGAAAGAATATCGGCTTCCTTGACGAAGAAGACAGGGGCAGCGACTCCGACAGGCAGTATCTCTCAGATGTCTTCTGCATGAGCTGGTGGCAGCCTGAATTCTGGAACCACCACACCTTCAACGCCCCCAAAGCCTTCCTCACCCAGCTCCTCGCCGACTAGACCCGCCCTTGCCGAATATGGTAACCTGATAATAAGCAACAGCATTCGGTACGGAGCACCCCCCATGACAAGCCACAGCCCCCGCCTTCCCTGGACGCTCGCCGCTATCACCGGCGCTTTGCTCTTCGCCGCTTTCACCGCCTGGGGCGGCAGCCCCAGCGAAGACCGCCTCAGCCTCTTTTGGGCACAGGCGGCACTCCTCTTCGCTGTGCTCTGCGGCTTCGCGCTGCTCTTCTGGCATTTGATGCTGCGCCCGCTGGCACCAGGGCTGCGCCCGCCCCAGCGCATTGACCTGCCCGTCAGCCTGCGCCAGCGCATCGCCCTGCTGCAAGCCAGCGGCTTCCTGGCGATTGTCATCGGCGGCGTCTGGGACGAAAAATGGCACCGCGTCTATGGGCTTCCCTTCGGCGAAGACCTCTTCTGGCGCCCGCATCTGCTGATGTATTTTGGATTCGCCACCGTGATTCTGGTCGGCTTCTGGGCGCTGCATCACTTGAACAGCAAGTTCCGCGGCAGCTTTCAACAGCGCTTCCGCGCCAACCGCGTGCTTGGCTGCCTCATCCTCACCGCCGCCTTTATGTCCTACGCGCTGGCGGCTGACCCCTTCTGGCACTGGACTTTTGGCGAAGACCTGGTCGCCTGGAGCATCCCGCATTTGATTATGCTGCTGGGCTATATCATCGCTTTGACCATCGCGCTCTTTGTCTACATCTCCACCCTGCCGCTGGGCGCTTGGCGCCGCCTGCAAAGCCTGCGCCTGACGGATGCCCCGGTGCTGCTGCTGCTCGCCTGCTTCCTGCTGATGTGGCTGCAGCTGATGCTCATCGATTGGGACGCGGCGCTGGCGGGCATCCCCCTGGATGCGCTGGGGCTGTATCGTCCGCCCTGGCTGCTGGCGATGAATGTGCTGGCGGGCGCGCTGTATACCGGGCTGCTCGCCACGCGGCTGTTGCGCTGCGTCGGTGCCGCCACGCTGACGGGGCTGCTGGCGCTGGGGCTGCGGCTGATATTCATTCAGGGATTAGCCGCCGATCAGCTGCAAGTTGTCGCTTGGGTGGTAACGCTGCCGCCGCTGCTGGCAATCGACCTCTGGACAGCCTATTGCACCCGCCGCGGCCGCGAGCCCGGCTGGCGCGGCGCGGCGCTGGCTGCCGCCGCCGCGATGCTGCCCAATCTCTACCTCATCCAGCGCCTCTACGCCTTCCCGTCCCTGGAGCTGCCGGCAACCCTGCTGGCAATCCTGCTGACAGCCATCGGCATGAGCTGGCTCTGCCACCAAATTGCCAGCGCCATGCAGCGCTCCCGCAGCGCCGCCGCATCAAGCCCGGCGGAGCAGCCGCTGGCGGCGCGGGCGCTATTTGCGTCAGCGGGCGCATTTGGCGGCTTCGTCATCTTGTTCATCGCCACTGCTGTCCCGCCTGTATAAATGCGCCAGCGCGGGGATAGCAAGCCAGTGAATAGGAAATCCCTGCTGGCGCGCAGCGCGGCAGCGCTATTGGCGCTCACGCTCGCGGCGGGCTGCAGCGCTATCGAAAGCGACCGCCAGCGGGCAGTTGAGCAACCCGCCGCCGCGACCGCAATCGCCGCTACTGTCGCCTACGAAGTCTCCGCGATTGCCCAGCGGTCGACAGTGACCGCCACCGAAAGCGTACCATCAGCCACCGCTCCAGCCGCAGCCGCCACTGCCCCGCCGCCATTCGACATCACGGCGGCGGATAGCAGCGTCTTTGGCACGCTCCCGCTCGATAGCGAGCGCCTGCGCATCATCGCCGCGCTGGCGTTTGAGGCGGATGGCAGCCTGCTCGCCGCCACGCGCGCTGGCGAAATCTACCGCCTGCGCGATGCCGATAGGGACGATCGCGCCGAGCTTATCGAGCTGGTCTTCGCTGATGAGGCGGGACAGTTGGCGCCAGTCCTGGGGCTGATGGCGCAGGGCGAGGCGCTGCTGCTGCTGCTGCATGGCGGGCGCTTGAGCCAGCTGCGCGCTGACGGAGACGGCGGCTATAGCTTTGAGTCTCACCTTAGCGCCGGGGAGTTGTTCGAGCCCAGCCCGCTGCAAGCCAGCAACGGCATCATGCGCGCGCCTGATGGGCGGCTCTTCAGCGCGGATGTCAGCCGCGGGCAGATTGTGCGGGTTCATCTGCGGGGGTGAGTGGCGCCTGCCAGCGGACTTGGAACTAACCGGGCAGAACTTTGCCGTCCACAAAGGCGCAAAGGGCACTAAGCTAGCTCAACTTCGCTGGTGAATGTCCACTTCCCCCAACAAACTTTTGCCTATCCTCGAACTTAATGGTAAGCTCGCCGCCCCACAGCTGACCGGCGAAATCGAACTCGCTGAACTTCCCGACGCCCAGAGTGAATTCATGCAAGACTTGCGCGCTAGCCTGATAGAAATGAAGAATGGCGAAGTGATGCCCGCGCGCGAAGCCTTGCGGCAAATCCGAATTTCCAGGACGAGCGGTAGGGCATTTCAGCGAAACGCCCCTACCACTGGGATATAATGCGGGCACGCCACCTAAAGTGGCCGTGCATTTCCCATGCTAACTTGCACTAAATTCTGCGCCTCGGTGTTGAAGCCCCGACCGCGCCTCGGCAAATACCGCCTTGACCGCCTCCCGCTCACGGGCGAAGAGCAGCCCGGCGCTCACCTCAAAAGCCAGCTCCGCCGGCAGCGCCGTGACCTCAAAAGAACGGCTCCGCTCCGCCTGCCCCAGCCGGTTCAAAGCGAAGCGCTCCCACTGCGCCAGCTCAGTCTCAATCGCCGTCTTGGCGCTTGACGCCCCGCCCTCAGCTTGAGGCTGGGCTGTTGACGGGACGGCGGAAAGCCCGCCGACCGGTCCCGCGCCCCAAGCCACTGGCGGCAGCTGAAAATACTGGGCGCGCAGCTCGTTGATGCTCAGCAGCGGGTAGGCGGCGCGGATCTCCTCCAGGCGCGCTTGAGCATCCGTCGGGCGGATGTCGTCATATTCGGCGATGAGGTCGCCGCTGTAAAAAGGCAGCAGCTCCTGGCTGATCTTCTGGGCAATGCGCACCAGCTTGGGGTACAGCGCCCGCTCGATGAAGAGGCGCTCCGCCACTTTGGCATTGGCTTCAGTGGCGTTCTCGCTGACGAGGGCGACCGGAATGCCGAAGATATTGAGGATTTCATCACGCTGGGCGCGGCGTCCCTGCAAGAAATCGAGGTCGCTGTGGCTCAAGCCGATGTGCTGCCATTCCATCTGCCCGCCGCGCAAGAAGGCGGTTTTGCGCGCCGTGCCGCCATAGCTGCTGCGCCATTCCCGCTTGATGCGCTCGAAATCGCCATCAGTAACGAAGTCCTGGATATTCACGATGCCAGCGGGCACGCCCTGGTCGAGGCCAAAAGCGTTGCGATTCCACTCCGCCATATGGCGGTCGCTCTGCACCGCGCAGCGGGCGGCGGAAAGCGGCGATAAGCCATAGAAATCGTTGTCCGGGTGCCAGCGGCGGAAGTGCAGCACCTCAACCGCGTCCAGCGGGATGCGCTGCCCGCCGACTTCATAGAGGTAACCAGCGACCACCTGCTGCGGGTGCGGCACGATAGTGACGCGGTCCGGGCGCAGCAGCCAAATCTCCCGCGGCTGCCCGGCGGCATCCCCCACCAAGTGCCAATAAGCGTTGCCATGCAGCTCCAGCCCGCCCAATGTCTGCTCGAAAAGCTCAAAACCGCTGGTGACGGGATTGGGGTCCGCCAGCAGGCGCTCCAGCGGGTGGTTGCTGATGGCGACGCGGCGCTCGCCCTCCAGCCGGTAGACGCGTAGCGGCACCAAAGCGCCCGCTTCGGCGATGCGGTTGATGGCGACATAGACCCAGGGCGATTGGGCATAGACGCGCGCGCCCTGGGTTTCGACCGGTGGACCAAGCGGGTAGCGGTTCTGCGCCGCGATGCTTTCGATATGCGGCGCGCCCCGGCGCAAGCGCCCCCGTCCCGCGCCGAAGAGGCTGCTGAGCCAATTGAACATGAATCGCTCCTTTATCCCTTTTGGGCGCAGGTTAACCGCCCGCTCGCGGCAAGGGGCGACTATTCCATCGCGGGCGTGGGATTTTGCGACTGTCCTAGCGGCGGGCGTGGCAGGCATACCCCAAACCGGTAGGGGCGTCTCGCCGAAACGCCCCTGCAGTGAGCACTTTTTTGCGGATTTATAGGATTATCTTTGTGCCCTTTGTGTCTTTGTGGTGAATACAATTTAATGCAATTGCCCTGCCCCCACCACAGCGCAGGCTGGCAGGGCAGCCGAGATGCGCTACAATCGGGCGCGGCAAACGCAAAGACAAGGAGCCCCATGCGCCATCGCTATTTCTCAGTCGAGCCCGCGCAGCAGCGCGCCGCCCTCGCCCTTTATCAAGGGGTGAAAGACCTGCCGCTGCTCTGCCCGCACGGGCATGTCGACCCGCGGCTCTTCGCTGATCCCGATTTTCAATTCGGCAGCCCGGTCGACCTGCTGATACTGCCCGACCATTACATCTTCCGCATGCTCTATTCCCAAGGCATATCGCTGGCGGATCTGGGCATCCCGCCCTTGCCGACCGCGGCGGGAGCGCCCGCGCCAGCAGCTAATCACCGCGAGATATGGCGCAAAGTCTGCGCGCATTGGCATCTCTTCCGCGCGACGCCCACTGGCATCTGGCTGCGCGATGAGCTGGCTGATGTTTTTGGCATCAGCCTGAAAATCAACCGCGCCAATGCCGATGCCATCTATGACGCGATTGACGCCGCCCTAAAAAGCGCCGCCTTCCGCCCGCGCGCCCTCTACGAGCGCTTCAACATTGAAGCGCTGGCGACCACGGACGCCGCCACCGATGACCTGCGGCAGCATCAAACAATCCGTGATTCGGGCTGGAACGGGCGCATCCTGCCCACCTTCCGCCCCGATGGCGTCGTCAACATCGGGCAAGCGGGCTGGCGCGCCAATATCGAGCGCTTGAGCGACCTCGCCGGCAGTGATGTGCATGACTACGCCAGCTATATCAAAGCGCTGGAGAGCCGCCGCGCCTTCTTCCAATCCATGGGCGCCACCGCAACTGACCATGCCGCCCTCAGCGCGTATACCGAAGCGCTGAGCGCCGCTGATGCCAGCGCCATCTTCGCGCGGGCGCTGCGCGGCGAGGCAAGCGAGAAAGACGCCGCCCGCTTCACCGGGCACATGCTGCTGGAAATGGCGCGCATGAGCAGCGAAGACGGCTTGGTGATGCAGCTGCATATCGGCTCCTGGCGCAACCACAACCCACAGATTCACGCGCAATACGGGCGGGATATGGGCGCGGATATGCCCATCCGCAGCGAATTCACCAAGAATCTCAAGCCGCTGCTTGACTGCTTTGGCAACAGTCCCGCGCTGACGCTCATCCTCTTCAACCTGGACGAGACCACTTACAGCCGGGAGCTGGCGCCGCTGGCGGGGCATTATCCCATCCTGCGCCTGGGACCGCCCTGGTGGTTCTTTGATAGCTGGCTGGGCATGACGCGCTACCTGGACGCGGTTGTCGAAACCGCCGGCATCTATAACCTCGCCGGCTTCAATGACGATACCCGCGCCTACCCGTCCATCCCGACGCGGCATGATGTCTGGCGGCGGGTCTGCGCCGATTGGCTGGCGGGGCAGCTTGTGCGCGGCTTCATCGATGAAGAAGACGCCCAGGGCATGATGCGCGCGCTGGCATACGACTTGGCGAAAAATACCTACAAACTGGACGCATAACTTGGACATAAACCGATGACAACAGCCTTATCCCGCGCTATTGATAGCTCGCCCCGGTCTTATCCCGAGCGCATCGTACAATTTGGCGGCGGCAATTTTCTGCGCGGCTTCGTCGATTGGGCGGTGGATATTCTCAACGAAGAAGCTGCTTTCAACAGCGGCATCGCCCTCGTCAAAGCGACGCCCGGGCGCTATGCGGCGCTGGACGCGCAGGACTGCCTCTTCACGACTTGCCTGCATGGCATTCAAGATGGCGCATTCGTCGAACGCACGCGCTTGATACGCGCCCTAACCCGCACCATCTACCCCTATGAAGATTTCGCCGCCTATCTGGCTTTGGCGCGCCAGCGAGAGCTACGTTTCATCTTCTCCAATACCACCGAAGCGGGCATCATCTTTGACCCCGACGACCGCCTGGAAGCGGCGCCGCCCAAGTCCTTCCCCGCCAAGCTGACGCGCTTTCTCTACGAGCGCTATCAGCATTTTCGAGGCGCGGAAGCCGCCGGCTGCATCATCATCCCCACCGAGCTGATAGACGATAATGGGCGGCGCTTGCGCGCTATTGTCCTGCAATACGCGGCGCTATGGCGGCTGGAGCCCGGCTTCGCCGCCTGGATACGCGCGCATAATCCCTTTTACAACACGCTGGTGGACCGCATCATCCCCGGCTTCCCGGCGGCGGAAGCGCCGCGGCTCTTCGCCCAATTGGGCTATGAAGACCGGCTGCTGGTGGCGGGGGAAATCTATCACAGTTGGATAATCGAAGCGCCGCCCAGCCTGCTCGCCGAGTTCCCGATTACATCAACTGAAACGCCGCTGAACATCAAAATTGTGGCGGACGCCGCCCCCTACCGCATTACCAAAGTGCGGCTGCTCAACGGCGCGCACACATCGATGGTGCCGCTGGGGCTGCTGCTGGGCATCGAATCGGTGCGGGCGGCGGTGGAGCATGAAGCGCTGGGACCATTCCTGCGCGACCTCATCTATCAAGAGGTGATTCCCTCCGTCAGCGAGCTGCCAGAAGCGGAGCTAAAAGCCTTCGCCAACGATGTCTTTGAGCGCTTCCGCAACCCGCATATTCACCATCGGCTGCTGACCATCGCGCTCAACAGCTCGGCAAAGGTCAAAGAGCGGCTGCTGCCCTCCATTCTCGGCTATCAGGCGCGGCGCGGGGCGCTGCCGCCGCGGCTGATACTGGCGCTGGCGGCATTCATCCGCTTCTACAAAGGCGAATGGCGCGGGGAGAGCATCGCGCTCAATGACGACCCGGCGCTGCTCGCCTGGTTTCAGCAATGCTGGCGGGAAGCGGATTCAACAGAAGCGCTCGCCCATGCCATATTCGCAAACGAGCCGCTATGGGGGCGGGATTTGACAGCCGTCCCCGGGCTGGTCACGCAAGTTGCCGCGGACCTCAGCGCGATTGAAGCGGGCGCGCTATTGGAACGGCTGCGATGCCCTACGACTTAATCACCGTTGGCCGCGTCTCGATGGATTTGTTCGCGCTGGATATCGGCGCGGACTTCCACAATATCACCGGCTTCGAGACTGGCGTTGGCGGCAGCCCGGTCAATATCGCTATCGGCGCGAGCCGCCTGGGGCTGCGCGCGCTGGCTTTCACCGCGGTCGGCGCTGACGAAGTCGGGCGCTTCGTGCGCCGCTACCTGCAAAAGGAAGGCGTCGAAACCGACTACATCGCGGTCAAAGCGGGGGCGCGCACGGGCATGGCGGTGGTGGGTGTTCAGCCGCCGGACCGCTTCCCTCTGCTCTTTTATCGGGAAAACCCGGCGGATATCCTGCTGACAATAGACGAAGCCAGCAAGCTGCCCTTGGCGCAGTCGCGGGCGCTGCAACTCTCCGGCACCGCGCTCAGCCGCGGCAGCGCCCGTGATGTCTGCCTCTATCTGGCGGAGCAGGCGCGCCAGCTCGGGCTGATGACTTTCATCGACCTTGACCTGCGCCCCGACCAATGGGCGCATCCGCTGGCCTTTGGCGTGAACTTGCGCCAACTGCTGCCGCTCTGCGATGTCATCATCGGCACCGAAGAAGAATTCTATGCCGCGCTCGCGCCCGCGCCAGAAGCGGTTATGGCGGGCGGGAAAATGACTGAGGCCGCCGAGCTGCATCAGCTGTTACATGCGCGCGCCGCCGCCTCTGGCGCTGTCCTGGCGCTCAAACGCGGCGAGCGCGGCGTGCGCATCTATGAAAATGGCGCGCATTTTGATGTGCCCGGCTATCCCGTCGAGATTGTCAACACCGTAGGCGCGGGCGATGGCTTCGCCAGTGGCTTGATAGCGGGCTGGGCGCGCGGCTGGGGCTGGCGGCGGGCGGCGCGCTTCGCCAATGCCTGTGGCGCGCTGGTAGTATCGCGGCATGGCTGCGCGCGGGCGCTGCCCACCCAGCCGGAAGTTGAGGCGTTTATCGCAAAAAGAAGGGCAAACGAAGCATGAAAAACCACCTAAAATCTGATAGCGCGGGCAGAATCGCGCTGGAAGTCAGTCCAGCCTCAGCGGGCTGGCAGTACCTGTCATTCAGCGTGATACAGCTGCAAGCTGGGCAAAGCTATCGCTATCACACGGGGGCAACCGAAGTGGCGCTGGTGCCGCTGGCAGGCGCGGGCAGCGCCCACACAGTGGCGGGCGATTTTGCGCTGCGCCGCGCCGGCGTCTTCCAAGAGAAGCCATCAGTGCTCTACCTGCCGCCGGGGCATGACTGCACTGTTGTGTCCGCTGGCAGCTTTGAATTTGCGCTTGGCGGGGCGCCAGCCACGGGCAAATATCCGCCGCGGCTCTTCCGACCCGACGAAATCAGGGCGGAGGTGCGGGGCGGCGGCGCGGCGCGGCGGCAAGTGCATCACACGCTGGCGCACCCGCTGCCAGCCGAGCGCTTGATACTCTACGAAGTCTATGTGCCGGGCGGCGCTTGGTCAGGCTATCCGCCGCATTGCCACGATGGTTATGGCGGCTCGCCCCTGCTGGATGAGACTTATTACTTCCGCACGGACCCGCTTAATGGCGTCGCCTTGCATCGCAATTATCGGCGCGATGCCAGCTTTGAAGAGATTTTCGCCGTGCGCGACCGCGATCTGGTGCTGGTTACTCAAGGCTTCCATTCAACATCCGCCGCGCCTGGTTCCAATCTCTATTTCTTGAATTATCTGGCGGGGGAGCTGCTTGATGAGCAGCGGGCGCAGCCGCCCTATGACGACCCCGATTACGCCTGGCTGAAAGACGATTATACCAGCAACCGCCTGCAGCTCCCGCTGATGCAATGAAACGATGGCAGGGGCGTTTCGCGGAAACGCCCTGCATTGCTAATTGGCGCTTAATTCCCCGCCAGCTTCTCCAGCGCTTTGACCACCTCAATCCAGCGGTTCCAGCCGCGGTCGCGATATGTCTTCGCCTCGCTGACGCCCATAGGATTATTGTGGCTGGCTTTGCCAAAAGCCGCCAATACCCGCGTCCAGCGCTTGTAATGCTCGGACTCAGCGCCCTGCTCCGCCCGCCAAACCCTGATGTTGTCTATCAGGCTCTGCGGCACGGTATAGCTCTGTGGCACCGGCGTGTTTGTTGGCGGAACTGGCGTGTTTGTTGGCGGGACTGGCGTGTTCGTCGGTGGGACGGGCGTGTTCGTGGGCGGGACTGGCGTGTTCGTTGGAGGCACTGGCGTGTTTGTTGGCGGGACTGGAGTATTCGTCGGCGGGACTGGAGTATTCGTCGGCGGAACTGGCGTATTTGTTGGCGGCGGCTGCAGCTGCGTCAGCGCATCGACCACCGGCTGCCAGCGGCTGCGGCTGTAGGTATCGCGCATGTCCTTCGCCTCTTGCAGCGTCATCGGCGATTCGCCGCTGTCCCAGCCCAATGCCGCCAGCGCCCGCTTCCAGCGTTTTTGATGCTCTGCGCCATGATCCTCCTGCGCATAGACTATTAAGGTGCTAATCAATGCGGCGTGAGGTCCGCTGGGCGCGGGCGTGTTTGTTGCCGCTGGAATCGGCGTGTTCGTCGGTGGCGGAATCGGTGTATTCGTCGCCGTCGGCAGCGGCGTATTTGTTGGCGTGGCGGTGGCAGTGGGCGTCGAAGTGGATGTTGCCGTTGGCGTGGGCGTAGCCGCGACTTGCTGCTTTTGCGACTGCTGCTGCATCTCCGTCAGCGCATCGACCACT
>JAJDWK010000090.1 GCA_022825675.1 Anaerolineae bacterium | reverse complement strand
GCACAGCGAGCATGGGATGCTCGCGCGCCTGGCGGCGAAGATGGCTGCTTATAATATGGGCATCCTGCTTAATCGCCAATGTGGACGACCAGATGGAGCGCTAGCCACCCTTGTATGTTAGGGCAGTAGCGGACAAGCCTTTTAGGGGCGTTTCAACGAAACGCCCCTGCATTCGACTTCACGGGCGAGCCACTGGCTCGCCCTCACCAATTTGAGATGCCCCTTAGGGCTGCCAAATCGTCGCTTCGATGAAGCGCTCGCCATCGCCATCGGCGCGGTCGTTGAAATAATAGACGGCGACCAGCGCGCCATCCGCCCGCAGCGCCGCGCGCACATAACCCATATCGCCATTGGCACCGCCGCCGCGCAGCACAATCTCCCCGCCCCAGCTGGCGCCCGCGTCCGCGCTCAGCCGCGCGCAGATGGCATAACGGTCGCGATTGCCATAGACCAGCGCCAGCCTCCCGCCGGGCAGCTGCAGCAGGCTCGGCGGATTGCCGCTGTGCCCCGGCTGCGCGAAGACCGCGGGTTTGGCGAGGAAGCGCCAGCTGCGCCCGCCATCGTCCGAGGCGAAAATGTCAATCCAGCTTAGCTGCGTGGCGCCATCGCGGCAGCGGCGGGCGCAGAGTATGCGCCCATTCTCCAGGCGCAAGCTGGCGGGCATAATCGCGAAATCGCCGCGCCCGCTGGGCTCGCCGCCCACTTCAGCGAGCAGCGAGAAGCTGCGCCCGCCATCCGCCGTTTGTACGCAAATCACCTTGCCTTCGCCGCCATCGGCTTTGTTGGCGGTGAGGAAGAGCAGGGCGGAGTGCCCGCTTTCCAGCAGATAGTCGCTGCGGGCGGCGATGCCCGTCTGCCCGAAGAGCGGCAGGCGGAATGGACCCTGCCAACTGCGGCAGCGGTCGCTTGAGGTGTAGAAAAAAGAGAGAACGCCGCGCGCCAAGCCGGTACGCGCCGCCATCAGCGCAAAATCGGGCTGGCTAAAATCCAGCGGCTGCGGCGGGATTTGCGCCGTGCTTTCGTCGACAAGCTCGGACAGGCGCAAGCCCGCCGCCATGTGCTCATCCGCCGAGAGCCCGCGGCCGCCAGGGCGGGCGCCAGCAAAGTCTTCGACACGCCAGCTTTCGCCGCCATCGCGGCTGCGCGCCTGCATATTAAGGAAGGGCTGCCGTTTGTTGATGGCGTGCCCGCGGCTGACAGTTTTGTGCGCGCCCACAGTGAAGCCGACCACGAGTTCATCGCCCCAGCTCCAAATGCCATAATTGGCGGGCCAGCCGGCGAAATGCCCGGGCTCGCGGTAGACGGTTGTATGGCGCATGACTCAGCGCTCCAGGTGGCAGAGCATCTGGCGGATTTCGCCCAGATGATAGGCGCTGTGCGCGATGATGGCGAGCATGCAGGAGAGCTCGTGCGCCCCCTCCCAAGTGTCGGCCTCCTCAAGCTGCCGCAGGGCGCGCTGATATTGGGCGCGCAGGTCCGCCAGCAGCGCCTGCCACTGCGCCTCATCGACCGCGCCAACTTCTTGCCAGACGCGCGCCCAATCCACGCTGCTGAGGTCGCGGCGCAGCAGGCGGTCTTCCAGCACTTCCAGGTAATAGCGCATGTGGGCGACATGGGCGGCGATGCTGGCGCAGCCGCCCATGGGCTGGGAGGCTTGCGCGGCGCTGATGCCGGCAAGCGTCTCGAAAAGCGAAGTGCCTGTGTCCAGGTATATGCCAAAGACGGACTCGAAAGTCTCGGTCATGGCATAGCGGAAGCCGGCGGCGACTTCGCTGATGGCGATGGAATTGGGCATGGCGCTCTCCTTATGTAAGCCCCTCCCTCATTTTGGCGGCGGGGCTGGGGGCTATCGCTTGCTGCCGCGGATAGACGGCTCGCGGCTGAGCTTTTGGCGCAGGATATCCAGCGGACCGCCCGCGGCGAGCAGCGCCGCGGGCAAGCCCAGCACTTCGCCGTAGAAGCGGCGGTCGAGCAGTTTGCGGTTTTTGTCCTGCTCGAGCTGGTGCAGGGGTTTGAGCGGCAGATGCTTGAGCTCGTCGAAGAGCGCGGCGGCGCGCTCGATCTGGTCAGCGGCGAGGGCGGTGGTGTCGAGGGCTTGGAGATCTTGCAACGCGGATTTTGCTAAACTGCCTCTTCCGGCTTGCTGCTTGGACGCATGCCACCAGTACATTAATAAGCCTAGCGTTGTATTTCCCCACAATACTAGTGCTTTCTCTTGGTCGGCAGTTGGCAGTTTTATGGAAATCCAAGCGCGCCCGCCGATGCTTTTGCGCTCAGTGAATTGCATGGCCGTCGATTGGGCGTTGAATTGAAAGTCAACATTGTGATGGCAATGCGTTGCAGTATTAAATACTTTCGCGGCCTTCTCATTGATTTCTCGTTGTAACTCTATAGAATTGACATGTCTTGGGACGCCCTCACGATCTGCTTCGAACTGCAGAGCCCGTTCTCGATTAAGATTGTGCGCCCATAGGACTGGATAAGTTGGAATGCCATCGGGGTGCAGTTGTCGCAATTCAAAAGGTCCTCGAATTGAGCCGTCTGGGTTTGTTCCGTTAATATCGCGCCCGATAGGTCCAGTTTCGCCAAACGATCCAACTTTGGACATAGGAATTTTTATCGCATTAGTTTGCGCAGGCAACCAAACCTGACAATTTTCAGCTAGTTGATAAGCGCTCTGCGCCAGCGAAAAGTCCACAATCCGTGCTAGTTTCCAACTGCCCGATTTCGGTAGAGACGCTTCAATCGCTTGGCCGACTAATTCCTGGCCAAGTGTAATATGCGTGCCACCAACAGGGTTGCCTTCTATCGGTCTGATTGCCTTGTCTTTGATTAGCTCTCTGATGCGCTTGGCGATCTTCAAACTGAATGCTGGATTTTCCGGTGATTTTTCAAGCACAATAAAAGTGGCTCGCGATTGTCTCTTGCCGTTGCGCTTGCCGATTACTAAACATTCAGCCATGCCAGTATCAGCAGAAAAGGACATTGATTTACTATCACTTCCCGCTATCGAAATAATAACGAGATCCGCATAAGATTCTGCCAAGCGAATGCGGGATTTCTGCCAAGACACTCCAGTCAAGAGCGTTAACGGCATTACCAGCGCCAACATGCCATCTCTTGCCAGCTTGCGGTCTGCCAGGGCGAGAAAAATCGAAGCCTGCCCTGCATTGCCATGAGCGACTGTTCCTTTAGTAAGTTTTTTTGTTTCATCCGCCATTGCCTTCTGCTCTTCGGCGCTGGAGCCAAACGCGGCGAACATTGGATTTGGCACATTTTCATGCCGCCCCTCGTGATTTGTGGGTCTGGTAAAAGGCGGGTTCATTATCACCAAGTCAAACGAGACATGAGGCGCATAGCGCCAAGCTTCTTTCTCCGCTTCGCCCAGACTTTCGGCCGCTTTTGCTGTGATCTCCGAGCCTTTTAGAAGCGCCAAGTCGCGCAGCAGGTCAATCGCCCCAAGAGCTACAGAGCCATCTTCCTGCCGCCCATAGCGCAAAGTGAAGATACGGCCGCCCTGATATTGCACGGTGGGATGCGCCCCCGAAAGCATGGATGCAGTTAAATGCGCGGCGGCTGGCAAGATGTCGCAGCCCAGGAGCGCGTTTTCAATCATCTCGGCGTGAATGGCTGCCGCATTCCCGCCATGTAATTCGTGCAGTTGGCCTATTCGTTGGTATGCAGTGGATAACAGCGTCCCCGTGCCGCACGCAAAATCGCCGATGCGCAAGCCCGCTACCGCATCCGGATTTGCCCAATCGCTATCATTTAGCAGATTGTCTTCGTTGATTGCCAGCCCAGCCAAGAGCGCAGCCGACGCAGGCTTAGTATAAAATGCAGCGAGAAATTTTCTGTCGGCTATGAGCTTTTGGAAGACAGTGCCGGTCAAATCATGCGAGCGCAACAGATTGTTATTGGTTAAATTGAGCGCGGTGCGATTGAGTTGCTTTATTATCCCAAGGCTCGGAAATCTCGGGATATGCTCTAAGATACGGCAAGCGATGTCGAATATAGGCCAATAATTCACCTTCAGGATTTTCCGCCATTCATTCAAAACAGCGATTCGGTGAATTTGCCCGAGCTCGTCTCCCAAAAAATCAACTGATTTTACATGGGTCAAGTCACCTTGCCCGCCCGCTAGGTGTTCATGAAACATAAAGGCATTGACCAAAATGGCCATCGCCATGCGGCGCGTTTGTGTACTGTCCTGTTGATTGAGTGCCACTGCGATATTGTGAGCAGCATCGGGATATTGTTTTTCCATATTCTTTAAGTGGCCAGCCGCCGCATTCACGCCAATTTCCAGGATATTCGCCGCTTCTTCGACGAGGAAAGATGGCATAGCCGCAGACTGCGCAAGTAAGGACAATTCATGTATGCCCCCAGTCAGCCATCCGCCTCGGGGGTGGCGAGTGTATCTATTGGGACTGCGTCCGGCGAAATGCGCGAATTCCATGTCTTTCGCCGCTAGAATAGCCTGCCTCAAGGTATGTCCTTGCACTTCGCGAAATCGCTGTGGCAAGCGCAGCGCGATGGCGGATACTATTGTTTCATCTGAACCACTAAGTCTTTCGCCCAGGCGCGCAAGCGCCTCCGCTTCGACATCCGCCGCCGGCACTACTTCGGTTTCAATGACAACTGGAGAAGTATACGGTTCTAATACCAAAATATCCGGCCGCCGCAGCTTGGACTCCGCCAGCAGCCCCGTCGTCTCCGAGCGGACAACCGCATCCCCGCGCCATGCCCAGCGCGTACCGCGCAGCAACGCCGCCAGCGCGTCATTGATGCTGTGTTCAGTCGTCGCCATCATGCCCCGCCATTTGCCCATTCGCCGCTGCTTTTGCTATTGTAGATTATGGGAGCGCCCGCGGGCAAGCATGCCTCTAGTATACCGCTGACGCCGCCGCAAGACTCCCGTCATATTTGCCGCCTAGGCTGATACACAAGACCGAAGCGAAAGGGTGAAGCCATGAGCGAAAAAATCGTCAAGAGCGAGGCGGAATGGCGCCGCCAGCTCAGCCCCGAGCAATTCGCCGTCCTGCGCCAGCAAGCCACCGAACGCCCCTTCAGCGGGCAATATGTCAAGTGCAAAGCCAGCGGCACCTATGCCTGCGCCGCCTGCGGGCAAGCGCTCTTCGCCTCGACAAGCAAATACAATTCCTTCTGCGGCTGGCCCAGCTTCTGGGATGTCATTGATGCTGGCAGCGTCAGCTTGCATGAGGACAACAGCTACGGCATGCGCCGCGTCGAAGTCGTCTGCAGCCGCTGCGATTCTCACCTGGGGCATGTCTTTGACGATGGTCCGCGGGACAAAACCGGCTTGCGCTATTGCATCAATTCCCTGGCGCTGGAGCTTGAAGAAGACGGCGCATAACGGTGTCTGTGAAGCCAAAAGACGAACGGCGCGCGCGCTACAAACACAGCCGCCGCATCCCCACCCGCTGGCGCGACAACGATGTCTATCACCATGTCAACAATGTCATCTATTACGAATTCTTCGATACCGTCATCAACGGCTATTTGCTGCAGGCGGGCGCGCTCGATTACAGCGGCGGCAACGCCGTGGGCTTGGCGGTGGAGACGGGCTGCCAATTCCTCAAGCCGCTGCATTTCCCCGATGTCGTGGATGCCTGCCTGCGCGTGGGGCATCTGGGCACTTCCAGCGTGCGTTACGAAGTCGGCATCTTCCGCGCGGACGAAGAATCACCCGCGGCGGTCGGCTATTTTGTGCATGTTTTTGTCGACCGCTTGACGCGCCGCCCGGTGCCGATAGGCGGGCAGCTGCGGGAAGCGCTGGCGGCATTGCGCCTCTAATGCACACCCAAATAACCCTTGATGGTCTCCTCGTCTTGCAGGCAGGCTTCGGCGCTGCCTTCAAATGCCAGCCGCCCCTCGCGCAGCACAAAAGCATAATCGCAATAGCGCAGGATGCGCCGCGCATTCTGCTCGACAACAATCAGCGTGATGCCGCGCCCGCGTAAGTCCTGTAAGCTGCGGAAGACATCGGTCGCCACCGCTGGCGCCAAGCCCGCGCTCGGCTCGTCCAGGAGCATCAGCGTGGGCGCGCCCAGCCAGGCGATGGCGATGGCGAGCATCTGATGTTCGCCGCCGCTGAGCAAACCCGCCCGCTGGCTGCCGCGCCGCCCAAGGATGGGAAAAATCTCCAATGTCTCTTGTAAAGCGCTTGCCCGCTGCTCCCGCGGGCGGCGGCGCATGCCCAGCTGCAAGTTCTCGCGCACGGTCAATTCGTCGAAGATATTCTCCCGCTGCGGCACATAGGCGATGCCCAAGGCGGAGATGGCTTCGGTGGCGCTGCCGATGAGCTCGCGCCCATTTAAGGCGATGGCGCCGCCGAAGACAGTGTTCAGCCCCATGATCGCTTTCATCAAAGTGCTTTTGCCCGAGCCGTTGGGACCCAGCACCGCGCTGAACTGCCCATGCGCGAAGCTCAAGCTGAGGTCCTGCAAAATCTCCAGCTTGCCATAGCCGGCGGTCAGGTTTTGCACCGTTATCATTGCGCGTCTTTCTTCCCGAGAGCGCTTAATTCCATGGACTTAGGAAACTCCGCCAGGCAAGCAAAAAATCTCAGTAAGTGCAAGTAAGTCATGCGACAATCTAGTAGTGACTGAGCAGTCTGTACACAGCCCTTACCACCGAGAGCACAGAAGAAAATTGAGGACACAGAGTAAAAGACTGAAAGAACTTTCTCATGTTTTTCTCGGTGTACCTCGGTGTACTCGGTGGTAAAAATCCCTGTGTCATGTTTGCAAAGATAAGGTTATGCGCAGAAATCACCACGCTCTCAATCCCCAAAATACACTTCGCGCACGGTGGCGTCAGCGGCGATTGCGGCCGCGTCCCCCGCCGCCAGCAGCTTGCCCAGGTGCAGCGCATACACATAATCGACGAAATCAAAAAGAATCTCCAGCCGGTGCTCGACGATGAGAAAAGTGACGCCTGCTTCCGCGCGCAGGCGGGCGATATGCTGGAAGATTTCGTAGGCGAGGGCGGGGGCGACACCGGCGGTCGGCTCATCCAGCAGCAGCAGCTTGGGCGCGCCCATCATGGCGCGGGCGATCTCCAGCAATTTCATCTGCCCGCCCGAAAGGTCGGACGCCAGCGTGTCATAATGCGGCAAAAGCTGCACCTGGCGCAGCGCCTCCATGGCGGCTTCGGCGTTGGCGCTTTCCTGCGCCTCCCAGCTGCGGCGCAGCGGCGCCCGCCAGGGCTTTTCCCCGATTTGATTTGGTATCGGCAGCAGCAGGTTATCAAGTACCGTCATTTTGAAATAGAGCGCCGGTTCCTGATAGCCGCGCAGGATGCCTTTGTGAAAGACGGCGTCAGCGCTCAAGCCGCTGATGTCCTCGCCGTTAAAATGCACTTGCCCGCCCGTTATCGTCTCCGCGCCGGCCACCAAGTTGATGAGCGTCGATTTTCCCGAGCCGTTGGGTCCAATCAAGCCGATGATGGCGCCTTCGGGCACGGTCAGCGAAACATCGTGCAATGCGCGCAAGCCGCCGAAATCTTTGCGCAAATGCGTGAGTTTGAGCAGGGGCGCCGCGCCCGCTTCCAGCTTTGTGGGCTGCATGGGCTTAGCGCGCGCAGTGGCTGCGGGAACCGCGTCAGCAGCCTGGGCGAGCAGGCGCTTTACCATCTCATGCGCCCTGGTCGTCAAGCGGGATTCGGGCAGCAGCCCCTGCGGGCGGTAGCGCAGCATCAGCAGCAGGATGATGCCATAGACGATATAACGCACATAATTAAATTCTATCGGCGAGCCACCCATGTTCAGCGCGATGGCGGCCACTTGTGTGGCGCGGTCCAAAATGGCTATCATCGCCGCGCCCAGCACCGCGCCGCGATTGTTGCCGATGCCGCCCAGCACCACCATCACCCAAACATCCAGCGTCAAGGTTACGACATAATCATTGGTGTTGACAAAGCCGGTGTTGAGGGCGAAGAGCACGCCGGCAATCGCGGCGATGACGGAGCCTATCAGCATGATTTGCGCCCGCGCCAGCGAGATGCCTTTGCCCAGCCCGCGCGTGACCGCTTCGTTCTCGCGCAAGCCTTTCAGCATCCTGCCATAAGGGGAATGCAGCAGCCGCTGGCTGTAAAGATAAGCGAGCAGCGCCAAAGCCAGCGTCAAAAGCATGAAGAGCAGGGCGCTGCTGCGCGGCTCGCCGATGAAATAGAAGGGCTGCGCAATGGAAGAAATGCCATTGTGCGAGCAGATTAAATCATCAGCGCCGCGCACCAGGATGCGCACCGTCTCGCCGCCTACCAGCAAAACCAGCGCCAGAAACCACTCTTCTTTGAGGCGCAAAGTAACATAGGAGACGCCAAAGCCGACCGCGCCCGCGATGAGCGCGGCGAGCAGAAAAGTCGCGCCCAGGTTGAAGAAGCCGGCGACTGGCTGCGCCGCCATAATCTCGGAGCGCAGCTGCAGCGCCTGCCCCATCGTTGGTCCGCAGGGGTGGATCGCCTCCGCGCCAGCCAAAAGCGGCAGCAGGCGCGTGTAAGTTAGGCCGGCGGTATACGCGCCGATGGAGATGAATAGCGCCTGCCCAAAATTGGGCAAACCCGCGACGCCATATTCCAAATTCAGGCTGATGGACATCAGGCTGTAGATGCCAAAGAGGGTCATGACAGCGATGACAGTGGCGCCAATATCGAGATGAATCACCGCTTTAAATCCCCGCCGCGCCGCAATAGCGCGCTGAAGCCTTGGGGGCGTATCAGCAAAACGGCGATGATGATGATGAAGGGAATCGCCGGCTTGTATGCCAGGTCAAGGCTGAAAGAATAGTTGAGGAAAAGCATGATGGTATTTTCTGAAAATGCCACCACATAGGCGCCGAGAATGGTGCCGGAAAAGCTGGAAAGCCCGCCGAGGATTGCGGCGGCGAAGACAGAAATAATCGCCGCCCAGCCCATCAGCGGGTTGACGGCGGTCTGCATGCCCCAAAGCGCGCCCGCCACCCCCGCCAGGCCGCCAACGATGAGCCAGGTCGCGTTTTTGACCCGCTCCACCGGGATGCCGATGACCCGCGCCAGGCTGGGGTTGTTCGCCAGCGCGCGCATCTCCCGCCCCAGCGGGCTGCGGTTCAGAAGCAATGTCAACAGGAATACCAGCAGCAGGCTGGTCGGCACCGCCCAGGCGAAGAGGTTGGAGAGTATCAGCGAGTCTTGCCGAAACAGTATGCGCAGCGGGATGGCGATGCGCAGGTCAAAGAGATTGAAGCTGTCCGCCAGCAGGAAGAGCAGGTAGCGCAGTATCAAGCCGATGGCGAAGGACGCGAGTATCAGCGTATAGAAAGAAACCTGCCGCTGTTCCAAGGGCTTGAAGACGAGCAGGTGGCTGAGCAGCGCCGCCAGCGCGCCGATGACAAATGCCGCCGCCATAATCAGCAGCGGGTTCAGCACCCCCGCCAGCGAGATGATAAGCGCGGCATAAGCGCCGGCGCTGACAAATTCGGCATGGGCGAAGTTGGGCAGCTTCATCACGCTGAAGGTCAAGGTGATGCCCAGCGCCATCAAGGCATACAAGCTGCCTATTTGTAGGGTATTAACCAGCGAGGTTGTCAGCAGTGCCGGTGGCATGGGTTGCCCCCTACCCTACGCTCTATGCGCCATCTCTATGGCGCATTTTCCCAAAAGGAGGGAGGGACTTCAAAGCCCTGAAATGCTCCCCATCCCTCATTTGTAAGTGGGGGATGGGGGTGTTCTTCAACAGCATCCGCTGGCTGACCCGTTGCGAAGTTACTCTTGGGAGCAACTACTTATAGGTTATTGTATCGTTGTTGCCGTCATAGGTGCCGATAACCTCAAAGCCGGAGCCGTCTTCAAGCACCTGGCGGATGCCATAGCTGGCGATCGCCTGGTCGCCATTTTCATCAAGGAAGGCTTGCACCGCGGTGCCGATGTAATGGTTGGCGATAAAAGGCAGCATGGACTTGACGGCGGCGCCATCGTTGCCGGCGGCGAGCATGGTGAGCATGGCGATATTGGCGGCGTCAAAGGCGTAATTGGTGAAGATGCCCGGATCTTTATCAAACATGGCGACAAAATCATGCTCAAAGATGGGCGTCAAGGGCGTGGTATCCGCCGATTGCGACACGGTGACAAAATCAGCATTCGCCAAAGTCATCGCGTGCCCGGGGTCTTCCAGCATCTCGTCCGATGTCATCGCTTCGTTGCCCAGCCACTGCACCGATGTCAAAATCGGGTCAATCTGCGCCACTTGCACAAAGGCTTCCGCCGCGCCCGGGAAACAGACGCAGAAGAAACCGGCGCTGTCGCCAAAGCCGGCGAGCGCGGCGCTGACGGCAGCCGCTTCGGTCGAGAGCTCGGTTGATTGCGGCGCATAAGCAAATGTGGCGACTTCGCCGCCGCCCTGCGCCTGATAATTGGTGATGAACTGCTCTTTCATGCCATTGCCGAAGGCGTCATCGACATGCAGCAGCACCATATTCGCGTGCCCGCGCTCCAGCGCTATCGTGGCGAAGGCTTTGGACGAAAAAGTATCCGGCGGATAGATGACGCGGAAGATATTGTCGCCGGGTATCGACGCCGCGGGACCGCTTGATGCCATCGCCACGATGACGATGCCGTTTTCATCCACAAATTGCTTCGCGCCCAGGACTTCGGCGGTCGTCAAAGGACCGACAATGACTTGCGCGCCAGTGGTCTGCACGATGGTCTGCACCGCGCGGGATGCGCCTTCCGGCGTCTGCTCGGTATCGGCGCTGACAGTTTCGAAGCGAATCGCGCTGCCAGCCGCCGCCAGCTCGGCATTCATCTGCGCCACCGCGAGGTCGATGCCGCGTTCAAAATCTTGCCCGAAGGTGCCAAAAGAGCCAGTGAAGGGCAGGGCAACCCCCAGCATATAAGTTTCCATGTCGTCTTGGGCGAGCGCGGGCATAACAAGCGCCGCCGCCAGTGTCAAAACGAGACCGAGCAATAGCATCTTTCTGAACATTGTGCGATTCCCTTCGTATCCGTTTGATTCTTCACGCTTTGCCCCGAAGTATACCCGGAGAGCGGCGATTGGGCTACTGCCGCGCCGCTTGCAGCGCCGGCAGGATTGTACGCCCGATGTGGTGGATGCCAGTGGCGGCAGCGCGAAGTCCATGGGGCGTACCCAGCTCAATGCGCTGGGCGCCCGCCGCATACAGCCGCTCGCACTGCGCGATGATATCGGCAGGGCTGCCAGCGAAGGCGAAGCGGTCGAGCAGCTCATCCGCGATGAGGCGGGCGGCGGCATCAGCATCCCCCGCGTTGACATGCGCTTGCACCCGCGCCATCAGCCGCGGCTCCAAGTCCAGCGTTGGGTCCAGCTTTGAGACAATCGGCAGATAGAGCGCGGCCGCTTTGCGCGCCATCCAGCGGGCGGCGGCGCGGTCTTCATCGATGACCGAGACCGCGCCGATAACAATTTTGACGCTGCCCCCGGGGCGTCCGGCGCGCGCCTCGCCCACAGCGATGTACTGGCGCAGCAGCGGGATGATATCAGGATTTGCCGAGCCGCCGATTTTGACTTCATCGGCGAGTTCGCCCGCCAGCGCCGCCAGCTTCGCGCCCCAGGTGCCAATCTGCAGCGGGATTGCGCCCGCGGGCAGCGGATAGGGCGCGCGCACATGCTGGGCGATGGTAAATACCCGCCCCGCATAGCCGGCGGCTTCCCCCGCCAGCAGCTTGCGGATAATCGCGATGCTCTCTCGCAGCGCTTGAATCGGCGGCTGCAGCTCGCGGATGCCATGCTCCCGCAGCCAGCCGCCGCGCACCAAGCCCAGGTAGACGCCCGCCGGCGCCAAATCCGCCAGCAGCGCGGTGTTGGCGGCGATATCCAGCGGGTGCATGCGCGCGGGCGGGATGCCAGCGGGACCGAGGCGCGCCTTGCGGATATGCGGCGCCATCAGCAGCAGCGGTCCAAAACTCGGGTGATACGGCGCGTCACAATAGACTGTCACCGCGTCAAAACTGTAATCGTTCACCAGCTTCGCCAGCTGGATGTACTCGCGGGCGCTTTTGTCCGTCTGGAAGGCGATGCTGAGTTCGCGCTCTGTCATCGGCGACTGCCTTTCTAAGGTTGCGTACTCATAGATTGCGCTTGAAATTACCGCGAAATTATGCTAAGAGTAAGCTAATTAACCTAAACTTAATACGATTGGAAATTGTCTATCATGAGCAGCGAGAACTTGAGTGTGGCGGAAATGAAGGCGGAGCGCAAGCGCTTGGCGACGGAGCGCGGCCTCTTAACGGTTGAGCGCAACAAACTTGCCCGCGAGCGCGAGCAGCTGCAAGCCCTGGTGGCGCAGGCGGAGCTGCTGGCGCGGGCGGCGGAACTCAGAGACGCGGCAGCCACACTCTCGCGGATCGAAACGCTCGAAAAGCGCCTGGCGAAAGAAGACAGCGCAAAGAAGCAAGCCAAAAGAATTGCGAAGAAACTCGCCAAAAAGGGCAGCAAAAAACTACTCAGGGCTGGCATGAAGGCGATAGTGAAACTCCTCTAGCACTGGAGGGACGGTAAATCCCGCGGGCTTGAGAACTCCGCCAAGCAAGCCAAAAATCTCTGTGCCTCTGTGCCTCTGTGGTGAATTAACCTGTGTCCCGTGCGCCAAGCGAAGTAGGCGCACGAAAAGCGCCTCAGCCAAATATGCTCAAGGGCATGTGAAAAGCCACCACCCAGTTGGGCGCGTCAACGATTTCGGCGATTTTGAGGTCGCCCGCCGCGCTGCAGATGCAATAGGCTTGGCTCGCCGTCAGCCCCTGATTTTTTCCCAGCCAGTCAATCATATACCGCACGGCATTCTTGGCGTTTTCCATCAGGTCGGGTCCATGCGCGGTGGTGATGTGATAGCCGGCGCTGTCGGCGGGGCTCATCGGGCTGGGGCGGCGTATCTGCAATTCGCGGATATTCAGGTCTTGGCGCAGGCTGAAGCGCATGGTGACCGTCATCGGCGATTCGATGGCAGTACCGCTGACTTCGCCTTGCCCCTGGGCGCTGTGGCAATCGCCAGTGGAAAAGAGCGCGCCTTCTACCAAAACCGGCAGCCAAAAGCTGCTGCCGACCACGAGATCGCGCACATCGACATTGCCGCCGTTGATGCGCGGCGGGATGGTATTCAGCCGTCCGCTTTCGGCGGGGGCGACGCCAACGCAGCCGGGAAAAGGCTCAAAAGGCAGGCTGATGTCATTGACGCCGAAGCGGCAGACGGCGCCATCCAACTCCCAATGATGAATGTAGCTGAAGTCGAAATCTTCTTGCAGCAGCCCGAAGCCGGGGATATGTCCCGTCCAGCCCCAGCCTTTGTGCCGCATATCGAGGATGTCCACTTGCAGCGCGTCGCCGGGGGCAGCGCCTTCAATGGCGATAGACCCGGTTAAGGCATGCACCAGCGCGAAATCGATATTCGCCAGGTCGTCGGCGGTAGATCCCGGGTTGAGCTGCCCGACGGGTTCGGCGCATTCAATGACGACGGTATCGCCCGGCGCAATTGTCAGGCGCGGGCTGACGGAATTGTCCCAAAAGGGCTGGGTGACGCTGTCGTCCAGGTAATGTTCAGCCATGATATTCTCCTTATAAAAATGCAATTCACCACAGAGGCACAGAGCTTTTCTCGGTGTATCCCGGTGTCCTCGGTGGTAAAATCCTTGTCGAATCTCCGCACTTACACATTTCAATTACTTTGTTGGAATTACTTCTGCGCCTATTCGAGCAAATTCAGCGCGTCCCAACTGCCATCGGCGCGGGCGGCGACGCGATGCCCCGTCAGCCCCGCGGCATCTTGCCGCGCCAAATACACAAATGCCGGCGTCAACAGCGCCGGGTCCACCCAGCGCCGCTTCTGCTCGGCAGTATAATTGCTTGCCGACATCGGCGTGTTGATGGGCGCGCCCGGCGTCGCGCAATTGACGGCGATATTATATTCGGCCCCTTCCAGCGCCAGGCATTTCATCAGCCCTTCGATGCCATGCTTGCCCGGGTTATAGGCGACTTCTTCGACAAATCCGCGATAGCCAGAGCCGGACGAAAGGTAGACGATGCTGCCGCCGCCAGCGTCAATCATCGGCTTCCAAACCGCTTTGCTTAGCAGGAAAGCGGCTTGCAGGATAATGTCGATTTCCTGCCGCCATTGCGCGAATGTGATGTCCAGCATTGAGCGCGTGATGAGCAGGGCGGCATTATGCACAACGACGCGCGGCGCGCCATAGCGCTCCAGCGCCGCGTCAATCGCGCGCCGGGTGGCGGCCGCATCCGATAAATCGACCGGCAGCGGCAAGACATCAGCGCCCAGCGCGCCCAGCTCGGCGGCGACATCGGCGAGCAAATCGCCGCGGATGTCCATCAGCGCCAGCCGCATGCCTTCCCGCGCGTAGGCTTTGGCGATGGCATACCCCAATCCCTGCGCCGCGCCGGTGATGACGGCGCTTTCCCCTTGCAGCATCGCGCCTCCTATAAGCCTTGCCCCGAGCCGCGCAGGCGCGGGTCGAGAAAATCGCGCAGCCAATCGCCCAAAATGTTGAGCGAGACCACCGTTATCATGATCGCCAAGCCCGGGAAAATCGCCAGCCACCAGGACCCGCTCAAAAGCTGATTGCGGCTGTTGGCGAGCATCGCGCCCCAGGTGGGCACGCTCTCTGGCACGCCCAAGCCCAGGAAGGACAATGACGCTTCCGACAAAATCACGCCGGCGACATTAAACGAGGCGATGACTATCAACGGCGTCAATATATTGGGCAGGATGGTGCGGAACATGATGCGCCATTCAGTCGCGCCCAGGGCGCGCACGGCTTCGACAAACTCGCGCTCGCGCTGCACCAGCGTCTCGGCGCGGGCGATGCGCGCGTAAGTAACCCACTGCCCGATGCCCAGCACCAGCACCAGGTTCAAGACGCCTTCGCCCAAAATCGTCAAAATCATAATCGCAAAAAGAATGAAAGGATAAGCCAGTTGGATATCCGCCAGCCGCATTATCACATCGTCCGTGCGCCCGCCGAGATAGCCGGCGGTCAAGCCGAGAATGGTGCCGATGCCACCGCCGAGGCCGACAGCCGCCAGCCCCACAAAAAAAGAAATGCGCGCGCCATAAATCACCCGTGAAAGCACATCCCGCCCGGTGGAATCGGTGCCCAAAACATATTCGAGCTCGCCATCGCGGTCATAGGTGAGCGGCGGCTTAAGCGTATCAAATATCTCGATGCGGTTGGGGTCTTTGGGCGCAAGCTGTGGCGCGAAGGCGGCGCAAAGCGCAATCAAGGTCAAAAAGAGCAATGCCGCCACCGGGTAGCGCGCTTGCAGCATGCTGGCAACCGCCCGCCGCGTGAAAGACTGCGGCTGATACAGCGCGTCAAGCTGGGCATCAAGCGCCGGCACGCGGCTCTCGGAAGGCTTGGGACCATGCTCCTGGCGGGCGCTCATGGGAAATCACTCATTCCAGGCGGATGCGCGGGTCGAGGAAGCCATACATCAGGTCAGCCACCAAATTCGCGCCGACAAACAAAAAGGACAGCAGCACCACCGCCGTCATCACCAGCGGCACATCGCGCTGGTTGACCGCGTCAAAAATCAGACGCCCCACGCCGGGCCAGGAAAAGACCGTCTCCACCACGATGACGCCATTCAAGAGGAAGGCGAATTGCAGCGCCAGCACGGTAACGATTGGGATAAGCGCGTTGCGGATGGCGTGGCGCACCATCACCGTGCGCTCGTTTAAGCCTTTGGCGCGGGCGGTGACGACATAATCTTGCCGCAAGACTTCCAGCACAGCGGAGCGAATCAAGCGGGAGTTGCGCGAAATTGAATACACCGAAACCGCCACCATCGGCATCAGCAAATAGCGGATGGCTTCGGGCAGGTTGGCAAGCGCCTGCCCCGCGTCGCCTTCCAGCATCGGTTTGATGAAAGCCACATGCCCCGAGACCGGCATCCAGCGCAGGGTGACGCCGAAAAAGAGGATGAACATCAAACCCAGCCAGAAGCTGGGCATGGATTGGCCCAGAATCGCGCCCAGCATCAGGGTGCCGTCGATCATGGTGCCGCGGCGCATCGCCGCCAGCACCCCAATCGGGAATGCCACCACGGTCGACACAAGAAAGGCGCCGAAAGTCAGCTCCAGCGTGGCGGGCATGCGCTCCATCACTACGTCGAAAGCGGGTACGCGGTGCTGAAGCGAATTGCCGGTATCGCCGCGCGCCAAATTGACGAGGAAGCTGATGTACTGCTCGGGCAGCGGGCGGTCAAAGCCCAGGCGCGCGCGCGCCGCCAGGCGCTCTTCTTTGCTCGCCCGCTCGCTGATGTAAAAGAGCGTGGGGTCGCCCGCCAGGTGGATGGACAAAAAGGTCAAAAGCGTGACCCCCAAGACCACCACCACAGTCAAAAGCAGCCGGCGGATGATGTACTTGTGCATTGTTAGCTTATACCAACCTTTTGCACCCCCATCCCCCGTCCCCTTCCCCCATCAAGAGGGAAGGGGAGATTATGACTGCGGAGGAGAAGGTAAAGCCCCTCCCTCCTGGTGGGGGAGGGGTTGGGGTGGGGGCTACATACCGTCCTTCAAAGTAGCGGCGTAGCCGGTGATGAAGTAGTCCGCGCGCGACATATAGTCGATGCGGTTGCTGACCGCTTCGGTGCGCGGTCCGGCGAAGAGCATCAGCCAGGGCGGGTCCTTGTAGAACTCTTCCAACATCGCCAGTTCCAGCTCGCGCTCGGCTTCGGGGTCAGCCGTCAGCGTGGACAGCTCGTCCCAGCTGGTGCACCAGAAATCGTTGTGCCAGCCGGTGTAGTTGGTTTCCGCTTCGCCACAGCCCGCGGAGTGCCCGGGGATATCCGCCATGTCATACTGCGCGCTCCACTCGCTGCCGCCGGTGCGCCCAAAATACAAAGGACCCAGGTCATGCGTGATGAGCTCCGCCACCCAATCGCCAGATTCCTGGAAGATGGCTTCGGTCTCTACGCCGATATCGGTCAGCATTTGCGCTGTCGCCAAGACAACTTCGGGCGCCATCGCGCCAGAAAGCCGCCGTGACTTCATCTCTACCGAGAAGCGCACGCCGTCATCGCCGCGGGGATAGCCAGCCGCGTCCAGCAATTCTTCCGCCTTGGCGGGGTCATAGGGATATGGCTCGATGGTCGGATGATCGTTGGGCGAGTTGACCAGGCTGGTAGCGCGCTCACAGGTGGTCAGCAGCAGATTCTCACAGATGGCGTCGGTGTCAATCGCATATTGCAAAGCCACGCGCACATCGGTTTTCATAATCGCCTGCGAGCCAACATGGTCGGGATTATCCACGCGGAAGGGCGCATTGGGGTTGAGGTTGAAGCCGATGTAGATGCGGGTGGTGCCGGGGAAGAAGCGGGCTTCCGCCATGCCGGAGTTGGCGATAGCGTCGCCCTGGTTGGCGGGGAATTCCTTGTAGATATCAACATTGCCGGTGATGACTTCGGCAACCGCCGTGGACGGCTCGGGGATGAAGCGCCAGACGAGTTCGTCAAAGCCCTGCGGGCGCAGGTCAAAGCCTTCAACCGCGTGCATGCTGATGTATTCGCCGGGCACCCACTCGGTCAAGGAGTAGGGACCGCTGCCGATAACATTGCGCGCCGCGTCTTCGAGGCTCATCGCTTCGTAAGAATCCTTGCAATGGATCAAGACTTCGGAGATCAAGCCCAGGCGCATGGCGCGGTTCTGCGGCTTTTTGGTGACGATGGTAACATCCAGCTCGCCATCGGCGCGCGCTTCCACAAAGCCGATAGAAGCGTTGACAAAACCAGCCGAGTTGCCGGTGAAGCCATTTTCGGGGTCCGCCATGCGGTTGAAGCTGTAGGCGGCGTCTTCCGCCGTCAGCGGTTCGCCATCGTCACAGGTCAAACCTTCGTGCATGTGGAAGGTCCACTCGGTGCCATCGT
This sequence comes from Anaerolineae bacterium, assembly GCA_022825675.1. GTDB lineage: Bacteria > Chloroflexota > Anaerolineae > Aggregatilineales > Phototrophicaceae > UBA6055. The sequence continues at coordinate 14,957 of JAJDWK010000090.1, read as the reverse complement.
CAGAGACGGTGAAGCTGTGGGCGAGGTAGGGGTCAATCGCGCCACTGGCTTGCCCCAGCTCGTACAAAGTGGCGAAGGTGTGCATCATAATGCGGAAGTTGCTGCCGCCGGTCGAGCCGCCGACCTGCGCCGGATCCATCGAGCCCGGCTCGCCGTTAATCGCGATGACAAGCGTGTCTTCGTCCGGCGTCGGCACCGATTGCGCGCTGCTCATCATGGGCGCCAGCCCCAGCATGAGTATCAGCGCAAACGAAAGCGCTAGCGTGAATTTCAGTTTCATTCTGCTCTCCTCTTTATGTGAAAGACTATTCTGACGGGTACTGCAAGCACAGTCTCGATACGCGCTCCTTCCTGACTGTTTCAGCCCTTGCTGCGGAGTGTACCGCATTCCAAGCCGCGCTGCATTAACTGCATGTCACAGCCGATACCTTTCCAGCACCGGCAGCATGCGCTCGATGGCTGCCCGCAAGGTCTCAATCGGCTCCAGCATGGTGATGCGCACATAATCGCGCCATTTTTCGCCGAAAGCGGTGCCCGGGAAGATGAGCACGCCCGCTTCCTTCAAGAGCAGGTAGGACAGCTCGGCGGCATGAATGCCTGTCGACGAGCTGTCCGCCCAGACAAATAGCCCGCCGCGCGGCTCGCCATAGGCAAAGCCCATGCGCTTTAATCCCGCCAGCAAAACCGCCCGCCGCTCGATATAAATATCCAGGTATTCGCTGATGCAGTCTTGCGGTCCTTCGAGCGCCGCCAAGCCCGCCCATTGGGAAACCGTGGCGACCGCTCCCGTAGTCACCGCTTTGATGCGCGCCATCGCGCCGATGACATCCGCGGGGGCGGCGGCATAACCACAGCGCCAACCCGTCATCGCATAAGCTTTGGAGAACGCGTCCAGCGTAATCGTGCGCTCCGCCATGCTCGGCAGCGCGCCGATGCTGAAATGCCGCCAGGGCGGAAAGACGATTTTGCTGTAAATTTCATCGACGATGACGATGAGATTGTGGCGGATGCAGACATCAGCGATAGCGCGCAGCCGCTCTTCGGTAACGATGCCGGCGGTTGGGTTGCTGGGCGTTACAATCAAAAGCGCCTTGCTCGCCGGGCTGATGGCGGCTTCGACCGCCGCCGCGTCCAGGTTGAAAGCGTCGTCACGCGCTGTCGGCACCATGACCATTTTGCCGCCGGCGCGCTTGATGGCATCGTCATAAGAGCTGTAGCGCGGGTCGGGCACCAGCACTTCGTCCCCCGGGTTGATAATGGCTTGCACCGCCAGGAACAGTCCTTCCTGCCCGCCAGTGGTAACCATGACATTGTCCGCCGCGACGGGCAAGCCATTCTCGGCGCGCAGGCGCTCGGCGATGGCGGCGCGCAGCGCGGGCATGCCGGGCACGGGCGTCGGCGCGGTCAAACCCGCGCGCATGGCGCGGTTGGCGGCGTCGATGATATGCGGCGGCGTCGGCAAATCGGGGTCGCCGCGCCCCAGGGTGATGACAGCCGGCATGTCCCGCGCCATTTCCATCAGCGCATAACGCAGCTGGGTGCCATCCGCGGCGACCGCGCGCGCAGATTCAGGGATCTTCGGGTTTGCCAGTGTCATGCGCTCTCCGTCCTCAACAGCTCCAGCCCCGCCCATTGGGAGACGGCGGTGGTGCAGATGGTGATGGCTTGCTTGCCCGCGCGCAGGCGCAGCGCCGCCGCCGAGCCCGCCATCCAGCCCAGCCGCCAGCCCGCCATCCGCCCCGACAGGGAATCGATGGTAACCACGCGGGACGCCAGTTTTTTGTTCTGCGCCGGATGAAAGGGCGGCGAAGTCGCGGCAAAACTGAGGTCATAGACGACCCACCAATTGTCCGCTTCGGCGCGCTGCAGAAGTTCGATGCTGGTCTCGCGATAGACATCCGGCGTCAGATAAAGCAGGCGCACATCGTCCCGCACGGAATAAACAACTTCCGCGCCCAGCAGGGAAAGCGCGCCGCGGATGCGGGCGGCATCCCCCGGGCAGAGCACGGCGCTGCCCGGCTCCGCCAGCAGCGTCAGCGTTACATAACGCGCCTCGGTCGAGCCGCAGGTGACGGTAACTTCGCTCGGGTCCACCGTGACGCCCCAGCGCTGGCGCAAGTGCTCCGCCACCCAGCCGCGGAATTCCGGGATGCCCGGTCTATCGGTGTAATGCGTTTCGCCACGGGCGAGCGCCGCCGCCGCTGCTTCAATCACGCGGGCGGGCAGGGGCGGGTTTTCCCCGGCTGGCGGCGGCGGTGGCGGCAGGCTGGCGATGCGCTCCGCCAGCGGTCTGCTGAGTGTGCTCGGGTTTTGCATAGCTGCTTTTCCTTACAAATATCACATATATCAGCCTTCCGCGCGGCATCAGATATCAAATGCGATGCCCAAAGTTCCCGCCAGGGCGCGCAGCCGTTTATAAACTTCGGCATCAAGCTGCGCGCCGGTGGCGCGATATTCGCGCTCGCGCAGGTACTCAATCTCGCCGGGCACATATATCCCCTTGACGCCGGGGCGCAAGGCGCTGCTTTTGACCTCGGCGATGAAGGCGTCCATACGCGCTTTGAATTGCGCCAGCGGCATAAACCAGTTTATGTCGATGGCGATGAAGCTGTGCGCGACATCCAATTTGGCGAGGCTGCGGTCGGCAAAAGGCGCCAAGCCAAAGCCGCCGCCCGTCAGCAGTCCCGTCAGCACATCGGTGAACATCGAAAGCCCATAACCCTTATAGTGCCCGATGCCCAGCAATGCGCCCGCCATGGCGGCAGTCGGCTCATCCGTTTCGAGCCCCTCGGGCGTCAGCGCCCAATCGCGCGGCATCTTTTTGCCTTCGCGCTCGCGCCAGCGCATCATGCCCTTGCCGGCGGTGGTCAGCGCGATATCCAAAAGCAGCGGGAAAGCGCCGCCGCTGGGCGCGGCCAGCCCCCAGGGGTTGGTGCCAACCCGCGGCTCGCGCCCGCCCCAGGGCGCCATCTCCGCGCCGGCATTGGTCATGGCGATGCCGATGCAATCCGCCGCCAGCGCGCGCCGCGCATGAAAACCCGCCGAGCCGAAGTGCGTGCTGTTATACACAAATACAGCGCCGATGCCACAGGTTTTGGCTTTCTCAACCGCGAGCGCCATCGCCTCCTGCCCGACAACCGAGCCCATCACCATGTTGGCGTCTATCAGCGCCAGGGCGGGCGATTCTTTGACGATGCTCATCTCGGTGCCCGGTTGATACAGCCCCTTGCTGATGCGGTCATAGTAGCCGCTCAAGCGGCTGACGCCTTGCCCCTGCCCCGGCAGGCAGCGCAACTCCGCGTGCATCAAGCCGGCCGCGCAAATATCGGCTTCCCGCCGCGACAAGCCCATGGCGTGGAAGGCGCGCCGCAGAAAAGCCTCCAGCGCCGGGACATCGACGCGCGCCATCGCAATCGCCATGCGCTATATGCCCCGAATCGACTTGTACTGCTCCAGCTCGGCTGGGGTATAGACCTGCATCAGCTCCAGCTCGATGCCGCCGGTTTCTTGATCGAGGAAGGCGACATAGCCTTCGGGATGCGGGTGGCTGCCGAAGACTTTGCAGGCTTGGCATTCGCGCAGGGTCGCGCCTTGGGCGAGCGCTTCGTCGAGGGCGGCGTCGATATCCGGCACCGCATAGCAGATATGATGCAGCCCCTCGGTGCCGCGCTCGGCAATCCATCGGCTGAAGCGGCCATCGGCATCCAGCGATTCGTTGAGCTGATATTCGATATCGCCCACCGTAAATATCGCCACTTTGATGCGCGCCTTCTCCGCCACCACAACTTTGGCGTCCAAGCCCGCGCCCAGCAATGTCTGATAGCGGCGCAGGGTGTCATCCACGCTGTGTACAGCAAAAGCCATGTGTTTGATATAGGTCATGGGATTTCCCCAGTATCTTGCTATTCGGGCGCGCCAGCAGGTCGCCCGCTTGTCTGATGCCGATTAGGTCACAACAGCAAATCCTTGATATTCACGCCCGGGCTGACCATGGGCGCGATGTTGCCGCTCTGGGATGTCATCACCAGCGTGATGCCGGGACCATAGCCGGCGCGCGGGCTGTCGCCCTGCGCTATCACGCCGATGCCGACCGCATCCCGCAGGTAACCGTGATTCCAACTGCTGTCGTAATCGCTCAAAGCGACGACATCGCCCAGGCGCAGTTGGTCCAAGCCCGCTTCGCGCAAGGCATTGGAATCCGCCGTTTGAATGTGGATAGAGCCGCCATCGCTGACCAAGCCGGCACCAGCCCCCAGCAGATGCGGCGGCACCTGCGCCACCACCGGCACCGCCAGCTTGCCCTCGCTGTTTGTGGTCGCTTCCAGCGCTTCCACCAGCTCCGGCGAGCAGCCTTTGAGCATGACATCGGGGTGGTCGTCGAATTTCAAGCCGGTGCCTTTGGCTTTGATGACAATTTTGTCGCCGATGGTCAGCTGTTCGCGCACCGCTTCCTCAAAGTGGATGATGACATGTTCCGAGAAGCGTCCCGTCTTGCCGGTGACGACGCCGCGGGCGCGCTGGGCATTGCCCGTCATCACGATAGCGGTATTGCCAACGCAGGACAGCACATTCAAGCCGCGGTTGCCGGTCGCCTCATCCAGTTTGACGCTGACGCTGGGGTGCACGCAATCCGCCAGCCAGCCATAGGCGGAATCGCCAACCGAAACATTGTAGACGATGCTGCCATAGGCGGGCAGGAGGAAGGGGCTGCCATCCGCCGCCAGCGAATAGGGCATAGCCGGCAGCGGCGGCATGCGCGGCGGCGTGATGATGCCCTGGACGGATACGCTGATTACTTGCTGGGCGTTCGTTTTCGCGCTCATGATTCCTTCCGTATATTCAGGTAATTGGCGATATTCGCGCCTTGGTCGATTTTCCATTCGATGCAGGGCTCGTCGCAGGTCATCAAAGTCAAAATGCCGGGACCATGCCCGGTCATGATGGAATCGCCGTGAATGCACAAGCCGATGGTGACGGCGCCCGGCTTATAACCGCGGCCATAACGATGGTCCGCATGGTTGATCACCACCAGGTCGCCCAGGCGCATCTGGTCAATGCCCAGCTCCGCCATCAGCGCGCGGTCGCCGGACATCAGGTCCTGGTCAACAAAATCCGGGTTGAGCTCCGCGCCCGAGCCCATAATGCGGATGGGCAATTCCATCGTCACCGGCACGCGGATTGTGCGCGCATCCACCGCTTCTATCGGGATGCTTTCTATCAAGCGCGGACTGCATTTCTTCAAGGTGATCTTCGGATACTCGGTCAGCTGTAAGCCCTGCCCCAAAGTGCGGATTTGCACGGCATCGCCGACATTGATGAGGTCGGCCGCTTCTGGCGGGAAGTCCACCAGCAGGCGGGCATGCTCCCCGGTGACGATGCCTTCAGTCCCTGCCGCCAAGCCGCTCATCAAAAAGGCTTGATTGCCCATGCAAGTGAGATAGTGCATGGCATAATCGGCGTCGAGGTCCGGGTGGGCGATGGATGCGCCCGGCTCGAGGTGGTCGGCGGCATACTCAAAGGCGCTGTCGCCAACGCGCACGCCATACACGAAGCCGGACATGCCTGGCAATATCGTCGCCTTGCCCGAAGCGTGGGGGATATAGCCGCGCACGGTCGGCTGGCTGACATAGCCGACGACAGCCATCTCCACAAGCTGCTCGGCGTTGGTGCTTAATCCCATAAGTGGCTCCTCCTGGTCATGCTCGTTTCTGCTGGGGCATCACAAGCGCCCATAGGTAATTGTCGACAATCGTGAATATGCGCGAATGTACCACACTGGCGCGCAAATTGCAAATTTCGCGGCAGCTTTTGCCGGGCAATTGCATCAAACAAGAATTCACCACAGAGACACAGAAGTAAATCCAACAAAGTAATTGGAAATGTAGGGGCGAGCCAAGGCTCGCCCCTACGGCTTGGGATGTTGTGTGGGTATGAGATACTGGGACAAAGGTCATTTTGTTTTCGCATGACTTACTTGCACTTACTTCTGTGCTCTCGGTGGTAAGGGCTGTGTACAAACTACCCTGATAAATGAAGAAGCATAGAGCCATTTCAAGGATAAACTTTGTGTCCTTTGTGTCTTTGTGGTGAAAAACAATTTGATGCGATTGCCCTGCCCAGACTCCCGCTTGCTTGACAGCCCGCCAGCCCCTGCCTATAATCGAGCGGTATCGGCAGCCTAACGATTGTCTACAATCGATAGTATGCAAAACTAGGGCGCGCCAGCGAAAGCGGCAAAGCGACAGCATGGAACCAATACAATCCCGCTCCTTGCGCGAGCGCGTCATCGAGATTTTGCGCGACGCCATCATCAATGGCGAGCTGCTGCCCGGGCAGCCCCTGGTCGGCACCGAGCTGGCGAGCCAATTCGGCGTCAGCCAAGCCACCTTGCGCGACGCCATCTACGCCCTCAGCCTGGAAGGCTTGGTCGAGACCGAAGCCTATCATGTGTCGACCGTCAAACAATTGACCACCAAAGACATCGAAGACCTCTTTAATGTGCGCAGCATGCTGGAAAGCTACGCCATCCGCGAGATTGTGGCGCGCGGACTTGCCGCGGGCGCGGCGCGGGATTTGTACGCCATCTGCGCCCAGATGGACGCGGCGGCGCAAGACGACAGCCTGCCCGAAATCAACCAAATCGACCGCGATTTTCATCAAGCCTTAATCGAGCGCAGCGGCAACCAACTGCTGGGCGTCATGTGGAGCAGCGTGGCGCAGCGGGTGCGCCAGGTCATGTCGCTGAGCAATCAGCAGCAGGGGGATTTGCGGCAAATCGCGCAGAATCACCGCGAAATCGCGCAGGTCATCGCCGCGGATGACGCCGAAGAAGCGGTGCGCCTGATGAAATCCCACATCCGCTATCAAGCGGATGAAATCGCCGAATGCTGGGACCAAATCGCGCTGATGGAAGCGCGCAAATAGACAGGAGCAAGACGATGACAGAATCACGCGCGGCAGCCCATACCATCCTGGTGGCGGATGCCGGCTATCAAGCGGCGGCGGCGGAACTGGCGGCGGACTACCCCGACTTGCGGCTGGTCTGCGCCGATGACGATGCCAATGCGCTGGAATCAGACGCCGTCACCGGGCTGATTGCCGGCGCGGCCACAGTGGACGAGGCGCTGCTGCAAAGCCTGCCCAGCCTAAAAGTTGCGCTGAAGCTGGGGCGCAGCTACAGCAATATCGATGTGGACGCCCTGCGCCGGCGCGGAGTAAATTTCGGCACGGTGCCGCGCAAGGGACCCAATTGCGTGGCGGAACTGGCGATGACCCTGATTCTGGCATTGAGCAAAGACCTGGTCAATTCGCACGAGGCGGTATCCCAGGGCGCGTATCGCTACCGCGGCTTGACGCCGGAGCGCACCGCCGAGCGCAAAATCGCCTTCCACTGGATGCACAACAGCCGCGTGCACGAAGTTGTGGGCAAAACCCTGGGCATCATCGGCATGGGCGAGATTGGCTGCGAGCTCGCCCGCCGCGCCAGTGTGATGGGCATGCGGACTGTCTATTATAAACGCCGCCCGCTTTCCGCCGAGCTGGAAGCGCTTTTTGACGCCCGCTACGCCAGCTTAAACGCGCTCCTGGAAGCAAGCGATTATATCTGCGTGGCGACGCCGCATACCGCTGAAACCGAAGGCATGATTGGCGCGCCGCAAATCGCGCGCATGAAAGCAAGCGCCTATATCGTCAACATCGCGCGCGGCGGCATCATCGACGAAGACGCCATGATTGACGCGCTGCGGCACAATCGCATCGCCGGTGCCGGCCTGGATGTCTTCACTTATGAGCCGCTGCCAGCCGACAGCCCGCTCTGCGAGCTGCATAATGTGATCCTCTGCCCGCATATCGGCGGCGGCAGCGGCACCAACCGCGGCATCGAGCTGGGCGCGGCGCTGGCGGCGATGCGGCAGGCGCTGGCGGATTAAGCGCCCGGCGGCGTCCGGCTGAGGAGGAAACTGGCGATCCAGGCGCTGCCGCCATCGCTAAGCTGGATTTCGTACCAACTGCCCCCATCGTCCACGACGCGCAGCGCGTCCCCGCCTTGCACCAAGCCCACCGCCTCGCACTCGGTCGAGCCGCAGGAGCGCACATTGGCATAACCATCGACGATGACATAATAGATGCGCCCCGCCGCATAATACGAGCCCGCGTTGAGCGCCCGCAGCTCCGCCGACAGCGCCGTCATATCGGCGACTATCGCGTCAAAATAGGGGATGTCGCGCGGTGCGGTGCCCGCTGCTTCCAAAGCGAGCAGGGCGATAAAATCCGCGGCGACGCGGCGCATGCGCCAGCCCAGCGCCAGCGACGCCTCACAGCGGGGCAGCCGCTGCCACAGCAATTCCCGCAATTGGCGCGATTCTTCTTCAAGCGCCGCCAGCTCAGTCGCATCCGCGTTTAATGCCGCTTCGGTATAGCGATACAATGCCGGCAGCAGATAGACATTAAAATAGATGACTTGGCTTTCGCTGCAGAAGGGCGGGCGGCGGCTGCCGCTGGCGGCCGGCAGCCGCGGGTCGGCAAGCAGGCTCTCCAAGCGCGTGAGGGCGGCGGTAGCGGCTACCTGGCTGGGCTGAATGTCCCGCTCGGGCAGGACCGCCCGCGCCGCGGCATCGCTGTTCGCCTCCGCCAGCCACCAGCCGGCGGCATAGGCTTCGGCGCAGCCGGGCAGCTGCCGCGTGTACAATTCGCGGTTTTGTACATACTCGCGGCTGAGCGCCAGCTGCGCCGACAGGCTGGCGGGCGCCGCGCTCTCGGCGGCAAGCGCCGCCTTGGCAAATTGCAGGCTCGCTTCCGCCAGCGCCAGCTCAGAGGCGCTGCAAGCGGGCAAATCGCCGCGCAGGCGGCTGGCGGCGCTGCTGCCGGGAGAGAGCTCCCGCCGCGTCAGCTGCAGCCAGATGCGCAATTCCTCACGCGCCGCCGCTTCAAGGTCGTCATAGGGGTTGGTGCCCGCGGAGACGCCGGCGTATGCCAGCGCCTGGCTGGCGGCGGCATCGGAGCTGACGCGGTACAAGAGCCAGCCTATCGGCAGCGCTTCGGCGCAGGCGGGCAGCTGCGGCAGCGCCTCCTCCCGCCATGCCAGGCGCGCGACCAGGGCGTCGATGGCGTCCCCCGCGCCAGGCGACAGGCTCTCCGCCATCCTGTCGGCGAGAAGCTGCCGCTCTGCGTCCGTGCAGGCGAGGATGCGCCGTGAGCCCGCGCTTGGGGCATTCGCGCGGTCACGGCTGAGCAGCGCCTGCGCCAGCGCTTCAATGCGCTGCTGGTCGCTGGCGAGCTGCTGCCGGTAGGGGTTCTCGCGGCTGGGCAGGTTGGCGAGGTCAAGCGCGTTGCGCCCCACGATGTCCGCGCCCAGGCTCAGCAGCAGGCGCTGTGCCTCCACGCCATCGGCGCAGCGCGGCAAGCGGGCGAGCACTGTTTCCCGCTCTTCAAGCTGGGCATGGCTGTAGCCCAGCAACTCGCTCAAGCTCTCAAAACTGCGCTCCGCCCCCACTTGATGCTCGGCGATAAGCTCAAAGATGGCGATAAATTCTTCCGCCGAGCAGGGCGGCAGCGCTTCGTCCGCGGCGGCGGGCAGCCCCGCGAACGCGGCGAAGATAGAAACGGCAATCATCACAAGCGTCAATTGAAATTGGCAGCGCATGGGTCTCGGCTCTCCTGCCCTGGCAGGCTACGGCAGCGGGCTATCGTTTTTTCGAATCAGTCCTTATTTAGTGTATGTACACTGCCATTTTAGGCAAGTTGGCGCCGCGCGAAATGCGGGATAACCTCGCGCCCGATGGTCTCGATCGCGCCCAGGATATCCGGTCCCAGCGGCGGTCCGAAGCTCATATGGCGGACGCCAAGCGCCGCCAGCCGCTCCAGCCGCTCGATGAGCGCGGCGCTGCCGCCGGCGATGCCGATTTGCAGCATGCGCGGGCTGACGAGCTGGCGCGCGCCGGCGATATCGCCCTGCAGATGATACCGCTGCCGTATCGGCTCGAAATCGGCTTGACACAGTCCCAGATTGTCGAGGATGAGCGGGCTCATCGCATGCCCGTAATAGGCGATTTTATCCGCCAGCATCGCCCGCGCCGCCGCCTCATCGTCAGAGACCGAGCACCAGATGCAAGCCGCCAAATCGATATCCGCCAGGGTGCGCCCAGAGCGCCGCAAGCCGCGCTGGATATAGGGCAGGATGGTGCTGTAATGCTCGGGCGGGAAGAGCAGCGGCAAGCCGCCATCGGCAATCGCGCCGATTTCTTCCAGCATACGCGGGCTCATCGCGCCCAGATAGATCGGCACCCGCCGCCGGGACGGGAAGCGCAGCCAGGCTTCTTCGCTCCAGCGCAGGGCGCGCCCTTGCATCGCGGCATTTTGGTTCGCCGTCAGCGCGTTGATGGCATGCGCCGCTTCCACCACCAGGGTGCGCGGCTGGCGGAAGTCCATGCCCAGCCAGCCGCTGATGAAATCTTCCGCGCCGCAGGACAAGCCCAAATTGAAACGCCCGCCAGAAAGCTCGTCCAAGGTCGCCGCCAGCATCGCAATCTCCGCCGGGTGCATCGTGTAGGGGTTGAGGATGCAGCTGCCGATTTCGATGCGCTCGGTATGCAGCGCCACCGCCGACAGTATCACCGGCGCGCTGCGCAGGAAGAGATCATCGCTGACCCAGAATTGCTGGAAGCCCGCCTGCTCGGCAGCGGCGGCATAACGGATGTATTCGCGCGCGGGCAAGTCGTTATTGAAGCGCAGGCTGAATTTCATGGCTGCTCGGCGATGATGGCTTCCGCTTCCATTTCCACGAGATAGTCTTCGCCGACCAGCGCCTGCACATAGAGCAGGGTATTGGCGGGGCGGATATCGGCGAAGAACTTGCCATGCGCGCGCGCGACCGCCTCCCAATCCGCGCCGGGCGCCAGGTAAATGCGCGTGCGCACCACATCTTTCAGCTCGGCGCCAGCCGCATGCAGCGCCGCTTCGATTTTTTTGATGATGAATTCCGTTTGCGCGCCGCTGTCGCCAATGCCGACGACCGCATCCGCGCCGGCGGTGGCGGTTGTGCCCGAGACATATACAAGATTGCCCTGGCGCAGCGCCCGCGAATAGCCGGCGATGTCTTCAAAAATCGTGCCTGATGTGATTGTCTGCCGCGTCATCGCGCCTCCAGTTGCCTCACCAATGCCAGAACCGCCCGCGCGCAGCCCCAGGACAGCGTATAGCCGACCGCGCCATGCCCATAATTGTGGATGACAGCGCCGCCCGCGGGCAGCGCCGCCGCCTCCAGGCGGACTTGGGCGCGCCCCGGGCGCAAGCCGACAAAATGCCGCAGCCGCGGCGCCGCGGCCACAGACGGCTCAATCGCGCTGGCGCGGGCGATGATGTCAGCGCTGATTGCCGCGTCCGGCTCGCGATTCCAATCGCCCGGCAGTTTCACGCCGCCAAGCAGTACGCCATCGCTGCGCGGGAAAATGTGGTCGATGGCGCTGTTGTCCATATAACCGCTGCGGATGTGCGGCGCGTCAATCAGCACGGTCTGCCCGCGAATGGGATAGACGCCGCTGTCCGCCGCCAGCTTGCGCGCGCCGACGCCGCTGCAATGCACCACTATCGGCGCTGCCCCCGCCACCTGTTCCAGCGAGTCAAGCGCCCGCGTTTCCAGTGTGCCGCCCGCTTCCAGGAATTGCGCCTGCAAGCGGCGCAGGTATATCGGCGGCGCGACAATCGGCACTTGCAGCCGGTAGCCGGCGGCAAGCCCCGGCGGCAGCGCTGCCGCTGGCAGGCGCGCGAAAGCGGGCAGCAGCTCGCGATACCAGGGGTCAGGCACGGGCTGGGCGAAGACCTCGCGCATTGTCCGCAGGCTGACGCCGCTGTCGGGAATTGCCGCTTGCGCCAGCAGGTATTCGAGCGTAGCCGCCGCCCATTGACGCTGGACGCCGTATAAGTCCGAGCCCGACCAGACAGCGCCCGCCGCCATTGAAGCGCTGGCTTCGGGCAATTCCCGCGTGATGATATGCACGGCGTAGCCGGCCTTTTGCAGGCAGCGGGCGGCGCTCAAGCCGATGACGCCGCCGCCGATGACAAGAATAGCGGGCATCAAAGCCCTCCATAGTTTTGCTGGATTGTAGCATAAGACGCGCGCCCGCGTCTGGCAGAGCCACCGCGGCAGTAGTCACCACCGAGGACACCGAGATATACCGAGAAAATCACTGCTCCCAAAATTCGCAAAGATTGCTCACCTGCGCTATCGTTTATGTGGCTGCGCCGCCGCGCGGCTGCCCGGGCACACTAGGTCCTGCCACAAGAAAGGAGCGCATATCGATTCCTTACACATTCTCGCGAACCGCTGCAAGCAGACAGCGCCCCGCGGGAAAAGGCAATGTATCCGATTAGTGTTTTGGAGAGAACAAGATGACTAAAAAAGTAAGTATGAGCCGGCGCGATTTTCTGCGCATGGCTGGCATGAGTTCGCTGGCGGCTGGCGTCTACAGCATCCCCGGTGTGGGCACAGTAGTCGCCTAGGACGCCCAGGAGGTTTCGATATTCTTCTGGGACGGTCCCCCGCTTATCGGCATCCGCGAAAAGGCGCTCGCCCCCTTTGATGACGCCTATCCCGGCTGCAAGCTCAACTTCACCTCGGTGCCGGGCGGTCCCAACTCCGGCTATAACGACAAGCTCTTCACCAGCCTGGCGGCGGGCATCCCGCCTGATGTCTTCATCATCGAGATTGGCTTGCTGCCGCAATTCTTGAAAGACGGCCTGCTGCTGGACCTCAAGCCTTATATCGACGCTGACGATTATGACCTCAGCCAATTCCCGGATTTGGCGATCGAAGCCTATACGCATGAAGGCGGCATCTATGGCTTGCCCGATAATGTCGCCTCCATCGGCATCTATTACAACCAGGATATGTTTGAAGAAGCCGGCGCGATGCTGCCCACGGCGCAATGGGATGACGAAGGCTGGACTGTTGATGACTTCTTCAATTCCTGCGAGGCGCTGACCAAAACGGACGCCAATGGCAAGACCACCCAATGGGCTTGTGATGTCACCGGCTGGGACAAAGTCTGGCAGACCTGGGTGCGCATCTTCGGCGGGCAGCTGGTGGATGACCCCTTCTTCCCCACCGAATGCACCCTGAACGAGCCCGGCGCTGTCGAAGGCTTGCAATTCTATTCCGACCTGCGCTGGGAATATGGCTTCGCGCCGCGCCCCGAAGCGATGGCGGAAATGGGCACCAATGCCCTGATGCAAACCGGACGCCTCGGCATGTTCTACAGCGGCAGCTGGAGCTTCCCCAACTTCCGCGAAACCGACTTCAACATCGCCCTCGGGCATTACCCCGCCGGTCCCGGCGGGCGGGCGAATTATGTCTACTATTATCCGCTGGTCGTGCCCAAGACGACGCCAGCGCCCGAATGCGCCTGGAATCTCTTGAAGTTCTTCAACGGTCCCGCGATGGAAACCATCATCCGCGAAGGCGGCTTGCAAGGCACATCCTTCGCCGAGCAGGAGAAGTGGTTCATCACCGACCCGCTGCCGCCAGCCAACAAACATGTGATGCTGGACGCCGCCAGGCACTTCGTCGCGCCCGACCCGGTGCTGACGAATTTTGGCGAAATCACGCAAATCATGCAGGCGCAAATCGACCTGCTGATGATTGGCGAAGAGCGCGATGCCCAAGTCGTCTGCGATGAGATTGTGCGCCAGGTCAACCCGCTGATTAAAGAAGGGCAATGGCGCTCGGGCTGATAGCTTCAAGCGCCAGCCAGCGGCATAAACCCGCAATTTCCCGCATAAAATGCTCCCCTTCCCTCATTTTTTGAGGGAAGGGGCTGGGGATGGAGGGCATGAGCCTCGCGCAATTTGTCAAAAGCCAAGGCGGCTTCCTCAATGTGAACATCGGCTACAAACGCGGCGAGACCCTGCTCGCCTGGGCGATGATTTCGCCCTGGATTGCCGGCTTCCTGCTGCTGACGGCTTTCCCGATGCTGGCGTCGCTGGCGCTGTCCTTCTACAAATGGAATATCATCTCGCCGCCGGAATTTGTCGGCTTGGCGAATTATCAGAAGCTCTTCTTCAGCGACCCGCTGCCGATGCACTCGCTGCGCATCACGGTGGTTTTTTCGCTGGTGTCCATCCCGCTGAACATCGTCTTCGGCTTGGCAATCGCCATGCTGCTGAACACCAATATCCGCGGCTTGTCCGTCTTCCGCACGATATATTATTTGCCGGCGATACTTTCGGGCGTCGCCGTCGCCATCCTGTGGCAGTGGATATTCTCCAGCGATTTCGGCTTGCTGAACACGGTGCTGGCGCTCTTCGGCATCGAAGGTCCCGCCTGGCTGGGCAGCAAGATTTGGGTGCTGCCGGCATTTGTCATCATGCGGCTTTGGGGCGTGGGCGGCGGCATGATCATCTACCTCGCGGGCTTGCAAGCCATCCCCACCGATTTGTACGAAGCCGCCGAGATTGACGGCGCCAACTGGTGGCAGCGCGTCTTCCGCATCACCCTGCCCATGCTCAGCCCGACCATCTTCTTCCAGCTGATAACCGGCGTCATTTTCACCATGCAAATCTTCACCGAAACTTTCATCATGACCAATGGCGGTCCCGCCAACGCCTCGCTCTTTTATCTGCTCTATCTCTATCGCCAGGCATTCCAAAACTTCAAAATGGGCTATGCCTCGGCGCTGGCTTGGGTCTTCTTCCTGGCGATACTGCTTTTGACTTTGATACTCTTCGCCACCGCCAAATTCTGGGTCTATTACGAAGGCGAATCTGAGGAGAACAGTTGATGAGCAGCACCGGGGGAGTGGTGAATTTAATTGATATGCGAATTCAATAAGATGAGCAGCGTACTTCGGATACCGCTGTTTATACAACTGACGCCGATTCCAGGCATGCACAAAAAGTTTCACATTCCGCCGCAGAGCATCAGCGCAACGGGAGAAACAACGCGAACGCCGATGCAAACGCGCTAA
>JAJDWK010000005.1 GCA_022825675.1 Anaerolineae bacterium | reverse complement strand
CACAAAGTTTTTTCTTGAAATGGCTCTATGCTACTTCATTTATCAGGGTAGTTTGTACACACCCCATACCACCGAGAGCACAGAGAAAAAATGAGGACACCGAGAAAAGCATCAAAGAGGCATCTCATGCTTTTCTCGGTGTATCTCGGTGTCCTCGGTGGTTAACCTTTCGTTGGATTCCGCTTGTTGTGGCGAATGTCTTTTTAATGCAATTGCCCTGGGCTGGCACCGCGGCGGCAGCGGCGCCACGCCCCAGATAGGCTTCGATGACATCGGGGTTGGCTTGAATAGCCGCGGGCAAGCCCTCGGCGATTTTCTTGCCATAATCCAGCACGGTAATATGCTCCGAGATTTCCATGACCACGCGCATATCATGCTCGATGAGCACCACCGTGATGCCCAATTCGTCACGCAGGCGGCGGATGAACTCGGTCGTCTCGATAGTCTCGCGCGGGTTCATGCCGGCGGTCGGCTCGTCCAAGAGCACGAGCTTGGGCTTGTTGGCGAGCGCCCGCCCAATCTCCAGCCGCCGCTGGTCGCCATACGAGAGATTCTTGGAAAGCATATCGCCTTTGCCCTCCAAACCAACAAACTCCAGCAGCTCGCGGGCGCGGTCTTCGGTTGCGACCTCTTCCCGCCGCGTGGAGGGCAAACCCAGGATTGCGCCAAGCCAGCTTGATGCCAAATGCGGCTCCTGCCCCACCATGATATTCTCGATAGTCGACATGTTGTTAAACAGGCGGATATTTTGAAAGGTGCGGGATATGCCGGCGCGTGTGATTTGGTCGGGCGATTTGCCGTGCAGCCGCTCGCCATCAAATAGGATTTCCCCCTCATCAATTTGATAAAAGCCAGTGATGCAATTAAAAAATGTGGTTTTGCCCGCGCCGTTGGGACCGATGATGCTGGCGATAGCGCCTTGCGGGATATAAAAATCCAAGTTGTCGACAGCGACCAAGCCACTGAAGCGCTTGGTCATGCCCTTGGCTTCCAGTATGCGCTTGCCGCCCTTCGCGTTTGCTGCCGCCATGCGCCGCCTCCCCGCGCTAGCCCGCGCCAGCCGCTTTGGCTTTGACGCCAGCGCGCGCCTCGTGCGTGATGATTGTCGACGGAATCAAACCCTGCGGTCGGTTTATCATCATCAAGATGAGCAAAGCGCCATACATCAAAAAGCGGAAGTCTGAAAACTCGCGCAGCAGCTCCGGCAAGCCGATAAGCACAATCGCGCCGACCACAATGCCCGGGTTGCTGGCGATGCCGCCGACGATAATCAAACTCAAGACATTGATTGAAACAAAAACCGTGAAGCTGTTGGGGAATACCGAGCCGACCTTGGCGGCGAAGATAGCGCCGGCAACGCCGCCAGTCGCCGCGCTGAGCGTAAATGCCAGCAGTTTGGCGCGGGCGGTATCGATGCCCATGGCAGTCGCGACATCTTCATCTTCGCGGATAGCCATCCATTGCCGCCCCGAGCGCGAATTGTTGAGCCGAATCGAAACAAAAAGCGTAACCAGGCTCGCCACCAGCACAATGTAATACAGCTCTTCCGGGTTTGTCAGCTCGTTGCCGAAGAACACCGGTTTCGGGATTGCCTGTACGCCTTGGGCACCGCCAATTATCGGCTTTAGCCAGTCGGATATTGCCAGCTTGCCGATAATCTCGCCGAAGCCGAGGGTGGCGATCGCCAGATAATCGCCGCGCATTCTCAACACGGGCACGGCGAAAATGAAGCCGGCAAACATCGCCGCCAATAGCGCGACCGGGATAACCATCCAGAAGGTGAAAGTCCCCTGCATCAGCCCCAGCGGACCGGTCGAAGTCAAGACCGCCAGGATATATGCGCCCACGGCATAATTGGTAACATAGCCCAGGTCGAGCAAGCCCGCCAAGCCAATCGCGATATTTAAGCCGAGACCCATCAAAACGAAGATGCCGATGGTAACCGCCACATCGCTGAGCGTGCGCCCAATCAGCCAGGGCAGCATCAGCAGTATGCCGATGAAAACAAGCGTGCCGATGCCGCGCACAGTCCGCTGCTGGGTTGGCGCCATCCCGCCGAAGCCGGCGCGCGCGCGCTCGCCATATAATGCCCACAAGAAGCCGGCGGCGGTGCTGATGAGGAACAGCGTCAGCGCCGCATTTTGCCGCAGGGTATCCCGCTGGAAGATGGCGCGCAAAGTATCGCGGTCCAAGTGCTCTTGCAAAACCAGGCGCACCGTTTCGCCAAATGCGCCCACCAGCAGCGTAACCGACAAGCCGTAGACCAGCGCGCGCCGCGGCACCGCCGGCAGCAGATTCAACACGACGCCGCCGAGCCCGGCGATGCCGGAGATGCCGCATAAAGTGATGATGCCGACGCCAAGCTCCCGCCAATTGTCGAAGGTTACAACCTTCTCCCAGTCGCGGTTAATGTTGACCAGAACCGAGCGCAAATCCCCCTTGACTTCAAATATCAGCGCCAGTGAATAGGTGACGATGGCGGTGAGCAGCGCGGTCACCAGCCAAATCCCCAGTACGCGGCTGCTTTCGCTGCCGCTTTTATAGCTTTGCCAGGCGATTGCGCTCGCCACCGCGAAGGGCGCCAGGCGCAATGTGAGATCCAACAAGAAGCGATAGTCGTCAGAATTAAAGAGCAGCAAGATGACAGTCGGCAGCGCCGTCAGCAAGCCGACAATCAGCCCGCCTGCCAGCAATTGCGCGCTGCCAGCGCCCTCGGCGCGCAGGCGATTCGCCAATACATAGCCAGCGGCGAAGGGCGCCAGCAGCAGCAGCACCTGCCCCAGGCTGATGAAATCGTTGACCACTTCGCGTTTGTGGAAGGCGGAAATCATGCCCACCATGCCGATGTAGACAAGGAAGATGCCAGAGAGCGCGCCAAGCGTCAGGATTATGCCACTATTTCTCGATCGCAAAATGGTCATGGCACCCTCCTTATGCCTTGGCTTCGGACAGGCGTTCGCCCAAAATGCCTTGCGGGCGGAAGATCAGCACCAGCACCAGCATGGTGAAGGCAATCACATCTTTGAGCTGGTTGGCGCCGGGTATTCCCAAGCCAGCCAGAACAAGGTTGGGTCCAATCGCTTCAATCACGCCCAGGAACAAACCGCCCAGCATCGCGCCGGGGATGTTGCCGATGCCGCCCAGCACCGCGGCTGTAAACGCTTTGATGCCGGGGATGAAGCCCATGAAGAAATTGACGCCTTGCGGGCGGAACATGCCGTTGATGACGCCAGCCGCGCCCGCCAAAAAACCGCCAACGCCGAAGGTGAACAGAATCACCCAATCAATGTCGATGCCCATCAGCCGCGCGACTTCTTTATTCTCCGAAACGGCGCGCATCGCTTTGCCCACGCGCGTGCGCTCCACCAGCCAATACAGCCCCAGCATCAGCAGCAAGGCGGAACAGAAGACAAAAATCTGCACAATCGGAATGTTGACATCGCCAATTTGAATGACGCCTTGCAAGGCGCGCACCTGCGGGTAGGCTTTGAAGCCGGAGCCATACAAGCCGCGGAAGGTATATTGCAGGAAGAAGGAAGCCCCAATCGCCGTGATAAGCGGCACCAGGCGCGGGCTGCCGCGCAAGGGGCGATAGGCGATGCGCTCCAAGAGAATCGCCACGCTCATCGAGACCAAACCGGCAAAGGCAATCATCAGCAGAATGGCGAGAACCGGCTGCTCGTTGAGGAAACCGGTGCGGTTTAGCGCCTCGGCGAGGAAGACGGTGGAGAACGCGCCCGCCATAAAGACCTCGCCATGGGCGAAGTTAATCATCAGCAAAATGCCATAGACCAGCGTATAGCCCAAAGCGATAAGCGCGTAGATGCTGCCCTGGGACAAGCCGGCGATGAAGAGATTGACCCATTGCGCGAAGGATATGCGCCCCGAGGACAGGGTATTCCATGCGCCGATGACGATGCCCAGCACAATCAATACGCGCAGGACATCAATTGTGAAATCTACCCAGGAAAATTCGTCAGTTTTCCATTTGAACATAGGCGCAACCGCCTGTGCGTTATGTCAATCTCAGCGGGACTGTACCGCATTTCCTAAAGTATCTCAACAAGAGTGCTGTATCAGCCCGAGTCCGTTGCAGAATCACTGGCGACGCTCCAAGCCACTGGCGGCGGCCAATTGTCCTCATAGACTTCGGCTTCGGTGATGGCGAATATCGCCAGCGCCGTGCCCGGGGAGCAATCGCCAGCGAATGGCGATTCATCCAGACAGGTCAACCGCCCGGTGATGCCGGGGAAGTCTTCGGTAGCGGCGAGGGCATCGCGGATTGCTTGCCGCCCAAAGACGATGCCGCCATCCTCCCGCGCGATGGCGACCCGCTCCAATGCCGCGAGCAGCAGGTTAGTCGCGTCATAGGCATGGGCGTGATAGCCGCTCGGCGGCGCATCGCCATATTCTTCGTGCCAGCGGGCAAGCAAATCTTCATAGGCGGCACCGCTGGCAAATGGTCCCGATACATAGATGCCAACGGCGGCATCACCGGTATTTTCGGGGAAGCTGGCGGTAAAGCTGGCGCCGCCGCCCAGGATGATGCTGTCTTCCAGCCCGGCGATATGCTGCATCTGCGCGGCGAAGAAGTTGACCTCGGGCTCGAACAAGGGCAGGTAGATGACATCAGGCGGGTTGACCGCAATCTCGGTCAAAATTGAAGCCATGTCAGTATCGCCCTTATTGACCGCGCCTTCAAAAATGACGGTGCCGCCCAGCTCAGTGAAGGTATCGGCGATTGCGCAGGAAAGCCCCTCGGTATAAGGGTCGCCATCGTGCACTGTCGCCAGGCTGCGGGCGCCCAGCGCTTGCACGGCGAATGCCGCCGCGAACTCGCCTTCAATCAAGCCGTTTTGGCTGGTGCGGAAGTAGCCAGGCACATGAGAGCCGCCGCTGGCGACATCAGCATTTGTGAGGCTGGGCGAGGTATTCGAGGGCGCGATCATGACCATGCCGGCATCGCTGATGATGGGCATCGCGCCTTGGGCGGCGCTTGAGCAATTGGTGCCGATTGCGCCGACGATGATGGGGTCAGCCGCCAGGCGCTGCGCCGCCGCTTGACCGCCTTCCGCCGTGCATAAGCTGTCTTGCACATCCAGCTCGATATCGCGCCCCAGCAGCGTATGCTCACGCGCCAGCAATGCCAGCTCGATGCCGCCCAGCGAATCTTCGCCCAGGTAATTCACCGCGCCCGACATCACCAGCATCGCGCCAATCACTATGGGATCATCAGGAGCGAGCTCGACGCAGCCCAGCGGGTCCTCACAAGGGTAATCCGCCAGCGCCAGCGGGCTTGCGCCCAGCAGCAGCGCCAATACTACTACCAGAGAAAGCAGCGTTTTGCTCATGCACATAACTTTCGAGCGCGGTATCAACACAAGAGAAGGGCAAGCTGAAGGATGTCATCCTCCGGCTTGCCCAGTTTGCTTGGATAGTGCCGCCTCTAGCGGGATTTATCCCTCCGACATCGCCATCGACATCGAAAGATCCCAGACGATTGGCGGCGGCCAAGCGCCTTCGTTCACCTGCGCCTCGGTAATCTCGAATACCGCCAAAGCGGTGCCAGTGGCGCAATCGCCGCGGAAGGGCGACTCTTCCTGGCAGGTCAGCGAGCCGGTCAGCCCGTCATACTCTTCGACGGCAGCCATCGCGTCACGCAGCGCCTGCCGCCCGATGACCAGCGTACCGTCGTCCATTTCTTCCGCCACCGCTTCTACCGCGTCCATCAAGAGGTTGGTCGCGTCATAGGCATGGGCGTGGAAGCCGCTGGGCGGCGCTTCGGTGCCGCCGGGCTGCTCTTCCGCCCACAGCGCCAGGAAAGCCTCATAGGATTCGCCGGATACATGAGGACCGGTCATGTATACGCCGGCGGCTGCTTGCCCAGTATTTTGGGCGAAACCAGCCGCGAAGCTGCCGTCCGCGGTCATCATCACCGCATCTTCCAGCCCCGGGGTATTTGCCGCTTGCGACACGAGGAATTCTGATTCGGGCACAAATACTGGCAGATAGACAACATCGGGGGCGCTGGCGGCGACCTCGGTGAGGATTGCGCTCATATCGGTGTCGCCCTTGCTGACAGCGCCTTGGAAGACGACTTCGCCAGTCAAGCCGGCGAAGGTATTCGCCATCACAACCGCCAGCCCCTCGGTATAGGGGTCGCCATCATGGATAGTGGCGACGGCACCGGCTTTCAGCACCTCAACGGCGAATTGCGCGCCCATCGCGCCTTGGAACAAGTCATTATGCGCGGTGCGGAAGTAGCCGGGGTAATAGGTGCCGCCAGCTTCCGAATCGTCATTGGTCAAGCGCGGGGAAGTATTGGAGGAGGAAATCATCAACATGCCGGCTTCGCTGATGATGGGCATCGCGCCTTGCGCCGCGCCCGAGCAAGTAGTGCCGATGATGCCGACAATAGTCTCATCCGCCGCCATGCGCTGCGCCGCCGCTTGCCCGCCTTCCGCCGAGCACAGCTCGTCTTCTTCCACCACTATAACATCGCGCCCCAAAAGCATGCCATCGCGCCCCAAAATGGCGAGCTCAACGCCGCCGAGGGAATCCTCGCCATAGAACGATGTGGCGCCAGAAAGTGACAGCATCGCGCCAATCACAATCGGGTCATCGGGACCAACTTCGACACAGCCCAGTTCGTCCATACAATGCCCATCGGCAAGGGCTGGCATGCCAAGCGCGCCCAGCAAGCCAAGCAACGAAAGTACAAGCAGTAAACGTTTCATAGCGGTCTCCCTTCCGTATTTACAATATATCGCGAGCTTGCGCGACACAATTTCAGTATAGCAAGGTTCAAATGCAAATTGCAACAGCGCCCGCGCCGCATATTCAAAACGCGCTGATGGTGTACAATCGCCCTTGAAGCTGGCGCATCCGAGAAAGTAGCTGCCTGCTGGAGGCGGTGCCTGTATGAAACTGCTGGTCCTGGTTTCTTCGCTGGATTTGACCCAGCCCTTCAGCGCCACGCCCGCCTGGTGGCAGCTGTTGAAGGGGCTTTATGAATGCGGCGTGGAGGTCATCGCGGCACCGTATCAAGGTCCGGCGATTGAGAGCTTGTGGTGGCGCGCCGCCGCCAACCCGGCGCGCTGGCAAGGCGATGCTTTCAAGGCGGTACGCGCTCGCGCCCGCGCCTGGCGTCCCCAAGCTGCACCCGACACTGCTGCGCCAGCGGCGGACTCCGTCAGCGACAAGGCGGCGCGCCGCCTGGCGCAAGCGGCAATCGCGCCGCTGTGGCGCCGCCATCTTGCGCGGATAATCCGGCAAGAAGCGGATATCGCGGCGCTGTTGATGTTGACGGTTCCGCTCAACCATCTTGTGGGCATTCCCCGTTATATCAGCGAGACCTTTGACATTCCCGTCTTCTATTTTGATGGCGATGTGCCCGCCAGCTTGCCCAATATGCGCGGCTTCGCCTCGGGCTTCCGCATCTATCAAGGCGCGGATTTATCGGAATATACGGCATTCATCAGCAACAGCGCGGGTGGCGAGTCACTGCTGCGCCAGTTGGGGGCGCGGAATGCGCACACAGTCTGGTACGGCGCTGACCCCGATGTGTTTGCGCCTCTGCCGGTGTCGGCGCAGGATATCGACCTGTTTTTCTATGGGCATGGCCGCGAATATCGATCCGAGTGGCTCGACAACATGATTCAATTCCCCTCGCTGCAGCTGCCAAGCGCGCGTTTTGCTGTGCGCGGCGCAGGTTTGGGCGACCTCGGCGCGGCGCGGGAACTGCCTTATTTGAGCTTCAGCAAATTGCGCGAATACATCTGCCGCAGCAAAATCAATCTCTGTATCACGCGCGGCGCTCATGCCAGCGTGCAGGCATCGTCATCCTCCCGCCCCTTTGAGCTGGCTTCCCTGGGCGCATGTATTGTCGCCAATCCCTACGCCGGCATTGAAGCCTGGTTCGAGCCGGAAAAGGAGATTATCCTGGTTTCGTCGGCGGAAGAAGCCCTCGACCGTTATCGGCATTTGCTCAAGCACGATGGCGCGCGCCAGGCATTGGGAAGGGCGGCGCGTCAGCGCGTTTTGAAGCAGCATACCTTTCGTCAGCGCGCCCGCGAATTGATTCTCATCCTGCAGCAATATGTATAAGCCGAAATGGCTTATAGCTCGCAGCCAGCCATACAAACAGGAGGCAATGCCATGCCCGTCGACTTCGCCAAAGCCCGCACTTTTGTTCACGCACAGGGCACTTTATTCGAGCGTGCGCTCTTCGATTGGCTCTTTGAAGGCGGCAGCCTGCAGCGCCTGCGGCAGATACTCTTCTGTTACAAGAACCCTGATAACGGCTTCGGACACGGCTTCGAGCACGATCTCAAAGCGCCGCAGTCCAACCCGCTGGCGCTGGAATACCTGCTGGGCCTGATGAGATATACGGGCATCCCGCCGGCATCGCTGCTGGATGGGACCGCCGAGTGGCTGGAGAGCCAGATGGACGCCGCCGGCAACCTGATAAACCCGCCAGCGGCTCGCGATTATCCGCTGGCGCCCTGGTGGCAAAGCGCGGGCGGGCAGACCATGCCCGATTCCATCGTCGGCAACTTGATTCACTTCGGCGCGGCTAGCCCCGTCTTGATAAAAAAGACGGCGCGCTGGGCGCTGGAGAATATCAGCCCCGAAAGCATCTTGGAAAACGACTGGCTCTTCATGGCTTACCACGCTTTTGATTTCTTCTTCGCCATCGACGAGCTGCCCGGCTTACGGCGCTATCGGCAGGCGACAATCGAGAACATCATCGCCTGCGCCCAAGCCGCGCCGCCGGCTCAAGCTGATTCCCTTTTCCGCTTCGCGCCCGAGCCGGCGTCTCTCATCGCCAAGGCGCTGCCGGCGGGAGTGCTCGAGCGCAATCTCGATGCGCTGGCAGGCAGCCAGCAAGCCGATGGCTGCTGGCTTGACCAGCACAATCTCCCCCAGTGGCAGCCGGTGACCACCATCAATGCGCTTTTGGCGCTGCGGCGTTACGGGCGCTGGGCATAGCTGTGCTATACTCGCCGCTGCCCACTCTTAAGCTATGCTAGGGGAGCGTTGCGCTTGGCTATCGACCACATCGTTGAATTGGATTGCCCGCCCAAACGCGCGCTGAGCGCCGGCGGCATCCTCGAGCGCATCAAAGAACGGGCGCGGGCGCGGGAAGTCATCCGCTGGTTCCGCGCGGCTGGCGACCGGCGCGAGCCCGCGAAAATGGGCTTTGAGTTCAGCCAGCGCCGTCCCGGTGCCGGCGACGAAAGACAACTGATTGTCGTGCAAGATTTGCTCGACCATGCCGCCGCCCTGGACGAGCAGGAAGCGCATTGCAGCGGCTGCCCGGCGAATTTGAGCGACAGCGCCTTTGGCTGCATCGGCGCTATCCAATATCCGCTTTCCGCCAGCGCCGAAACCTGGCTGCTCGAGCGCCTGCCCCTGCCGGACGAGCCGCTGGTTTGGCTGCTGCTGCGGCAGGGCATTCGCAACCTCGGCTATGATGGCTCGTCTATCAAGGCGCTGCGCGTGGCTGATGGCGCTTCTGAAGCTGGTGCCCGCAGCTATTTTGAGCTGCCCTATGCGCCACAGCGGCGCTTGGGCGAAGTTGTTGTGACCAGCGACCAAGCGCTGGAGATGATTTTTGGCGTGGGCGAGCGCATTATGCCGAATCACGCCGGCATCCTGCTGCTATTCTTCAATGCCATCAATCGCGATCTGGAGGCGGCGGAAATCCAAAGCATCTCTTCCATGCAGGCGGCGCAGCGCGAAGCCTACCCGTTCCTTATGTCCCAAGCGGCGGCACCTGACAGCTGCGTGCGCGAGTTCATCGCCTTCTTCAAAGCGCTGCATCGCGCTTGGCAGCTCAATCTGCCGCTGTTCATAGATTCTTAACGCGTGAAAGGATGCGCTGATGCCCCTACAGAAAAAGCCCATCGCCTGGATCGAAACTGTTGACGAAGCCGCCGCGGAGGGCGAATTGCGGCGCGCCTACCGCCGTGCCGCCGATGGCGCGGGCGGAGAAGTCGACCATATCATGAAGATTCACAGCTTAAACCCCGCATCGCTGATTGACCATCTGCACCTCTACAAAACGCTGATGTACGGCGAATCCCCGCTGAGCCTGGTGCAGCGCGAGCTGATTGGCGTTGTTGTGTCGGCGATAAATCGCTGCGAATACTGACTGCGCCATCACAGCCGCAACCTCCGTCAGTTGACGGGCGACAAGGACTTCAGCGCGCAAATCGCCAGCGATTATCGGCGCGCGCAACTGACTGCTGCCGACCGGGCGCTGCTGGACTATGCCGCCAAGCTGACGGAGAGCCCGGGCGCAATGCAAGAAAGCGATATCAAAAAGCTGCGCGCATGCGGCTTCAGCGACCGGGCAATTCTGGATATCGCGCAGGTAACCGCCTATTACGCCTATGTCAATCGCATCGCCGATGGCTTGGGCGTCTCCCTGGAAGACTATTGGGCGGCTGGCGCGGAAGACTATCCCGGCGCTTAAACGCCGCGCGTCGCCAGCGCCAGCAGCAGCAGCGCAATCAGGATGATACATATCGCGCCAATCGCGTAATATCTGCCGAAGAGCCGCCGCGCTTCTGACCCTTCGCGGAAGATATCGGAAAGCTTCACTGAGTCTGCCTCGCCGCTGCCAATAAAGTGATTCTACTGTAGCATAATGGAGTTTGCCGGCATTGCCAACGCGGGCAAATGACCGCTTTCCGCGCTACAATTGCGAAAAGTCTAATTGTCATTGGGATGCTCCGCACATGTCGCTGCTTCCGAAGGATTTCTCTGGCTATATTGCCGTCGTCAAGCGGGACTGCGCCACCTGCCGCCTCATCCAGCCGGCGCTGAAGGCATTGGACCAGGCGCGGGAGCTGCTTGTTTTCACGCAGGACGATGCCGATTTCCCGCGGGGACTCAGCGGCTTGCGTGACGATAGCGCGCTGGAGCTTTCT
The DNA here is from genome assembly GCA_022825675.1 of Anaerolineae bacterium. Lineage (GTDB taxonomy): Bacteria > Chloroflexota > Anaerolineae > Aggregatilineales > Phototrophicaceae > UBA6055. The sequence goes on along the minus strand of JAJDWK010000005.1, from coordinate 55,740 downwards.
TTCCGCCTCGAAATTGAAACAGTGCCGACTCTGATTGCGGTGGCGGACGGCAAAGAGACGCGCCGTCTGGTCGGCTGGCAGCGTGAAGACTGGCGCCGCCTCTGCGACATGCCCGCCCTCGGCGCGGGGCTGCCAGCGTTCAGCCCGGGCTGCGGCTCAAAGTCGGTTGAGCCCGGCATGCCAGAAAAACTGGCGCTGAAATTCGGCGATGCGCGGCTGCAATCGCGGCGCATCCCGGTCGCGGCGGCGCAGGATCCGCATGAACTCGCCTATGAGCGCGGCTGGTCTGATGGCTTGCCCGTCATCCCGCCGACAGCGGAGCGCGTCCTGCTTATGCTCGGCGGTACTGCCCGTTCGCCATCAGAAATTGTTGGCGTCATCCCGCCCAATCTTGCGCCCTGCACTGTGGAGAAAGTGGCGGTTAATGCTGTCATGGCTGGCTGCAAGCCCGAGTATCTGCCGGTGGTCCTGGCAGCGGTTGAGGCCGCTTGCCACGACGCATTTTGCCTGCATGGTGTTTTGGCGACCACCTATTTTGTCGGTCCCATGCTGATTGTAAACGGTCCCATCCGTGACAAAATCGGCATGAACAGCGGCATCAACGCCTTGGGGCAAGGCAACCGCGCCAATGCCAGCATCGGGCGCGCTTTGCAGCTGCTGATTCGCAATGTGGGCGGCGGCATCCCCGGCGGCGTCGACCGCGCGACGCTGGGGCAGCCGGGAAAAGTCGGCTTCTGCATCGCCGAGCGCGAGGAAGAGTCGCCCTGGGAATCGCTGGCGCAGGAACGCGGCTTCGCGCCGGGCACTTCCACGGTGACGCTTTTTGCGGGTGGCGGCGTGCATCCCATCGCCGACCAGAAATCGCGCGCCCCCGAGTCGCTTACGCGCAGTCTGGCGCTGTCCCTGCGCACGATTCATCACGCCAAGCTGTATGGCGGCGCTGACGCGCTGCTGATACTCTCGCCCGAGCACATGCGCGTTTTTCGTCATGCGGGCTGGACAAAAAAGCGCTTCCGCCAGGAGCTGGACAAGCATCTCGCCGTTGACGGGCAGGTGGTCATCCGCGGCGCGGGCGGCATCGCCGAGGGCATGCCGCCGGGGCTGGCGGGGCAGCGGCTCAACAAGCTGCGCCCAGGCGGCTTGCTCATCGTTTATGCTGGGGCGAACGCTGGCATGTGGTCGGCGGTCATCAGCGGCTGGGCGGCGAGCGGTCCCAAGGGCAGCGTGCCCGTTACCGTCGCTATAGAATAGTAAAATCTAATACGGATGACACAAGAGGAGAAGAACATGACCGAATTGCTCGACCCAACTGCCGAGCGGCAGCCGGCGCAGCGGCAAGCCCTGCCGCTGCCGCAAAACCTGGCGGGGGCGCGCATCGCCCTGCTGGATATTTCCAAGCCGCGCGGCGATGTCTTTCTTGACAGGCTGGCGAGGCAGCTGCAGGCGCTGGCGGCGGAGACGCGCCGCTATCAGAAGCCGACTTTCGCGCGGGTCGCCCCGGCAGCGCTCAAGCAAGCAATCGCCAGCGAAAACGATCTTGTCATTGAGGCGCTCGCCGATTGAGGCTCCTGCACGTCGTGCAGTGTGCACGACATCACGGATTTGGAGGCGCGCGGGCTGCCGGGCATGTTCATCGCCTCCAGCGAGTTTGAGCAGGCAGCGGCGGCGCAAGGTGCCGCGCTGGGCTTCCACCCGCGGGCGCTGTATGTACCACACCCGATACAAGACCGCAGCGACGCTGAAATCCACGCGCTGGCGGACGCTGCTTTTGAGGAGATTGTGGCAGCTTTGCGGGCGCGGCAAATGCCCTAAGGGCTACTGGTAGCGGCTGAGCAGAACCGCTGTATTGTGCCCGCCGAAGCCAAATGAGTTGCTCAAAACATGCTGCAGCGGCTTCTCAACGCCGACCAGGGGCGTGTAATTGAGGTCGCACTCGGGGTCGGGATTTTCCAGGTTTATCGTCGGCGGGATAAAATTATCCTGCAATGCTTTGATGCAGAATATCGCTTCCGCCGCTGCCGTCGCCCCGAGGATATGCCCAGTCATCGACTTGGTGGACGAGATGGGGATGGTGTAGGCGTCTTCGCCCAGCGCCAGCTTAATCGCCAGCGTCTCGCTCTTGTCATTGAGCTGGGTGCCAGTGCCATGGGCGTTGATGTAGCTGATGTCTTTGCTGCTGATGCCCGCTTCCCGCATTGCCCGCCGCATCGCCTCGGCAGCATCAACGCCGTCGGGATTTGGTGCCGTTACATGGAATGCGTCCGATGTATGCCCATAGCCCGTGAGCTCGGCGTGGATGCGCGCGCCGCGCGCCAGGGCATGCTCCAAGTCTTCCAGGATGAGCAGCGCCGCACCCTCTGCGGCGACAAAGCCATCGCGGGTCGCGTCAAAGGGGCGCGCCGCCTTCTCGGGGATATCTTCGGTATTGGTCAGCACTTTCATATTGTTGAAGCCGCTGAGCACCATCGGCATGATGCAGGCTTCGCTGCCGCCGGCAACCATCGCTTTTGCCCGCCCCATGCGGATTATGTCAGCGGCGTCGCCGATGGTGTTGTTGCTGGTCGCGCAGGCGGAGGTGATGTTGTAGTTCGGTCCCTTCAGCCCAAAGTGCATGGACACGCGCGAGCTGATGCCATCGTGCAGCAGGGCGGGCACAATCACCGGGCTGACGCCGCGATGCCCCTTCGCTTCAAAGCCTTGCAGCGCCTTCACCACAGTGACGATGCCGCCAATGCCAGAGCCGACCACCACGCCGACATCATAGATATTTTCGGCGGTGATGTGCAAATCAGCATCGTTCAGCGCTTCTTCCGCCGCCACCAGCGCCAGCATCTGCGCGCGGTCCATGCGCCGCAGCTCGCGGCGGCCGAACTTTGCCACCAAGTCCAGCCCCTTGACCTCGCCCGCCACCCGATTCGCGACCAGGTCGGCGTCAAACAGGCTAATCCAATCAATGCCGGACTTGCCCCCGCGGATATTCGCCCAGGATTCCGCAACGGTATTGCCCACCGGGCAGACCAAGCCCATGCCAGTGATGACTACCCGTTTCTCCGCCATCTATCGACTCTTTACTTTGCCTCAACTCTAAGATTGTCTAAGAAGATCGTCTACGAACATGCTTGAAGCACATTATACCGCCTAGTCGCGCCCCGCGTCCTGTTCCGCCGCGGCGGCGCGCAATTCCGCAAGCAGCATCGCTTTCATGTCTTCGGGCAACTGATACCATGGTATAATAAGCAGCGCGCCCTGCAAAGCCCACAACATCGTCATGCTCACCGGATACAGTCTTCTTAAGCGCAGGAAAACCGCTACTGCGCCCAGGTCTTCGATTTGCTCTCGCGATTCTATGCCTGCGCCCAACAGCTTCTCGGCAGAAGACGCGCCGATATTCTTCAGCGCCATCAAATCCTGCATTTTGGCGGCTCTCGGTACCCTATCCATGGGGGGCATTCTGCGCCGATGCCGCCTGCCCCGGTCCCGCCACCGCGATGACCATCCGCTCGGCGGCGAGGTACTTTTGCGCCGCGTGTAAGATGTCGTCGCGGCTGATGCTGTAGATGCGCTCCCGATAGCCCAGCAGATAATCCAGCCCCAAATCAAAACTTTCCATGCTGTGTATGTGGGCGGCGATGCCTTCGTTGCTTTCCAGCCGCAGCGGCATACGCCCTGTGAAATAACTTTGATTGTCCGCCAGGTCTTCTTCGGAAACCAGGGTCTGCGTCAGGCGCTTGATTTCTTCCAGGATGGAGGCGATTGCCAAGTCCACATTTTCCGGGTTGACGCCCGCGCTGACGCTCCACGGTTCGGGACCATGCCCGCCGCCCAGCCGGCTGTAGGCATAATACGCCAGCCCTTTGTCTTCGCGCACGCTTTTGCCGATTCTGCCCATCATGCCAAATTCGCCCAGGATGCTGTTGGCGAGCTGCGCCGCCAGGAAATCGTCCGCCTGCCTCGGCGGTCCAATCATGCCCATGCTGATATCGGACTGCGTTTTGCCCGGCACAAAGACCTGCTCCCGCTTTGACGCGGCGGCGGCTGCCGGACTTGCCACTGGCTGCGGCGGCGGCTGCTCTTTGTTCTGCCAGTCGCCAAAGGCATCGGCGGCCATGGCGATGGCTTCTTCCGCGTTCAGCGCGCCGACCAGCACAATCAACATCCCGCGGGGACCAAAATGCCGCGCATGGAAGGCGCGTAAGTCTTTTAAAGTAATCGCTTGAATGCTATCTTCTTCGCCAGCGGCGGCGCGGTGATAGGCATGCTCGGGCGGGTAGAGCGCTTTGCGCATCGCTTCGCCCGCGCGGTAACGAGTGTCGAACTGGCTGTATTGCAGCCGCGTCAGGCGCTCGCCGCGCAGCCGCTCCACATGCTCGGGCGGGAAAGTTGGCTGGCGCAGCGCATCACGCGCCAAGTCCACCAAGGTAGGCAAATCTTCCGCCAGCGCTTTGCCGCCGAAGCTCAGCTTGTGCCGATAGGCGCGCATGCCCAGGTCAGCGCCGATAGCTTCCAGCGCGCCGTGAAAAGCGTCAAAATCCCGATGCACCGCGCCCGTCATCAGCGCCGTGCCGACCAGCGATGCCAAGCCGCTTTTGTCCGGCGCTTCATAGATGCTGCCGGCATGCAGCGAGCCTGTCAGATTGACCGACTGCACGGCGGGATTCTCGTATGCCAAAATCGTGATGCCGTTGGGCAACTGCGCGCGCTGGATGCTGCTGGCGCTGGGAATGCTCAATTGGGCGGCGGTCATGCGGGCGCTCCTTCGCTGTCGGCGCCGGTCGGCTGCAGGATGCCAACAACGCGCTGCCGCGGGATTAAGTAGCGGCGGGCGACATCCAGCACATCGGCGGCGCTGACGCGCATCAGCCGTTCGGCATAGCTGTCAAACCAGCGGGCATCGCCCAGGATGAAAGACTGCGCCAGCCAATAGGCGCGCTCGGTGACGCTCTCGGCGCTGTAGGCGAAGGCGGCTTTGGTCTGCTTGCGGGCTTTGTTCAGCTCCGCCTCGCTGACGCCCTCGTCTTGAATGCGCTCGATTTCCGCCGTCAGAATCGCCTCGGCTTCTTGCGGCTGCCGCCCATCCCGCAGCGTGACCAGCATGCTGTACAAATAGGGGTCGATTGTCGGCGTCAGCCAAGCGCCGACGCCCGCAGCGATTTCGCTTTTGACAAGCGCCTGATAGAGGCGGCTGGTTTTGTTGTCAGAAGCGCCGCTGGAGCCGCTCAAAATCGCGTCCAGCACTTTCAATTTCAGCCAGTCTTCGTGCGTTGCCGCCGGCGCGCGATGGCAGACTTCCAGGAAGGCAGTCTTGCCGGGCCGCTCGACCATCACCCGTCTTTCGCCGCGCTGCCGCGGCTCTTGGCGGGCGAAGAGCAGCGGCGCTTCCACGGCGGGCAGCGCGCCGTAGAGGGCTTCGATCTTCGCCAGCATGGCATCGCTGTCAAAAGCGCCAACGGCGATAGCGGCCGCATTCGCCGGGCAATAATGCCGCCGATAATGATGATAGAGGTCGTCACGGGTCATCACGCGCAGGTCAGCCTCATCGCCGATGATTTCGTGATGATAGCCATGCACGCGGAAAGCGGCACCGCGCACCTCCTCTTGCAGCCAGAAGGTCGGCTGATTTTCCGCCCCCTGCCGTTCGGAGAGGATGACGGTGCGCTCGGATTCGGTTTCGGCGGGGTCAAAGAGGGCGTTGCGCATGCGGTCGGCTTCGGCGCGCAGGGCGATATCGATTTTATCGGCGGGCAGGGTTTCGAAGTATTTAGTCGCGTCCATCGAGGTGAAGGCGTTCCACTGCCCGCCGGCGCGGTCGATGGCGCGGTCGAGGCTGCCGGCGGGGAACTTGTCCGTGCCTTTGAACATCATGTGCTCGACCCAGTGGGAGATGCCGGTGAAGCCGCTGGGTTCGTTGCGGCTGCCGACGCGGTAGGCGAGCCACCAGCTGATGACGGGGGCGCTGTGGGCTTCGCGCAGGAGGATGGTGAGTCCGTTGGGCAGGGTGTGTTGTGTGAGTGGGGGCATTTGAGAGACCTGTAATTGAGTGCTAGCGTGGAGTATAGCAGAGTTGACGCTAGCCGTGAATTGGAGGCATAATTTCGCCTCTATCTAGGTTCTAGTGAGTATTCTCATGCCGCCTTCAGAAGACATAGCCCGCCAGAATTTAAGCGAACTTGTCGAGAGATATTATAAGCTCACTGAATCACAGAAAGCAGAAGTGAGCGAAAGTGGTGTGCTGGGCAGCTTTATAGACCCTCTGTTTCGTGATGTATTAGGCTGGCCCATCGAAGACCTCAACATATATGAGCGCGAAAAGCCGGCGGTAAACAGGCGGCGCGTCGACCGAGTGTTGAATCTGTCTAACAACGAAAGAGTGTTCATCGAGGCAAAGCGCTTTGGGCGTATTGAGCGGCTATCAGATTCCAATGAGTGGTCGATGGGACCGGGCCAGCTTGCGTTGCCGGGCATGGCTGTAGATAGAACGCAAGAAGAACAGCAAGCTATAAATTACGCATTTGATAACGGCGGCAAATGGGCGATTCTAATTAATTTCGAATGCCTCCGTTTGTTTAACGCTCGCCGAGATTGGCTGATTTTAACCTTTGATGCACCAGCCGCTTACAATGATGATTTTGAGCTGCTGTGGCAATTGTCCTGGGAAAGTATCCATAATGGCAGCTTGGAGCGGCTAAACGACCAGCGCGTCGTCAAAGACCTGGATACCGATTACTTAGCATTTATCAACCAACAGCGAGAAGCCCTAGCCATCGATATTTCACTGACCCCTAGACAAAATCCTTGGGTATTTAGAGAAGACGGCAGCCTCAAATTGTCATTGTTGCGCTCGGTTATTCAGAGGTTTTTGGATCGACTTGTCGTTATTCGTTTTGCGGAAGACCACTTTGTCATTGACAGCAGACCGCTTTGGAAAGCCTATGAAACCTGCAAGAACAATCCCTACGCCGGCGGATTGCAAGTTCAGTTAACTTTTGTGTTTCGCGCCTTTGACCAACTACACAACTCTGCTTTATTCGCGCCTTCAGTGGTCGACCAGGCACAATTCAGCGATGAAGTCCTTTTCCCGCTATTGGAAAAGCTATACGAAGCCCGCTACCGCGCTATGCCCGCCGACATCATGGGCAATACTTATGAACAGTATCTCGGAAAAACGCTTGACCTCGAAGATGGAGCGATAAGCATCCAGGACAATTTAGACACTCGAAAGGCGCAGGGCAGCTATTACACGCCGCAATACATTGTGCGCTTCATCGTCGACCATACGCTTGGAAAATATCTTTACGGCACTCACGACGGCAAACCTAACGGAATACGCATACGCGGGCAATCTCGCAAGACTTCCACGGAAATACGCAATTTGCGGCTGCTTGACAGCGCCTGTGGCAGCGGCTCCTTCCTCATTTATGCCTATCAGGTCTTGGCGGAATTCTATCAGGCAGAAGAGAAGCGCTTGGAATCTGAATACCTGCGGCAAGCCCGAGACTTAGCCTTCCTCGATATCCCACCCGAAATCCATCAGATTCAAGCCGAAGGTCGCTACATCCGCGACAACTATCCGCGACTCATACTGGAAAGGCATCTTTATGGCGTTGACCTCGACCCACAAGCCGCCGAAATTGCCGTGATGAATCTAATCCTGCGCGCTTTGGAAGGGGCTAAAGCCAGCAATAAACTGACCCTTCCCTTGATACTCAACCAAAATATCAAGGTGGGCAACGCGCTCATAGGCTTGTGCCCCGATGACCCCCGCCTGGCAGACCATGCTGAGAATCTGGCGCACATCCGCCGCTTGCGCGCAGAGCTTGTCGAAACCGCGCACACGGATCCTCGCCATAGCGAAATACAAACTGAGCTTGAAAATGCGACTGTTGAACTCAATAGTAAATTCCAGGATGATTTTGCTCAGTTCAAAAACCCTTTTCATTGGGCGATTGAATTCCCCGAGGTCTTCTTGGACGAGAACGGGCAGCACCTGGACAATCCCGGCTTTACATTTACCTTCGGCAATCCGCCCTACGGCGCGAAGCTAAACGCTGAGGAAAGGAAATATTTTCGGCGGGAATTTAATATCGGCATGACAAATACCGCCGGCCTGTTCATGGCGCAGTCGACGCAAGCATTAAGAATCGCCACGGGGGGGGGGGGCACGGATTAATTGTTCCTAAATCGTTTTTGTACGCGTCGAATTGGCGAAGACTGCGTGAGCGGCTGTTGGATGGGCTGGAGGTCATAGCTGACTGCGGCCGTGGCTGGGACGAAGTCTTGCTGGAGCAGGTCATTTACATTCATCGAAAAGATGTGGATATTCGGGAGTATCGCAATTTAATCTTGGAGCGAAGCAGCAAGGCTGTATTTGATAAAGTTGAGAAAAGCGAATGCCGCCGGTTCGGGATGCTCTTAAATTGTATTTCCATAGAGGAGCTGCGGATTGCACACCAGATGCAACTAACTGGACAATTTTTAGGTGGGCTAGTCAACATCTCGTCAGGCAGTGATTTGCAAAAGAAAATCCTAAATTCAAAGAGTAAATATGCAGTAATTGGCGGCGCTAATGTACAGAGATTCCATCTTAAAGATTTCAAGGGATACTGTCGATTAGACTCTGTTCCAGCCAAAGCAAAGATTGAAGCAGGAGATATTATTGTTCAGGATATACTCGCATTCATCGAAAATCCTGTGAAACATATCAAGATAACCGCTCATCTTGTGCAGAGGGCGGAAACTCGATTCTTGATTCTCAATACCATTAATCGGTTGGAAATTGGGGACACGCTGTCACCATACTTCGTGTTGGCATTGCTGAATAGCAGATTGATCAATTGGTATGTTTATCGCTTTATTTTTTCCAAACCAATTCGCACTATGCACTTTAATCGACCTATTATTTCCCGCATCCCCCTGCCCAATTTCGCCGCCCAGCCCAACCTCGTCGAGAATATCATCGCCGAAGTCAAACGAATCTACGCCAACCGCCACGCCAACGAGAAAACCTCCCAAGCCCGCATTGACAAGTACATCTTTCAACTCTACGGCCTTTCTCCCGCGCAGATCGCCCTTGTCGAAGCTGACATGCCATAATCTCTGCGCCCTCCGTGCCTCTGTGGTGAAATCACCCCCGCACCTTCCGCGCCAGCACCGCCCCTTCCTCATGCAAGCCCGCCACCCACTCGCCGACCGCCGCCACCGCCGCGTGCATGCCCGCTGTCGGGCGCGCATGCCCCACCGCCGTCAGCTTGACGATGTACTGCCGCGGCTCCTCCCGCGGGCTTAGGCTGATGAGCGCGCGCTGCTCGATTGTCGGCTCTTCCACCACCACTTCAAAGACGGCGCTGTCGCGCTTGCGGTTGGCATAGCCGTTCAAAATCGCGATATGCGCGCCCGCTGCATGCCGGCGCGTCGGCGAAAAGCGGTCGATTATCGCCGGCGCATTCAGCGGCGAATGCAAAAATAAGTGCGGCATGTCCAACTCCTGTATCAGCGGCGGGTGATAAACGGGCTGGCGGTTGCGCCGATAGCGGAAGAAATGCCCGCCGCGCCCTTCACGATAACCTTTGCGCTCGTATTTTGTGCGGAAGCGCCCAGGCAAATCTGGCAGCCAGGGCGCGCCCAGCAGATTGTCCAGCCCCGGTGTGGCTTGCAGCGCCGCGTCCGCCATCTCGGCATAAGCGCGGATGTCGGTCGCCAGCAGCAGCGTGCCGCCGCTGACCAAGCGGCTCGCCATATAGTCCAGCGTCTGCCGCTGCATCAAGCGCCGCCGTTGATGTTTTTTCTTGAACCAGGGGTCGGGATAATTGATGTGAAATTCGGCGACTGACACGGGCGGCAGCAGGTGCGCCAGCGCCGTCTCCGCCCGGCATTGTATCACGCGCGCGTTTTGCAGCCCCAGCTTTTCGATGCGCGCTTCCGCCCGTGTCATGGACTGGCTTGATATCTCCAGCCCCAGCAGGTTGCAGTCCGGGCGCGCCTGCGCCAGCTGCGCCAGGTATTCGCCATTGCCGAAGCCGATTTCGACAATCAGCGCCGCCGCCCGCGGGAAGAGCCGCTCCTGCCGCAGCGGCCAGTCCACTGTCAGATAGCTTAACTTAAGCATCACTGGTCTCGCATCTCTCGGCCTTGCAAGCGCTCATAAGCCCCTCTCTCATTTTTTGGGGGAGGGGCTTGGCTGGGGGCTAAGTCGCGAGCGCTGGCGGCGGCTTGCGCCGGTGCGTCTCGGGCACCAGGAAGAGGAAGATGCTGGCTGCCGCCAATCCCGAGCCGGCAATCACCCAAATGGCGGAGCTGAGCACGAGAATATCCGCCACCACGCCCACCAGCAGCGGCGCGCCCGTATGACCTACATCGCCGATGAGCCGCCAAATGCCCAAAAATTCCCCGCGCGAGCCCGCTGATGACAGGTCAGCGCCCAAGGTCATCATGCTGCCGGCGCCCAGCCCATTGCCGATGCCGATGACAACCGCGGCGAAGAGCAAGCCGCCGAAGCCGCTCGCGAATGGCACCAGCGCCATGCCCAGCGCCTGGATGCCGAAGCAGGGCACGATCGCGAACTTGCGCCCGAAGCGGTCCATCAGCCAGCCAGCCACCAGGAAGAGGCTGAAATCAACCGCCACCGAAATGCTGACTATCAAGCCGATTTGATCGACCGCCAACCCAAGCGCGTCAGCGGCGAAAAGCGGGATGACGATGGTCCTGCCGGCGCGGATAGTCTGCCCGAATATCTGCGCCGTGCCCGCCGATGCCAAGACGCGATAATTCGCGCGCAGCACCGCCCGCATATCCAGATGCTTCGCTGATGCGCCGCCCCGCGTCCCTTTGCTGTTGGTGGTGAAGAGCAGCACCAGCAGCAATCCCAGCGCCGTCGCCAAAGCGGCGGCGAGAAATGCCGAGCGCAAGCCCAGCATGCCCGCCACAAAGCCGCCAATCGCGGGACCGATGAAGCCGCCCAGCCGATAAGTGCCGCCAAACATCGAGATGGCTTTGCCGCGCATGTCGCGGTCGACGCTGTTCGTCACAAAAACATGGGCGGATACCGTATACATCGAGCGCCCGAAACCGGCAATCAAACGCAGCAGCAGCGCCACCCATATCGTCGAGGCGAAGAAGAGCAAGCCTATCGACAGCGCTTTGAGCAGCAGCCCTGCCATCATCACTTGTTTGTCGCCGAAGCGCCGCTGCATCATGCCCGTTGGCACATCGGCGATGAGCGTGCCAATGCCTTCGCCCGCCAATACCAAGCCGATTAAGAGATAACTTATCTCAAAATCCGCGGCGTACAGCGGCAGGATGGGCACGAGCAAGCCTTGCCCCAATGTTGCCATCAAGGCGGGCGCATAAAATGCCAGTATCAGATGGCGCAGGCGGCTGCGAACGGGGCTGAGTTTTCTCGGTGCAATGTGCTGGGCGGGCATAAACAGTTACGCGTGTATCCCTTTGCAGGCGGCTTTGCTCGGCTTAGAAATCCCGCATCACACGCCCGAGCGTGGCGACTGCGCCTTGGATAGTGGCTTCATCCACTTTGGTGAAGTTCAAGCGCATGGTCGGCAGCCCCTCGCCCTCGTTGATGAAAAAGAACTTGCCCGGCACAAAGGCGACGCCCTTTTCGACCGCTTTCCAATACAGGTCTTCCGTATCGATGCCGTCCGGTCCCTCCACCCAGATGAACATGCCGCCTTCAGGTTCTGTCCAGCGATAGCCGGCGGGGAAATGCGCCGCCATCGCTTTCAGCATGGTTTCTTGGCGCGGGCGGTACAGCTCGATTATCTTCGGCACTTGCCGCTCGATATAGCCGCCAGTGACATATTCCGCCGCCAATGCCTGCGCATAAGTATTGCTGTGCAAATCCGCGCCTTGCTTGGCGGTATACAGCCACTTGCGGATTGGCGGCGGCGCCAGGCAAAAGCCCAAGCGCAGCCCGGGCGCGAATATCTTCGACAATGTGCTGACATAGACGGTATTTTCCGGCGCGAAATGATGCAGCGGCGGCGGCGCTTCGCCGCGAAAACGCAAGTCGCTGTAGGGGTCGTCTTCGATGGCAAGCGCGTCATAAGCGCGGAGTATCTCGGCGATGGCTTGCCGCCGCTCCGCGCTCAAACTGCGCCCGGTGGGGTTTTGAAATGTCGTCACCAAATACAGGAATTTGACGGGCTGGCGCGCCAATGCCGCCTCCAGCGCCTCGGGGATGAGCCCGCCGTCATCAGTCTCAATGCTGATGTACCGCGGCTCATAAGCGCTGAAGGCGGAAATCGCGCCCAGGTAACTCGGCGATTCCAGGGCGATGATGTCGCCCGGCGATATCAATACCTTGCCCAGCATATCCAGTGCGCTCTGCGAGCCATTGAATACCAGCAGGTCTTCGGCACCGGCGCGGACGCTTTTGCCCGCGAGGTAACTCGCCAATGCCTCACGAAAGGGCGCGAAGCCTTCGGTCACATCATATTGCAGCGCGTCCGCGCCAAAACGATCCAGCACCGCTTCCTGAATGGCATACAGCTCTTCGATGGGGAAAGACTCGGGCGCCGGCAAGCCGCCTGCCAGCGATATCATATTGGGCTGCGAGACCACATTGAGTATCTCGCGGATTTGGTTGCGCTGCATGCTAGCCGTTCTTTGGCTTAGCAGGCGCTCCAATGGTTTCGACATGACGATGCACCTCGAAATACTGCCGGCAGCCACGCGGCACCAGCTGCTAGAATGCAAGGGAAAACGGGCTCAAGCCAAATAATCGCGCAGATTATGCGCCAATTGCGGGTGGCGCAGCCGCCGCAGCGCTTCTTTCTCCAGCTGACGAATGCGCTCCCGGCTCAAGCCGAATTTGTTGGCGATTTCTTCCAATGTATGCGGCTCGCCCCCGCCCAAGCCAAAGCGCAAGCGCAAAATATGGCTCTGGCGCGGCGTCAGCTCCGCCAGGACTTCTTCAATCGTCTCTTCCAACAAGTTTTGCGTCGCCGAATCAACGGGGCTGACGGTGTCCTGATCTTCGATAAAATCGCCGAATTCACTGTCGCCGTCCTCGCCGACCGGACGCTCTAAAGCGATGGCATGTTGGCTGGCGTCCATCATCGCGCGCACAGCTTCCGCCGCCACTTCCATCGCCTTGGCGATTTCTTCCGCCGTGGGGCGGCGCCCCAGGGTCTGCTCCAAATCTTGCGCGGCGCGGTACATTTGGCGGATGCGCTCCGTCATGTGCAGCGGGATGCGGATAGTGCGCGTCTTTTGCGCCAGCGCCCGCGTGATGGCTTGGCGAATCCACCAAGTCGCATAAGTGCTGAAGCGATTGCCGCGCGAATAATCGTATTTGTCGACCGCGCGCATCAGCCCGACATTGCCTTCTTGAATCAAATCAGGGAAGGGCAGCCCCTGCCCCATATAGCGCTTGGCGATGCTGACGACCAGACGGGTGTTGGCTCGTCCCAGGTGTTCGCGGGCATCTTGCCCGTCAGACACCAGGCGGCGCAGGTGGCGGCGCCAGCGGGCGCTCTTCAGCATCACATCCGGGCTTTCCAGGCGGCGGCGCGCTTTGAAGCCGCGCTCAATGCGCTTCGCCAAATCTATTTCATCCGCCGCTGTCAGCAGCGGCTCCTGCGCCATCTGCCTAAAATAAAGTCCGACGGGGTCGTCGGACGAAATTGCGCTGATATCCGCGACTGCCCGGCTCTGCTGGGCGGCGCGCGTCTCAAAGTCAAGCTCGAGGATTTCGGTGGCGCCGTTGGCGCGGGATTTGTCCGCGTCCTTCCTCAGCTCAATGCCCAGTTCTTCCAGTTCAAAGAGCAAATTGCGGAAGGCGACGCGGTCTTCGCCATCGTCCTCCGATATCTCCTGGATTTGCTCGTAAGTCAGATAGCCTTGTTTGTTCGCAATCGCCACCAGTGCATGTATCACAGGCTAACCTCTTCAATGTATTGGCGAATAAACTTAAGTTCTATTTTCAGCGTTGATGCCAAAGTCCACGCTCGCCCTATTGTGAGCGGATTCTGCTGGATATGTCAATTGACAATCTCAAAAATTGGCGCATTCATGTCAAATTGCGCTGCTCTTTCAGCTGTTTCCCGCCTTCTCGCCCGCAATCAGCGGCGCAGAACGCGGTTGACAAGCCCAAACCAAAAGGGCGCGCCCTGGGCGGCGGCGAGCACAGTCGCGGCTATGCCCAAAAACTTCATGCCCAACAAACTGAGCCAGCCCTCCGGGTTGTTCTGCGGGAAATAATTCCAAAGATTGTTGGCGTCGACAGCTGCCGATTGCGCCGCGTACTGCTCGTCCGCGGGCGCAAAGCGCCAGCCAATCGGCAGGCGCAAGTCCTGAATGTCTTGCAGCTGGTTGGCGATTGCCGCGCCCGCTTCCACCGCGTCTCCCAATATGTCATCGGATTCGGCACCGCTGGCGCTGAACTCGTCCGCAGCGCCGGCGCTGGCATCCACTTGGGATTGTAATTCCCCGCTTTGCACAGCATAGCTGAGTTCACTGCTGAGCTGCTCGCGCGCTGCGGGGTCATCCCACAGGCTGCGCGCGATGTGAAAAGTGTCCAAATTGAACACAAGCGCGAATGCCAAGGCGACCAGCACCGACATCTTTTTCATGCCCGCTTTATAAGAAGCGGTGGCTTGGCTCATCGCATTATTAAACCAGATTTCCAGGTTGTCCTGCGCCGCTTTTGTGCTGCTGGCGCTGAACATCACGGTGGAAAGGGCGCTGCGCAGCCGCGTATTTTCGATCCTGCCTATGCCCGCCAGCAAAGCGACATTGCTGCGCGGGTCCAGCCCCAGCTGGCTGATTTCTTCCTCAATTTGGTTGATGCTGTCGGTCAGCGCGGCGCGATAGCGGCGGTCGTTGACATAGGGCAGGGCTTTGCGCAATTCCTGCATGCCTTGCCCGCTGCTGATGATGCGGCTGGCAAGCGCGCGCATGCCACGCCGCTCTGGTCCCGCTGGCATACTGTCGATGACATTGAGCAAGCCGCCGAACAGCTTCTGGTCAGAATCCGCCTTAATGGTGTTCAGCACCACATCAACAAAAGTTTTGGGCTCGATCCAATCCACCGCGTTCACGGGCTTCTTCACAATTTTTTGCGCTTCTGCCCCGCTTAGGCGCTGGGTAGGCGCGACTGTCTCCGCCTTGACCAATTGAATCAAGGGATGGGTGTAGACCTTGGCTTGTATGACTGGATCTTCAATCAGCCCATTGATGCTGCTGCGGAGGTTTTTGGCGCGCATGTTGGTCGCTCGCGCAAGCAGCGCATTGACCTCGGTTACAACAATGCTGAGCAGAATGTAGACAAATATCACGCCAGCGATAACTTGAACAATGGCGGCCAATCCCATTCCCTTTCGCCGCTGCCAGCCGCAAGCGGCAGACTATGAAGCCTTAAATTTAGTATAAACCAAGCCCGCGCAGCCGCAAGTTAGAGGTTGACGCTTGGCGGCAGCGCGGTTGCCGAGGGCCTCAGCGTCGGCGTGGGCAGGCGCGGCTGGTCAGCTTGGGCGGCTGCCGCTGTCGGCGGCGCTTCGATGGGCGTCGGTGCCCTGGTCGGCGTTCTGGTGGCGGTTGGGATTGGCGTTTTGCTGGGGATTGCCGTCGGGTTGAGGGCGCGAACGATGTCCCGGTGCATGTACACGCTCTCAATCCGGCGCGTCAGCGGCCTTTCGTCAATCAGATACCATTCTGTATCCGGCACCGCGCTGATAACACAGACGACTTCCCCCTCGCGTTTGGAGCCCAGGATGCCGCTGCTGATGTCGGGTCCCTTGCGCACGATGGCGATAGGCACCCGCACCTCAAAATCCAGGCAGGGCGGTATCGGCGTCAAGCTGGGCAAGGGGCTGGGCGCGTTGACCTCAATCTCCAGGATGCGCACGGCGGTCGCCGTATTCCGCACAATCGCTTGATGCGTCGACCCGGCGACAGAGACGCCGCTCGCCATAAAATTGCGCAGCCCCAGCCACATATAATACAAGCCGAAAACGATGGCTACGCCCAAAAGCAGGATAAACCAGGTCGGCGGTCCCGAGTGCCGGCGGTCACGCATTATGCCCTCTTTGTGCCGTGTATAGTCTTAGAATACAGGCAGCGCGGCAACTGACAAGCGCTCACGGCAATTCTTTGCCCGCCGCCCGACATTTGCCAAACCTTGCAAATGCGCCGACATCGTCTATTATGCGCAGGCTTGATACGGGAGACTCTATGCGTCTTTGCGCTTTGGCATGGCTCTTGGCATATTGTTGCTGCATAGCGCCCCTGGCGCTTGGGCAAGCGCCTTCGCGCCCCTTGACAATCTATGCCGCCACTTCGCTGACTGACGCCTTCGAGGCGCTGGCGGCTGCCTTCGCCGAAGCGGAGCCTGCGGCGGAAGTTCTGCTGAATTTCGCAAATTCCTCCACGCTCGCCGCGCAAATCAACGCTGGCGCCCCGGCGGATATTTTTGCCAGCGCCAACGAGAAGCAAATGGCGCTGGCGGTAGCTGGCGGCCGCATCAGTGAGGATGCAGTCCGCACCTTTGCCCACAATCAACTGACGCTTATCGTCTCGGCGCAAAGCGACATTAAGCTGGACTCGCTGGCGCAGTTGGCGCAGGCGCCGCTTTTGCTGGTCTTGGCGGCGCCGGGTACACCCATCCGCGCCTATACGGACGCCATGTTGGCTTCGGCGGACGCGGAATATGGCGGGCGCTATCAGCAGCGCGCGCTGGAGCGATTAGTCTCGGAAGAGCGCAATGTGCGGCAGGTAGTCGCGCGGGTGGCGCTGGGGGAGGCGGATGCCGGCATCGTCTATCAGAGCGATGTCATCGGCGATGTGCGCGACCAGCTTGTCGTCATCGCGATTGACGCCCGGCACAATCAGCTTGCCTCGTACCCAATCGCCCCGCTGGCTGATGCTGCTGATGCCGCTTTGGCGGCGCACTTCATCGACTTTATCTTGTCGCCGCCAGCGCAGGCGATCCTGCGCGAATATGGCTTCTGCTCCCCTGTTATACTGGATGAGCATGAGCCAGCCGAAATCAGGACCGAGCCGACACCCGATGCGGCAACTGCGGCGGAAATCAAAGACAGTCCCTGTGCAGCGCCGCCAGCTGAAAGCTGACAAGCTGCTGGTATTCGCCATCAGCCTGTTGGCGCTGCTGCTGCTGGCGACCCCCGTGCTCGTCTTGATTGGCAGGGGCGTGGAAACCCGCGCCTGGCAAGGCTTGCCGGAGTCTCGCCTCATCCTCTCCGCCATCACGCTCAGCTTCCTGTCAACCGCCGCCGTGATTTGCCTGGCGGCACTGCTAGGCAGCCCGCTGGCTTGGGTGCTATCGCGTTATGATTTCCTTGGCAAGCGCTTCGTCAGCCTGTTCATTGAGCTGCCTATCGTGATGCCGCCAGCGGTCGCCGGTTTGGCGCTGCTGCTGACATTCGGGCGCAGCGGCGCGCTGGGCGGCATTTTGGCTGATGCCGGCATCGTCATTCCCTTCTCGATTTTTGCGGTCATCCTCGCCCAGTTTTTCATTTCCGCCCCCTTTTACATCCGCTCGGCGCAGGTCGGCTTCTCCAGCATAGAGCCAGAAATCGAAGACGCCGCCCGCGTTGATGGCGCTTATGGCTGGCTGATGTTCTGGTACATCACCTTGCCGATTGCCTGGCGGGCGCTCTTCTCTGGCATGGTCTTGACTTGGGCGCGCGCCCTCGGCGAATTTGGCGCGACGATATTGTTTGCCGGCAACCTGGCGGGCAAAACACAAACGATGTCGCTGCTGGTCTACAGCGTCTTCGAGCGTGACATCAACGCCGCTATATGGACCGGCGTCATCTTGATTCTGCTGGCGCTCTGCGCTTTGTTCCTGTCCCAGTCTTTCGCGCGGGCGCAAGACCGGCTGACCCACTGAGAAATGGAGGCAATCCCTTGAGCGAAAAAACCCAGGTGCTGATACTCTGCACCGCGAACTCGGCGCGCTCACAGATGGCTGAGGGCTTGCTGCGGCAGCTCGCTGGCGGCAGCATTGAGGTCTTCAGCGCGGGCGCGAAGCCGTCCCATGTCAACCCGTTTGCGATTGAGGCGATGCGGGCGCGCGGCATCGACATCAGCGGGCACAGCTCCGACCACCTGGCGCACTATCTTGATGCCGAATTTGACTATGTCATCACCGTCTGTGACAATGCCGCCGAAACCTGCCCCATGTTCCCAGGCGCGGCGCGGCGCATCCATTGGAGCTTCCCCGACCCGGCCGCCGTCAGTGGCGAGCATGCCACGATTCTGACATCTTTTATCGCCGTGCGTGATGGTTTGGAAGCCAAGCTGCGGCGCTGGCTCAAGACTCTGCAATAAGCTGGCTCTGTTCCATTTGCGCTTGCAGCGCTTCCAGCTCGCGCTGCGCCTCGGGCGAGGCGGGATGTAACCGCAGCGCCGCCTGGAAATCGGCGAGCGCCCCCGCCAAATCCCCCTGCTTGCGCCGCGTCAATCCGCGATTGTAGTAGCTCTCGTGGCGCTCTGGCTCCAATTGAATCGCCAGATCAAAATCGGCCGCCGCCGCTTCAAAATCCTGCAGTTGATAGCATGCCATGCCGCGCAGATGATAGAGTTCGGCGCGCTTTGGCTGCACATTTATGGCGGCGGAGCAGTCATCGCGCAAGCCCGCCCAGTTGCCCTGCCGCGCATGAATCAAGCCGCGCAGGCGGAATGCCTGGTATTGCCCCGGGTTCAAGCGCAGCGCGGTCGTCAAATCGTTGAGCGCCTTGGGCAGATCCCGATTCGCCGCGTAACGGGCGGCGGCGCGGTTGAAATAGGCTTCGGGCGCGTCCGCCTGCTGGCGGATGATGGCGCTGAAAGTTTCAATGGCAGCATCAGGCTGCTTTTCTGCCAGCTCTTGCCGCCCGATGCGATACAGGCTTTCAATTTCGGCAGTGCGCGCGCTTGACACATTGGAAGCCTGCAGCGATTCCATGCGCTCAATCAGCGCCCAAAGCGTGCCCGGGTAGGGGCTGAGGCTTGTCAATTCCGCCATGCCCAGCGCGCTGCTAAGCCCGGTGATTTCCGCCAGCGGCGGCGGGATATAGCCCGCGGGCACCAGCTCTTCAAATACCAGCGGGCGTCCATGCGCGTCCAGCACCATGCGCAGGAAACAGCGCTCCGGCTGACGCCCGGCCGCCGCGTTCCGCTCCACCCCCGTTTTGAAGCGGAAAGGCGCCAGCGCCGTGAGGTCGTAGCCGCCGCCGCTCACGCGGAGTTGCGCCCCGACGAGTGATACAAGCACCTGCTGCTGACGCCGCGAATAGCGGCGCGCTATCAGCGGCAGCAGCCCGGCGGCGATGCCAGCCACAATCAAAAGCCAAGCTGCCAGGAAAATGCCGGCTGCAATCAGCGCCGGCGACAGCGCTGCGGCGAGCAGCAAATAACGCGGGGTGGGCGCGCGCCGCGTGGGGCGGAAGAAGCCTTCAATCGGCGCGGGGTCTTGCCTAGCGTTTGGCATCGTTCTGCATCATCTGCAAGCGAGCTGCCCATGGCGCGGGACCGACGTCGAGATTCCTTCTTCAATGCGCCGCCGGACAGCGCCCGGTTTCACGATTCAGCCAAAGCAGCGCTTGCCGAATCGCCCTCATCGCTTGCGTCTGGCGCTGCTCAGACACTGTCCATATTGTCGATTATACGGGTTGCGAACTCGCTGGTGGCGACTTTGGTCGCATTTTCCATCTGCCGCGCGAAATCATAGGTTACATAGCGCTGGTCGATTGTCTTCTCGTAGGCGCGGGTGATGAGCGCCGCCGCTTCAAACCAGTCGAGATGCTCCAGCATCATCACGCCGCTGAAGAGAAGCGATCCCGGGTTCACCATATCTTTGTTGGTGTATTTGGGCGCGGTGCCATGCGTGGCTTCAAAGAGAGCGATCTCATCGCCGATGTTGGCGCCAGGCGCGATGCCGACGCCGCCCACCTCCGCCGCCAGCGCATCGCTGAGATAATCGCCATTGAGATTGGTGGTGGCAATCACATCATGCTCGCGCGGGCGCAGCAGCATCTTCTGGAACATGATATCGGCAATCGTATCCTGGATGAGGATTTTGCCCGCTGGCACCTGCCCCCCATGTTCAGAAGCGACTTCGTCCCAGGAGATGGTCTGCTCGGGGAATTCTTCGCTTGCCAGTTCATAGCCCCATTTTTGGAAGGCGCCTTCGGTGAACTTTTGGATATTGCCTTTGTGCACCAGCGTGACGCTGCCGCGCCCGCGGTCGATAGCGTATTGGATGGCGGCGCGTATCAAGCGCTTGCTGCCGAAGGGGCTAATCGGCTTGATGCCCAGCCCGGCACCCTCGAAGAAATTGGTCGCGCCCAATTCTTCCCGCAGGAAAGCCGCCAGCTTCTCGTTCTCGGCGCTGCCGGATTCATATTCGATGCCGGCATAGGTGTCTTCGGTGTTCTCGCGGAAGATGACAACATCCACATCGCCGGGCTGCTTCAGCGGGCTGGGCACACCGTTGAACCAGCGCACGGGCCGCACGCAGCTGTACAAATCCAGCACCTGCCGCAAGGTAACATTGAGGCTGCGGAAGCCGCCGCCAACGGGCGTGGTCAAGGGTCCCTTGATGCCGACTTTAAATTCGCGGAAGGCTTCAAAGGTTTCTTGCGGCATATAATCGCCGTCATAGACCGCCGCCGCCTTCTCGCCGGCATAGACTTCCATCCACGAAATGCGGCGCGCGCCGCCATAGGCTTTCGCCACCGCCGCGTCCCAGATGCGCTTGCTGGCGGTCATGATGTCATAGCCGATGCCATCGCCCTCGATGAAGAGGAGGATCGGGTCCTCCGGCACCTGCATCTTGCCGTTGCTGAAGCTGATTTTCTGTCCAGTATCCGGCGCTTTGATTTTGTCGTAAGCCATTCCCAAACGGTCCTTTTCTCTCGGCTTCATCCTACAATCCGCGGCATTATACCATAGTTCCGCCTGGCTTAAACCGGCTTCTGCGCGGAAGTAAGGTCAAGTAAGTTATGCGAATGGAATGGCTGCTGATGGGTCAGCGCACAGCCTTAAGCGCCGAGGACCCCGAGTAATTTCCTTAATGAACTTTCTCATACTTTTCTCGGTGCGCCTCGGTGGTTAAAAAACCTGTGTCGTGTTTGCTGAGATAAAATAGCCACTCCGTTAGCTGTCCCCAGCCTTTCGCGGGGACGCCCCGCCGCCTGCGCCTGTGGTATGCTAGGTATCGGCGCGGCGGCGGATATTGAACTATGCGCAGCATCAGGCTGGAAAATGTCAGCAAGACCTTTTACGACAAGAGTCGCAAGCTGACCCCCGTACTGGCGATTAAAGACTTCAACCTGCTTATAGACGATGGCGAAGCGCTTGTCTTCCTCGGTCCCTCCGGCTGCGGCAAGACGACCCTGCTGCGCTTAATCGCCGGGCTGGACCAACCCGATAGCGGCACCGTCTATTACAACGATGTGCCTCTCGATTCCATCCCAATCGAGCAGCGCGGCATCGGCATGGTTTTCCAGAATTATGTGCTCATCCCCCACTGGGAAAGCCGCAAGACTGTCGGCTTTTTCCTGCGCCTGCGCGACCGCGAGCACGAGGTGCCAGCGCATGTGAAAACAGTCGCCAAAATCACCGGCGTCGACATCGAAAGCCTGATGGGGCGCTTGCCCCGTCACCTCTCCGGCGGGGAAAAGCAGCGCGTCTCTATCGCCCGCGCCTTCGCCCGCGATCTTGAGCTGCTGCTTTTCGACGAGCCCTTCGCCAACCTGGACGCCAAATTCCGCGCCCAAGCCCGCGTTGAGTTGAAGCGGCTGACGCAAGAATTTTCGGTAACGCTGATATATGTTACGCATGACCAGGTAGAGGCGATGAGCATTGCCGACCGCATCGTCGTCATCAATGCCGGGCGCATTATGCAAAGCGGCAGCTACCATGCGCTGCATGAAGACCCCGACAGCCTCTTCGTCGCCGAATTCCTGGGCACGCCCACCATCAACAGCTTTTGGGGGCGGGTGCTGGATGGCGCTTGGGATGGCAGTTATATGGGGCGGGCGCCGCTGCCAGCCAGCCGCCCGAATGGCAGCGAAGTCATCGTGGGCATCCGCCCGCAGCACATCCGCCTCTGCGCTGATGGCGCGGGCATCCCCGCCACAGTAGAGCGGGCGATACCCTATTTTGCCGAGAAGTTTCTCCTGCTAGAAGTCTGGCTGCGCAAGCGGCGCTGGCGGCTGCAAGCGCCTTTCGGCGCGGCGATACAGCCGGGCGATACCATCCACTGCCGGCTGGATTGGCAGCGCGCGCTTTTCTTTGACGCCGACAGCGGCGCGCGCATCCGCTAATCAAAGCTGATTAAATCCGCGATGCCTTCAATTGTTGTGGGACCGATGCGCGGCACCGCATCCAAATCGTCCAGGCTGGTGAAAGGACCAAAAGCTGCGCGATGGTCGAGGATCGCCTGGGCAGTGGCGGGACCGATGCGCGGCAATGTCTCCAATTCCGCTTTCGTCGCTGTATTGATGTAGATGCGTTTGCCGCCGCTGGGCGTTGGCAATTCTCCGCGTCTATCCGCCAGCGCCGGGGCGTGAATGTGGTCGCCATCGCGCAGAATCCCCGCCATGTTGATCAAAGCCGCGTTCCCGCTGGCGGTCAAACCGCCAGCCGCGCTGATGGCATCGGCAACGCGGCTGCCGTAGGGCAGGGTATAGCTGGTCTGCGGCTTGACAACGGCGCCAGTTACATAGACGGCAATCGGCTCAAATGTTGCTGTGGGCGCGGGAGTCGCGCTGGGGCGGGGCGGCAAAATCGTGATGACAGTGGCTTCCGGGCGCGAGCGCAATAGCAGCGCCGCCGCAAAAACCGTGACGAAAATCAGGCTGAGGATGGCGATGCCGCTAATTCTTGTGTCAGACTGCATTGTTCTGGCGCTTGCTTTATGACTGTGAAATTGCTTCCCGCGAGCATATCACAGCAGCGCCGCGTGGGTGAGGCTCAGTCCTCCACCCAGACTGGCAGATGCCCCAAAGCCACGATGTCATGCCACTGGGCGCGGTCGCCTTCGGTGAAGATGGCGGCTTCCACCGCTATTTGCGCGCCCGCCTTGTTCATGATAAGGCGCATGCCCTGCAATGTGCTGCCAGTCGAGATGACATCATCAACGAGGGCGATGCGCTTGCCCGCCACCAATTTGCGGTCTCTTTCGTCCAGGAACAGGGTCTGCGGCTTGCCTGTTGTGATGCTCAAGGTCTCGCTTTGCAAAGCGTCGCCCATATAGGGCTTGTGGCTCTTGCGCAGAACGACATAAGGCAGCGCCAATGCGCTGCTGAGCGCGTGCGCCAGCGGGATTGACTTGGCTTCCGCCGTGACCAGCACATCCAGCCGGCGCTCTTTGAGCTGGGCGGCGAGCAGGGCGCTGGCGGCATTAACAAATTCATAATCGCCCAAAATGTTGAGGATGGCGATCCTCACGCCGGGCTTTATTTCCATCAGCGGCAGTTCACGGCGGATGCCGGCAACTTCAACGGCATAATGCTCAGTCACTTTGGGGCTGCCTCCCGTTTTCTGGCGGCGCGTCCGCCGCGATGCCATGCAGGATTTTGCCATCAACCAGGGTCAAAACGCGGTCCATGCGCGCCGCCAGCGATTGGTCATGTGTAACCAGCACAATTGTGGTGCCATTTTCGGCGCGAATAGCCGCGAGCGCTTCCAGCACCTGCTCGCCGGATTGGGAATCCAGGTTGCCGGTGGGTTCATCCGCCAGCAGGATGGGCGGGTCGTTGGCTAAGGCGCGGGCGATGGCGACGCGCTGCTGCTGCCCGCCGCTCAATTCGTTGGGGCGGTGGTGGAGCCGGTCGCCCATGCCCAGCATTTCCAGCAATTCGCGCGCGCGGCTGTTGGGCTTGTAGCGCCGCACCTGCGCGAACTCAATCGGCAACGCGACATTTTCCAGCGCGGTGAGCGTCGGGATAAGATTAAAGAACTGGAAGACGAAGCCGATCTTTTGGTTGCGAATATCGGTGAGCTGGCTCTCGCTCAAAGCGCTGATGTCTTCGCCATCAATCTCGATTGTGCCCGCCGATGGGCTGTCCAAGCCGCCGATGATGCCCAGGAGCGTACTCTTGCCGCTGCCAGAGGGACCGATGATTCCCACCATTTCCTGGGCGAAAATCTGCATATCAACACCGCGGAGGGCGGGCACAACATGCTCCCCCAATGTGAGATTTCGGGTGACGCCGCACGCGCGGATGACGGGTTTTGACATAGGCCAGGATTCCTTTGCTCCATTGCCAGCGGGCGCCAGCGCCTCAGACTTCGTTGACGATGCTGAAGATCATCGGGCGGCGCTTGGTTTCGCTGTAGATGAGTTTGCCCACGCTCTCTTCTACCAAATTCTGCCGCTTGCCATTGAGATGACGGCTGCGGTTAAGTACCTGTACGGCGGTTTCGCGGATTTGGCTCAGGAATTCTTCCGAGTCTTTGAGATAGACAAAACCGCGGGAGACGATGCGCGGGCTCTCAATCAGCTCGCCGCTGCGGTTATCAACAGTGGCGCTGACGAGCACGAAGCCGTCCTGCGCCAGGATTTCGCGGTCGCGGATGACCGCCCGCCCGATGTCGCCCACGCTGCTGCCATCCACAAAGACATAGCCGCCGGGCTGCCGCTCGCCGACAGTAATCCCGTTTTTGCCAAGCTCGACAGTGGTGCCATTTTCAACGATGGTGATGCTGTCTTCGCGCATGCCATTATCCGCCGCCAGGCGCGCGTGCAGATGCAAATGGCGGATTTCGCCATGCACCGGGACGAGATGCCGCGGCTGCGTTAGATTGAGCATCAGACGCATCTCTTCCTGGCAGGCATGCCCCGAGACATGCACCGCTTCAATCGGGTCATAGATGACATCGGCGCCACGCTGTATCAGACGGTTGATGGTGCGATAGACCATTTCTTCGTTGCCGGGGATGGGGTGCGACGAGAAGATGATGGTATCGCCTTTGCGCACATCAAGCTGACGATGACGCCCGCTCGCCAATTTGCCCAGCACCGCCGAGGGCTCGCCCTGGGACCCAGTTACCATGAAGACAACTTTGTGCGGCGGCAGCTCCCGCGCCTGGTCGATTTTGATAAGCATGGAATCATCGACATCCAGATAGCCAAGTTTGCGCGCAATCTTGGCGTATTCCGACATTGTATAGCCGGTGATGCAAATTTTGCGTTTGTGCTTTTGCGCCGCGTTGACCACTTGCTGTACGCGCGACATCAGCGAGGCGAAAGTCGCTACCATGATGCGCCCGCGGGACTTGCGGAAGACCTTGTCCAAAGCGGCGTCGATGACCGCTTCGGATTCTGTCCAGCCGGCTTTGTCGGCGTTGGTGCTGTCCGCCAGCAGCAAAGCGACGCCGCGCTGGGCGAAGCCCGCCAGCCGCGCGTAATCGGTCTTTCTGCCATGTACCGGGGTATTGTCAAACTTGTAATCGCCAGTATGCACGACAATGCCATAAGGCGTGTTGATGCCATAGCCGACGCAATCGGGAATGCTGTGGCAGACATGAAAGCTCTCCAGCGAAAAGGGACCAATCTTGAGTTTGTCGCCAGCGGTGAACTTGTTGAGTTTGCTGGTCTTCAAGAGCCGCGCATTCTTCAATTTGACTTGCAGCAGCCCCGCCGTCAGCGGCGTCGCATACAGCGGCACGCCGGGGAAGGCTTTCACAAGATGACTAACCGCGCCGATGTGGTCTTCGTGACCATGGGTGAAACAGACGCCATGCAGACGGATGTCGGCGCGCTCTTGCAGCCAGCGGAAATCGGGGATGATATAATCGACGCCGTGCATGTCATTGGCGGGGAACATGATGCCGCAGTCGATGATGAAGCCCTCGCCATCTTGCTCGAAGAGGGTCATGTTTTTGCCGATTTCTCCCAAGCCGCCGATGGGCGTTATTTTGAACTTGCTTTTTTTTGCCATGGGGGTGGATTCTCCAATGTCTAACGGTATTGCCGCCGCAAGGGACGGCGCACAATGCAATCACATACGCTGCCCGTTTGAGGAGCGCAGAGTTACAGCATAAAGTTCTGCCAAGCGCATGGAACTCGCGCTGCCGGGGCAGCGCGCAGGGTAGAAGAACTGTCTATTGGCACTCTCCTTCATAGCTAGTATTGATGGAACTTTTCATGCCAGCGCCAGTGGCATGGAAGAGTCTGCGCTATCGCGAAACTTAGCTCGCATAATTGCAGTATACCACAGTCCGCGCGCTGGCATAGCGCCAAGCTGAGGCAAACGGGGCAGCGTCTGACTATAGCCCAGCAGGGGCAGCTGATGTATACTTGCTGTGATGCGACTTTATCAGCGCCCCGACCGGGAGCCTTGAAGTGACCCAGACAATCCAGCCCGACCTCATCCCCGTCAGCAGCGCCGCCGACTGGCAGCCTGACCCGAAATCACCGCGGCGGCGCCCGCCTTGGATTCGCGTGCGCGCGCCCAGCGGGCAGACTTATGAAGCGCTGCGCCAGCTTATGCGCGGCAAGGCTTTGCACACAGTTTGCGAAGAGGCGCAATGCCCCAACCTTGGCGAGTGCTGGGGCAAAGGCACGGCGACTTTTTTGATGATGGGCGATACCTGCACGCGCAGCTGCGGCTTCTGTGATATTCAAACGGGGCGTCCCAATCCGCTTGATTGGGCGGAGCCGAACCGCATCGCCGAAAGTGTACGCGCGATGGGATTGCAGCATGTTGTCATCACCAGCGTCAACCGCGATGACCGCCCGGATGGCGGCGCGCCCCTCTTCGCCATGGTCATCCGCCGCATTCGCCAACTGCAGCCGGGCTGCTCGGCAGAAGTGCTGATACCGGATTTTAAGGGCAGCGAATGGGCGCTGAAGATTGTGATGGACGCTCAGCCCGAGATTCTCAACCACAATGTGGAAACGGTGCCGCGTTTGTTCAAAGTGGTGCAGCCGCAAGATCGCTACCAATGGGCGCTCGACACTTTGGGAAATGCAAAATCCATGCAGCCCCTGGTCTTGACGAAGAGCGGCATCATGCTGGGCTTGGGCGAAACTATCGAAGAAGTCCTGCAGACGATGGCGGACCTGGTCAATATCGGCGTCGATATTCTGACATTGGGGCAATATCTGCAGCCGAGCAAGCGGCATCTGCCCATCGCCCGCTATTATACGCCCGCCGAATTTGACGAACTGCGGGAAGCCGGCTTGAACATGGGCTTTAAGTGGGTGGAAAGCGGACCGCTGGTGCGCAGCAGTTACCGCGCCGCCGAGCAGGTGCGGCAGCTTTCGCGCTTGCAGCATTTCCAGCCGCGCTCGGCGCGCCCGAAAGCAAGTTAGAGTAAACGAGGGAAGACCATGAGCGCATTTTTTGCCAACCGCCGCGGGCAAGCCGAAAGCGACGCGCCAGAAAGCGCCAGCGCCGTGCCCGCCGGGCGCCCGGTCGGCTTCGATACCATCATCGGCGCCAATACGCGGGTTGAAGGCGTCTTCGTCAGTTCTGGCAATGTGCGCATGGACGGGCAATTCAGCGGCTCGCTTGAGGTTGGCGGCAACATATTGATCGGCGAAACGGCGGATATTTGCGCGGATATCAACGCCAGCAATATCTCTATCGCCGGCGCTGTGCGCGGGAATGTCAGCGGCAACAAGGTGCAACTGCTGCGCACGGGGCGCATCTGGGGCGACATCCGCGCCGCCGCCTTAACCACGGAAGAAGGCGCCTTCATCGACGGCAAAATCGCCATGGAAGGTCACAGCGCCACCCGCCCGCCGGCGGAAGACGGCGGCGCTGATGATGCGGACGACTTGGCAAATATGCTGGAAGATGCGGCAGCGGCTGACGCTGAAACCAGCGAAGAACCGGCGCTGGAAGCTGAGGACGCCGCTCAGCCGCGCGCCGCCCCCGCTTGAGGCTGCCCACCCTCAAAATGAGCCGGCGCTGAAGCCGCCATCAATGACAAATACCGCGCCGGTGGTGAAGTCCGCTGCCGCTGCCAGATACAGCGCGCATTCGCTGATGTCCTCAGGCATGCCAATGCGCCCGGCGGGCGTCTGCGCCAATACATCCGCCAGCAGCGCTTCGTCGCCCCACAGCGCTTGAGCGAACTTCGTCTTCACCAGCCCCGGCGCAATCGCGTTCACTTGAATGTTATCCGCGCCCAATTCACTGGCGAGCGTCTTGGTTAAGCTGATGATTGCCGCTTTTGTGATGCTGTAGATGCCCTGGTTGCGCCCGGGCTGCAGCCCGACTACGGAGGCGATATTGATTATCTTCCCGCCGCCCCGCGCGCGCATGGTGGGCAGCGCCGCCTGCGTCAGCCAAACATTTCCCAGCAGGTTCACCTGCAGGGTCTTCTGCCAATAGCTGTCAGCCGCCTCCAGAATGGGTCCGTAGTGCGGATTCGTCGCCGCATTATTCACCAGAATATCCAGCCCGCCGTAATGCGCGACCACGCGCTCCACCAAGTTGCTGAGGGCGGCTTTTTCGCCATTATGCGCGGCGACCGCCAGCGCCTCGCCGCCACGCGCGCGGATGACATTCGCCACGGCATCAAGGGCGGCTTGCTTGCGGCTGGATAGCGCCACCGCCGCGCCCGCTTTTGCATAACGCCCGGCGATGGCAGCGCCGATGCCGCGTGACGCCCCAGTTATCAGCGCTACCTTGCCTTCAAGAGAAAAGGGGCTTGTCATGCCGGCTCCGCATTTGTCCTTTCGGCGGCGGCTAGGCGCGCTCTGGCGGGATGCTGCCGAGCACAGAAATGCCCAAGCGCCGCAGGTCTTTTTGCTGATGGATCTTGGGGTCCAGCAATTCGGCGACGAGCGCCAAAGCCAGCCCCAGCATCAGGGCGACTGCCAGTTGAATTGCCGGCGCCAGCCGATTTGTCAGCGGTGGCGCTGCGCTGCGGATGGCGGGCGCGTCAAGGATGGTAACTTGTGCCGCCTCGCCCCCCAGCTGCGGGAAATACGATTGATTGCGCTCGGCAAGTACGCGGATGGCGGCAGCGCCAATCGCCCGCAGCGCGTCTTCCTTTGGGTGGCTCAGGTAAAGTACGCCGATGCTGCGCGCATTATCGGCGGCGATGGACAGGGACGATAAGGCACTGGCATCCGCATCTTCCAACTGCCGCGCGATTTCGAGACGGAAGCTGGATGACCGCACCCAGTCGGTCAGCGCGTCGACCGTGTATTCCGAGGCTTGCCAGATATCGGTGTATTCAATGTCAGCCCGCGGCAGCGCGAGTTTCTGCGCGGCGCTATAGCGCAACTCCATAGCATAGCCGCCAGGCGCGCTGGTGCCGCTGTCAACTATCTGAGGCAGGGCGACAACCGCCGCCAAGAGGGGCGGCAGCGCAATCAGCCACCAGCGCCGGCGGACGATCCGTACAATCTCGGCAAATTCAATCATCGTAGCCCCCGCTGGCTGCCGCCGGGTCCTGGAAAACGAAGCGGCGCTGCGCCTGCTGCGCTTCCCAGGCTTGCGTGATGAAAGCGCGGATGCGCGCGGTAAAGGCGCGCTTGTCAAACTGCAATGCGTTCCGCCGCGCCCGCTCTGGATTGTACGCGCTGGCATCAAAGTTGCGCCAGACCGCTTTGAGGCTGTCCACTGTCAGCTCGTTGAAGAACTCGCCCGCCAGGCCCGGGGCAACGGTGTCGAGGGCGCCGCCGCCAGCATAGGCGATGACGGGGCGTCCCGCCGCCTGCGCCTGCACGGGCACGATGCCAAAATCTTCCAGGCCGGGGAAGATCAGCGCCTGGCACTTTGCCATCAGCGCCGGCAAATCTTCGTCTGGCACATAGCCAAGGAACTCGACCGTGCCGCCCGCCAGCGCTTGCAGGCGCGCGCGATCGCGCCCAGCGCCGGCGATTTTTAGCGGCATGCCCAGCGCTGTCGCCGCGCGCACCGCCAAATCAATGCGCTTGTAAGGCACCAAGCGCGAGACGACGAGAAAATAGTCTTCTTGCTGTGCCGTATTTGCGGCGGCAAAGCGCTCCGTATCCACCGGCGGGAAGATAAGGCTGGACTCGCGCTGATAGAAGCGGCGGATGCGCGCTTGCACGGCGCGGCTGATGGCGATGAAATGCGTCACGCGCTGGGCGGCGGCATAATCCCAGCGGCGCAGCAGCGCCATCAGCGGCCCGAGCGCCGCGCGAGCGAACCTGCCGATGCCCTCGCCTTCCAGGTATTCCTCCAACTGCCAGACATAACGCGTCGGCGTCAAACAATAGCAGATATGCAGCGAGCCCGGCACCTGCCGGAAGCCGTGGCAAAAGCCGCTTTTGTTGCTTAATATCACATCAAAATCGCGCAGGGACAAGCTGTTCCAGGCGAGCGGGAAGAAGGGCAGAAAGGCTTGATGCCGCGCATGAATGCCCGGCAGCCGGTCAATCCAAAGACTGCGAATGTCCCAATTGCGATAGCGGGCGGGCATGCGCTCGGGCGCGAAAATGCTGGTATACACCGGGCTGCCGGGGAAGCAATCCAGCAGGCATTCCAGCACATCCTCCGCGCCGCCGATTTGGTTCAGCCAATCGTGCGCCAGCGCCAGCTTGATAGGCTGGTGCTCCTGCCCATGCCCGCGGGCTTGAGCTTGCGGGCGGCGCTTGCGTTCAGCCATCATCAGCGCTGAGCATGCGGCTGACTGGCTTAAAACTGCGGCGATGCGCTTCGCATGCGCCATAGCGGCGCAGGGCGCGCAGGTGCTCTTTGGTGCCATAGCCTTTGTGCCGAGAGAATCCATAACGCTGATGGCGGGCGTCCAGCCCGGTCATATAGGCATCGCGCCAGACTTTGGCGATGACGCTGGCGCAGGCGATGCTCAGCGAATGCTTGTCGCCCTCAACGAAGCAGACTTGCGGAATCTCGCGGAGTTCTGGCAGCAGCGCATAATCGAGGAAGAGGCAATCGGCTGTGAGCGCGCTTGCCGCCAGCGCCTGCTCCAGCGCGCGCCGCATGGCTTTCTTCGTCGCCTCGGCGATGCCGATGGCGTCAATCTCAGCGGCGCTGCTGCTGCCGGTGCCCCAGGCGCTGGCGACAGCTTTGATGGTTTTGGCGAGCGTTTCGCGCTGCGCCGCCGTCATTTCTTTGCTGTCACGCGCCCCGCGCAAGGCGGATGACAGGTCGCGGCGCGCCAGCGGCAAGGCGACTGCGCCCGCAGCCACCGGTCCCGCCAGCGGACCGCGCCCGACTTCGTCGATGCCGACGATGACCTGGCAGCCGGCGCGCTGAAAATGCCGCTCGTGCCGCAGGCTGGCAGTCTTGCGGGCACCAGCGCTAACGCGCATACAGCCCCTGCCGCCAGTTGCGCCGTATCTGCCAAATCTCCCGCAGCATATTCACCGAATCGCCCCAGAGGCGCATGGTCGAATAGGGATCGTAATACCAGGTTATCGGCACCTCGAGGATTTTGTAGCCGCGGCGCTTGGCGATAAAAAGCAGCTCGACATCAAAGCCGATGCCGTTCATCCGCTGAACGCGGAAAAGATCAGCCGCCACTTCCCCGCGAAACATCTTGAAGCCGCATTGGGTATCTTCAAAGTCTTTGATGGCAGCGAGCTTGATTATCCAGTTGTTGACGCGCCCCATCAGGTGGCGGTATTCCGGCTCGTCAACGCGGCGGGCGCCGGCCGCCTCGCGGCTGGCGATGATGATGTCGCTGTCTTGGCATTCTGGCGGCAAAAAGCGCGTCAACTCGTCGATGCGCATAGACAGGTCGGCATCACAGATGAAGCGCCATTCTCCAGCTGCGCGCAGCATGCCATGTTTCACGGCCAAGCCTTTGCCGCGCATCCCGGCGGGGGATTGTATCGCCTGGATATTGGGATGCGCCCGCGCGAATTCCTGCGCTACCGCAAAGGTGCGGTCGCTGCTGCCATTTTCAACGATGATGATTTCGGCGGCATAGCTTTGCTCTTGTAAGAAGCGGTTGATAGCGGCGAGGCTGGGCGGCAGGCGCTGCTCTTCGTTGTGCGCCGGTATCACAATGCTCAGAAACGGGTCGCGCAAAGGATTGCCTCTCAGCTCTGCCGCTCAAGGCTAATCATACGGCATAATCGCGATTTGCACACATACCAGGCTTAAGAAAGCAGGCTGTCGATATAGGAGTCTTCCACCCGTTTGCGCGCCTGGATGCGCCTGCGTTTTGCCAAAGCGCCGCCCAAGCCGCGCATCCCCGCCCACATGCCACGCAAGCGGGCGCGCGCCGCGGCACCACGCCAGGCTCTCGCCGCGTCCAGCGCCAGCGCCGCCTGCCGCCGGCTGATGCGCCAGGCATATTTGCGCAGCAGCGCCGCCGGCATATTCTTGGCGATTAGCCAAATCCCGTTGCGCCCGTCATAATAGCTGGCGGTTGCGCCGCCGCCCGTCGCCGAAAGGTGGTGATATACAGTCGCGGCGGGCGCGTACCATACTTTATAGCCCGCCAGCTGCGCGCGCCACGCCAGGTCTATATCTTCGAGCGAAAAGAAGAAGTCATCGTCCAACAGCCCAATGTCCTCAAGCATCGTCTTGCGATAGGCGGCAGCGCCACCGCAGGCGGAAAAAACAAATTCGCCGCGGTCATATTGCCCGCGGTCAAGCTCCCAAACGCCGCGATTGCCCGCCCGCCCATCAGTCGTGAAAATGTCGCCCGCGGTGTGCAAGCGGTCGCGCTGGTCAAAGAGCAGCATCTTGCTGGCGACAATGCCAATCTCAGGGCGGGCTTCAAAAGCATTGACAATTGCCGCCGCCCACTGCGGGTCAACCTCGGTGTCATTGTTGAGCAGCGCGATGTAATCCCCCGCCGCCGCCCCCATGCCAATATTACAAGCGCCCGTGAAGCCGCGGTTCTCGCCCAGTTCTATCAGGCGCGCCGCCGGGAATTCCGCCTTGATAAAGGCGCAGGAGCCATCGCTTGAGCCATTGTCCACGACGATTACTTCAAGCTCGGGCAAAGTCTGTTTATTTAATGCGCCGAGGCAAGTAGCGAGAAAGCGCTCGCCATTCCAATTCGGGATAACCACCGAAAAGCGCGCGGGAGCCTTCAAGAAAATGCCTCGGTTTGTAAGAATGCGGCGACAGCCTCCTGCCAGGGGCGCAAAGCAATGCCGATGCTGGCGCCAGCGATATTTGCCATAGCGGTATATTCCGGCGGCAGCGAAGCGCGCTGCCACTGGTGGCGGCTGATGCGGGCGAGCGGCGCATCAGCATAGCCAGCTTCGTCCAGCAAAAATCGTGCCAATCCCCAACGGCTGACCGCGCCTTCATTCACCAGATGATAGCTGCCATAACGCTCGCTTTGAATCAGCTCCGCGATGCCCGCTGCCAGGTCTTCGGTATAGGTGGGGTTGGCGACTTCGTTGGTAACCACCTGCAAGGGCTTGCCCGCGGCCGCCGCGCCCAAAATCGCCTGCAGGAAATTGCGCCCGCCATGCGCGAAGAGCCAGGATGTGCGCACGATATAATGCCGCGGGTTCAATTGCGCGATGGCGCGCTCCCCATACCATTTGCTGTAGCCATAAGCGTTGATGGGATTCGCCCGATCGTATTCTGTGTAGGGCTGGCGGCGCTCGCCATCAAAGACTTCGTTGGTGCTGACATAGAGCAGCGGAATGTCGTACCGGGCGCTTATCGCCGCCAGATGATGGCTGCCGACGCCATTGACTCGCAGCGCCTTTGCCGGGTCGCGCGCGCAGCCGTTGACATCGGTCCAAGCGGCGGTATGCACAATACAATCGGGACTCAGCCGCGTGATGAGCCGCTGGCAGGCGGCGTAATCGCTGATGTCAAGCCGCTGCAGCCCCGCGCCGACAATATCCGCGCCGATGACAGCGTGAGTTGGCGATAGCCGCGCTGTCAGCGCTTTGCCCAGGTTGCCGGCGGCGCCAGTCAGCAGGATTTTCATCGGCGTCCCTTCATTTGGCGGCGGCGAGCCGCTCGGCATATTGCCGCTGATAATAGCGCTGATAGTCGCCCGCTTTCAGCTTGCGCCACCACCATTCGTTCTCTTGATACCAACGCACGGTAGCGCGCAGCCCCGCCTCAAATTCGACTTGCCGCCGCCAGCCCAAGGCGCGCGCTTTCGCCGCTGTCATCGCATAGCGGCGGTCATGCCCTTCGCGGTCGGGCACATATTTGATGAGCGCTGACGGCTTATCCAGC
The DNA here is from genome assembly GCA_022825675.1 of Anaerolineae bacterium. Taxonomy (GTDB): domain Bacteria; phylum Chloroflexota; class Anaerolineae; order Aggregatilineales; family Phototrophicaceae; genus UBA6055. Next base: position 21,664 of record JAJDWK010000005.1, on the reverse strand, counting down.
CATTGCAAAATGCGCCGTGTGATTTCGATGTTGCTGCGCAAAGTCTCGCCCGCGAGGTTGTAGGCTTCGCCCGCCGCGCCAAAATGCAGGATGAAATCGACGCCGCGGGCATGGTCGTCAACATGCAGCCAATCCCGCACCTGCTTGCCATCGCCATAGAGCGGCAGCGGACGCTCCTCCAGCGCCTCTGTGGTGAAAAAGGGCACCAATTTCTCGGGATATTGATAGGGTCCATAGGTGTTGCTGCCGCGCGTGAGCACAGTATCCATTCCATAAGTCATGTGATAGGCGCGCGTCATCAGCTCGCCGCTGGCTTTGCTCGCCGCGTAGGGGCTGTTGGGCAAAAAGCGATCCTGCTCCTGCGAATAGCCGCTTTCGATATCGCCATACACTTCATCAGTGGAGACTTGGCAGAACCGCGAAATGCCGTGTTTGCGCCCTTCATCAAGCAGAATATAGACGCCGACAACATCGGTATGGATGAAAGCGTCCGGCGCCAGGATGCTGCGGTCCACATGGCTTTCGGCGGCGAAATTCACAATCGTGTCGATAGCGTGGCGCTGCAAAACGCGGGAGACCGCCGCCCGATCAGCGATGTCGCCGCGCTCAAAGTGATAATTCTCGGCATCGCTCACCGGCAGCAGATTGTCGATATTCCCGGCGTAGGTCAGCTTGTCAAAGCAGATGATGCTGTACTCGGGATAGGCTGCGACCATATGGCGTATAAAGGCGCTGCCGATGAAACCAGCGCCGCCAGCTACCAGGATATTTTTCATAAGCGCCGCCTTTGCCTTGCCATTAACACGGTTACACCCAAAGCGTACTGTGGTCGCCCAGGTTCACTTTGAAGCCGCTGGGTTTTGCATTGTTGCGCTGCACGGTGGCTTTGCGCCCGATGAGGCTGTCGCGCAGGGTGCTGTCGATATCGATGACGCGGCTGTCCTCCAGGATGATGCTGCGCTCAATCTCACAATTGCGGATTTGGCAGCTGTGGTAAATGCTGGTGAACGGTCCGATATAACTGTTTTCAATCACCGTATCCTTGCCGATTATTGTAGGTCCCCGCAAAACGCTGTTGATGATGCGCGCGCCCGGCTGCAGGGTAACGCGGGAATCGACTGTCGAGCCCGCGTCGACGGTGGCGCTCGCCGCGATGCAAGGACGGATTTCTTCCAGAACATGGCTGTTGGCTTCCAGCATGTCGGTGGGCTTGCCGGTGTCAATCCACCAGCCGCGATGAATATGCGGGAAGACGGAATAGCCGCGGTCGATGAGCCATTGGATGGCGTCCGTGATTTCGTATTCGCCGCGCGCCGAGGGCTTGATGGCGTCCACCGCCGCGAAAATGCGCTTGTCAAACATATAAATGCCCACCAGGGCGAGGTTGCTGGGCGGCTGTGCCGGCTTCTCGATGAGCCGCTCGATGCTGCCATCAGCGCGCATTTTGGCGACGCCATAGGCGGCGGGGTTCGCCACTTCTTTCAGCACAATTTGGCTGTTCCAGTCATTTTCGGCGAAATCGCGGATGAGCGCGCTGATGCCGCCTTCAATCACATTATCGCCGAGGAACATCACAAACGGGTCATCGCGCAAAAATTCCCGCGAAATCTTGACGGCGTGCGCCAAGCCATCGGGGCTATGCTGCGGGATATAAGTCAGCTCTACATCCCATGCCGCGCCATCGCCCAGCGCCGCGCGGATCTCGGGCGCGGTGGGACCAACGACAATGCCAATCTCGCGTACGCCAGCCTCGCGAATCGCTTCAATCACGCGGACCAGCACCGGCTTATTCGCGACCGGTATCAGCTGTTTCGCCCGCGTATAAGTCAAGGGATAGAGGCGCGTGCCTTTGCCGCCGCTGAGGATTAAGCCTTTCATTTGGTCGCTTGCCTCCTGCATGCGGGTCTGGCGGGGGATTGGCGGCGGCATCAAACTCTAATAGGCGACGCTGGCTTCGCGCGGGGCGTCCGTCAGCACCGCGCCGACAATGCGCACATGCACCCGCTGCAGCGCTTGCCGCGCTTGCGCCGTATGGTCGCGCCGTGTGCTGCCAGCGCGCACCGCCAGCAAAGCGCCATCAAGCTTGATGCCCAGCAAGGCGGCATCCGTCGCCGCGAGTATCGGCGGGCTGTCAAAAAGCACATAATCGGCGCGGGCTTTTAGCGCCGCGATTATCTCATCCATCCGTTTGCCGCTCAAAAGATCGGCGGGGTTGGGCGGCAGCTCACCCGCCGTCAGCAGTTGCAGCCCGTCTACCGCGGTGTCTACTACTGGCGGCTCATGGACGGCGCTGTCGTCCAGCATCATGCTGCTTAAGCCGCGGCTGCCGCTGACATCCCAGATGGTGTGCTGGCGCGGCTGCCGCAAATCAGCATCGACCAAGATGGTCTTGTGCCCGCTTTGGGCGAAGGTAACCGCGAGGTTGGAGAGCGTGATGCTCTTTTGATCGTGCTTCGCCGCCGAAGTCAGCAGCAAGGTCTGTAGCGGGTTTTCCACGCTGCTGAACATCAAGTTCGTGCGCAGGCTGCGATAGGCTTCGGCGGCGGCTGAGCGCGGCTGAGAAAGTGTGATTAATGCTGTGCGGTCCATCGCCGCCCCTTTCGCGCTGCGAACCCGCCGCGTATTTTAGCCCATCCCGCGGAAACCTGTCAGGGCAGAAGCCGCTGTCAGCTATCCTACAGCGGCAACGCGGCAAAGTCTCACTGCTTCATACAGCAAACTCGATTGATACTGGCTGCAGCCCGCTGCCGGCGAAGCCAGCGGCGATTGCGCGCAGGCTGCGCCCGTCCCCGGGCAAGGCATACTCCGGCGCGATATCCGCCAAAGGCTGGGCGATATGGGCATAGCGCAGGATGCCCGCGTCCGGCAGCGTCCAGGGTTTGCGCCCGAAGCTGAAGCTCTCGTCATTCCAAAGCGACAGATCGAGGTCAATTGTGCGCGGCGCATTAATGTTACCGGGGTCGCGCGCCCGCCCCAGCTCGCTCTCGATGCGGTCAAGCACCTCGGCTTTGAAGCGGGCGGGACTGCGATGGCTGTGCATTTTCACCGCCATATTGAGGAAATGCGCCTGTTCGTGATCGCCCTGCGGCACCGACCGATACACCGGCGAAATTGCAAGAACCGTGCTGAGGCGGCGCAGCAGCGCCACCGCGGCGGGCAGGTTACATTCCGGCGCGATGTTTGAACCCAGCGAGACAAAGGCGACATTCTGCCGGAAATCTTCGGGCTGCCGCTCGATGCGAATGCTGACAGAATCCGCCCGCCGCAGCGCCCCGGGCTTGCTCACGCGCACGGCTGCCCATGCGCCGCCAAAATCCACAAGCGCGATGCGCGCAATTTCTTCCGCCAGCTTTTCCACCAGTGAGAAGCGCCGCGCTTCCACACAGGCGATGATCGCTTTGGTGACGGTCTTGTAATTGAAGGCATCGGCGGGCAAGTCAGTTTCGCCGGCGCGGCGGCTGTCGCAGCCAATCTCGAGGCTGATGACAATATCCTGCGCCACCGCCAGCTCATGCGGGCTAAAGCCGATGCCGCAGCGCAGCCGCAGATTCTTGATTTCTATGCTATCCATCGGCAGCCAAATGGCTATTCATAATCACGGAGTGTAACATAGATTGCCAAATCGAGGCTTTAGCCAGCTGCCGAAATTCATGCTTTGCGCTACAGTTAACGCGCATTCGTTTACTGTCAGGCTTGCCACAACGGGCATTTTTAGCGTATACTAAATTTAGAATATGGTAAATAGATGTCATACTTCGCAGCTCCCGTTGCTGACTCTAGACGACATGAAACACCGTCAATCAATCAATTGAGCCTCAAGATTCTGATATGACCGCCAATCACAATGGCATACAAGCGAAACTTAAATCCGGCGAAATGCTGGCGCGCTTCGGCTTGGACGCGCAAGCGGTAGACGAACCCGCGGTGATGCGCTCTGTCGGCGAGATCTTGAATGCTGTCGGCGAAGACCCTGGGCGCGAAGGCTTGCTGGATACGCCGCGGCGGGTGGCAAAAGCCTATCAGGAACTGCTTGGCGGCTACACGGTAGACCCGGCAAAGTTACTGAATAACGCAATCTTCGACATTGATTGCGACGATATGATTATCGTTAGCAATGTTGAATTCTACAGCCTCTGCGAGCATCATATGCTGCCCTTTATCGGGCATGCCCATGTCGCCTACATGCCCAATGAAAAAGTTATCGGCTTGAGCAAGATCCCGCGCATAATCGATATGTTCTCGCTGCGCTTGCAAGTGCAGGAACGGCTCACGCGGCAGATTGCGGAATTCCTGGTCGAAGTCATTGAACCCAGGGGCGTCGCTGTCGTCATGACCGGGCGGCACATGTGCTCCACCATCCGCGGCGTGAAAAAGCACGATTCCGTCATGACGACCAGCGCCATGCTGGGCGTTTTCCGCGACAATCAAGATACGCGCAACGAATTCCTGATGCACATCGCGCGTACCGCCAAGCGCTAAAAGCGGCGCCATGGCTCCGCCAGCTATTGCCCTCTTGCCTGGTTAAGGCGGCTGGAAATGGCTTGCAGCCTCTCCCAGCTATGCTACAATGTTCTAGACCGCCGCTGGAAAATCCCGCGGCACTCATCAAGAGCGAGTGAGAGAACCGGCTCTGCGAACTCGCGGCAACCCCCAGGTTTGGGACGGTGCTAACTCCGGCAGAGGCAACTCTGGCAGATGAGCGTATTCGAACGCAAGGATTCGACGCCCGCTGCCTAGCACGGCGTTTTTTCTTGTCGTGAGAAAGGCTGAACATGTCAACGACATTCATGACTTCCCCGAAGTATTTCTTCACTTCCGAATCGGTTTCGGAGGGGCATCCCGACAAAATGTGCGACCAGATTAGCGATGCCATCCTCGATGCCATCCTGGCGCAAGACGCTCAAGCCCGCGTCGCCTGTGAAGTCGCCACGACAACGGGCTTGATTGTTGTCATGGGCGAAATTACCACCACCGCCAATGTGGATATCGAAAGCATCGTGCGTGATACCGTCCGCGCGATTGGCTATACTCACACCGATTTGGGCTTTGATGCGGATACCTGCGGCGTGCTGATTTCCATCAAAGAACAATCCGCCGATATCAAACAGGGGGTAGACACAGCGTTGGAAGCCCGCGGCGGCGCGGCCGCGGATGCCGCAATTGAAGCCATCGGCGCTGGCGACCAGGGCATGATGATTGGCTTCGCCTGTGACGAAACTGCGGAGTATATGCCGCTGACGCTCTCGTTGGCGCATGGCTTGATGAAGCGCTTGGCAGCGGCGCGCAAGCGCGGGCAAATCCCCTGGCTGCGCCCAGATTCAAAATGCCAGGTGACGGTGGAATATGCCTTCGGCGCGCCGAAGCGGATAGATACCGTTGTGCTCTCTACTCAGCACGGTCCCGAGGTTCCCGAAGAAGAAATTCAGCAAACCATTCAAGACTTCATCCGCAGCGACAGCGCCTGCGCCGCCTGGATTGATGAGCGCGCAGTTTTCCATATTAATCCCACGGGCCGCTTTGTGACCGGCGGTCCCTTGGGCGACGCGGGCTTAACCGGGCGCAAGATTATCGTTGATACTTATGGCGGCGTCGCCCGTCATGGCGGCGGCGCGTTTTCTGGCAAAGACGCGACCAAAGTCGACCGCAGCGCCGCGTACATGGCGCGTTATGTCGCCAAAAATGTGGTGGCGGCGGGCTTGGCGCGGCGCTTTGAGCTGCAAGTGTCCTATGCCATCGGCAAGGCGCAGCCCACCTCGCTGGCGGTGGAGACCTTCGGCAGCGGCGCTGTGCCTGATGAGCAAATCGAAGCGCTTATCCGTCAGCATTTTGACATGCGCCCGGCGGCGATAATCCGCGACCTGAGTTTGCGGCAGCCGATGTTCCGCGATGTTGCCGCCTATGGGCACTTCGGCCGCGAAGATGTCGCTGTGCCCTGGGAACGCACGGATAAAGCCCCGCTGCTGCGGCGGGAAGCGGGCTTGGCATGAAGCGGGCGCGGTGATGAGCCGGCGTCCCCGAATCTGTGATTATGGCGATTCCAGCTATCGCCAGGACTTCTGGGAAGGGCAGGGGCGCGACTATGAAGACGCTGTCGAGCGCCGCCTTCTGCGGAGCTTGTTCCAGCGGCGGGGCGGCTGCCGCCTGCTGGAAATCGGTGCCGGCTTCGGTCGCATCAGCGGCGAATACCGCGCTTACGAGCAGGTTGTGCTGCTGGATTATTCTTTAGAGCAATTGCAATACGCAAGGCGGCAGCTCGGCGATGATGGCTATTTGTATGTCGCCGCGGACGCCTACCGCATGCCATTCCGCCCCGCCAGCTTTGACGCGGCGACGATGATACGGGTCTTGCACCACTTTGAAGATGTGCCGGCGGTCCTGCGGCAAATCCGCGCGGTACTGGCGGACGAGAGCCGCTTTATCCTCGAATACGCAAACAAACGCAATCTCAAAGCGATGGCGCGGCACTTGCTCGGGCGCAACGGCTGGGATCCCTACAGCCTCGCCCCCGTTGAGTTTGTCGAGCTGAACTTCAATTTTCACCCCGACTATATGCGCCAGCGCTTGAGCGAGAGCGGCTTCCGGCTGCAGCGGGCGCTGCCAGTGTCCTGGTTCCGGCTGAATGTGCTGAAGCGGGCGCTGCCGACAGGCATGCTCGCAGCGCTGGATGCGGCGCTCCAGCATACCGGCTGGGAGCTTTCGCCCAGCATTTTCCTGGATTTGCATACAACAGGTAACGGTAGCCAGGCGCTCATCCCAGCTGAGGACCCGCTGGCGATTATGCGCTGCCCCGAGACGGGCGCAGCCCTGCGCCGCGCCGAGGGCGGGCTTGTAAGCGACGGCGGCATCCGCTGGGCGATTCAGCAAGGCGTCTATGATTTTCGGCAGCCGCTCAGCAAAATGTAATTTCTATCGAAAATCACGGGCGATATCAGCTGTTCGGCGTACAATACAATTGCGCGAGTTTGAAGCAGCCGCAAAAGCCATAACAGTTGCCTCGCTGATGGCAGCGGGCTTAAATGCCCGCAAGGAGAAATGACTTGAAGCCCCAAGAGCATGACCTATCCAAGCCGCGGACGCCCACCCAATACCTCCGACTATTTTTGACCGGCTTCGCCATGGGCGCCGCCGATATCGTGCCCGGCGTCAGCGGCGGCACGATGGCTTTCATCCTCGGCGTTTATGAATCTCTCGTCAACGCCATTAAGTCATGTAACCTGGCGGCGCTGCGGCTCGCGCTGCGGTTTAAGCTGGGCGACTTGCTGGAGCATATCTCATTTCGCTTCTTGTTTGTTTTGGGCTTGGGCTTGCTGGCGGCGATTCTGCTGCTGTCCAGTTTCCTCAGCGCCACCCTGGATGACGCCGCCGGGAGGGTTTTGCTCTTCGCTTTTTTCTTCGGCTTGGTGCTGGCGTCCATTCTGACGATTGGCGTCAAAGTGCGTTGGAGCGCTGGTGCCGCGGCGCTCTTCGTCCTGGGCACAGCCGCGGCATTCATCATCGTGAATATCGTGCCCGCCGAGGCGGATCATTCCGCGCCCGCGCTCTTTATTAGCGGCATGATAGCCATTACGGCGATGATATTGCCGGGCATTTCCGGCTCTTTTATGCTCTTGATTATGGGACAATACGACTATGTCTTGACGGCTGTCAGCAACCGGGATTTGCCGCCCGTGCTTATCGTCGGCGCGGGCGCTGTCGTCGGCATTCTCGCCTTCTCCCGCATTTTGAGCTACCTGCTGGAGCGCTATTATAATGTGACGGTGGCGCTGCTTGTCGGCTTTATGAGCGGCTCTTTATGGAAAATCTATCCTTGGAAAGAATGCCTGGAAAGCGACATCGACCGCCACGGGGACTTCCGCTGTTTGCTGGAGCGGAATGTCGTCCCGGATGGCGCATCGGAGCAGTTTGCGCTGGCGCTGGCGCTGATGCTGCTCGGCTTTCTCGCGGTCAACCTGTTGGACCACATGCAGTCGCGTCAGAACCCGCTCTTCCGCCGCCTGCTATAACTGGGTGAGCCAGTGGACATCAGCCGCTTTCATCCGGCTTGTGCTGGCTCCGCCGCCGCAGCGCCCGCTCGTGCGCGGCAAGGATTTCATCGACGCGCGTGCGCGTTAGCACCCCCGTTACATCGATTTTGATTGTGTCCGCCGCCCTGCTTTTCTCATCTCGTTCGAGCTCTTTTACGGTTTCACGGCGGCGATAGTCGGCGGCGGCGATGGCATGGGTGGCGACAGGGCTGGTCAAGAGCACAAATAATGCAAGCGTCAGCAGGCGTGGTATCGCCGATGGCATCAAAATGCCGGCCCCAACTAGAATGCCAAATAGCCCGAGTATCGCCACTTTGCCACTCGCGTGCAGGCGGGTCAAGGCGTCAGGAAAGCGGAGAACGCCCAGGACGCCGACCGCGCAGAAGAACAGCCCGAAGAGTAAAAAGGCGACGCCAAGCGCTTCCAACATCGGATTAAATGGTACCCTGCGCGATATAGCGCGCGATGCTTATCGTGCCGACAAAGGCGAATGCAGCCAGGGCGATAGCCATATCGACATAGGCGCGACTGGCTTGCAGCAGCGCCAGCATCACAATGATGCCGATTAAGAGCGTGGTTATCAAATCCACCGCCACTAGCCGATCGGTTAATGTGGGTCCTCGAATGACGCGGTAGGCGGCGGGCACCAAGAGCAAAACCAGCGCAACCAAGACAAGTTCGATTAATGTCTGGGCAAAGCCGCTTTCAATCATTTTCGTATCCTAGAATCTTGTTGATGCGGTTCAGCCGCGTTCTTTGATCGGCTTCCAGGATTTCTTCGGCGTTTTCCTGCAGGTTTAAGCTGTGCACTATCATCTTGACAGACTTTGCGCCGGCACCCTCCTGCTCAATAAAGTCAACGACCAGCTCCCCCGGCGTGATGGTGATGCCATGGGCGCTGATGGCGGCGATGAGATCGTTGCCGCTGTCATCCAATGTCGGGACTTCCGCTGTGCCGGGCTCGATTTTCAAGCCAAACAGAATGATGCGGGCGACCTGGAAGCCGGCTACCGTAACTTCAAACGCCAAATACAGAATATACAATATCAAATTGTAGACTTGGCGCGGCAAGTCCTTCAGCCGCAAGCCCTCGCCGCGCGCCCCGGTTGCCAGCACCACGAGTACGCTGAAGCCATAGCCGAGCAAGATATTGCCCGGCGTAAGCTGCTCGGTATAAATTGTCCAGGACAGCGCCAAGGGCAGGGCAAGCGCCAGCACAAATTGTATTCGCTGGCTCGCTTTCATATCAGCCACCGCCTTCCAGCAATTCCACCGCGGCAATGTAGACTTGCGGGTCTCGAATCTGCTCGACTGTCACCGTTACCACTTGCAGCAAAGGCTCGGCGAGGGCTGTGCCCAGCAGCAGGCAAATGACAATGAGCGCCGCCGGCGCGAAGGCGCTGTCCCCTTCCGCTTTTGCCGCATCAGTTTTTGCGTTCGGCTTTTTTTGAAAGATATGCTGCCAAGCGCTGACCATATACATCAAGGTCAAGATGCCGGCGGCAACCATAATGATGAGATTGAGCCAGTCGGCGCGGTCGACGCCGCCTTGTATCAGCGCTAATTTGCTGATGAAGCCGTTGAGCGGCGGGATGCCAGCCAGGGACAAGCCGCCCAAAAGAAAAAGCCAGCCGATGCCCGCGGGCAGCTTCTCCCCAAAGCCTTGAATGTACTCGAAATTCGCCGTTTTCTTCTTTGTATAGCTGGCGACAACGCCCATCAACATCAGCAGGGCAGACTTTATAAAGGCGTGATTGAAGGCGTAGACAATCGCGCCGACCATCGCGACAGCGCCGCCCCAGCCCAGCCCCACCAAAATGAAGCCAATTTGCGCAAAAGTGGAATAGGCGAGCATGCGCTTCGCATTATAGGTGCGCAGCGCGCCCAAACTGCCGAAGAATATGCCGATGACGCCAAGCACCGACAGCCACCAGAGCTGCAGGGCAGGCGCTTCTTCGACATACAGCAGCGTGACCAAACGGATGATGCCATATACGCCGACCTTGACCACAATCGAAGACAGCATCGCGCTGATGGGCGTGGGCGCAGTGGTGTGGAAATCCGGCTGCCAAAAATGAAAAGGGAACACGGCGCTCTTGAGTAAGAAGGCGCAGAGCAGCATCAAAACCGACACCGGTGCCAGCGAAAGCAGCTCCCCCGTGAGGATTATTCGGGCGATGCCCGCGAGGTTGAGCGTGCCAAAAGTAACATACATCGCCGCGATGCCCAACAGCAGAAATAATGTGCCCACCGAGCTGATCAAAATATATTTGAGCGCCGCTTCCAAGCCTAAATTGTCATCCGAAATCGCGGTGAGCGATACCGATGCCAGCACCATAAGCTCGATAAATACAAAGAGGCTGAACAAATCGCCCGTCAGCATCGCGCCGACCAAGCCCACTTCCATCAACAGGAAGAGCGGCACAAAGGCGGGGTAGCGCATGCAATTGTCGCGGCTGTGGAATGTATACAGCAAGCCGAAGATCATCACGGTGGTAACCATGAAGGCGAACAAGCCGCCGAGGGTGTCCGCAACCAGCACGATGCCATAAGGCGGCTGCCAATTGCCCAGGGCATAAGTCTGCACGCCGCGGTCATGCACTTGCACCAAGAGCGCCAGGCAAAAGAGCCAGGCGGCAAAGCCGCAGAGTACGCCGACAGAGCGCTGTACCCGGTTCGAGCGGTAAAATACCAAGGCGAAAATCGCGCCAATCAAAGGCGTGACCAGGCAGCCCAGCAGCAGATGATTGTTAGCCATCGGCAGCGCCAGTTAAGCCGCCGCGGTCAATTCTTGAGTGCGGTGACATGTTTGTCTTCAGAATCTACTGTCTCGTATCTGCGGGAAATGATGTAGATGAAGCCCAGCACCAGCGAGAAACTGCCGAAGCTTACCACGATTGCCGTCAGAATCAGCGCTTGAATCAGGGGGTCGCTGGTGGTTAAGCCCGCCGCAACATTGTCGGCATAGGGCGCGAATTCGCCCTCAAATGCGCCAGCCGCGATAAAAAAGAGATTCACGGCGGCAAACAGGATCGCGAAGCCAATCGCCACTTTAATCAAGTCGCGGCGCATCAGTTGGAATACGCCAATCCCGAATAATATGCCTATGGCTAGGGCAAAGACAAAATCCATCATAATAGCGCGCTTTCTTCTTTTGCGGGGCTGTCTCCGTTTTCAATAGCGGCGGGGTCGTAGGCGATTGCTTCGATAATCATCCACAAGCCGCCCATCACCGTCAGGGCGATAGCGATTTCAAATACCAGCGACGAGTTGAAGTGCAAGCCGAAACTGCCCACGAGATCGTATATGCCCAGCGCTTTATCGTATTGCACATATCCCATAAAACCCCGCCCCATCATTACTGGCATCAAAGCGTTCACGATGCCGATGCCCAAGCCGAGGCGCACAATTTCTTCGGGGCGGAACCACTTGTGCCGCTCCCGCACTTGATTGTAGCCGAATACAACAATCAAAAGCGTGACCGCCAAACCCAGGGTGACGCCCGCGGCGAAGCCATCGCCGGGACCGTTGCCGCCATAGAGTATCTGCGCGATGCTAATCAAGCTCGCGAACGCAAGCACGATATACGCTGCCGAGCGGGTGAAAGGCGTCGAGAGCGGTTCCGCGTCCCGCTCCCACTTGCCGCCAGTGTCGGCAGTGGCAGCCGTCAGCGCTGCGGGCAGGAAGGGGCTGTCGATGTAGCGCTGTTTCCCCAACAGGGACAATAACCCCAAAGCCGCCGCCGTAAAGACAGCAATTTCCATCAAAGTGTCGGTGCCGCGGAAGTCGGCGACTATCGCGCCGACGACATCATTCGCATTCACTTGCTGCGCATTGTTCAAATGCCAGCTGGCGATGCTCGCGCGCTCCGGGCGGTTCTGCAAGGCAATCAGCGAGAAGAGAAATACCGAAATGCCGATGGCGGCTGAAAGCGCCAGGTCAATGCTCAACTTGAACTTGTCCTGCCGGCCGCCACCCCCCAGCCTTACCGACATTTTGTCGCGCACGGACCTGGGTATATGCCCCAGCATCAGGATGATGAGCACCGTAACCATCGTCTCGACCAGCATTTGCACCAGCGCCACATCGGGCGCATGCTCTATCAGCATTATGACGCCGATTGCATAGCCGATGACCCCGAAGGCGATCGCCGCCTGTATGTGAACTCTGACCCACACCGTGAACAAACCCGCCACAATGCTTAGAGCCAGCATGAAGACTTTTGCCACATCAGCGGGGCTGAGCGAGAAGTTGGACGGGAAGAGCTGGTGCCCCGCCGATACATCAAACAGCGCGCCCGACGCAATCAGCAAAATGGCTACCGCGCCAAATAGTATCGCGAGGTACCAGCGAATGCGCCCTGACTGCACCCGCAGCACCTGGTCGCCAACCCAGTCAATTGCCAGGCGGAATTCGTGGTAGACGCCATCGCCGGAAAGCGGAAAAGCAATCTGAGCAATCAGCCAGCGCCGCAGCAGGAAGAGCAGCAGCCCCAGGAGCAGGATGACGAGGCTCAAAATGAAGACTTCGTTGAAGCCGGGGAAGAGCTGGAGCTTGAATGTTTTGGGCACCGCCAATTGTAATAGCGGTATCACCAAGGGTTCAAGCAAAAAGCCGAGGCACAGCGAAGCCAGCGCCAGCAGCAGTGGGCTCAACAGTATAAGCCGCGGCATTTGATGAATATGGTTTTCCCGCTTGGCTTTGCCCAAGAACACATCATAAATCAGCATGTAGGCTGCCATCGCGGTGAATGCGGAGCTGGCGGTTACTACCAGCATCACCAAGCCCGCGCGCTCGCCCGAGTATTTCCACATCGCTTCCAGCAGGGTTTCTTTGGCGACGAAGCCCATCAAAAATGGCAGCCCCGCCATCGAAAGCGCCGAGATTACAGTAACCACAAACAGCGCTGGCAGCTGCTTGCTTAAGCCACCCAGCTTGCTAAAGAGCCGCGTGCCCGTGGCGTGATCCACCGTGCCCGCCACCAAAAACAGCGCGGATTTATACAGCGCATGCGCGATGATGCCAACAAATGCCGCTTTGAGACCGTTTTGCCCGGGCAAGCCAATCATGGCGACAATCGCGCCCAGCTTGCTGATTGTGGAATAGGCGAGCATGCCTTTAAGGTCGCGCTGCTTGACCGCGAAATACGCGCCAATCAACATCGTAATCAAGCCGACGGTCAAAAGCATGCTCGTCCACAGCCCGTTTTGATGCATCACCGGCGATAAGCGGGCGAAGAGATACAGCCCCGCCTTTACCATAGTAGCGCTGTGCAAATAGGCGCTGGCTGGCGTCGGCGCCGCCATCGCGCCGGGCAGCCAAAAGTGAAATGGGAACTGGGCGCTCTTGGTGAAGCCGCCCAGCAAAATCAACAGCGCAAAGAGCACAAACCACTCGTGCTGATGCAGCGCCGTCACTTCCAGCAGCTCGGCAAAATCCGCCACCAGGCGCAAGCCAGTGTCTGGATACAAGAGCGAGCCCGCCGCCGCGCTGAGCATCACGATGCCGATTATCAGCGCCAGAGCGCCGGCGCTGGTTACAAAGAGCGCTTTGAAAGCGCCTTCACGCGCTTCTTTATCCTTTTTGCCCTTGAAGCCAATCAAGACGAAGGAGGTTATGCTGGTCAATTCCCAGGCGACGAACATCAGCAGGAGATTGCCGGCAAGCACAACCGCCAGCATCGCGCCCGAAAATGCCAGGAGCCAAATGACAAAGCGGTTATGCTCGTGCGCCTTCTCAAAATAAAAGCCGCAATAGAAGAATATGAGCGCGCCCACGCCCGTGATTATCAAAGCGAAGAGCAGCGATAGCCCATCCAAATAAAAGCTGAGGCTGATGCCGAGCGCCGGCAGCCAGTCCAGCGCCTGCAGGATGGGACCCGCCGCCTGCAAGCGCGGGAAGGCGCTCAACAGCCACAGGAACAGCCCCGCCATCAGCAGCGAGGAAAGCCAAGTCTGCGCCGATTGTGTGAAGTTGTTGCGCGCTATCGGCAGCGCAAGGAAGAGCGCCAAGAGAAATGGCGCAGCCGTGAGTATCGCAAGTTCCATCAGGAAGACAACCGCTGCCTCACTCGCCTAGCCTGAAGTGCCGCGAATGCATGCGCTTGATGCCATAGTGGCAGCGGCATCGCGATTGCGGCTTGGGGCGTCATCAGGACAGCTTCCTTTCCAGGGCGGCTGTCAGGGCGGGCACAATCTCATAGAGATCGCCGACGATGCCATAATGCGCCAGCTTGAATATCGGCGCATTTTTGTCTTTGTTGATAGCCACGATGATTTTGCTGCCGCGCATGCCCGCTTGATGTTGAATTGCGCCGCTGATGCCGCAGGCGATATACAGGTCGGGGCTGACGACTTTGCCCGTCTGCCCCACTTGATGCTCGTAGGCGATGTAACCCGCATCAACCGCGGCGCGGCTGGCGCCAATCGCCGCGCCCAGGACTGCCGCCAGCGGCTTTAATATGTGGGCGAAGCCTTGCTGGGCGCGCCAGATGTTCGCCTCATCCGCGCTGAGAGTGCCCGGCGCGGCAACTGGATTGTTCGCCATGCCGCGCCCGCCACTCACGATTATCGAGGCATCCGTCAGGCTTATCGCGCCGGCTTCGGCGGCAATCGTTTCCACTGTTGTCAGTGGTGATGACGGCGCGTCAACCGCGGCGACCGTCTCGATCGGAACCTGGCTTTTTGCGCCTTTCGCCGGTGTCGGGAATGCCCGCGGGCGCAGCGTGAGGAAAGTTGTCGCCGTCTCCGCCCGCATGTCCATCAAGACTTTGCCGGCGTAGACGGGGCGCGTACCGATAATCAGTCCGTCTTCTACGCGCAGTTCAAATACATCGGAAATCAAGCCGCTGCCAGTATCAAAAGCGGCGCTCGCCATCAGCTCGCGCCCGCGGCTGCTGCCCGCGGCCACCACCGCCCGCGGCTTGCGCTCCGCCACCAGGCTGCTCAATTGCGCCACCTGGCTTTCCATAGTCTCACAAGCGCAGACTATGACAGCGTCAGCGCCATAGCGTCCGGCATCGCTGGCGGCGCTGCCGCTGTCGCCGCCGAAGATGACCGCCCTTAAGTCCGTCTGCAGCGCATCCGCGAGCGCCCGCGCGCCACCCAGCGTTTCCCAGCTGCTCGGCTGGGCATAAGCGCCCTGCGTCTCAATCCAAGCGAATACGGTCACAGCACTTTCTCCGCTAGCAGATGGCTCGCCAGAAGCGCCGCTTTTTCTGCGGCGTCAGCGCCGGCGATGATTTCTGTCGAGATGTCCCTGGCGGGCGGATTGCTATAGCTTAGAGCAGTGGTGGCTGCCGCTGGCAGCTCAATGCCCAAATCAGCGGCGGACCATACTGGGATTTTGGCTTTCGCCGCTTTGCGGATGCCCAAAAAATTCGGGTAGCGCGGCTCGTTGATGTCTTTCAAAACCGAGAGTACGGCGGGCAGCCTGGCGGTTACAATGTCTTTGCCCGCTTCTACCGTCCTCTCAACCTTGATGCTGCGAGTCGCAAAATCAAGCTCAATGATCTTCGAGACCAGGCTGAGCATGGACCAGCCCAAACTGCGGGCGACTTGGTACATGTGCTGGTCGCTGCCGACATCGACGCTTTCTTTGCCAAAAATCGCCAAGTCAACATCGCCCAGTTTGTTGATAGCGCCCGCCGCCAGCGCCGTCCAAACCAGGCTGTCGCCCGCGTCCGCGCCCGGTTCTTCGATGCGAATCGCGGAATTTATGCCCAAGGCGATGCTGTGTTTGAGGGCGTCATCGTGCAGCGCGCCGCCGATGGCGAGGGCGGTCGAGCGCCCTCTTGCCGCCTTCGCCTGCGCGATAGTCTCTTCCAGGGAATATTCGTCCCATGGGTTGACGACTGTGGCGACATCGCCCCAAGTCACCGCGCCGCTTTCCGCCACCCACACCTTGGCGGCGGTATCCGGCGTGCTGCGGGTAAAAGTCACGATATGCGCCAACGGGAGCCTCCGCCCAAGTATCGGTGTAAATTTCTGCCTGTATCTATTGTACAGACATTCAGCCGAGATTTAAGTCCCCATTGTTTCAGGCAAGCCAGCTTTCCTGCTGATAATCAATTGCGGCAGCCGCGCTGCCATCCAGCTTGGCTTGCTGAAAGTTGCACTCGCTCAAGACCGCGCGGGAGAAGTCAACGCCGCGCAGGTCAGCGCCCCAGAGATTGGCGCCGGTCAAATCTGCGGCAATAAAGGAAGCGCCGCTTAAATCCGCCCGCGAGAAATGCGCGCCCGGCAATTGCGCGCCATCGAATATCGCGCCGCTTAAATCCGCTCCGCGAAAATGCGCCTCGCGTAAATCCGCGCCGCTGAAGTCGGCGGCTTCCAGCTTTGAATACGCGAAATATGCGCCCGCCAGCGCCGCCCCGCTGAAGCGCGCGCCACGCAGCGTACAAGACGAAAGCAGCGCCCCCTCCAGCCGCGCGCCCGACCAATCCAAGCCATCGAGGCTGCCATCTTGATGGGCGAGCCGTTCTTTCAAGGCTTCGATCGCCGCTTCCGCGAAGGCACTGCCAGGCGCAGCCCCCACTTTTTCGATGAGCTGCTGCGTCGACTGCATTTTGAGCCAGCGCAAGCCGATACTTCGGCGCAAGCGCTTAATAAGCGGCATGGTCTCCACCCTGCCAATCGGCTTGACGATGCGGAACAATGGTAGCGAGCGCGGCGGCGGTACACAAGATGCGCCTATTGGCAATTTTGACAGCATGGCGCTGGGAATTCTGTACACTTGTACCATTAGCCTTGGCGCTTGATTGCGTTAAGCTCGCCACTGCAAGCCGCTAACATTGAAATGAGTTGCATTCCGATGGCAATCGCCACCCGCAAAGCCGCCAGGCTGATTACTACTTGGCTGGAAATGACAAGCCCGGAAGACTTCGCCCCCGCCTTCGTACAAGCGACTGACATCGAAATCGTAAATATGGAGATGCCCGACCTCGCCTTTTATAAATTCCTCTATCAGTCAGTAGGCGAGGAGTGGGCTTGGCGCGATCGCTTGCATATCTCAAATGCGCAGCTGCGGCAGATACTGTCGTCGCCCGATACCAAAGTTTTTGTCATGTATGTCAGCGGCTCGCCCGGCGGCTATGTGGAGCTGTGCCGGCATCATGAAGACAACTCGGTCGAGATTGCCTATTTCGGGCTGCGGCGGGATTATATGGGGCGCGGGCTGGGCAAGCATCTGCTGAGCTATGGCGTCGCCCGCGCCTGGGACTTGCAGCCCGCCCGCGTTTGGCTGCACACCTGCAACCTCGATGGACCGCATGCGCTGGCGAATTACCAGAAGCGCGGCTTCCGCATTTATAACATCATTGAAGAGCCGATGCCTGCCCGCTACACTTAGAGCAGTCAATAGCCAGCGTGTGAGCTGCCTTAGCGGCTCTTGCCTATCGCCGCAATCAGCGCGTCATTTGTTTGGTGGAGCCGCAGGGCGACCCTGTCAACCAAGCCGCCATAGCGCTCCTGCACCCTGTCGAGAACCTCTTGCGCCGCTGCCACGATGACGCGCTCTTGCGCCGTTCTGTCTTCTATTAAATACGCGTCTGGATATGCCTCCGCCCAGGCTGCCGTCAGCCTGCGCGCCGCGATTTCCGCCGCTTGTATTTCGGCAGCGCCCAGCCCGGAAAAGACATAGACTTGCGCGGTTATTTCCAGCGCTTCACGCTGCCGATTGTGGCGGCGCAGAGCAGTATCTACCATCGGCAGGATAGTCTCACGCAGCATTGACGGGTTCATGTATCCCGGCAGAAACAAGCCATCACCGAGCGCTGCCGCCAGCTCAAGGCTCTCGTCGCTGGCGCCCTGCAGAAAAATCGGAATTCGCGGCTGCGCTATCGGTCCCGGATTGAAGAATGGCGCCATCAGCCGAAATTGATAATAGTCACCGCGATAGCGCAGGCGGGCATCGTGTTGAAATGTCGCCCAAATGGCGCGCAAGCTCTCGATGTATTCGCGCAGCCTGCCTGATGGGTCGCTCCAGTCTTCGCCAAAGTCACGCGCGTCGCCAGCGTCATGCCGCAGCCCCAGGCAGAAGCGCCCCTCGGTCTGGCGCGCCAAGTCCCAGGCGAGTTGGGCGGTGACCATCGGGCTACGCGGGAAAGCGAGCGCGTCCAGCGTCCCCAGGCGGATGCGCTGGCTGGCGCTGCCGGCGCGCGTCAAAGCGAAGAAGGGGTTGCGCCCCCTCTCAACTGTCCAGGCACCATCAAAGCCCGCCGCTTCCGCGCTTACGAGCAGCGCCGCGTCCTTGTGCATGTCTCCCATTGGGCTGGTGATTAGATCCAATTTCATGGCTGGCTCCATATTGTTCAGAGGGTCAGGCGCGCGCCATTGGCTTTGAACCAATCAATCCAGTGCTGATACCCTGGGCAGCAGCGCGCCACCTGCGCCCAGAATGCCGCTCCGTGATTCAGCTCCCGCGTATGGCAGAGTTCGTGCAGGATGACATAATCGATTGCGGCGGGCGGTGCCATCATCAAACGCAAATTCAAATTGATGTTGCCCTTGGCGGAACAACTGCCCCAGCGCGTTTTCTGGTTCTTTATGCGCAGCGCCTTGTAGGCAAAGCCATGCTGCCGCGCCAGCGCCGCCAGCCGCGGCGGCAGGTAGCGCTTCGCTTGCTGGCGATAAAAGCTCTCGACGACTTGGCGCAGCAGCCCCTGGTCGGCATGATAGCGCCTGGGCAATACGATTTTGAGCTGGTCCCCCTCAAATGTATAATAGGCATCGTCGCCATCATCCGCGAGCCGCAGGGTGATGCCGCCGCCGAGATATGGCAGCTCGGCGGCATCGCCATAGACACGCGCCGGCTGCACTTTCGCGCCCGCTTTCTCCCAGGTCTTCAGCACCCAGCGCTGCTTTTCACGAAAGAAATCCAGCGCCGCCGCCGCGGATTGGCTCCGGGGGTATACCAGTTCAAAGCCTTGCCCGGGCTTATGGCGGATGCTGATGCGCTTTGCGCGCTGGCTTTGGCGCAAGGTATAGGGGATTTCCCGCCCCTGGATGTGCATGGATGGCATCAGCGTATCATCGCCCGGGCTGCATGCTGCCAGATGTCGCTTTTGCCGCTGTCTTCAGGCGCGAAAGGGAAATAATAGCCGGCGCGGTCCAGCAAGCCGGCATAGCGTTCGCGCAGTTTGTAAGGCAAATCCGCCGGCGGCGCGATAATGGCGAACTGCTCCAGCATGTCATCGCTGATGAGCTTGTGCATCTCGCGCCAGCGGTTGCGGCGCAGAAGCGCGTTCAAGCGCGGGACGAGCTCCTCCCAGCCATGCAGCTCAAGCACGCGGCGGTAGCTGGGCGTGCTGGCATAGAAGGCGATTTGCGATTTTGTCATGATTTTGCTTTCGGCGATGGCTTCCGCGTCCCGCCCGGTGACGACAAATACGGCGCATGAAAGCGAAAGCGGCGCAGCAAGCGGGCTATTGTCGCGCCCCGCTTGGAAAGCCGGCAGCAAAACCTGGCGGAGGTACGGCACTGTATGGAAGGAATGCACATGAAAGCCATCACAAAGCTCGCCAGCGAGCCGTGCCAAACCGGTGTTGACGCCAGCGATATAGACAGGAATTTCCAGCTCTGGCGCCGCTGCCGCTCTAAGTTGCTTCGCCCTCTGCGCGAGGCGGTAGTATTCACCAGCGAACTGTATATCGCTGCCACCGCGCATGGCATCCCAGGCGCTGTGTAACGCTTCAATGTACTCTCTAAGCTGGCTGATTGGCTTGCCCCATTTGGCGCTGAAACGTTTTGTGATATGCGGCTTTATCTGTGTGCCCAAGCCCAGGATGAAGCGCCCTTGAGAATTCGCCGCCAGGTCCCAGGCGGTCTGCGCCATCAACAGCGGATGGCGCGGGAAAGCGACAGCGATGGCGGTGCCCAGCGTTATGCTGGCGCTGCTGCCCGCTGCCTGCGCCAGCGGCAGGAAAGGGTTGTGTGCCGTTTCCGCCACCCACATGCCATCAAAACCCATAGCTTCAATTTTTTTCGCCAAAGGACCAGCGGCATTCAGGTCATCGGCAACTATCGTTACATCAAATTTCATCAGCGGGCTTTCGCGTTTCCGTCATCACATCAGCTCTATGACTATTGTAGGCTATGCAAAGTCCCACCGCGAGAGCGCAACTCGATTAGCGGCGCGGTGTTATTGCTGATACAATTAAATGCGAAAATATATGCGAGGCAGGCAGCCTTTGGCTAATGGCGGCGGGATGAGCGTACGCAGCACCCGTTCAATCAATATCGGCTTGCGCAACATCGTGGCGACGATATTGATTTTGCTGGGCTTGGTATTCGTGTGGCAAATTCGCGGCACCTTGATGCTGACCTTCGCCGCCGTGATATTGGTTGTGCTTTTCACGATGCCGGTGCGGCTGCTGGTCGACCGCTTCAAAATGCACCGCGTGTTTGCCATTCTCATCAGCGTCATCGGCTTTTTTGTCATCCTCGGCGTCATCGGCATGCCGGTTCTGCGCACCATCGCTAACCAATATGAGCCGCTGCGCAGCGCTGTTGAAAGGGGCTTCGAGCAAGTGAGCGCCTCCTTCACACGAGAGGCGCTCATCGAACAGAATTCCATCTTTCGCGATGTCATTCTGATTATCGATGATTTGACTGCTGATGGCGACAATGCGCAGCCCATTGATGATTTTATCGGGCAAGCGCTGACGCAGGTTACCGATGCTGTCGGGCGCCTGGGCGGTTCGGTGCTGCCAGTGGTTGGCGGCGTCGCCAATACCATTTTGAGTGCGCTCATCATCTTCTTTTTGAGCATGTATTTGCTGGCGGAGCCCGCGTTATATGTTGACGGCATCATAAAACTCACGCCGATATGGTATCGCGGGCGCATGCGCAATATCCTGCGCCGCCTGGATAGCACCCTGCGCGCCTGGCTCAGCGTGACCCTGGTGTCGATGCTTTTGGTGGCATTTTTGACGGGCGCGGGGCTGTGGCTGGCGGAAATCCGCGAAGAAGCCTTCGCGCTGGGCGTATTGGCGGGATTGCTTTCCTTTATTCCCAACTTCGGTCCCGTTGTCGCCTTGATTCCATCGGTGGCGGTGGCAATTGTCGAAGCGCCGCATAATGTGATTTGGGTGGTTGTGATAATCTATGGTGTGTCCTTCTTGCAAAGCCAATTGTTAAGCCCGATTTTGGCGAGCGAACGCATGAACATGCCGGCGATTTCGATCTTGCTGGGGCAGATTATATTTGGCTTTTTCTTCGGCTTCCTCGGCTTGATGCTGGCGGTGCCGCTCAGTGCCTGTGTCGCCGTCCTGGTTGATGAAATTTATATTAAAGATGTATTGGGCGATCGTGAATTGCAGGCGCAGCCAGAGGACGAGGCGGCGGCGGAGCCGCCCGCGATGCAAGAGGTGCCGGCACCTGAGCTGCCTTGACCGCAGCCCTGTCAGATGGATTCGCGACTGATTTAGTGGTGATTGCAATTCGCCCTTGACATCGTGGTAGCGAGGATTTAGACTGTCAATCACAAGCGGGGGAGAAGGCGTCTCTCGTTTTTTATCGCCCCTTGGGGGTAGAAGTGCAGATTAACAGCATAATAGCAGGTTAATTCAGAGCGAATCAAACCCTGTGAATACGGAGAGTTTGATCCTGGCTCAGGATGAACGTTGGCGGCGTGCCTAATAC
>JAJDWK010000046.1 GCA_022825675.1 Anaerolineae bacterium | reverse complement strand
GAAGGGGAGAATCCCCAGTGATTACAAGGGTTTTAAGCCCCTCCCTCTTTATGGGAAAATGCGCCATAGAGATGGCGCATGGGTTTGGGGTGGGGGAATATGTGGAATTCTGTTGCATAATTAACTTGTACTTACTTCTGTCAGCCGGCGTTACGCCTTTGCAGTCGCCTGCATTCGGCGCATAGTGTAGTACAACTTTGGGCGCAATTGTAGCGGCAATCGTGATAGGCTCCCACGCGCTTTAGCATTGATTGTATTGCCGATGTTGCATTAGAATACCAGCGGGCAAAGGGAAAAGGAAAACGATGGCGGGCAGCGCAGGCAGGCGCGAAGTCTATCTCGATTATTCGGCATCGACGCCGCTGGACCCGCGGGTGCTGGAGGCGATGCTGCCCTATTTCAGCGTGGTCTATGGCAACCCGTCATCGGCGCACCAACAGGGGCGGCGGGCGGCGCAAGCGGTTGAAAACGCGCGCGAGACCGTGGCGCAGGTGCTGAACTGTATGCCCGCCGAGATTGTATTCACCGGCGGCGGCTCGGAGAGTGACAATCTGGCTCTGCGCGGCGCTGCCTGGGACGCGCGGCAAAGCGGCAAGCCATCGCGCCTGATTACAAGTCCAGTGGAGCACAGCGCCGTCACCAACACGGTGCGGCAGTTGGGCGCGCTCATGGGCTTTGAAACGGCGATCGCGCCAGTGGACAATTTTGGCATGGTGGATGCCGCCGCGTTTGATGCGCTCTGCGCGCCGGGCGGCGCCCTCGCCAGCGTCATCTATGCCAACAACGAGCTGGGCAGCATCAACGATTTGCCGCTGCTGGCGGAAATCGCGCATAGGCATTCGCTGCTTTTTCATACGGACGCGGTGCAAGCTGGCGGTCAATTGCCGCTGGATGTGAAGGCGCTGGGCGTCGATATGTTGAGCTTGTCCGCGCATAAATTCTACGGTCCCAAAGGCACCGGCATAGTGTATGTGCGCGCTGGCATAAACTTGACGACGGCGCAAACTGGCGGCAGCCACGAAAGCGGACGGCGCGCCGGCACGCACAATACGCCGGGCATTGTCGGTTTGGCAAAGGCGCTGGAACTCGCCTGTCAAGAGCGAGAAGCGCGAGCGGCGCGTTGCCGCGCATTACGCGACCAGCTGATAACTGGCGTATTAAATCGCCTGCCCGGCGCTAAACTCAGCGGACACCCGCAAGCGCGCCTGCCAGCGCATGCCAGCTTTGTGCTGCCGGGGCTGGATGTAAATGCGCTGCTGATGCACCTGGACATGAAGGGCATTGCCGCCAGCAGCGGCTCCGCCTGTTTGACGGGCAATCCCGCGCCATCAGCAGCCTTGCTGGCGGCGGGCTACAACGTTGAAGAAGCCAAATGCGGCTTGCGCCTCTCGGTTGGCATACACACTTCGCCCGCCGATATCGACTATGCCTTAGATGTGCTGGTTGATGCCGCCGCGAAGCTGCGGCGCTTGGGCGAGCGGTGGACGGCATGAAGCGCTCTGAGACGCGGGTTGTGGTCGCCATGAGCGGCGGCGTCGACAGCTCGGTAGCGGCGGGCTTGCTGGTGCGCGCCGGCTATGATGTGGTCGGCATGATGATGCGCCTGTGGTCGGATGACGCTTTTGGCGGGGCGGAACATAACCGCTGCTGTACGCCCGCCCAAATGAGCGAAGCGGGCAGAGTCGCCGAAAAGCTGGGCATCCCCTTTTATGTTTTGGATAGCAAAGAAGTCTTTCGGGATACTGTCGTCGAGTATTTTATCGAGCAGCATCGCGCTGGCATCACGCCCAACCCTTGTCTGGAATGCAATCGCAAAATTCGCTTTGATTGGCTGCTGGGCAATGCGCTGGCGCTTGACGCCGACTATCTGGCGACTGGGCATTACGCGCGCATCAGCCGTGACGCCGGCGGCAGTTGGCAATTGCGCCAAGGCATTGACGCGCAAAAAGATCAAAGTTATGTGCTGAGCGTGCTGGGGCAGGCGCAGCTGGCGCGTACACTCTTCCCCGTGGGCGAATATCCCAAAGCGGAAGTGCGCGCCCTGGCGGCGGAAATGGGGCTGGATGTCGCCAGCAAGAAGGACAGCCAAGACCTCTGCTTCTTGGGCAATGGCGACTATCGTGATTTTCTCCAGCTGCACGCGCCCGATGTCCTGATAGCGGGACCCATCGTCAACAGCGCCGGCGAAATCCTGGGCGAGCATCAGGGACTGGCGAAATACACAATTGGGCAGCGCAAGGGCTTGGGCATCTCTTATCGCGAGCCGCTGTATGTGCTGGCGATGAATCCATTCAAAAATGCCTTGATAGTAGGCACCCGTGATGAGCTGGGCTGTGATGAGCTGATTGCCGAAGCGGTCAACTGGATCGCGGGCAGCGCGCCGGCAGCGCCATTTTACGCAGCCGCCAAAATCCGCCATCAAGCGCAGCCGCAGGCGGCTTGGGTAAGTCCGCTGCCGCGGGGGCGCGCCCGCATCACATTTGACGAGCCGCAGCGTGATATCACGCCAGGGCAGGCGGCGGTTGTCTATCAGGGGGATATCTGCCTTGGCGGCGGCCTCATCGCCAAGCAAAATGCGGTGCCGCCCGTCTGATTAACCCAGAATGCTCCAAAGGACGCGCTCGGTTTCCGCCGGGAAGAGCAGCGTCACAGCGCTGCCGGCGAAAATATAAGGCGCGTAAGGCAGCGCCGTGAAGGGCGCGTACTCCCGCCCGCGCGCCCGCAAATGCAGCCGCCAGCCCAAGCTGCCCAGCCCGCCCAAGAGCATCGCCAGCAACAGCGCCGCCAGCGCATTAGGCAGGCCGGCAATCATACCGCCCGCCGCCATGAGATAGACATCGCCCAGCCCCAAGGCGCTGGCAATCCGCTGATTGCCGCCCGCTCTCTCCAGATGCCGCTGATACAGCTTCCCGCCCCAATAGGCGAGACAAAAGGCTAAGCCGCAAAATAAGCCGCCAGCGGCTGCCGAGAGCAAGGCAGGCACGGGCTGCGCCGCGAAAAGAGCGTATAAAAAACCCAGCGCCGCCAGCGCAATGATGAGAGCTGTGGGAATGCGCTGGCGCTGGAGATCGATCGCGGCGATGGCGGCGAACAGCGCCAGATAGAGCAGAGCAATCACTTGCTGGGCAGCGGAGATTTCGCCGGCGCTCAGCCGCCAATATGCCAGCGGCAGCAGAATGGCGAGGGCAATGCCAGTTCGGCGCGGCATCATGGCGACAGGTTGGGCGCTGGCGGCAGCAGGGCGAATGCAATCAAAAGCAGAAGCAATGCTGCCGCGAAGGCGACAGCGACGATTGCCGCTTGCTGCGGGCGCGTCAGCGGATAATCACGCTCTTTTGCGCATTCGGTATCGAAAACCAGCTCCAGCGGATAGACCGAAGCGCGTTCAATCCGCCACAATTTGAAGCGCGGCGTTCCCTTCTCCAGCGAGACTATCAAATGCACGAGGTCTTCGGCGATAGGCGGCGCGATGTCGGCTTCTGATGGAATCGGCGGCGAGAGCGGATGCGAGTGGCAGACCCCCAGCCAGCGTAACTGCAGCGCGTCGATGTGTTTCAGCGCTTTTAACTGCTCCGCGGGGTCAAGCTGGAATTCCCGCTGCGGCAGCGGCGCGCGGTTGCGAACCGGCAGATACAGGCTGATGTGCTGTTCTCTGCCAGCCAATAGCCCGCAGGTTTCTTCGGGGGCGGCGGTGCTGGCTTCTTCGGCGATCTGGCGGGCGACCGCGTGGGCAATCTGGAAAGCCACAGCTACGGGACATCCGGCGGGATCTGGAATGCCAGCTCTCGCCGGTCCTGCGGCGGGTCGCGCGATTCATAATAAAGCTCGGCGCTCAAAATGTAGTCGCCAGCTGGCTCATCCAAGCCGCGAATGTGCATCGTGAATTCATTGTCGTAGTGCATGGTGGCAATCACATCAAGGTCGCTGACTTCAAAGCCATCGCTGCGCCGCGCCAGCAGCGCCATATTTGGGCGCTCCTGAAATGGCGTCAGCTTGATAGTCACTTTGACGCGAAAGCGATCGGGATAGGGGCTGGCGCGCAGCTCCTCGATTTTGACCTTGTGTTTTGGCTGCGGCACCAGGTCAGCATTGTTAAAGAGGTTGATTTCCATGGCAGATTCTCTAACCGCTATCGCGCTGAAGGGCTTGCAGCGCGCTCATAGCGCGCGAGAATTGCTCCGCGGGGACAAAGATGTGATCGCGGGAATAAGCGGCGTAGCTCAAAAGCGGGATTTCCGCCTCAGCCAAACAGGCGCTGATTTTTGCGATGAAGCCGACAAGCGACGGTTCCAGCGGCGCATCAAAGGTAATCAGCCGATAAACCTGCTCGCTAAGCTCCGCGTGGCGCAGGCGGCGGCTGAATTCCGCGCAGACTTCGGCGGGCAAAAGCAGCGATACTTCCCGCTCGTCAACAACCATGGCGCAGAAGGGCAATGCCGCTTCCGCCACGATGCCAGCCGCGAGCGTGATCGCATTAGCAGGCAGCCGCACTAAGTGATAGTCCTTGCCATCGCTTAGCAATTTGGCGCTTCGCAGCGCGGATTGCGCGCTTTGTTCCATTTCGGGCACTCGTCAAGCTACTCGTCAAATTGATAGGTGGATTCGGCATAATAGCGCACGGCGCGCTCGGCATAGCGCTGGCGCAGCCAGTCTTGCAGCTGCTGATTTTTCTCGTCCAGCGGCGCATCCGCCCGCAGAAATCGCATGGGATAATTCAAATTCAAGGCGCGCCCGTGGATGATATGGCGGCTGACGCCGGGCGGCAAATACGCGCCTTGCACGGCGGCGTCGATGATGTCCTGTGGCTGATAAGCGGGGAACATGACCAAAGCAAAACCAGTCGGATAGAGTTGCCATATCTGCCCGGGGTCGCTCAAGGGGCTGCGATAGAGGGTTGCGTTTTGATGATAGGCGGCGACCACCTGCCGCAAGGTCGAGTTCCGCTCCGGCAAGGTATTAACGCCGGCGTGAATGCTCCAAACGGGACCATCCCGCAGCAGGATTTGCGCAACCGCGTCCGCATTCCAGCCGCTGCGGATGTTGATGCCGGCGATCGCTTCCAGGCAGCGAAAAAGGCTCGGCGAGTCCCAGTCGGATACGATGTGCTGCCATACGCCCAGCTCAACAAAATCACTGTCATACTCGGCAACCTGCGCCATAATATGCGTGAAGCCGAGGGCGCGCATCGAAATGTGGCGATTCGACCCGTCCATCAGCACAAACCTGCCATCCGCGATTGCCGCCACCAGCGGCGGGTTTGTAAAATACTCGGCATATCGCAGCCGTTCCATCAGCGGCTGTGAGCGCTGGATGTCGCTTTTTTCGTGCGGAAGGATATCGGTGACAGGCAGGATGCGCAAATCTGGCGGCGGCGCGCTTATCGGGTTGTTTATCATCGCCAGCCCTCGGCAGATGGGTCAAAACAACGGATAGCGTAGCATGAACTGCCGCTGCGGGCAATTGCGCGGCAATGGGGTCAAGTCAATTGCAGCAAAATGTAGAAAGGAGCGCGATATGGGCGCGCAGGAGCAAGGCGCGGACGCAACCGCTGGGCGCTGGCTGACGATGCCGCGCACGCTCTCATTTGTAGTGCATGGCGATGCCGTGCTGCTGATGAAGAGGGCGGCGCATAAGCGGGTTTTCCCCGGGCAGTACAATGGCTTGGGCGGGCATATCGAACGCGATGAAGACCCAGCCAGCGGCGCCCTGCGCGAAATCCGTGAAGAAAGCGGGCTGACTGTGCGTGGCTTGCGCTTGCGCAGCATCCACAATATCAATGCCGGCGGGCGGACTGGCATCCTGCTTTTTGTATATACTGCGATAAGCGATACGCGCGCCGTCAGTGATGACAGCCCCGAGGGCAGCCTGGAATGGGTGCCCAGGCAGAAGATACTTGAGCTGGATCTCGTTGAGGATTTGCCCGAGCTCTTGCCCAAGGTTTTGGCGATGGGGGATGAGCAGCCGCCGCTGCATGCCCATGTCGGCTATGATGCGCGCGATGCGATTAAGCTGCGCTTCTTTGAAAGTCCCTAATTGAGATAGCGCAAATATAGAATCGAAATGTATCATGTCAGAATCGCTTGACGCGCCCGACAGGCTGGCAGCGGAAATGCCGCAACCGGCAAAAAAGCGCAGCCCGGCGGCGCGCCTCGGCTGCGGGCTTGCGCTGGCTTTATGGTTCACGCTGCTGCTGGCACCCTGCGGCTTGTTCTATCTCGCCGCCAATGGCGAAATCCGCCTGCGCCATGCGGATATCCCGCAGCCGCATGAGCACCCGCGCCTGCTGATTTCTCTCATCAGCGAAGCGCGACAGCGCGGCCTGCGCATCGAAAATTCGTATCTTGTCGCCGAGGCGGGCGCAGCGGGAGAAACCTGCGTACAGACGAACGCGCGCTTCCTGTTATGGGAAAGCAGCGGCGATATTCAAGACGCGCGCTATTGCGATTGCTATCAGCAGCGGGCGGCCGCTGCCAGCTGGCAATTGACCCAGACCTTTCCCGGCGATTGCCTGAAAAGCTAGAGCAGGTACGCAGGCACAGCGGGTACGATAGAAGCGCATGTACCGAGTTGTTGACAGGGCGGGCGGAAACAGCGGTGATGCAGATTCTACAGTCCCTTGACCCGGCGCTGCTGCCATATATCGCTGTCGGCTGCGCCTTGCTCTGCGCCGCGCTCATCGTGCTCGGCTTCGTTCTGCATGCCCTCAGCGGCATCTTTGAGCTGGCATTCGGCGCTCTGCAGCTGGCGGTTGAGCTGCTGCAAGGCGGTCCCGTCGCTTGGTGCGGCTGCGCCTTGTTGCTTCTGGCGCTGGCAGCGGGCGCGGGCGGGCTGTATCTGCTGCTGAACGCGCCCAGCAGCTGCGCCGAATATGCAACGCAGTTTTGCCTTTGGTTTGGCTTTCTGTCTTGAGCCAGGAAAAGATTTACTTTGCGTCGCTAAGTATTTCGGGTATACTGTGCCCGAAGCTATCGTTGGAGGCGCGGGAGGCGCGCTATGGCGAGCAACGCACTGTCATTATCCCACGCTGACCGCTATGTTGCCGAGATTGACCGCGGCAGCTTGTGGCTGCGCAATCGGCGTTGGGATTTGTTTTTCATCACGCTAAGCGTGGTGGTGGTGCCGCTGCCCTATGCGCTGTATCTCCTGGGCGTGCATCTCGGTTTTGAGGATGACATCAGCCGCAATTTCGTCAACGCCTTTGTCGCGGTGGCGATCGGCGGACCGCACATGATGTCGACATTTCTGCGCACGGGTTTGGACGGGCGCTTCAAAGAGCGTTACCCCACATTAATCCGCTCGTCGATTATCATCCCCATCATCGTCATCTCGCTCGCCTTCTTGAACATGAGCTTGATGCTGACTTTCTTTTTCTTCTGGGCGTCACTGCATGTCTTGCATCAGGTTACTTATATCGTCGAGCTTTACAACCACAAAGAGGCGAAATTTGTGCGGCGCAGCGCTTTGCATCCCGTTTCGCGCCTTATCGACTATGCGATAGTCTTGACCAGCCTCTTCCCAATCGCGATGTGGAAAATCAGCCAAGGCGTCTTTGAAATCGGGCAGAATGACTTGGGCGAGGCGATACCCGAGCTCTTTCAACAGCCGGATAATCCCTGGTTCTTCCTGCTGGTATCAGCCATTTTTGCCTGCGCCTTGGTCGCCTATATTGTCAAATCAGTGTATGAATATCAGCACCGCATCCTGAATTTGCCGAAGTTCACCTTCGTCACGCTGACGGTGATTGTCGCCTTTTTCACGCCGCTGCTGCCCAATTTGGATACCGCCTTCCAGGGTTTGAATACCTGGCATTCTTTCCAGTATCTGGCGATTACATTTTATATCATCAAGATTCGTCAGATTGCGGGCGAGCTGGACGATAACGCGCCACTGGTCGCGCGCTTCAGCCGGCGGACGCCGGATTCCCGCGCGCTTTACGGCTTCAGCGCCTTCCTGCTGGTGGGCTCAGCCGTGATATTCCTGCTTGTCTACGCGCTTGCGGGGGTGGTCAAGCCGGGCATTGATGGCAACAGCCATTTTGATATCGCCTATTATACGGCGATATTGTCCTTCCTCTGGATCCACTACTATCACGATCACTTCCTGTTTACCGATTTTGAGGCGCTTGACGGCGCTCACGCGGCATAACAGGCAATGCGGCGGCGGCATCAGGGAAAAACTTCTTGCACCCATTGCATGGGGTCGACATCAACGCCATGCAGCCAGACCTCCCAGTGCAGATGCGGTCCCGTGCTCCTGCCGGTGGAGCCAATCGTGCCGATGAGCTGCCCGCTGGCAACCTGCTCCCCCGGGATTACAAGCGCCTCGGACAGGTGCGCATAGAGCGTGAACAGCCCCCAGCCATGGTCAATCAGCACGGTGTTGCCGCGGATGTGCAGGCGGTCCGCCAGGACGACGCGCCCCGCCGCCGCCGCCATCACCGATGTCCCGGGGGCGCCGGCAAAATCAACCCCGCTGTGATAGCGATTGAACGGGCTGCCATTATAGGAGCGCAGTGTGCCAAAGAGGGCGTTGATGGCGGCGGCGGCGGGCAAGCTGAGCGAACGCTGCCACCAGCGCTCGGGCGTGAATGTCCCCGCTAGCCCGGCAAGCAGGCTCTTCTCCGCCTCTTCCACCGATTGCTCCAGCAAATCACTGTTGTTAATCGTGATGCTCTGCCGCCAATAGCCGCCGGCAATCACCTGCAGGTTGGCGGAGAGCGGAAATTCCTCGCCCGTGCTCGCCGATTCAATCCTAAGCTGTAAGGAATACACCGCCATGTCGGTGAACATCGGTACACCGACAAGAATATGGTGCTGCTTGCCGTCATCACTGGTGATAACTTTTAAGTCGCGCTCCAGGAATTGCCCGTGTATCGCCGCGCTTTCCCGGGTGCGTAAGCTGATGCGCCCGCTGCGCCCTTCGGAAAATACCAGCGGGTCGATGGTGAACGAGTGCACGATTGCCGGCAAATCTTGCGCCAGGCGCGGCAGTTGAATGCCGGGGATTATAAGCGGCTGCCCAATGCTGAGCAGGCTCGGGTCGAGCAGATTGTTGGCGCGGGCGATGGCGTCCACAGTCTGGTTGTAGCGCAAGCCAATCTCAAACATCGTCTCGCCAACTTGCACCGTATGCACAAAGCCCTCTACCGCTTCTCCAAAACGGGAGAAGCTATGGCGGGCGTCAGCAACCGCCAGCGGCTCCTCGGCGGATGTTAGCGGCGGAGCGGTTGCTGGCGGCGCAGACGCTTCGCCGGCAGCGGGCGGCACAATCAGCAATTCCTGCCCGATGTAGATCGCTTCTGGCGCGGCTAAGCTGTTGAGCGCCAGGAGTTCTTCTGCGGTTCTGCTGTAGGCGGCGGCGATGCTGGCGAGGGTTTCGCCCGCGGCAACAGAATGCGTCAATCCCCGATGCGCGTCAGTAGTTATCAGCGGGATAATCAGCCGCTGTCCCACGACAATGGCATTCTCATCGGTGATGCCATTCGCCTCGGCAACCTGCTCGGCGAAGAGGTTGTATTGCAGCGCGATGCGATAGAGATTGTCGCCGCGCTGCACCACATGCACGGTGAAGGTGGCGTCACCAGCGCTTTGGGCGCCCGCCGTCAGGCTCGCCAGCGTGAGTATGCAGCAAGCGAGCAGCCACCGCTTGAAGCCGCATTTCTGAGATGAAATAGGCATCACGCGCCGTCAACTCAGCCGGGCACGAGCAGAACTTGCCCGACTGTCAGTTGATCGTAGTTGATGATGTTGTTGAGCGCAGCCAACTCAACCACGCTAATGCCCAGGGACGCGGCGATGGAATAAAGCGTTTCGCCCGCGCCGACAGTGTAGAGGGTGGGCACCGGGCTGGGCAAAGACGTTGGCGTATGCCAAGGGGTTGCGGTCGCCGTTACCTTGACGGGAATGCGCAATTCCTGGCTCGGGAATATCCGGCTGGGATTGTCCAAGTTGTTCAAAGCGACGATTTCCGCGACTGTTGTGTCATATTCGTAGGCAATCCCGCTTAGAACTTCGCCCGCTTTTACAACATGGATGAGGTTGCCCCCGGACCAACGCGCCGGCGCCACAGTCGCCGTTGGGAAAGGCGTCGGCGTCAAAAACGGCGTTGTGGTAGCCGTCGGCGGGATTGGTGATGGTATCACCAGAATGACGCCGACATCAATCTGATGCACATTGACGATGCTGTTCAGCTGCGCGATATCGTCCACCGAGCTGTCATAGCGCAGCGCGATATCCACCAGGGTATCGCCCGGCAGGATTTGGTAGGTGATGGGCGTTGCGGTGGCTGTTGGCGTGGGCGTGGCAGTTGGCGTCGCCGTGGGCGTGGGCGTTGAGGTCGCTGTCGGCACGCCAGTGCCAACCGGCAGATTGATGGGGATGACGAGAGTTTGCCCAACGGCGATGAAATTGTTGGGCGCCAAGCCATTGGCGAGGTTGATGGCATCGACGCTGCTGCCATATTGGTAGGCGAGGGCGCTTACGGTATCGCCCGCCGCCACCACATGCGTGACGCTTTCATCGCTGTCGCCGTCAACAGGCATTTCATCATCTTGCGCTGGCTCAGTGGCAGTTGCCGTAGGCGTGCTGCTTGGCGCTAAGGTCGCAGTTGCCGTTGGAATCGGGCTAGATGTCGCGGTTGGCGCTGGCACTTGCCCTTGAGTATCGTCGTCACCGGGTTCTTCGTCGGGCTCATCGGCTGGCGCCGGGTCGGTCGGCAGCTCTTCGACGGTGGGCGTGGCTTGCGCCAGGTCGTCGTTGGCTTCTGAAGTGGGTGTGGCTTCGGCAACCGCGCCGCCAGCCACCTCAAGCACAGCGTCATCGAGATAGATGTAATTGTTGGCGCGCGGCTCGCCCACGGTGGACTCGACGAAGACCGTTACCGAGCTGCTCTGCGCGGTCGCGATGACGGCGTATTGCCGATAGGCGTCGTAGAAAAATGTCGCTGCTGTCGACCAGATGATATCTTCGCTGCTGCCATCGGTGCCGCCAGTGGGGTCGATGCCGACGCGCAGCACCACATCCCCCGGATCTTCGCTGACATTGGCGTCTTCAAAGCTGGAGGACCAGACATGGGCATAAATGCTGAAGCGATAGGCGCTGCCGCTGTTCAGCGAATCAACTTCCTGATAGATGCCGCCTTGATGGGTGGCGAAAAGCGTGAAATACTTCTGCGCCTTGCCCGTTTCCACCAGGCGGATTCTGTCGGTCTCCTGGTCATAATTGGGGTTGTGATTGGCGAAGGACGGGCTGTTGCTATCGGCGGGCACATGCCAGGGTGTCCAACCGGCGGCGACATTGCGCGGGCTTTCCCCGTCCAGCGCGACAAATGCGCCCTCAAAGTCCCCATTTTCCAAGAGATTGGCGACGGTTCCGTCTTGTCCGATCGCTTGCAACCCGATCAGCAAAAGAGACGCAATGAAAATAACCGTCAAGCTTGCTCTCATCGTCCGCTCCCATAACAGTTTCACTTCGCTGTGGCACAACAATACCACCTTGAAGTCTACTCAGAAAACCTGATGCGCACAAAGCGATTTCAAGGCGATTCGCCCGTTGATTGTCACTTGAATAAAGCACAGAATGCCTTACCCTTAGCGCGATAGCGTGGCGCAGCCATCGTGGTGGTGCCCGCAGGCAATTGGCAGTGGTCGCGAGCGTACCATGCCCATTGTACCTGAAGGGAGAGTTAAATTTTGAAATTGCACGAATATCAATCCAAAGCCCTCTTTCAAGAGTATGGCATCCCCATTCCTCAAGGGCGCGTGGCGGAAACATCGCGAGAAGCTGGCGCGATCGCCGCGGAACTTGGCGGCACCGTGGTGGTGAAGGCGCAAGTGCATGTGGGCGGGCGGGGCAAAGCTGGCGGCGTAAAAGTGGCGCGGGATGCCGCCGCTGCCGAGCGCCATGCCCAAGCAATTCTCGGCATGAATATCAAAGGCTTAACCGTAGAAAAAGTGCTGATTGATGAAGCCGCTGATATTCAACAAGAGATATATCTGGCAATCACCAATGACCGCAGCGCCGGGCAGCCGCTGCTGATGACTTCGATGCAAGGCGGCATGGATATCGAAGAATTGAACCGCACCCGCCCCGATGCCATTATCCGCGAACATATCGACCCGATATTGGGCTTGCAGCCATACCAGATGACTTATATCGCCAGCGCGATGCGCTTGCCGCGCGCCCACTGGCGCAGTTTCCTCAAGATTTTGAGCGGGCTCTATGCCTGCTATAACAAAAGCGATGCCGAGCTGGCGGAGATTAACCCGCTTGTCATCACGGGCGCGGGCGCGCTTTTGGCGGTGGATGGCAAAGTCATCATTGACGACAACGCCCTCTATCGTCAGCCCGCCTTGACCGCCCAGCGCGATAGCAGCGACGAGCCGGAATCGGAGCGATTGGCGCGTGAAGCCGGCATCACCTATATCAAGCTGGAAGGGCAGATTGGCTGCATGGTTAATGGCGCGGGCTTGGCGATGACGACAATGGACATGACCAAGCTCTACGGCGAAGCCCATGGCATCGGTCCGGCGAATTTCCTCGATATCGGCGGCGGCGCGACCCCCGAACAAGTCGCGACCGCGCTCAGCATTATCCTGTCGGACGCCAATGTCAAAGCGGTGCTATTTAATATCTTCGGCGGCATCACCCGCTGTGATGAGGTCGCCCGCGGCATTTTGACAGCATATAACGCGGTGCAGCCCGAGGTGCCGATGGTCATCCGCCTGCAAGGCACCAACGCGGCTGAGGGCAAAAAAATCATCAGCGAGGCGCAGCTTCCCCACCTTATCAGCGCCGAAACATTGACGGAAGCAGCGCAGCGCGCCGTCGCCGCAGTACAGGAGAGCGCCTGACATGTCTATCCTCATCGACCGCAACTCAAAAGTGCTGGTGCAGGGCATCACCGGGCGGCAGGGCGGCTTTCACGCTCGCTTGATGATGGAATATGGCACCAATGTTGTCGGCGGCGTTACCCCCGGCAAAGGCGGCGAATGGTTTGATGGCAAGCCCGTCTTTGATACGATGCGCGCTGCCGTAAAGACCAAATATGCCGATGTCAGCCTGGTGACTGTGCCGGCGCGCTTCGCGGCGGATGCCATCATGGAAGCGGCGGATGCTGGCATCAAACTTGTGATTTGCCTCACCGAGCACATTCCAGTCGCCGATATGATGCGGGTGCTTGCCTTCTGCCGACAGCGAGGCACGCGCTTGATTGGTCCCAATTGCCCCGGCGTGATGACCCCAGGCGAAGCCAAAGTCGGCATTATCCCGGCGATGGTGGCGCTGCCCGGCGATGTCGGCGTCGTCTCCAAGAGCGGCACCTTGACCTATGAAGTCGGCTTTGCGATGAAAAATCGTGGCATTGGCAATTCCACCATCGTTGGCATCGGCGGCGACCCCGTCATCGGCACCACCTTTGTTGATATCCTGGAAATGTTTGAGAACGATCCCGATACCAAGAAGGTCGCGCTATTGGGCGAGATTGGCGGCAGCGCCGAAATTGCCGCCGCCGACTACATCAAGACTTCCATGACCAAGCCGGTAGCGGCTTTCATCGCCGGGCGCAGCGCGCCGCCTGGCAAACGGATGGGGCATGCCGGCGCTATCGTCGATGGCGGCGAAGGCTCGGCGGATGAGAAGATACAAGCGCTGGAAGCGGCGGGTGCCCGTGTCGCCGCCAACCCGGAAGAAATCCCCGACCTGCTTAGCTGAGGACATTGGCTGGGCGCGTCAAAGATGCGCGCCAGCTAAGACCTTGCCGCGGCAACTTTGTGATGCCGCCG
The DNA here is from genome assembly GCA_022825675.1 of Anaerolineae bacterium. Classification (GTDB taxonomy): domain Bacteria; phylum Chloroflexota; class Anaerolineae; order Aggregatilineales; family Phototrophicaceae; genus UBA6055. Next base: position 204,482 of record JAJDWK010000046.1, on the reverse strand, counting down.
GCAGCGCGCCTCATACGATTCTTGCGCGCCGACCAGGATAATCGGGTCGTCATAGGCGGCGGGCGCGCCATTCACCAGGCGCTGCGTCCGGCTGGCGGCTTCGCCACAGACAACACAAATCGCCTGCAGCTTCAAGACCTCTTCAGCGATGCTCATCAGTTGCGGCATGGCACCAAAGGGCTCGCCGCGAAAATCGGTATCCAAGCCAGCGAGGATGACGCGGATATTCAGCTCGTCAGCCAGCCGCTGCACAGTCTCGATGATGCCGTGGTCGAAGAATTGCGCCTCATCCACCGCCACCACCGTCGTCTCGCCATTCGCCAGCGCGTAAATATCCGCCGCCCTTTGCACGGGAATCGCTTCAACGGATTGCCCGGTATGGCTGGTGATGCTCTGGATGCCATAGCGGTCGTCCAAGGCCGGCTTGAAGACTTTCACCTTCTGGCGCGCGATTATGGCGCGGCGCACGCGGCGGATAAGCTCTTCCGTTTTGCCGCAGAACATGCTGCCGCAGATGACTTCAATCCGGCCGCTTTCCGACTGTCTGCGCATTCTTCGCCTTCCACAAGTTGCATCAAGCGCCCAACATCAGCCGAACGCGCCCCAGCCCGCGGGGCGGACGCTGGAAATTGTACTGATTTGGCTTGTGTTTAGCTGCTGAATTCGTAGCCGCGGCCGCGCAAAGTCTTCTTGATATCGCTGACAACTTTGTGCCCGATGCCTTGCAGCGCCAGGATGCTGTTGGCATCATCTTCGCCGCCCAGTCGGTCGAGCACATCCGCGACTACCGTGACGCCATGCTCTTCCAGGATATTGGTGTAGCGGTCGCCGATATCAAGCTCGGCAATCGGCAGGTCCAGCGGCCTGCGCTCTTCCGCCGCTTTTTGCCGCTGCGAGCGGATTTGATCCCGCTGCTGCAAGCGTTTCATGAACTTGTCAACGCGGCCCTCGGTGTCTACGATGCGCTGTTCGCCCGTGTAAAAGGGATGGCAGTTGGAACAAATCTCAACCGTTAGCGATTTTACGGTAGAGCCGGTCGTCCAGGTGGTGCCACAGGTCATACAGCGGACGGGCGTCGCGTACCACGCGGGGTGGATACCCTGTTTCATTTTTTCCTCCACGCATTCGCGGCTGCGGAGAGTGGCGCGAATGACTTATTTGGTTCTTGAGGCTATCAGCCCGGCAAATTATTCGCGGTTTGCATGCACAGAAATTTTCTTCTGCCCCTTGCGCCCGCGCATCTTCTCAAAGGTTACATAGCCAGCGCGCGTGGCGAAAATGGTATAATCCTTGCCCATGCCAACGCCGTCCCCGGGGTGAAATTTGCTGCCGCGCTGCCTCACGATGATGTTGCCCGGGATGACATATTGCCCGCCATAATTCTTCACGCCCAACCGCTTGGAATGGCTGTCGCGGCCGTTGCTTGAGGAGCCGCCACCTTTTTTATGCGCCATTGTATTTGCCTCCTGCCAAAGCCGCCCTAGATAGTGATGCCATCAATGCGCAGCCGCGTATAATGCTGCCGATGCCCTTTTTTGCGCCGATAATTCGTGCGCTGGCGATATTTGTACACGATGATCTTCTTACCGCGGAATTGCTCCACTACCGTCGCGCTTACGCGCGCGCCCTCAACAAGCGGCTGCCCGATATGGCATTCTTCTGCGTTTGATACCAGGAGCACATCGTCAATATCGACGCTGGCACCAACTTCATGCGGCAGGCGGTCGACATCAATCGTCGCGCCAACTTCCGCCCGATATTGCTTTCCGCCGCTGCGGATAATTGCATACATCGTATTCCACCCCAATCTTCGCTTCTATTCTCCGCTATCGATGCGCCTCTGCGCTCAATACACGGGGAAAATTGGCATCACAAGCTACGCCCTGCGCTCATCACAAGGCAGACGCTATTGTAGAGGCGGCTCTTCGCTACAGTCAAGCCTTAATTTGACCGCCGCGGTCGCCCCGCTCATACGATGAACATCGCGTCGCCAAAGGAATAGAAGCGATAGTCACAATTCTTGGCGATTTCGTAAGCGTTCAGCAGTTTTTCCCGCCCGGCGAAGGCGCTAATCATCATCAGCAAACTTGATTTTGGCAGGTGAAAATTGGTGATGATGCCATCAACTGCGCGCCAGCGGTAGCCAGGTTTGATGAACAGCGCCGTATCCGCATCAAAAGCCGTGACCGCGCCAGCGGCTTCACTTTCCGCGCTGCTGGCGGGGCAGTTGGGGTCGCCGCCAGCGCGCAGGATCGCCGCCGTTTCCAGCGCCCGCGCGGAAGTCGTGCCAACGGCGATGACGCGCCCGCCGCGCGCCTTGGCAGCGTTGATGCTGGCGGCGCTGCTCGCGTCCAAGCGGGCGCGTTCGCTGTGCATTTTGTGCGCTTCCAGCCGCTGCGCCGTGACCGGCTGGAAAGTATCAAGCCCGATGTGCAGGGTGCAGCTCGCTATATGTACGCCCTTTTGCCGCAGCGCCGTCAGCAGCGCCGGCGTGAAGTGCAAGCCCGCTGTTGGTGCCGCGGCGGAACCATCGACTTTGCTGTACACCGTCTGATAGCGCTCGCCCTCCGCCAGGCGGTGGCGGATATAAGGCGGCAGCGGCAGTGCGCCAACCTGCCCAAGAAGCGTTTCTATCGGGTTGTCGAAGGCGATTATGCGCTGAGATTTCTCCAGGCGCTCGACGACTGTGCAAGCTGCCGCCGCGCCAGGAATGCGCAGCCGCGCGCCCACTTTGATATTTCTGCCGCCTATCAGCGCCGTCCAGCGCCGGCTGTCAAGCTGTCGCAGCAAGAGGATTTCTACTTTGCCGCCGCTGGCTTTCTTTGCTTTGAGGCGCGCCGGGATGACGCGCGTATCGTTTACAACCAGCACATCGCCCGGCGCGAGCATTTGAAGAATATCAGAAAAAATATGGTGTGTTATTTCGCCCGTATGCCGCCCCAGCCGCAGCAATTTTGCCGCGTCACGCGGCTCTAGCGGCTTCTGCGCGATGCGCCCTGGTGGCAGCGCATAATCGAAATCAGCGAGATTCATATCAGGCGGCGCTGGTCCTCATCCGCCCCGGCGGGCGCTTCAGGGTAGGCGATATTCAAATGCTTGTAGGCGTGTTTTGTGCAGGCGCGCCCCCGCGGCGTACGGTCGATGAAGCCCAGCTGAATCAGATAGGGCTCGTATACATCCATGATGGTGGCGCTGTCTTCGCTGATAGCGGCGGCGATAGTTTCCAAGCCCACGGGTCCGCCGCTGAATTTTTCGATGATGATGCTCAGGATGCGCCGGTCGATTTCGTCCAAACCCAGCGCGTCAATTTCCATCAGCGCCAGGGCATCTTCGGCGACTGGCAGCGTGATGAGGCCATCGGCGCGCGCCTCGGCATAATCACGCACGCGGCGCAGCAGCCGCAAGCCCACGCGGGGTGTGCCGCGGGCGCGGCGGGCGATTTCGCTGGCGCCCTCGGCGCTGATTTCCGCCCCCAGCATGGCGGCGGCGCGCAGGATGATGCGTTCCATCGCCGCTTCTTCATAAAAGTCCAGCCGGAAGCGCGCGCCAAAACGATCGCGCAATGGCGCCGCCAACAGCGCCAAGCGGGTGGTAGCGCCGATGACGGTGAAGCGCGGCAGATTCAGGCGCAAAGTCTTGGCGGCGGGTCCTTTGCCGATGATGATATCCAGCACAAAATCTTCCATCGCCGGGTAGAGAATCTCCTCAACCGCTTTGCCCAGCCGGTGCACCTCATCAATGAAGAGGATGTCACCTTTCTTAAGATGCGTGAGGATTGCCGCCAGGTCGCCGGCGCGCTCGATTGCCGGTCCTGCGGTGATGCGGATATTGCTGCCGACTTCGTTGGCGATTACATAGGCAAGCGATGTTTTGCCCAGCCCCGGCGGACCATAAAACAGCACATGATCAATCGGCTCGCCGCGGGCGGCGGCCGCCTCGATGAGTATGCTCAGGTTCTCGCGCACGCGGTCTTGCCCCAGCATCTCCGCCAGGCGGCTGGGGCGCAGCGCGATATTCTCGCGGTCGCTTTTCCGCGGCTTCCCACTGACTACGCGCTGTTCTTCCGCCATATCGAGGGCTCCATCGGCATCGGCTGGCATCCAGTATAGTCCAGCGCCTAGTGGTTTCAATGCTTGCTTTACAGAAGCCGCCAGCCGCCGTACACTAACAGCGGAAGCGGGCAGACGGGCAGAAAGGAAAGCGCCGCCATGAGCGCCAAATTGCAGGTCTCATCCCATCCTCTCGTCAAACACAAGCTGAGCTTGCTGCGGGACAGCGCCACCGATCATCGGAAGTTCCGCGAGCTCTCGCGGGAGCTGGCGCTGCTGCTCTGTTATGAGGCGACGCAAGACCTCGCTTTGACGCCGACGACAGTGGCGACGCCAATGGGCGAAGCCGCCGGCTGGGAGGCGAGCGAGCTGATTGGCTTGGTGCCGATTTTGCGTGCCGGCTTGGGCTTGGTGGATGGCATCCAGGAGCTGCTGCCCAATGTGCAAGTGTGGCATATCGGTTTGTATCGGGATGAAGAAACCCTGCGCCCGGTTGAGTATTACAACAAATTGCCCGCCGCGCCGACAGTGCAAGTCTGCCTGGTGCTGGATCCGATGCTTGCCACCGGCGGCTCGGCAATCGCCACCGTCGATATTCTGAAGCGCTGGGGCGCGCAGCGCATAAAATTTGTCGGCATCCTGGCGGCGCCAGAAGGCGTCGAAGCGCTCGCCAACGCGCACCCGGATGTGTCAATTCATGTGGCGGAGCTGGACGAGCGCCTCAACGAAATTGGCTTCATCGTGCCCGGCTTGGGCGATGCTGGCGACCGCATGTTCGGGACTTAATCGTGACCGAATTCGCCTTCGTTATTGTCTTTAACGCGGCGCTGGCGTCCGCGCTGCTGGTGGTGCCGCTCGCCCGTTTCTTGAGTTTTCGCTTCGGCATCACCACCGTGCCGGGCGGACGGCGGCAAGAACCCATCGCGATGCCAAAATTGGGCGGTTTGGCGATTCTTGTGGGATTTATGGCGGGGCTGCTCATCGCCCAGCTGCTGCCGATTGAACGGGGAGACGCAAAAGAATTCCTGCGCCTTAACGGCTTGATACTCGGCGGGCTGGTAATCTGGCTGCTGGGCGTGATTGATGACCTCTTCGACCTCAACTATATGCAAATTTTTTTGGGGCAGGCGGCGGCATCGGCAATTGCGATTGCATTCCAAATCTTCATCGAATTCTTCAACAATCCCTTCACCGGCGCGCAAACCGACCCCTGGTCGCCAGTGGTAACGGTGGCGCTGACGATGTTCTGGCTGGTGCTGATGATGAATACCGTCAACCTGCTGGATGGCTCTGACGGCTTGGCGGCGGGCGTCGCCTTAATCGCCTGCGCCGTGCTTTTCCTCAACAGCGCCCTGCGTCAAAGCCCGCCACAAACCAGCGTGAGCCTGCTGCCGCTGTCCCTGATGGGCGCGCTGCTTGGTTTTCTCGTCTACAATTTTTATCCAGCTCGCGTATACATGGGCGGCAGCGCCTGGTTCCTCGGTTATATTCTGGGCGCGCTCAGCATTATTGGCGGCGCAAAGATGGCGACCATCCTGCTGGTCATGGGCTTGCCGCTGATGGATTTGGGCTGGCAAATGGTCAACCGCTTGCGGCACGGCAACAACCCCTTCCGCGGCGATCGCGGGCATCTGCATTTTCGCCTGCTGGATTCGGGCATGTTTTCGCCGCGGCAGATCGCGCTCGCTTATTATGCGGTCTGCGCCTTTTTCGGCTTTGTAACGCTGGTAACCACCGACCGCATGTTTAAGTTCATCGCCTTTGCCGTTATGCTCACTTGCATCAGCATCGGCTTCGCCGCCGTCGGGCGCTTCTCCGGCTTAAAAGAAGATTAGGGCGCGTCGGCAAAAGTCTCGTCTTCGTCATCGCCTTCTTCGTCAAGATAAGGCTCGTCCTCCAGCGGCTCATAGCGGAGTTCGGCGCTGTCCTCGGCGGCTTGCTCAGGGCTAGCCTTCGCCTCCCGCTGGGAAGGCTTGGGAACAGGGCGCGTCCGGCTCCGGCGCGGTTTTGGCGCGGGCTTGACTCCCCCGTCACTCTGCTGATGCCGCTCGCTTGATTCGCCCGCCGGCGGCGCAAAGGGGCGGGCGAAGGGCTCAGCGCCCGCCGCCATGTCTTCGCTCTCGGGGATAGGCTCGGGGCTGCCAGCGCTTTGCGAAAAGGGTCGGCTGAAAGGAGCGCCATGCCCAGCGCCGAGTTCATAGCCGCTTGGGCGCGGCGCGGCCGGGCTTGGCAGCGCCGCCGGTTTTTCTGGCGCTGCGCGCTTAAGCGCTGGCTCCGGCTTGGGCTGTGGCGGCGGGATACTCGGCTCCGGCTTGGCGCGCGCCACATGCACCACGGACACCGCGTGCCGGCTCACTGGTTCGCGCCCTGGCGGTCCCGGTATCGGCAGCTTGAAAGCATATATCGATTTCGGCATTCGCCCGGCAGTAGCTGCTGGCGGCTGGGCGCTGGCGGGCGCGCTTGGCTGCTGGCGGGATGCCGGCGCTTCCGCCCCAGTTGCGGTAATCATCTTGCCATCGCGGAAAGTGGCGCTCCTGCCCGAGACATGCTCAATCAGGCTTTCGAGCAGCCCCAGCGCCAGTATCACCGCGATATTCAAAGCGGTGATTTGCAGCGTGAGGATGGTGATATTCGCCCACAGGGACTCTATCGCCAGGCTGATAGCGCTGTTGATGGTGCCACCCAGGCTCCAGATCACTAGCGCTAGCAGCGTCAGCAGGCAGAGCAAGACGCCTTTCCGCCAGCGGCTCCAGCTTGTTGGCGGGGAAGGCAACATGGTGTTGGCGATGACAAATGCCAAATAGAGCCAGAGCCAAAAGTCCGCCGTGGCTGTCAGCGATGCCAGCGCCTGCGCGAAGCCGTCCACTGTGCCCGCCGCGGCGTAGTCCAAGATGGCGCGCCAGTCAAAGATTTGCGTCGCTATCGCCCATAAAGCGAGCGCGCCCGTCAGGACTGGCGCGAGCGTGATGAGACTGCGCTTGACAGCGCCGGCAGTGGGGGAGAGCTTAACAAATGTCAGGCGCAGCTCGCCGATGGCTTGCTCTTCGGGGAAGGCAATCGCCCGCTCGGCGCGCACTTTTAAGATGCCAGCCGCCAGCCACAGGCTCAGCTCGTAGAGCATGATGCCGGGCAGGAACAAGATGTAATAGACCACAGTCGTGATTTGGAAATCGCCCGAGAGCAGCCAGCCGACTTTGAACAGGTGCTGATGCAGCCAGCGCCCGCTGCGGCGGAAGAGATAGAGCAGCAGCCAGAGAAGCGCCAGACTTGCCAGAAAATCCAGTTCCCGCAGCGCCTTATCCCTTCACCCGCGCGGCAATTTCTATCAAAGCGGCAAAATCAGCAACAGCGAGGGAAGCGCCGCCGACCAATGCGCCATCAATATTGGGCTGCGACATAAACTCCTGCATGTTGCCCGGCTTGACGCTGCCACCATATTGGATGCGCAGCGCATCAGAAACCTCAGAATTGTAAAGCGCCGCCACAGTATCGCGGATGGCGGCTTTGATAATCGCATCGGCGTCAGCGCCGCTGGCGCTTCTGCCAGTGCCGATTGCCCAAATCGGCTCATAGGCAATCACGACATTTGCCATATCAGCGGCGGAAATGCCGTCAAGCGCTGCCTGCACTTGCGCGCGCACGAAGCTGACAGTTTCGCCGGCTTCGTTCTGCTCCAGGCTTTCGCCCACCGCGATAATCGGCGCCCGCCCCTGCGCCAGTATCGCCTTGGCTTTGCGGTTGACATTCGCGTCCGTTTCGTTCAAGTAGGCGCGGCGCTCGGAATGCCCGATGATGACATACTGCACATACGGCGCGAGCATCGCGACTGACACTTGCGAGGTATAGGCGCCGGACGCCTCCCAGTGGCCGTCTTGCGCCGCAACTTTTAATGGCGAGCCGCGCAGGGCATCAGCCACGGCTGTAAGCGCCAGGAAACTCGGCGCGACTACCCGCTCGACACTTGCGAAATCCTGCACCAGCGGCAGCAAAGCCCGGACGAATTTTCGGGATTCGCCAAGGCTTTTGTGCATTTTCCAGTTGCCAGCGATGATGGGAATTCTTGCCATGCTTGCTCCTCCGCCTAAACTTTGAATAGGTAGTGTAGCAAGAATGCGCGCTTTTGCGCTAGCGGTCGTTGAGCGCCGCGATGCCCGGCAGGGTTTTGCCTTCCAGCAGTTCGAGGCTGGCACCGCCGCCAGTGGATATGTGGGACATCTTCTGCGACAAGCCCGCTTTTTCTACCGCCGCTGCCGAATCGCCGCCGCCGATGATGGTGGTAGCGCCATTTTCGGTCTCCGCCGCCAAGGCACGCGCCAGCCCACTCGTCCCGCGGGCGAAGTTGGGGAATTCAAACACGCCCATAGGACCATTCCACACGATAGTTTTTGCGCCTTGAATAGCATCGGCATAAGCGGCGACAGTGGCGGGACCGATATCAAGCGATTGCCAGCCGGCGGGCAGATCGTCGCTGGCGGCAATCACGCGGCTCTCGGCAGCATCGTCAAAAGCGGCGGCGATGCGCTGGTCGCTTGGCAGGCGGATTTTGCCGCCGGCGGCTGCCAGCAGCTCGCGGGCGACAGCGACCGCATCCCATTCGACAAGCGAATCCGCCATACCCCGCCCCTGGGCGGCGAAGAATGTATTCGCCATGCCGCCGCCGATGAGCAGCGCATCAACCTTGCCCAGCAGCGCGTCAATAACATCAATTTTGCCCGAGACTTTTGCCCCGCCCAGGATCGCGATGAAGGGACGGCGCGGGCTTTCCAACGCTGTTTCCAGGTTTTCCAACTCTTTTTCCAGCAGCAGCCCGGCGAAAGCTGGCAAATGCGAAGCGACGCCGACATTGGAAGCGTGGGCGCGGTGCGCCGCGCCAAAAGCATCGTTGACAAAGACATCGCCATGCTGCGCCAATTGCGCCGCGAAAGCGGGCTCATTTTTGGTCTCGCCCGCGTGGAAACGGGTATTCTCCAGCAGAACAATGCCGCCGCGGGCTAAAGCGCTGATGGCGCTGGCGGCCGCTGGTCCAATGCAATCAGGCGCGAAGTGGACAGCGACGCCTAACAGCTCCGACAGCGCCGGGGCAACTGGCGCCAGCGAAAGCGCCGGGACCTCTTTGCCTTTCGGGCGTCCAAGGTGCGACATCAGTATCAGCGCTTCGGCATCAGATGCCAAAATATGCTTTAGTGTCGGCAAAGCCGCGCGGATCCTGGTATCGTCGCTGATGCCGGCAGCTGACAGCGGCACATTGAAGTCGACGCGCAGGAGCACCTTCTTGCCGCGCATATCGACATCGCGTATCGTCATTTTTGTCATGCTCGCCCCTTATGGCTGGTACAAAAGGCGAGGGCAGCGCCTCCGCCTGGAGCAGCCTCCCGAGCGGCGCTAGAGCCGATCGCCCACAAATTTGCACAAGTCGGCAGTGCGGCAGGAATAGCCCCACTCGTTGTCATACCAGGTGATGACCTTCACGAGGTTGCCGGCGACATCGCTGGCAAGCGCGTCGATGATGCTGGAATGGGGATTGCCAACATAATCCGACAAAACCAGCGGCTCATGCGAGACATCGAGGTAACCGCGCATCGGACCAGCGGCGGCTTCTTCAAAGGCTTCGATCAAACCTTCTTTGCTGGGCGGATTGTCTACCGATGCGACAAAATCAACCAGGGAGCCGGTGGGCGTGGGCACACGCACCGCCATGCCATCAAACTTGCCTTGTAATTCGGGCACAACCAGCGCGACCGCTTTGGCAGCGCCGGTGCTGGTGGGGATCATGTTGACCGCGGCGGCGCGGGCGCGGCGCAAATCCGAATGCGGCAGGTCCAGTATCGACTGGTCATTGGTATAGCTGTGAATGGTGGTCATGAAGCCCTGCTGGATGCCAAAAGCATCGTTGACCACCTTTGCCGCCGGTGCCAGGCAATTGGTGGTGCAAGAGGCATTGGACAGAATGTGATGATTTGCCGCGTCATAGCCATCCTGGTTGACGCCGAGAACGATGGTGATGTCTTCCCCTTTGGCGGGGGCGGAGATAATCACCTTCTTGGCGCCCGCGCTGATGTGTTTGGAGGCGCTCGCCTTGTCGCGGAAGATGCCCGTGCTTTCAACAACGATATCGACGCCCAAATCCCCCCAGGGCAGTTGGGCGGGGTCGCGCTCGGACAGCGCCAGCAGCGAATCGCCATCGACAATCAGCGCGCCTTCCGCCACCTCGACCGTGCCGGGATAGACGCCATAATTCGAATCGTAACGGAAAAGATGCGCCATCGTATCCAGATCGCCCAAGTCATTAAAGGCGACCACATCAATTTCTTCAGGATAATATTCGCGGATCGCTTTCAGCACTTGGCGGCCGATCCGTCCAAAACCGTTGATGCCAACGCGAATGCTCATGTCACGCTCCTTTACTCTGCGCCGGGCGATGCTTCTTTATGGCAATAGCTTAGTATGCCGGGCGCGATTTTTGAATGCTGAATCATCTCGGCAGCGGCTATGGGCAGCCCGCAGCCGCTTACAGGGAGCGATTTCCAAGAAAGCTCGAGAGCGGCAGCGGCTGCATGTTCCAGTTGCGCAGCAGCTTCATCACGCGCGGAATTGCCAAATACGAGGTCTTTAGGGCGTGATGCAGGATAATCGCGCCAGGTCTCAGATAAGTTTCATAATTGCTGATGATGGTATCGACACAGCGTTCTTCGCAATTTTCCTGGAAGCACAGGTCGGGAACATCCCCCTCCTGGTAGCGCAGCAGCACATCCGCTTGCGCTTCCGCTTCCGGGATGCATTGCTCGTCGCATTGCTGCTTCGTGCAGATGGCGTCTTGCGAATCCATACCCCATAATATCAGCGGGTAGCCATATTGTTCAGCGACTTGTTTCATTTCCTCAGTGACGATGCCGTATGGCGGGCGGATGCCGACTGGGCGAAACTCTCGCCCGAGCGCCTGGCGCATGACATCAAGCGAGGGTTCCAATTCTTCCGCTATCAGCTGTTCAACGCTGAAGCCATGAATCGGGCGATGCGTGAACAAATGGCTGCCAAATTCATGCCCCATATCGCGCAGGCGCGGGTATAGATCCGCATAGCCTTGGTTCGGGCGGTTGAGGTTGTTCTGCACAGCGATGCCAATGGGGAAGAGCGTGAGGCGGATGCCCCGCTCAAAAAAGGCGCGCCCAATTTTCAGCGTGAAGTATTCGCTCCAGAGATCGTCAAAGGTGAGGCAGACCTGGCGCTCGCCGGTGTTGATGTGGGTGATGACTTGGGCGCTATCGGGCACGGAAGACTTGATGCCTGAGCCAGAATGCGCCAGCCCGGGCAGGGCGGCGCTCGCAAGCGCGGCGCTTGCCAGCCCGGCACCCAAGCCTAAAAATTGCCGACGAGATAAGCCCGCGTGCGCAGCCGATTTCGGTGTTGTCATCAATAATGCCTCGGTCTAGCCGGCAACCGGCGGATTCCCCATGCGCGGCTGAGCCATGCTCTGTCGCGCTTGCTGCGCAGGCGGCAGATTGAACTTAATCGAAACCAGTATATCAGCCTCGCTCTGCCAATGCAATGCCAAGCGGCGCGGCAGGCAACTTCAGCCTACAGTTCTAGACTGCGCGAAACGATGGCATGTATGCCCAGCGCCCCAAGGCAGCAGAGCAGGGCGATGCCGAGGGCGGCATCAACAAAAATCTGCTCGGGATACAGGCGAATCAAGCTGTCTGAATAGGGGAAGCGCCAAGTGCCCGCCGCGAACAACAGCTCGTGAAAGGCGTCAAATGCCCTATTCCAGGAGAGCAGCGCGCTGCCGCCGCCAGCGCAAATCAAGACCAGCGTGAGGCGGCTGCCGCGCCGCAAGCCGCTGGCAATCGCGCGCCGGGTTGCGCGTGATCTATAGCTCAATCCCAGCGCCGCGAGCGCGACCAGCGCCAATGCCAGCGCTGCGCTGTAGGCGAGGCGTATCAGCGTTTTTACATCGCGCATGTGGCTTAATTCCGCTTGACTGAAAAGCGCGCAATCCCCGGACTCTGACGGCGGAAAACATTTCTCCCGCGGCAGGCGCAGGCGCGCCAGGAAGGCTATCGGCTCGCCATTAAAGATGTAGTCAATCGCGTACATGCCATAAGCATTGCGGTCCGCCTGGGTGAAGCCATAAGGGTCGGCGGGGAAGCCCGCCCGCTGATATTCGAATCGCAGAAAGGCATGGCTGAGCAGCAGGCGGCTGCTGCCAAGCGCCAGAAAAAGCGGGACTGCCAACATGAACAGCAGCCGAATCCCCGCCTGCGGCAGCCGTCGCTCAGCCATTGATACGCCGAAATTCATCAGCGCGCCCCGCCAGCAAAAAGTTGAGCACGATCGAATCCACCAGGCTTTCTACCGGCGCGTGGTCATCGGTGAAGACGATATCGCTTTCGCCCAGCGGCACCAGCGCATCCGCCGCCAGCGCCAGTATCTCATACAGAACTGGCACCGCCGCATCGCTGCGTAAAGCGCTGTTTTCCCGCAGGTTGCTGGCGGCGGTTGGCTGCGTGGTTGCCACCAGAATCGTGTTAAAGGAACGCGGCACATCCAGCGCGTACACCGATGGGAACACGCGCAAAAGCGTCTGGGACAAGGCGTCGACGAGGCGGCGGTCGGTATCGGTGCGCCCAACATTTATCGCCACAACACCGTCAGCGCTGAGCTTGGCTTTGACTTCGGCGAAAAACTCGACCGTGGTCAAATGCCAGGGGATATAGGGCGGCTGATAGGCGTCAATGCCAATTACGCTGTATTGGCGCTGGAGCCGGCGCAGCGAAAAGCGCCCATCGCCCGCAATCGCGCGCAGGGCGGGCATTTTTTCCGCGTTCATATCGAAGAAATCGGCACCAACTTGTATGAGCTCGGGGTCAAGCTCAATGCCATCAATGGCGATGTCATGGTAGACCGCCAGATGCTGCCGCGGGATTGTGCCCGCCGCCAAGCCTATCACCAGCAGCGAATCAACCTGGCGCGCGTCAAATGGCGGCTGATTAAAATAGGGCGCGGCGAGGAAATACTCCCAGGTGCCGCCGAAAAATATCTCGGCTTTGTGCCACTGGCTGTGCACCCCTTGCCCCTCGTTGAGATAGAGATAGCGGTAGCCAGCTTCATCCGTCTGCACTTGAATATAGTTGTAGGCGCTTTCGCTTTCATACAGCAGCTGAGCGCCGCGTTCTGTGGGGCGCAGCGGACCCGCCAGCGCGCGCTGCGCCAACAAGCCGATGAGCAGCGGCATGCAAATATAAAGCAGCGAGCGGCGCTTGAAGCCGGGCGCATAGCCGACAAAGGCGCAGAAAAACAGGATGCCAGCGAATAGAAGAAAGCTGCGGGCGGTGCCAATCTGCGGGATTGTCACCAGCACTGGCAAGAATGCGCCCAGCAAGCTGCCAAGCGTACTGATGGCATAGACCTTGCCTGCGACCGTGCCACTGCGCGTGACATCGGTCACGGCGAGCCGTATCACAAAAGGGGATACCGTGCCGAGCAGGGTCACGGGCAGGGAAAATAAAATCAAAATTACGATAAAAGAGCCGAGCGCCAGCGCCGCTTCCGCCCCAAAAACGGCTTGCGCCGCCCGCGACATAATCGGGCGGGCGATGAGCGGGATCAACGCGCTGAGGAAGGCCGCCCACAGAATAATTTGCAGCAAGACCTCGGCGCGCGGGAAGCGATCCGCCAGCCGCCCCCCAAGCAAATAGCCGACGGTAAGATAGAGCAGCATCAAGCCGATGACATTCGCCCAGACCAAATTGCTGTTGCCGAAGATGTTGCCCAAAAGGCGGGAAGCCGAAAGCTCAATCGCCAAGGTGGTCATGCCGCTGACGAAGGCGATTAGATAGAGATACGCTGTCTTCACCCCATTTTGCCCTTTGCTTGCATCTTGAGATTGCGCCGAAGCGCCCGTGATTTTGCTACAATGCAGCATCATTATGTGCAGCCCAAAGCAAAAAATCAATGAAACCGTCGCTCCGCTATGCAGACACCCGTGACGCCGAGGCAATCGCAGCTATCGCCGACAGCGTGCTGGCGGCATCCATAGCGCTGGATTCCCCCCGCCTGCGGCGGATTCTGGCGCAGAAGCGCGCACTCGTGGCGGCGGCAGCAGGAGAAGTCCTGGGCTTTTGCGACAGCTTCTTGACGAAAAATGCTCTGGGCGAGCCTCGCCTTGAGCTGGATTTGCTGGCGGTCGCGCCCAGCGCCCGCGGGATGGGCATCGGCAGCGCGCTGGTGGCTGCCGCCGTGATCCGTGCCGAGCGCCTTGGAGCCGCAAACCTGCGCGCGCTGGTGAGAACCTCGAATGCGCCCATGCAGGCAATCTGCCGGCGGGCGGGGCTGGCGCGCTCACAAAGCGTCGGCAGCTTAAATGTATGCTGGGATTCTGCAGCGCCCTCCGCGCCATCAGCAGCGCGCAGCGCCCATCTCATCCCGGTCGAGACCCTTATCTACAGCGGCATCTGGCTCGAAGGAAACCTGTCGCAACCGGCATTGGACGCGGCGGAAGCTCTGCGGCGGCAGAAGGGGGCGGAGCTCACCGGCACTGTCCTGCCGCATGGGCATGCCGAGGCTGCCGAACTGCTGCGCGCCAATGGCTTTCAGGCGCTCGGCGACTATCATTGGTGGTCGCTTACGCTATAAAGCGCTCAATTTTGAAGAGTCGGTTGTTATGCTCGGTAGCGCCGTCCAAGGCGATTTCCGCGAGCATCTTGCCAATCGTCGTGCTGAATTTGAAGCCATGCCCGCTGAAGCCAGCGCCGATTGCGATCTGACTGTGTTCGGGATGAGCATCGACGATGAAATGTTCGTCTGGCGTTCGGGTATAAAGGCAGATGCGGCTCTCCTGAACGGGCGCAGCCGCCAAGCCCGGGATATGCGCGCTTAAGAACTCGCGCAGGGAATCGACATCCCGCGCGCCCGGCTGATAATCTACCCGCGCCAGCTCGCTGATTGGCGGCCCGCCATGGAAAGCGGCTTTGAAGCCGCTGCCCCCATGCGCCGGGATGCCGTAGACAGTCTCCGGGAAGAGGCTGGCTACATGCGCAATCCAAACAGGGCAAGCCTCCGCCTGATACATATCAATATCGCCGGTGGCAAAGAAGTTCAGTTGGCAGCGCAGGGGCACTAGCGGCAGCTCGATGCCAGTCTGCTGCAAAAGCTGCCGCGACCAGGCACCGGCGGTTACAATCAGCTTGCCGCCGTAGAAAGTTCCCGCTTGCGTTTGGACCGCCACACTGTCGCCGCGCATGGCAATAGCTTCAACTGCCGTCCGCGCCATGACGGTTGCGCCCTGCGCCTGCGCCAGTTGGATATGCCCGCGCACCGCCCGCGACGCCTTGAGGAAGCCGCTGTCCGGCTGGTGCAGCACCTGGAAATCATCAGCGAAGCGAAATTGCGGGAAGCGCCTTTGCGCTTCCGCCGGCTCCAACAGCTCATGCGCGATTGCCGAAGCGCGCACAGCGCTCACGGTTGCCTGGAAGGTCGCGTCGGTTGCGGGACCAAAATCGATGCCGCCAGTTTTGACATACAGGGTCTCGCCCAGCTCTTCCTGCAGGCGGCGCCAGAGCGGGAAGCTGTCCTTCGCCAACTCGACATATTCCGGGAAATCATAGGAGTAGCGAATGATGCGGGAATAGCCATAGGAGCTGCCGCGCTGATGATCCAGCTCAAATTGTTCGAGCAGCAGCACCGCCGCGCCCCGCTGGCTGAGGTAATAGGCGGCGGCGCTGCCCATCGCGCCCGCGCCCAGCACTATCGCGTCGAAGCTGTTTCTCACGCCAAGGTCTCCTTGCCACTAATGCCTATTGCGGGCGCTGCTTGAGGGCGAGCGCGATGTCATCGTCTTTGCCGACAGTCAAAGTCGGGATGCCCGCCAATTGTACCATGCCGCGGACGGCGCTTGTATCCAGCCGCGGATTGAAAGTATTGGCATCGATATACACGCAGACTGGGCGCACGCCACGCCTTTGCAAGATTTGCAATCCGCTTATCCAGGCTTGGTCGCGGGAAGCTGTGATGACGAGCAGCGTCCGCCCCCGCGTGAACTGATGCGTCTCCAGCGAGAGCAATTCCGCCAGAGAATGATTGCTGGTGCTGCGCGCTATCGCCAGCGCTTCCAAAATGCGGGCAAGCTGGCGACCGCCCCGCTCGGGCTGGAAGAGCTGCCGCTGCGGCGTATAGGCGATGAAACCGACCATGCGCTCGTCTTCCAGGAAATGTTTCGCCAAAGAAGCGGCGAGGATAGCGGCATATTCTTCTGTCGACGGCGGGATAAGGTTACTGCTGGCGATAATCGTGCCTGCCGTCCCGCTGCGCTTGACATTTGTATCTTCCACCAGGGATTCCGCCGAAAAATCGCAGAGCAGCCAAATATCTACCAGCGGGTCCAGTTCAAATTCCTTTACCATCAGGTTGCCGCTGCGGGCAGTGGAACGCCAATGGATGCGGTTCATGCTGTCGCCGGGCACATAATCGCGGATGCTGCTGGCGATTGTGGTAACTTGATGCGTGAGCTGCCGCTGGGCTTCGCCGCCAGAAAGGAAGCCAACCGGCAGGTTGACCTGCTCCAATTCAATCGTGAGCGGATAGACAACCAGGCGTTCGGTAAGGCCGATATGCCGCGGCGCGTTGAAGAGGCCAAACGGGTCGCCGCTAAGCACCGTCATCGGTCCCAGTTGGAATTCGCCGCGGGCGCTGCAGATGGTCTGCGCTTCCCAACTGTATTCCCGCCCGCCCAAAACTGTCGGCACGATATGGCTGGCATTATGCCCGGGCAGGGTGGAATGGTCATATATTTCCAGCCAGAGCTTGGGCAAAATGCCCGTTTTACGCAGGCTGAAAGTCTCTTTGAATACGCGCCCAACTTGGGAGCGGCGCGCGCGTGTGCTGCGGCGGATGGCGATGCCCCGCAGCGAAAGCCAAGTCCACAGCAGAGAAGCCGCCAGCAGGGCGCCGACGAGATACGCGATGCTGAAGAGTTCGGCGCGCCCCGTGAAGAGCCCAACCAACAGGCTGACAATCGTCAAAATGTATAGCGCATTACGACGGCCGGGCATGGGCGGCTAACGCGCTGATGAACCGGGCACAGGCGTGCTTTTGAGGATGTCATTTACGATGGTGCGGGCATTAATGCTATTGAGGCGCGCGGCGGGTCCCACAATGATGCGATGCGCCAGCGTGACTTCCGCCAGCGCCTTCACATCATCCGGCAGCACAAAATCCCGCCCGCTCATCGCCGCCCGCGCCTGCGCCGTGCGGAAGAGCGCCAGCGAGCCGCGCGGGCTGCTGCCGAGATATACATCCGGGTGCCGCCGCGATGCGGTTATCAAATTGATTATGTATTGCTGCACTTCATTCGCCACATAGACATCTCGGATTGCCTGCTGCGCCGCCAACAGCTCTGGCAGCGGCACAACCTGCTTGAGCTGCAGGATTGGGTGCTGATACTGCTGCGATGCCAGCACCTTCAGCTCGTCCCGCGGCTGGGGATAACCCATCTGAATGCGGATTAAGAAGCGATCGAGCTGCGCCTCCGGCAAGGGAAAGGTGCCTTCATATTCGATAGGATTTTGAGTCGCCATGATTATGAAGGGATTGCTGAGGCGGTAGGTGACGCCATCAACGGTCATCTGCCCTTCTTCCATCGCTTCCAGCAATGCCGATTGTGTTTTGGGCGTCGCCCGGTTGATCTCGTCCGCCAGCACAATCTGCGCCATAATGGGACCCGCTCGAAATTCAAATTCGCGGGTCTTGGGGTTGAAGATCGAAACCCCGGTGATATCTGACGGCAGCATATCCGGCGTGAACTGGATGCGGTTGAAGCTGCAGCCCAGCGCCAGCGCCAGCGACTTCGCCATCATCGTCTTGCCGACGCCGGGGATATCCTCCAGCAAAATATGCCCGCGGCTCAACATGCCCAATATCGTCAGGCGGATTTCGTTCTGCTTGCCCATGATGACTTTGCCGACGCTGCTGACGATGCGCTCAGTAATGTCCTGGACGCTGACAGCGCTCGGCTGCGGCTGGGTTTGCTGCCGGGAGCTTGTGAATTGTTTACTCATGAATTCCTGTCCGCACGCGCATTGGACCTGCCTAAGTATAGACGAATACGAAGCATCAGCGGTTTCGGCGCGGCTGGCTTAGCATAAATTGAGGCGCTTGCCGATTGCCGCAGGTCAAGTATAATGAATCCTAGCCAAGCGCAATATGCTGATTTATCTTTTCCAGCCAGATAAACGCCGTTTATCCTGTATAGGCATGCTGCAAGGCGGGAAGGCTGAGAGCGGCTGGCAAGCCATGTACAGCGGCTGCCCGCGCATGATGACACTTGAGCGTAGATTGGAAGTAAAAGCGTGAAGCCCAAATTCATATTCTGTACCGGTGGTGTTGTCAGCTCTGTCGGCAAGGGGCTGACCGTCGCGGCGATTGGACGCATCTTAAAAGCCCGCGGGCTCAAAGTGGCGATACAAAAACTCGACCCCTATCTCAATGTTGACCCCGGCACCATGAGCCCCTACCAGCATGGCGAAGTCTTTGTAACTGCGGACGGCGCTGAAACTGACCTGGACCTGGGGCATTACGAGCGCTTCGTCGATGAAAAAGTCAGCCGGCTTTCCAATGTAACCGCCGGGCAAGTCTATCTGACCGTCATCGAAAAAGAGCGCAAGGGCGACTATCTGGGCGGGACGATTCAAGTTGTGCCCCATATCACCGACGAAATCAAGCGCCGCATCCGCCAGCTGGGCGAGCGCAGCCAAGCCGATGTTGTGATTGTCGAGGTCGGCGGCACCGCCGGCGATATTGAGAGCCTGCCTTTCCTGGAGGCGCTGCGTCAGTTGCGCACCGAGCTCAAACGGCGGGATACGCTCTGCGTGCATGTTACCTTTCTGCCGCATATCGGCGCTACTGGCGAGCTCAAAACCAAGCCGACCCAGCACAGCGTACGCGAATTGCGCGGCATCGGCATCCAGCCCAATGTCATCATCGCCCGCACCGACTATCCCGTGAATGACGAGATTATAAGAAAAATCGCCTTATTCTGTGATGTCGACGAAGACGCGGTGATACCGCTGCAAACTGCCGACAACATCTATGCCGTGCCGCTGATGATTGAAGAATCGGGCTTGGGAAAATTTATAAGCAAGCGCTTCAAGCTAAAAAAAGCCAAGCCCGATTTAAGCGAATGGCGTGAAATCGTTAGCAAGCGCCCGCCCGCGCGGGACAGCCTGCGCATCGGCATTGTCGGCAAATATGTCGAATTGCATGACGCTTATATGTCGGTCAAAGAATCGGTCGCCCATGCCGCCAGCTGGCTTAACAAAGCGGTGCATATCCGCTGGATTCACGCCGAGATTTTGGAGAATGGCAGCAGCCAGGAAGCGCTGGCGGCGCTGGATGGCATCATCGTCCCCGGGGGCTTTGGCTACCGCGGCATCGAAGGCAAAATTGTCGCCGCCCATTATGCGCGCGGGAACAAGCTGCCCTATTTGGGATTATGCCTGGGCATGCAGGTGATGTGCATCGAATACGCGCGCAACAAGCTGGGGCTGGAAAATGCCAACAGCTCCGAATTTGATGCCGATGCGCCGCACCCCGTGATTGATTTGATGCTGGAGCAGCGGCAGATTTCTGATAAAGGCGGCACCATGCGCCTGGGCGAATATCCCTGTGTGCTGCAGCCGGGCTCGCTGGCGGCGCGGGTGTATAATCAGCAAGAGATTCGGGAGCGCCACCGCCACCGCTTTGAATTCAACAACGGCTATCGCGAGCTTTTCGCCGCCAATGGCGTCGCCTTCAGCGGCCTCAGCCCCGATGGTGTGCTGGTGGAAATCGCTGAATTGCAAGATCATCCTTTTATGCTGGGCAGCCAATTTCATCCGGAATTTCTCAGCCGCCCCAATCGCCCGCACCCGCTCTTCGCCGCATTTATCGAAGCCGCCGCCGAGTACCATGATGAAGTCGCGGCTTTCCGCAGGCAGTCCAAACTCGGGCTCGGTCGGGATGCGCTAAGCTAATTCTTGTCCCTTGCGGCGCGGGGCAGCGGCTCGCCCGCCAGGGCGCGTATACAATGACGAGGACATTATGATGACGATTCGCGAGTTTTTTGCGGCGCTCCCCAAGGTGGATCTTAACTTGCAGCTTACGGGCGCTTTTCGCAAAGAAAGCCTGTTGATGATTGCCAATCAAAATGCAATCCCGGCAGCAAGCGAGGATTTTGAGCAATGGCTGGCTTTGCTGGATGCGCCTGAATATGAGCGCCTGGACGAAATTGCGCGCGCCGCCGGCAGCTGGCTGATGTACCCAGAAGATTTTGCCCTCGCCGTCTACGATATCGGCGTTGCTCTTTCCAAGCAGAATGTGCGTTATGCCGAAATCGCCCTGGCACCATCAGATTTTATCGGCAGCGCCAACATGAACTTCGAAACCCTGCTGGACGCGCTTAATGACGGGCGCGATCGCGCTCTGCGCGGCTGGGGTGTGGACATGGCATGGCTGCTGTGCATCCCGCGGGATAAACCCCGCGCGGGCGATGATGTCGCGCGCTGGGCAACTGGCGCCAGGGGGCGCGCCGGCAATGTTGTCGCCCTTGGCTTGACGGGGCAAGAAGACGCCCAGCCTATCGGACAGTTCCACCGCGCTTTCGCCACCGCCCAGAAGAAAGCGTTGCCCACAAGCATCTTGTACGCGGGCAGTGGCTTGGGCAGGGCAGGCGTCATGGCGGCGCTGGAAGCGCTCCAGCCTGACCGCTTGGCGGACCCCTGGGGCATCGCCGAAGACGAAACGCTGCTAAGCCAATTGCAGGAAGCTGGCATCCCGCTGCTGCTCTCTTTGCAGCGCGCCCTGCGGCTGGGGCTGATTAAGCAAGCGCGGGACTTCCCGCTTAAGCGGCTCCGCGATAGCGGAGTGCAAGTGCTGCTTGCCTCGGGCATGCCGGCGCTGTATCAGTCCAGCTTGGTCGACGACTATGTGCTGGCGCATGAAGCCTGCGGCTTGAGCGTCGATGACCTGGTGAGCATGGCGCGGCGCGCTATCGAGCTTGCCTACCTGGATGAAGAGCGCAAAGACGCGCTGCTGCGCGAATTTGACTTTGAGGCGGCGGCCGCCCGCAGCAAGCTCGGGCAATAGACGCTGCCGCCCGCTTTATTCCACAGGCGTAACTGTGATGTTGCCATAAGCGCTGTCGTCAACCGGCAAAGTAATGCGCAAGCGCCCGCCATTATCCACCTTGGCGCGCGCTTCGTGCCCGCGCACGGGGATAGACAGCGTTACCGTGCGCGTTACCGTGCCGAAGCGCCGCTCTTGCAGGAAATAACGCGCCGTTGTCGGCGTCGCTTCCGGCTCCGTCCGCAGCGAGAGCGTCAGTTCGTTCGCCTCCAGGCTGATTTCGATGCTCTCTTTGACGAGCCCGTCAATAGCGGCGGTGCAGATGTGAAGATTGCCTTCCGCTGCGTACATATCGACCGGGAGCTGTTCTTGCCCGCTGGTAACGCTGCGGATGCCTCTCTCGATATGTTTGGTGATTTGCTCGCCCAAATTTTGGACTTCTTTCAGCGGGTCAAAGCGCGGTTCTTGATTCATGGCATGTCCTCGGGAAATTCATATAGGCATTGCACAATTGTATACGCATCTAGCCGAAAACTGTCGCAGCGGCTTTGAAGAGCAAAGTCCAGACTTCACTATTAAGCTCGCCTTCATTATCATGCGCCGAGCGTATCAAAGCGGGCGGCAAACTATGAAAAAAGTTGCCTATCAAGGCATTCCCGGCGCCAATTCAGAGATTGCCATCCGGCAGCATTTTGGCAAGGATGTGGAAGCGGTGCCCTGCCAAAATTTCAGCCAGCTCTTCGACGCCTTGCAAGAAGAAGCCGTCGACTACAGCCTTTTGCCGGTGGAAAATGCGTTGGCGGGTTCGGTCTCGGGCGCGTATGAGCTGCTGCTCGACCATGACTTGCGCATACAGGCGGAGGTCATTTTGCATGTGCATCACGCGCTGTTGGCGCAACGTGGCGCCAGCTTAGAAGATATTCAGCAAGTGCGCTCGCATCCTCAGGCGCTTTTGCAGTGCGAGCGCTTTCTCAAGCGGCACAATCTCAAGCCCGTCAGCTGGTACGATACGGCGGGGGCAGCGCAGGATTTGGCGCAATCTCCCGAGCCGGGCATCGCCGTTATCGCCACAACTTTGGCGGGCGAGCTTTATGGCTTGGATACGCTGGCGACAAAAATTGAAGACGAGCAGTTCAATTTCACGCGCTTTTTGTTGATGGGCAATGGCGACCCGCTGCCTTCGGACTACAACAAGACATCGATAGTATTTGCGACCCGCCATCGTCCCGCGGCGCTGTATGAATGCCTGGGCGAGTTTGCCAAGCGCGGCTTAAACCTCACCAAGCTGGAATCCCGCCCGCGGCGGAATCGCCCTTGGGAGCCGCTGTTTTATCTGGATTTTGAAGGACATTGGCAAGAGCCGCGCTGTCAAGAGCTGCTGACGCAACTGCTGCATCTGACTTCCTTTGTCAAGATGCTGGGCTCTTACCCGGCGGTGCGCTCGGGCACAGTTGGCATGTAAACGGGCATGGTAATCGGATGGAAAACATAAACAAGCTAGATGTGGCAATCCTGGGCGCGACCGGTGCCGTGGGTCAGCGCTTTGTACAACTGCTCGCGGAGCACCCCTGGTTTCAGGTGCGCGAAGTCATCGGCTCCAGCCGCAGCGCCGGCAAGCCTTATGGCGATGCGGCGCGCTGGCTTTTGAATGGCAACCCGCCATCAGCAGTGGCGGCGATGACGGTGCTGCCGCTGGACGCGCCGCTTCTATCGCCCCTGGTCTTTTCCGCGTTGCCCAAAGAAGCGGCAATCGCCCGCGAGTTGGAGCTGGCGGCGGCTGGGCATGTGGTCTGCACAAACGCCTCCGCCAACCGCATGCTGCCCGATGTGCCACTGATGCTGCCCGAAGTCAATCACGAGCATATCGGCTTGATTGATGTGCAGCGGCGTCAGCGCGGCTGGAGCCGTGGCGCTTTGGTCGCCAATTCCAATTGCACAGTTATGCCCGTGGTCATGGCTTTGAAGCCGCTCGTCAAATACGGCATCCGCCGCTTGCACCTGGTCAGCGAACAAGCCATCAGCGGCGCGGGTTATCCCGGCGTTGCCTCCCTGGATATTCTCGACAATATCATCCCCTATGTGCCCAGCGATGAGCAGAAAATGGAAAGCGAATCAAAAAAGATGCTGGGCGATTTCCGCGGCGATGCTATCGACGAGCTGGACATGACCGTCAGTGCGACCTGTACCCGCGTACCTGTTGTTGATGCCCACCTGGTGAATATCTCGCTGGATTTGGCGGAAAGCCCGCCGCTGGCGGATATCCTTGAAGACTGGCAAACTTGGCAAGCCGAAGCGCCTATTCCCAGCTTGCCCAGCGCGCCGCGCTTCCCCCTGCAATATATTAATGCTATCGATCGTCCGCAGCCGCGGCGGGACCGTAATGCCGGGCGCGGCATGATGACGAGCCTGGGTCGGCTGCGCGAATGCCCAATCCTGGGCTACAAATTCGCCTCGCTCTCCCACAATACCATTCGCGGCGCCGCCGGCTGCAGCATCCTAAATGCCGAGCTGCTGGCGGCGCAGGGCTATATCGAGGGCTTTCATATGCGGGAAGCGGCGCTGCCAATGTAGCGCGGAGCGCGCCTTAGTCATAGATGCCGCTGGAATACACATAGACCGCGGGACCAATATAGTCGCCTTGGGCGTAATCATATTCGCTGCTCGCCCAATTGAAGAGCCAGTGGGCGTCGGTCACTGTCAAATTGACGCAGCCGTGACTGCGGCGGTAGCCAAAGCCATCGTGCCAATACGCGCCGTGCAAGCCAATCTGGTCATCAAAATACATCGTCCACGGCACATCTTGCAGGTAATAAAAATCGGGCTCATTGTAGCTGCCGCTCATGCGCGTGTGGGAAAAACGGGCATAAATGTGAAAGACGCCTTCGTTTGTCGCCCATTCATTTAATCCCGAAGAGATTAAAGTGGCGAAGACGGGCAGCTCCCCTTCGTAGGCGATCGCGACTTGTTCATACAAATCGATGCTTATCCATTTCTCGGTATCCACTTCGGCGGGGCGTGCCACTGGCAGCAGCTTGGCGAGCTTAAATTGATGCACCCACTGGCTCTCGCCAATCTGATACCAACTGTAGCCGTCAATCTCGACAGTATCGTAGATATACACCCGCGTATAGCGATAGCGGAAAGGGTTATCCCCCGCTTCGGGTCCGCCAGGCGTCTTGGACCCTCGCAGATGCGTCAGCGTCCAGGCGACTGTGTAGGGCAGCGCTTCCGGGCGGGGCAGCAAAGCGCCGGCAAAACGGGACGGCCTGATTGGCTCACTCAGTATCTCCGCTTGTACCCACTGGTTTTCGCCAATGCGTACCCAGTCGCCGCTGGTTTCTTGCACCGAGACAAATGTATAGCCTTCAATGAATTGCTGAGCAGCCTCGCCTTCCGGTGCGCTGAAAAGGGTAAACGCGCCTTCGATTTGACGGTATTCGAGTTCGTTGAGGATTTCTTCGTCAATCGGCAATGGGCGCACATTGGGCCAGCGGTGCGCCTGGATAGCGCTGGCGGGCAAGCCGCAGCCCTCGGGCGAACAGGCGCTTTGCGCGCCTGCGGCTGGGACAAGCGCTGTCAATAGAGTCGCCAAACACAGGACTACAAGTACGCGCATCATTTTCCCTCGTGGCTCATTATGTATAGTAAATCCCAAATTCGTCATTTCTTCAAGCGCCGCTGGCGTCAAGCGCCAATCACGGCGATTGCCCAGGCTGGAGTATGCTAAAATGTAGCGACCAATCGCAAATAGAACAGGGCGAGCAGATGGAAATTCTCGGCGTGGATATCGGTGGTTCGGGCATCAAAGGGGCGCTGGTTGATACCGGGGCTGGCGAATTCAGCAGCGAGCGCCTGCGCATCGCGACGCCGCAGCCGTCCACACCGGCGGCAGTGGCGGCGGTAGTTGGGCAAATCTCGGCGCATTTCGGTTGGAATGCCCCTATTGGCTGTACTTTTCCCGCGGTCGTCAAAAATGGCGTGACGATGACGGCGGCAAATGTTGATGATGCCTGGATAGGCGCTGATGCCGCCGGCTTGCTCTCAGAAGCTACTGGCAACCGGACGCTGGTGCTCAACGATGCGGATGCCGCTGGCATTGCCGAGATGCGTTTTGGCGCTGGCCGCGGGCGGCGGGACCTGGTCATAATCTTGACCTTGGGCACCGGTGTCGGCAGCTCACTGTTTATTGACGGGCGTTTGCTGCCTAATTCAGAATTTGGGCATTTGCAAATCCGCGGCAAAGACGCGGAATGGCGCACATCAGAGCGCGCGCGCATCGAAAAAGGCTATAGCTGGAAGCAATGGGGCAAGCGCATCTCGGAACATCTGGCATATCTCGAATTTTTGCTCAGCCCCGACCTCTTCATAATCGGCGGTGGCGTCAGCAAACGCTACAAGAAATTCTTCCGCCACATTGATTGCGAGACAGAAATTGTGCCGGCGCAACTGCGCAATCGGGCGGGCATCATCGGCGCGGCAGTCGCGGCGGCGGCGTTGCGGTAGCGGCTATTTGTTTTCCCAGGCGCTAAAGCCGCCCCATTGGCGGTTGTGATAGAGCAGCGGCAGCTTGTCATCGCTCCAGCCGCCTTCGTTGACCTTGCCGATGAACATCGTATTCTCGCCCACATTGATATCCCGCTCGACGGTGCAGGACATCCATGCCATCGCCGCCGGGATAATCGGGTCGCCCAGCGCGCTGCTTTGGCAGGTCAAGCCATCGAAGCGGTTTGCCAGCGCATGATCGAAATAGCCGGCGAAGCGCTTGCCCAATTCCAACTGTTGGTCCGACAGGATGCTGATGCAAAAATGCCCTTCGCGCTCGATATAGGCGCGCGTATCGAGGCGATTGGCGATATTCAGGCAGATTAGCGGCGGCCTCATGCTGACGCTGGCGAAAGAATTGACCGTAATCGCCTGCCAATCGCCGCGGGACGCGACCGTTACCACCGTGATGCCAGCCGTCCAACATGCCAGGATATTCTTGAAACTTTGCCCGTCCACTTCGCTCATTGCGCCTCCCTTTCCGCTCCCGAGAGTCTATGCGTTTTCCGACCGTTTCGACAGCAGCCAAACGCTCGGTATTCCGCTATTGCCTTCTCTTGCGCTATAATGCTGCATCCAGGGCAAAATGCTAGCCTAAGGTTGATGTATGCGCGGGCAACTGCCAGTCTTTCGCAAGGTGCAGCGGCGCTACGCCGCGGCGCTGATACATAGCGCGCTTTCTGGACCCGGCGGCTCGGCGCTGCTTGAGCTGCGCGAATATGAAGACCGCCACTTCCGCGTGATCTTTCGCCGCTCCTATTTCCAGCTGAAGCCGGAACAAAACGCGCCCAGCAAATCCCAGTGGAGCACCTTAAAAAAGAAACTCAAACGCCGCAACCGGACGGTATTTGTATTTCGTGACTATGGCGAAATCGACTGCGGACGCCGCGATGCGACCGCGCCCTGCTGCTATCTCGATTTCGGCTTCATGGCGGACTAAAGCGCCCCCGCCTTGAAATCGGCAAAGCGATAGCCGACGCCGCGCTCGGTGATGATGTAGCGCGGGTTAGAGGGGTCGGCTTCGATTTTGTCCCGCAGATAATTCACATACAGCCGCACATAATGCGCTTCATCGCGGTATTCATAGCCCCAGACTTTTTGCAGCAATTGATCGTGCGGCACTGTCCAGCCGGCATTGCGTATCAAATGATAGAGCAGGCGATATTCTGTCGGGCGCAGTTTAATCGGCGCGCCATCCACGATGACTTCGCGCTTGTTGAAGTCGACGCTCAGGCGTTCATCCACCCGCAGAATCGCCTCTTCTGTTGACGGCTTCTCCAGCCGGCGGAAAATCGCTTTGATGCGGCTGGATACTTCGCGCGGTCCAAAGGGCTTGGTAATATAATCGTCCGCGCCCAGTTCCAGCCCATAAACTTTGTCATTCTCCTCGCCTTTTGCCGTCAGCATGATGACAGGAATATCGCTGAATTCCCGCAGCATACGCAGGGTCTCGAAGCCATCCAAACCCGGCATCATCACATCCAGCAGGACGAGATCTGGCAATTGCGTCCGGATCGCGTCAAGCGCGGCGATGCCGTCATGCGCTTCGCTGACGAGGTGGTCCTCCAGCTCCAGGTTCATGCGGATGATATTTATGATGTGCTGCTCGTCATCCACAACCAGGATGCGCTTGCCTTTGCGCTGAGTGTTGAGGGATTGGCTTGGTATCATGCTTCGCTCCACTTTCCATATTGGCATCGCGCTTGATGCATTTCCGCAGTCTGTTTGCCGCCTCACCGTGTGCTGTCATCGCCCGGCACACGCAGCAGGACTACGGATATATTGTCGCTGCCGCCGTGTCTATTGGCAAGTTTGACCAGCGCGTCACAGGCTTCCTGCGGGGATGGTGCCGCCCGCGCGACTTCCCGCAGCAGCTCGTCTTCGACGCTGTCCCAAAGCCCGTCCGTGCACAAGAGCAGCTGCGCCGCCGGCGGCAAAATCCGTATCAGCCGCTCGACTTTTACATTCTCGTTTTGCCCAATCGCGCGATACAAGACATTTTTCTGCGGATAATTCGCCGCATCGCGCGGCGAGAGTTCCTGCATCTCAATCAGGCGTTGAACCAGGGTATGGTCAGTGGTGAGCTGTTCAATGCCGTCATCATGGATGACATAGGCGCGGCTGTC
Organism: Anaerolineae bacterium; assembly: GCA_022825675.1. Taxonomy (GTDB): domain Bacteria; phylum Chloroflexota; class Anaerolineae; order Aggregatilineales; family Phototrophicaceae; genus UBA6055. The sequence continues at coordinate 176,671 of JAJDWK010000046.1, read as the reverse complement.
GCCGACATGCGCGATATAAGCGAGATTGCCGATGGTGGCGACAGCGGTCAAAGTTGTGCCGCCGCCGGGCACCTGCGCCATCACCGCCCGGTTCGCCGCGGCTGCGGCATCGCCCAGGGCTTCGAGGATTGTCGGGCTGTCAGCGGCGCGGAAGTCCCGCAGCATTGGCACATAAATGCGCGCCAGCATCTCCGCCGCCAAAGTCTGTACAGCGACGCCCGCGGCGCGCTCGCCATCAAGGTGGCCGCCCATGCCATCAGCGACGATGAAGAAACCAAAATCGGGGCGGTCGGCAACGGTGATGGAGTGCCATTGCAAGCCGAAGCAAGCATCTTCGTTGTTGTGGCGCGCCAGCCCGGTGTCACTGGCAATGCCATAAGTCAGGCTTTGCCGCTGCCGTGTCATCATGGGCTTGGGCTGCGTTTGCGGGCGCGGCGCTTTTTTCGGCGGCGCGGTCACCACGCTGACGGCGGTTGCGGGCGGCGCTGTTGCTGTGGCTGGCGCGGCGGTGACTGTTGGCGGCTCTGATGCTGCCGGCTGATTGTCAACACTGGCGGCTGTATCCGCTTCGCGGAATACAAATTGCTCGTCCGCCGCCACGGGCATGCCCGCCGGCGCATTCGGCTCCGGCGCTGGCTGCGGCACCCCGAACCGTTTGCTGCGCCGCGTTACATGGCCCGCGCGGCTAATAGGCTCGCCAGCATCGCGCCGGAGCAATCGCCGTATGAAATTCATGTCATCCGCCCAAGAGCGGGCGGATAAACTGCCTGTGCTCGTCTCAACGCGATTCCGAAAAGCGCGGGAATGCCCGCGGCGCTAAATCCCAGCCCGAAGTGAAAGCAACTTGCGCAATTATATTTTAGCAATCACAATGGCGCAATCATTGGCTTTCGGTCTGCGGCGCATGCACCCCCAAGAAAACGCCCTCTCCCTGTACCTGCACATCCCCTTTTGCCGCGCGCGCTGCAGTTATTGCGCCTTCAATACTTATACCGAGCTTGAGCATTTGATGCCCGCTTATGTCGATGCCCTCTGCCGCGAGCTGGACTATGTCGCGGCAACCGCGCCAACGCGCAGGCTGCGCACGGTATACTTCGGCGGCGGGACGCCATCGCTGCTGCCCCCACGCCACTTCAGCCAGCTCTTTGAACAGCTGCAGCGGCGCTTCAGCCTGGATGCCACCGCCGAAATCTCGCTGGAAGCCAACCCCGATGACTTGGAGCTAGCCTATCTGCAAGCTGTCAAGGGCTTGGGCTTCAACCGCATCAGCATCGGCATGCAATCGGCGGCGGCGCATATCCTGCGCCTGTTTGAGCGCAGTCACGACTTGCATACGGCGCAAAATGCCTTGAAATTCGCGCGCCAGGCGGGCTTCGAAAATATCAACCTGGATGTGATATTCGCCTCGCCCGGCGAGAGTTTTGCCGATTGGCGCGCCACAGTATCAGCCTTGCTGGACTTGGAACCTGACCATATCTCGATGTACGGCTTGGAATTAAAAGGCGGCACGGCGCTGCGCCAGCGCGTTGACAGCGGCGCATTGCCCGCGCCTGATGACGACGCCTTCGCTGATATGTATGAATATGCCGCCAGCCAATTGTCCAGGCAGAACTATCAGCAGTACGAAATCAGCAATTGGTGCCGCGATGGCAAGACCTGTCGGCATAATCTGCAGTATTGGCGCAATTTGCCTTATCTTGGACTTGGCGCGGGTGCCCATGGCTACGCTGGCGGCTGCCGTTATTCGACGATTGCGGCGCCGCAGCGCTACATCAATGCGCTGACGACGCCGAAGCATGGCGATTTTCCTTTCCCGCTTAGCCCAGCCGCCGCCAAATCAACTGAGGTAACGCGCGGCGCGGACATCTATGAAACGATTATGATGGGCTTGCGTTTAACGCGCGAGGGCATCGAGCGGGAGCGCTTTCAGTCCCGCTTCGGCGTCGATTTTCTGGCGCTGTTTGGCGAGCCGGCTGAAAAGCTGGTGGCGCTGGGCTTGCTCTGCGTCAACCAGCAGCGCGTCCGTTTGAGCGAGCGCGGCATCTTGCTGAGCAACGCGGTCATCCGCGAGCTGGTGGCGGCGCTGCCGGCTGCTGAATGAGCCCGGCATTGCGCAGGGCAGCGAGATCCCGCGAGGCGCTGCAGAGCATGGCGATGCGCAATTGCGCTTTGAGCTCCCGAATTTTTTCATCCACCGCTGCCAGCGATTCGCTGGCGGCGCGCAAGAAGGGGCTCGCCAAGCCGGCGATGTCCGCGCCCAGGGCGATGCACTTGGCGATATCGATGCCATCACGCAAGCCGCCGCTTGCAAATATCGGCAGTTCTGGTGCCGCCTGCCGCGCATATTGGATTGCCTCCGCCGTCGGGATGCCCCAATCGGCAAAGGAACGGGCGACCCGCGCGTGAAAAGCTGTCGGCGCGCGATGGTATTCGACTTCGCTCCAAGAAGTGCCGCCCGCGCCCGCCACATCAATCGCGGCGATGCCCGCCTGGGCAAGGGCGCGCGCATTCTCTGGCGAAAAGCCCCAGCCGACTTCTTTCGCCACCACCGGCACCGGCAGCCCGGCGCAGATGGCTTCCACTTTAGACAGCAATCCCGAGAAATCGATGTCGCCTTCGGCTTGCACCGCTTCTTGCAAGACATTGAAATGCAATATCAAGGCATCGGCGGCGACCATATCGACGGCGCGTTGGCACTCCGCCAGCCCATAGCCGTAATTCAGCTGCACCGCGCCCAAGTTGGCGAAGAGCAGGATATCGGGCGCGACATCGCGGATGGCATAGCTTTCGGCGAGCGCCGCATCTTCAAGCGCCGCCCGCTGTGAGCCCAAGCCCATGGCAATCCCCTGGGCTTGCGCCGCCGCCGCCAAACGGCGGTTGATTTGCCGGGCGCTTTCGGTGCCGCCGGTCATGGAAGAAATCAGTATCGGCGCGGACAAGCGCTTGCCTAAAACCTGCGCAGAAGTATCAATGGCGTTTTGATGCAATTCTGGCAGCGCTTGATGCAGAAAGCGGTAGGACTCCAGCCCGGTGCGCAAACGCGGGAATTGCACATCGCGCTCCAAATTGATGCGAATATGATCCTCTTTGCGGCTTTCGGTTACAGAAGCAGCCGTTACTTTTGCCATTGACCGGTGTTCCTTGATATAGAGGCAGCAGGGCAGGGAGGGTGCTGCGTATCCTACAGTTGATAGGGCGGCATGTCAATCACGGCGGCGCGCCGCGATTAGGCTAGCGTTGCAAGTGAATATCAGTATAATGAAAAGTATAGGCTGAGACTTCGAGATTCAGAGTAAGGTAGGGTAAACATGGCATCAATTGAAGAGCGCGTGAAAGACATCGTGGTGGAGCTGCTTGGTGTGGAAGAGGACCGCGTGATCGCTGGTGCCACCTTCCGCGAAGATTTGGAAGCGGATTCGCTCGACCTCGTTGAATTGATTATGGCTTTTGAAGAAGAATTTGGCGGCGAAATCAGCGACGAGGACGCGCAGCGGATTGAAACAGTGGGGCAGGCGGTGGAGTACATCAAGTCCAACATGGAGTGATGCTCCCGCCCGCATTCGATTACCATTATGAGGCAGCCGCGGCTGCCTCTTTTGCCGCAGCGCGTTTGGTCTGGCTGTCGGCGTTTTGCCGCGGCATCAGCCAGCGCGTTGAAAGCAGCGCCAGCCCCAGGTAGCTCCCACAAAGCAGCGGCGGTCCCGCGCCTGCGCTCGCCGTCATATTCAGCTGCGCGAACAGGGACAGCGCTTGCTGCGCCCCAATGATGGCGGCTGCTATGCCCGCCAGTGAAAGCGCCGCGATTAGCGCTGCTGACAAGCGGCTGACGGGCAATCGCAGCGCGGCAAACCCAAGTATCAGGCTGCTTGCCGCCATTGCCATTTGCTGACGATAATTCAGATTGCCGGGGTCCAACAGCCATTCCAGCGGCGGCAGCTGCGCGATTGCCAGCAGCGCAATCAGCAGCGCCCAGCGTCTCTTCGCGTCAGCTGCCAGCAAACCCATCAGCGCTGACAAAAGTACAAGCTGCGCGCGCAGCAGCAGTGAAACCGGCAGCGCTGGCGATGCCGCCGCTTGCGCCGGGTGCAGGCTCGCCCACTCCGCCAGGTCATAGGCTTGCAGCGTCAGCGCGGCTGATGGCGCCAGCGCCCATGGCAGAACATACGCCAGAAAGCCCGCCGCCAGCGCTGTCAGCGTCAGCGCCCGCTCAGCGCTTGATTGCCCGTGTATCGTTGAAGCAAACAATGCAGCCGCCATTTTCCCCGCCAGCGCATGCGCGCAAGTCTATCACGAATCCAGCAGGCGCGCGTAGATGCCTTTGAGCTGGCGCGCGGCGCGCTGCCAAGTGAAATGCGCCGCGCGTTGATAGCCCGCCGCAATCAAGCGCGCCCGCAAGTCACCATCGTTTTCCAAAGAAGCAATCGCATCGGCGATAGCATCAACAGCGTAGGGATCCACGAGAATGGCGGCGTCGCCAGCGACTTCTGGCAGGGATGAAATCGAGCTGGTAATCACGGGCGTGCCGCATGCCATCGCCTCCAATATCGGCAAGCCGAAGCCTTCATAGAGCGACGGCAGCAGCAGGGCGCGCGCGCCATTGTAGAGCGCCGGCAAATCCGCATCGGCGACGAAGCCCAGCAAATGCACAGAGTCCGCCATCTGCGTCCGCGCTATCGTCTGCTGCATTTCCGCTTCCAGCCAGCCTTTGCCGCCGGCGATGGCATAATGCAAATCGCTGCCGCCCGCCCGTAACTGCGCCAGCGCTTGTATCACGCGGCTATAATTTTTGCGCGGCTGCACCGTGCCTACTGACAGGAGATAGCGCTTTTGCGACAGCCCATATTTCTCCAGGGCTGCCAGGGTCTGCGCCGCGTCCAGCGGCTGGAAGCGGGCGTCAACGCCGCTGTATAAAACGCTGATTTTCCGCTCAGTGGTGTGATACAGCGCGCAAATATCGTCTTTTGTCGCTTGAGAATCGGCGAGGATATGGTCGGCGCGGGCAATCGAAGCGGGCACTGCCGCGTTCAGGTATGCGCGCAAAGCGGGGCTGGCGGCTTCGGGCACGCGCACAAAGGACAAATCGTGCACGGTCAGCAAGGTTCGCGTTTGGCGGCGCGTCGGCGGCAGCACAAAATCGGTTGCATGGTAGAGGTCAACAGCGCCGACAAATGTCTCAACCGGCAGCGGGATGCGGGCGCGCTGCCAAATCCGCGCGAGCCAGCGATCGCTCAGCCGCGTTGAGCGCCAGCGGAAGTTCGCGCCTGGCGCACGTGGCAGGGCAGCCGCTGCTGCCCCGGCAACAAATAAGCGATAGTCGCTGTCGGCATCCAGGCGGGCAAGGGCGCGTGTCAATTCGCGCGTGTAGCGCCCGATGCCGCCCGTTTGCGCATAAGCGGGGCTGTAGTCGATGGCGATAGTTGCCACTTCAGTCGACGTCGTTATAGGTCCAATAACGGTTCGCCAAGAAATTCCAAAACATCACAACAATGACGCCGAAAAGCAGGGCGATCATGGTGCCCAATTTGTGCTCATCAACGAGCGCTGGCTGATAGTCGAGGATGACGCTGCTGATAAAGGTGGTGGCGGCGGCGCTGAAATAACGATAGGAATTGTCGATCCATATAGTGCGGATTGCCCAGCCGAGCACGCTGACAATGACAAATTGCGTGAGCTGGCTGCGGGCGGTGCGCGAACGGGAATCGGGATAAGTCCACAGGCGATTCCAGACAAAATTGCTGCAAACCGCCAGGATAAAAGCGATGCTGGTCGCCACGGCAACATTGAGATCCAAGGGGGCGTCCGTCTCGCTCACTGGCGGCAGCGCCGTATTCTGCAGCAGGATAACGGTGCCAGAATCAATGAAGAAACCCAAAATGCCAACAAAGGCGAATTTGATAAAGCGCTCAATTTCTTTGGCTTTTGCGCCGCCGCCGATGCGCCGGGCAACCACCTCAATCACGCCATCAAAGGGCGTGGTGATTTTGTGATAACGCCGGCCTGATTCCGCCGCGGTGCCTGTGGCAAGCTGGGACATTATGCATCCAGTGTTAGTGTACGGTGTGTCTGTCGGTGCAAGACCGCCAACAACGCTAATAATACACCAATATGAAAAAAAAGATTGTTGACATAGAGATTATCAAAGACGCTGTGCACAGCGATATAGCTCCAACAGCCCAGCAAGCCCATCGCTATGGCGCGCGCCTCGTGGTCAGGGTGGCGGCGAATAGACCAGGTCAGCCGGAATATGCCCAGCCAAAAGCAACTATAGGCTAGCAAGCCAATCGCGCCAGTTTCGGCGAGCATATTCAAATATAAATTATGCGCGTGCCCCAGCGCATCTTCCCAATTGATGAGGCGATAGCGCTCGTACAGTACTTCGTAATTGCCAAGCCCAAGGCCGAAAAGCGGATGGTCAGCCGCCATGGCGACCGCCGCCTGCCAATGCGCCAGGCGCTCGATTACCGCATAATTCCAGGGGTAGAACTCAACACCGCGGACATCCGCGACGGTGACCAAATCGGTCGCTGCGGTCGTCAGCCGGTTGACGATGGCATTCGGCAAGATGCCCGCCAGCCACAGCCCGCCGGCAAGCGCAGCGATGGCAAGCGCCAGGCTGAAGCCGTAAAAGAGGCGGCGCGGCAGCGTGATGAGCACAACCGCGGCGCTGACGGCGAATCCCAGCCAAGCGCCGCGGCTCCAGGAAGCGATTAAAGCGGCGGCGAGCAGCAGAAAGGCCGCGCCGTATGCCATCAGCAACAGCAGGCGCAATTTGTCTACTTGAGCATGCCGCCGCCATTCACGCGCGAGCGCGTGCATTTGGCTGACGCCGCCAGTCGCCGCCAGTGGCGTCAGCAAGCCCATGAAGCCGCCAAATGGATTGGGCTGACCGAAGGTGCCAAATGCGCGGAAGTGCCCGCCCAGGATGACCAGATGATCGGCGCCGCTGCCGCCAAAAAAGATATACAGCCCCACGAGCGCGTTGGCGGCGGCGCTCATCAGCAGCGCGAAGAGCAACCAGCGCCAATTCCGCTCGACCGAAAGCGACAAATGCCAAACGAACGCTGTCATCAGCAGCCATTTCAGCCATTCGTTCAGCCAACTTGAAAGCGAGTGGCTCGTCCAAGCGCCGAGGGAAAATACGGCGCTGATGGCTAGCAGCGCCAGCAAAATCGGATTGCGGTCCAGCGCCAATACCGCTTTGCGCTGCGCGAGCCGCTGCAGCAGCCAGCAGCCCAAATACAGCAAAAGCAGCGCTTGCCCAATCGATAGCGGCGGCGCGATGTTCGCTTCGGTGGCGATCAGCGCGCGCAATGGCGCCAGGATTAGCAGGGCGGCTAAGGCGGCGAGCGGCGTCAGCGGCGCGCCGAGAGCGGGAGCGCCCCAGCGCGGGCGTGTGGTGGCTGGGCGCAGGGTGACGGTCATCTCATGCCGTTTCGGCGACCAGCGCGCGAAAATAGGCTATCGTGCGCGCCAAGCCCGTTTCCAGCTCAACCTGTGGCTGCCAGTCGAGCACTTTCCGCGCCCGTGAGGTATCGGGCTTGCGCGTCTGTGGGTCGCCTTCTATACGCGAGCCATCGGCGAAGACGATGCCGGCGGGATTATGCGCTACCGCGTTTACTGTCAGCGCAAAATCGTAGATTGTAATTTCCCGCGTGGTGCCGATGTTGACCGGCTCGACAAAATCGCTGGCAAGCAGCTTCACCAAGCCTGCGATTAAATCGTCAATATATTGGAAGCAGCGAGTCTGTGAGCCGTCGCCATAGACCGTGAGCGCTTCGCCGCGTATCGCTTGCCCGATGAAATTGGGCACCACGCGGCCATCATCCAGGCGCATGCGCGGACCGTAGGTATTAAATATGCGCACAATGCGCGTTTCCATGCCGTGCTGCCGGTGGTATGCCATCACCAGCGCTTCGGCATAACGTTTGGCTTCGTCATAGACGCCGCGCGGTCCCACGGGGTCAACATTGCCGGCATAAGATTCAGTTTGCGGGCGCTCCAGCGGGTCGCCATAGACCTCGGAAGTAGACGCGAGCAAGAAGCGCGCCCCTTTCGCCCGCGCGAAGCCGAGCGCATTATGCGTGCCCAGCGCCCCCACTTTTAATGTCTGAATCGGGTACTTGAGATAGTCCATCGGGCTGGCGGGGGAAGCAAAATGCAGCACCGCATCAACCGGACCCGGGACATGGATGAAATTGCTGACATCGTGGTAGATAAACTCGAAATTGCGCTCGCCCGCCAAATGCGCGATATTGTCCTGGGTGCCGGTGATGAGATTGTCCATCGCCACAACGCGATGCCCAGCTGCAAGAAAGCGGTCGCAAAGATGGGAGCCAATAAAACCGGCACCGCCAGTAACCAAGACGCGCATGAATTCCGCCTTCGTCCAATCTCAATGTGAAGAGTGTAGCATAGCATAGTTCGCCAGTGTATGGGCTGGGCGTCTTGGCGCTTAGCGCCCGCTGGAAAGCTCTTGCAGGCGCTGCATGGCGGCGAGCTGGAACATAAAGATGAATGCCAAATCAATCACGAAGATGCTGTTGTCGATCAGTCCATGCGCCAGCAAGCCCGCCATGCTGCCCGCCAAGCCGATGGTCATCGCGAAATAGAGTGGGTCGCCAGCGCGATAGTTGCGCAAGAGCCGCAAGATGCCGCGCCAAAAGGCGGCTTGAATTACGAGAAATGCGGCGACGCCCAGCAGTCCCAGCCGCGCCCAAAAGTCAAGCAGGAAATTGTGCGGGTGCGATAAATCGGGATTCCACACTACATCGGGGCGCAGATATTCGCCGCCATAGAGATACAGAAATTGGTCCATGCCGATGCCGGTCAAGGGCTGGGCGCTTAAGATATCGAGGGAACTTTCCCACAGGCGCAGGCGGACAAAATTGGTGCCGCTGCTGAAGTCCAGCAAGTTGGCGAAGCGCGCCGAAACTTGTGTCAGCATGATGAAGGCGAAGATGCCGCCGATGAAAAGACCAATCAGCGGGATGAGCGCTTTTTTCCGATAGCGACTGCTGAGAACAGCCGCGATGCCAGCGGGGAGCCCAAGCAAAAGCGCGCCAACGCTCTGCGTCAAGACCAGGGCAAATGCCATAATCGCGAAGCTGGCAGCGGCGAGCCAGCGCAAGCGCGCTGCCAGCGGCGCAAGCGCAAAGCCCAGGGCAATCGGCAGCGCACGGCCGAAGAGCAAGCCCACATTATTGGGCGAGCCGTACACGCTCTGCAGGCGCACGGCACCAGCTTCGGCAGTGATGGTCGCGCCAACCACAAAATACAAATATAAGCCAACCACCGCCACAATAATGCCGCTAAGCACGAGCGTTAAGAACAATCGCGAAAGTGACTGTTTGTCCGGCTTGACGCCGCGCAAAAGCAGATAGAAGAGCAGGGGCTCGGCTATCAAACTGCGCAGCTCGGTGAGGGCTGGTCCCGGATAGCGCGTCCATAGCAGCGAAAGCAGCGCCAACAGCCCCAGAACGAGCGCCGCCCAGTCGATTGGCGTTAGGGATTTGAACCGCTCTCCGGAAATAAGCGCGTAGTGACTGTTGCCCATCTGCAGCGTTTTGCCCAGCCAGACCATCAGCCGCCAGCCGCCAGCCGCCGCCGTAATCAGCAGCATGACCTCGACCATGGGAATGGCATAGCTGTGCAGGGTGACGGGGAAGAGGAAAAAGGGTGCCCAAAAGAGCGTCAAAATCAGCCCGCTCTCCAGCCGCTGATATATCAGAACGAAGAGCAGGCCTGCCAGCGCTATCGAAAGCAGAAAACTTGGCGATAGATAGAGCGCCCCGCCTGTCAGCAGCGCCAGCAGCACATTCACTTCTTCCCGCTGCAGCAGCGAAGCGCGCGGCGAATCCCAAGTCCATAGCATTGCCAGCAGCATAAATACAGAGGTTACGGCGGTCGCGAGGAGATGCGTCAGCGAGCGCAGTGTTGTCAGCAGCCGCGCCAGCGGTGGCAGCCATTCCGCCCAGGGCGCGGCGGCAAGCGCGAAGAGCAAAACCAGCGCGGAAAGCAATGCCGACAGGCTGCCCAGCGCAATCTGGCGATTGTAGGGCGCGGCTAAATTGCCGGAGCTGACAGCATAGCCCGCGAGCGCCCAGCGGTCCCAGCCTTGGTCGGCAGCGGCGCTTAGGGTATGCCGCGCCAGCGGCAGCTCCCGCGCGACTGGCACCAGATTGAGCTCCGGCTGGCGGGAATTGCTGCGCAGAAAAATATAGGCATTGCCGCTGGCGTCCGTTTGTGTTGCGTTGGCGGGCGCGCCATCGACCTCAGGATAGAGAAAGGCGAGATATTCATCTTCGCGCAGCAGCAGAGAGAGGTCGCTGCCGTAAAAATCAAACTCCAACTGACTGTCCGTCACCGGCAGCCAGCCGATATCAGCGCCGAGCTCGCTGAATTGCCAGACCCCGCTGTAGCGGGCATGCGCGCTTCTGGCATGGAACAAGCCGTTCTGCGCCACTTGCGGGAAGGGGTAGGCTTGAATCGCTTCGAGCAGGGCTGTCGGCGCGCCCTTTTGATCAAGCAGGGCAAAGCCCCATTGCGCGCTTGATGGCGGCGCTGCCGGCTGCCAATGCTGCAAGAACATCGCGCCCAGCCAGCTCCATTCGCGGTGGGCGCGGTCAAGCGCCTGCACGGTATAGGTGATTTGCTCGCGTTCAGAAACGGCGCCCCAAATCGAGGCGGCGCCCGTCCAGCCCGCTGGCAGCGCATTCCAGCCAAAATGGCTCGCCCACAGCGCTTTGCGCCCATCGCCATAGTCCTGCATCAGCTCGCGCAAGGCGATAATGCGCGAGAAATTCAGCCGCGATTCCGCCACCCGCCGGTCGAGCGGCGAGGCGGAAAAGCCATAAGGTTTGCCGGCGACAACATCAAATAGCGCGCCGGCGTCATTGGCATAGAGCGCGTCCAGGTAGCGGATATCGCTGATGTTGCGCCCGCCGGTCTCGGTGGTGGGCGCGAGGGCGGCGGCGACAATGGTGGCATCGGCGTCAGCGCCCAGGATGCCGCTGCGGGCAGCCGCCAGCAGGGCGATGTATTCAAGCGGCTTCGGCTCATAGCCGCCCCAGGCATCCGCCAGATTGGGCTCGTCCCAAATTTGATAATAGTCGATACGCTCGCCATAGCGCGCGGCAAAGGCGCTGGCGAAGGCGGTGAATTCCGCGAGCGAGCGCGGCGGGGCGCTTGCGGTTGGCGGGCTGCCGCCGCTGGCGCGCGCCCATGGCGGCGAATTCATCAACACCGCGACCAGCTCCAGCTCGGGGAAATCCGTGAGCGCCGCCGCCAGCTGGTCCCAGCCCGTCCAGTCATAGCTGCCTGGCTGGGTTTCGATCTCGTCCCAGTAGACAAATTGGCGCAGCCAGCGGAAATTGGACTCGGCTATAAGCTCGAGGTTGCGGCGCAACTCCGCTTCCGTGTATTGGAGCAGCTCCACATTGACGCCCGGGCGCGGGACAGTGAAAGGCAGGTCTTTTATTTGAGTCGGGTCGGCATAGCCGCGCAGCTCAAACTCCCGCAGTTGCACACTGCCCAGGGTAGCCGCCAGGCTGCCGGCAACCAGCAGGAGGCTTATCAGTAAAATGATGAGCTGGCGCATCACATCGTCCAGACTGGATGCGCGCTGCCGCCATCAAAAGTTACTTGCCGCGCCTGCCCGCTTTCCCGCGCGACCAGCCACAGGTCGCCCCGATACACGATGGCGATATAGCGCCCGTCCGGGCTCCAGGCGAATTGCCGCGGCGTCAAGCCGGCGTCAGTTTTGCGGATGCCGGGCGCGTCAGCCGCGGGGAAAACGCGGCGCTTATTGCTGCCATCGCGGTCGGCAATCACCAGATCATAGTCGCCATTCATGCTGTTATGCGGCTCGCGCGCCTGCAGCCAGGCGAGATAGCCGCTGCCAAATTCGGAAGCTGGCGGCGCGACATTCGGCGAAAAGCTGGGTGCCGCCCACATGCCCGCCGATTTTTCTAAGGCGGCGCTGAAGCTGCCATCGGCGCTGGACACGGTGATGTCGAAGGCGGGGCTTTTTTCTGGCGGCTCATCGCCCAGTGGCGCGGCATGCACAATTGACGCGATCATTTCATTATCATAAGACCAGGAAAGCTGCGAGAGCCAGACCCAGGAGCTGCCGCTTTGGAAGCGGGCAAAGCTGGTCAAGCGCTTCAAAGTATTTTCTTCAAAGTCGACCAATCCCATGCCATCGGCGCGCGCCCATGCCATCCGGTCTCCATGCGGCGACCAGGCAAAATAGGTGCCCCACCAGCCAAGCTGCCCGCCGCTGGACTCGGGCAGCATTTCATCAATAGTGAGGGCGCGCCCGCTTTTTAAGTCTAGCGTAATCAGCCACAGGTTGTTTAATGCTTTCCAGCCAGGCGCGCCAGCGCTGCGCTCGCCAGTGGAATAGGCGATGGCATTGGCGGTGTAGGGGCGCCATTCGGCATAAAGCACATCCGTTGGCGGGAGCCTGATAGGCTCAGCGCCCGCCGCGATATCCAGCAGCCACAATGCGTTGAAAAAAGCAGCGCTGGCTTCGGCCGTACTGGTGAAAAGCAGGCGCGCCCCATCCGCGCTTTGATGGAAGACAAGCGAATCGAGCTTGTGCCGCTCGGTCAAGGGGCGCTTGTCCTGCAGATTGCCGCGTATCGTCCAGGCATTGCCATGGTTGATATAACTCAAAGTCCCAGGAATAGCTAGCGGCTGGGCTTCGTCGCTCACGCTGATGTAGGTGATTTCCGCTACCGGCTCGCGCACAACGATTGGGTCGCCGCTCAATAGCGTTTCCGTTTCAATTCCATCTTCATAAATGACGCGGTAACAGGCTTCGCGGAGCCCGGGGCTGCCCGCTTGCCCCACCCGCTTCTCGCCAGGCGCGATGCCCTCTCGCGGGAATTGCAGGCTCTCGTAGGCGATTTCTTGCTGTTGGCAGGTCTGCTTTTCTTGCACGCGGCGGATGGTTATCACCATGCCATCAGCCACGGGCGCCACCAGCGGATGACTAATCCGGTCGCGCTCTCCCAGCTCGATTTGCGCGCTGGCAAGCAGCTGATCGACTGTAACTCCTTCGTTGAAGGCGAGGCTTATTTCGCTGCCATCGACGCGCAGACTGGCATCAATTTCCGGCGCTTCCTGGGCGGGGCGGCAGCCAGCGGCAACAGCGCAAACAAGCATGACTGCGGCTAATCGTATCAGCATGAGACGCTTTCGGCTGTCTTGTCCCCGTTCCTATTCTATCCTAATGGAGTTTCGTTTTAGCACAAACAGCCGCGGGCGCATTCCGCGCAAGTTTAGCCGGCGCTCGCTGATGACATGCCACGGCGACTCGGCGAGGCAGGCGCGCAGCAGCTTGATTTCTTGCGTCAACACGATGAAAGGCGCGCCGGGCTGGGCGATGCGAGCCGCCTCTTTCAACAGCCTGGGGTAGAGCTGCCGATTGCTCTCATGCGTACCAATCAGGTTGCCGAAGGGCAAGTCGGCATAGAGCTGATGCGCCGCCCCCGCCGGCAAGGGTACCGCGGTCGCATCCGCTTGCAGCGGCCGTATCCGCGCGGATAATCCAGCCGCTTCGACATTAATATCGCCCGCCGCCAACATGGCCGGGTCGCGCTCAACCGCCAGCAGCGCGCCAGTTGCGTTGGCGCAGCCATGCTCGATGAGGATGGTCGCGCTGCCGCTGCACAGGTTGACCACCGTGCCAGTTTCGGGCGGGGCGGCACAGCGCGTCATCGCATAGGCGACCGTGCTGTTTAACGCGCCAGGCATATCACGCAGGCGGTAGGCGCGCTTGGAAAGCGGGGCGGCGCCCGCCCGCAGCAGCACTTCCCAGCCCGCCCCATCAGCCTGGCGCAGCAGCCGCATGAAAAGCTCGCCTTTGCCGTCAGCCGCCGGCACCAGCGCCAGCGCTTGAGCGAGCTCCTGGCGCAAGCGGCGCATCACCGGAGTATTGGCGCCAGCCGCGCCGATGCCAAAAGTCTGTGGCTTTCGCTGAAATGACGCGGCTTCAGCTTGCAGAATCTTGAGTAGCCGCGAAAAATGTTGATGCCCCAGCAGCGCTTTGGGGCGGGGAATGGCAAATATGTAAACGCGATAAAGCGCGATGACCGAGCGCAAAGACGACAATGCCGCGGGGACGGGCGCTAGCGCGAAGCGGATAAACCCGGGTCTAAGCGCTGCGATATCATGGAGGCGGCGGCCGCATTTTTCTCGCAGCTCTTGTATCGCCAGGTCCTCGATGCCCGGTACAACTTCCGCCTCGTATAATAGCGGCGAGGCTTGATGCCCCCGCCCAGCGGACTTTCCAACTTGCGAAGCTCTCATTGTGCTCCTGAATTAGCGATACCATTTCGCAGTATACTGCGGGCAAGCAAGGTGGTCGGGATTTAAGCGCTAATTCCGCCAAAAGTCTCTGGCTAGAGCAAGCGCGGCGAGCAAGGTACAATCATCACAATCGGCAAAAGATTAAATGCGAGGCGATGTGAAACCACTGGAGACTGGCTCCGCGCCGATGAATGCCGCGCTTGTTCTGCTGATGGCAGCCATGCTATTGCTGGGCGGGCAGGGGCGCGCGCAGGATGCCGCGCCCACAGCCACTGCCACCGAAGACTCCCAAGCCACGCCCACCGCGACAAGCGCGAGCGCAACTGTAGAAAGCCCATTCCTGCAAGATGATTTGGCGGTGCTGGTCGGCAATGTGCAGCGCCCAAATGGCATCCTTTGGTTTCAGGACAGTCTGTTCACCGTCTGCAATGGCGATTGGACAGTCTATCGCATCGATGATGTCACCGGCGATACCAGCACATTCATCTTCGGCGTGCGCAATGGCAACAGCCTGATTGCCGAGCAAACTGGCAGCGGCTTCAACCTCTGGATACCGGACCCGGACAATTCTACAATCTGGCGGGTTGACCATCTGCGCGGCGCGCCAGCGCGCTTTACCTCAAGCATAGAAGGACCTTGGGGCATCGCCCGCCTGGCTGACGGGAGATTCTTGGTCAGCGACACTGTATCCAACAGCATCATCGAGATTGCGGAAGATGGCAGCACGCGGGAAGCTCAGGCGGGCTTCCGCGCGCCCACCGGCATTGCCAGTGACGGCGAGCGGCTGTACATCGCCAATGGCGGCAGCGCCCGCCGCGGCATCGAATATATCACGCTCGAGGCTGATGGCGCGTATTCCGAAGTTAAGCCGCTTGTTTCCGGGCTGCAAAATACCTCCAACCTGGTGATGGGCAGCGACAATCGCCTGTATTTTGCCTATGCGCTGGGAACGCGCGGCGTGGTGGGCAGGGTGGATCCTGCGCGCTGCCTCGAAGCGGGCTGCAGAAATCAAGACATTGAATTGATTGTCTTTTCTGATATTGCCGCGCCGCTCGCGATCACCCTGTCAGATGATATGCGGCTCTTCCTGCACAGCCGCTTCCGCCCCGAAATCTATTGGCTGCAGCTGCCGGAATAGCGCGCTATTCCGCGTTTTCTGGGATTTCAGGCAGGGGCAGGGCATAACTTTGATACACATCGCGCTCGACAGCGGGCAGCCGCAAGCCTAATGTCCAGCCCGCTTCGCTGGTTTCTTCAGTTTCGATGTAACCCTTGTCATAGAGTTCAGAATACAGCCCGCCCGCTTGATAGGGGATGAGCACATTCAGCGAAAGCGTCTGCCGCTCCAAAACAGCGCGGATAAGTTCCAGCAGCGCCTCCAGCCCCAGTTTTTCCTGTGCCGATATTTTGACAATGCCTTCATAGCTGTCGATTGGCTGCGGCGCTGGCGCTGGCGCTTCCGCTTGCAGGCGGTCAATCTTGTTCAAGACCAGGATGCGCGGGATATGCGCCGCGTCAATTTCCGCCAGGGTATCTTCTACCGCTTCGATATGCTGCGCGGCATTGCCATGGCTGATATCAACAACATGCAGCAGCAAATCGGCTTCGATGACTTCTTCCAATGTCGCGCGGAAGGCGGCAATCAAAGTTGTCGGCAGCTTTTGGATGAAGCCAACGGTATCGCTGAGCAGCGCCTCGCCGCGCTTGGGCAGGCGGATGCGCCGCGTTGTGGGGTCGAGCGTGGCGAAAAGTTGATCGGCGGCGTAAATGTTGGCATTTGCCAGCGCGTTAATCAGCGTTGATTTGCCGGCGTTGGTATAGCCGACCAGCGCCACCAGCGGCAAGCCAGAGCGCCGCCGCCGCTCGCGATGCAGCCGCCGATGGGCGCGCACCTGCTCGAGGTCGCTGCGCAATTTGCTAATTTTGCGCGTGATTTCCCGCCGGTCGACTTCCAGCTGCGTCTCGCCAGGTCCGCGCAAGCCGACCCCGCCCGAGCCGCCGCGGGCGCCGCCACCGCCAGCTTGACGCGCCAAATGCGTCCATTGCCGCGTGAGGCGCGGCAGCAGATATTCGTACTGCGCCAGCTCCACCTGCAAAGCGCCTTCGCTGGTGCGGGCGTGCTGGGCGAAGATATCAAGAATCAGCGCCGACCGGTCCAACAGCCGCAGCTCCGCGCCCAGCTGCTTCTCCAACTCCCGCTGATGCCGCGGCGACAGCTCATCGTCAAAGATGACAACAGTTGCATCGCTGGCATGTACCTCATCGATGATTTCCAGCAGCTTTCCCGAGCCAATATAAGTCTTGGCGTTGATGCGCCGCAGGAATTGCCAGCTTTCCCCGACAACTTTGATGCCGGCAGTGCGCGCCAACAGCGCCAACTCGCCCAGGGAATCCTGCATCGAAAGCAGGGAGGGGCTGTCCCGCAGCGCGATGCCTACCAGATAGCCGCGCTCCCGAGTATCTTCGCTCTCCGTGTTGTATAGCGCCATCAGCCCCTCAGCGATGTTTGTATGCTTTCCGGCTGAATCAGAGCATCTTGCAAAGTTTGTAGCGATGCCCGCATGGAGGCGTCAGCGCGGCGGGCATAGGCTTTTCTGCGCTCGGCTTTGTTGCGGATTTTCCGCGCCAGCGGCGGCAATATGCCCAAATTGGCTTTCATCGGTTGGAAGTGCTTGGGCGCGGTTGCCGTGACATAATGGCAGAGTGCGCCCAGCATCGTATCCAGCGGCGGCGTCCATTCTGGCAGCCCATGCAGCTGCCGCGAGACATTCAGCGCCGCCAGCAAACCCGTGGCGATATTGCCCACATAGCCTTCAATGCCGGTGATTTGCCCGGCAAAATACAGAGTCTGCCGCCCGCGGAACTGCATGGTCGGGCGCAAAAGAGCTGGCGCGTTCATAAAGGTATTGCGGTGCATCTGCCCCATGCGCAGGAATTCGGCATTTTCCAAGCCGGGAATCATGCGCAGGATTTCCTTCTGCCGCTTCCAGCGGATGTTGGTCTGGAAGCCGACGATATTGTAGAGTTCGCCGGCAATATCATCTTGACGCAGCTGCACCACCGCATGCGGGCGCTTGCCAGTATGGGGATTGGTCAAACCGACGGGGCGCATGGGACCAAATGCGAGCGTGTCTTCGCCGCGTTTCGCCAGCTGCTCGATCGGCACGCAGCCCTCAAAAAAATTTGGGTCTTCCCGCTCAAAATCACGCAGTTCGATGGTTTCCGCCGATTTCAGCGCCCGCACAAAACGATAATACTCGTCTTTATCCAGCGGGCAGTTGATGTAATCGCCGCCGCCCGCATCGCCGCGTCCATAACGATTGGCGCAAAAGGCGCGGCTCATGTTGATGCTGCTGGCGCGGGCAATCGGCGAAATGGCATCGTAGAAATACAGATGTTCTTGCCCGGTCAGCTCGCCGATAGCCGCCGCCAGCGCCGGGGAAGTCAGCGGTCCGCTGGCGACGATGGCGGGCGCGTCTGACGGCAACGCCGTCACCTCTTCGCGGATGATTTCGATGTTCCGTTGCGCGGAGAGTGCTTTTGTTACCGCCTCGGCGAAGGCGTCGCGGTCAACCGCCAGCGCGCCCCCGGCGGGCACTGCCGCCGCCTCGGCGCAGCGAATGAGCAGCGAGCCCAGCAGCTTCATCTCGTTTTGCAGGATGCCAGTGGCGCGGTCAGGCAATTTTGACCCGAGCGAATTGCTGCAGACCAGCTCCGCCAGCTTCGCGCTGACATGGGCGCCGGTCGATTTGGCGGGGCGCATTTCGTACAGACGCACAGGATGCCCCCGCTGCGCCAACTGCCAGGCCGCCTCGCTGCCCGCCAAGCCGCCGCCGATTACGGTTACTGCCGTTTTCATGTCCGCTCCATGTTAGTGGAATTTGCGCAGGACGATGGCTGCATTCTGCCCGCCCAAGCCAAAACTGTTGGACATCAGTGTGCTGATTCCCGGTACAGCTCGGGAGTTATTCGGCACATAATCCAGGTCGCATGCGGGGTCGGGAGTCTCGTAATTCACAGTTGGATGCAGCACTTCCCGCTCGAGCGTCATCAAGCATGCCGCCAGCTCCAGCGAGCCGCAGCCCGCCATCGCATGGCCGATCATGCTTTTGGTGGAGCTGATTGGGATGCCATAAGCGGCGTCGCCAAAGACCGCCTTGATAGCGGCAGTTTCGATAGCGTCATTCGCTGGCGTGGAAGACCCGTGCGCGTTGATGTATTCGATTTCTTCGCCGCTGACGCCCGCGTCCGCCAGCGCCCAGCGCATTGCCCGCTTGGCGCCACCGCCCGCCGGGTCCGGCGCCGCGACATGGTAGGCGTCAGAGGAGGCGGCATAGCCCAGGATTTCGGCATATATCGGCGCGCCCCGCGCCAGGGCGCTGTCCATGCTCTCAACGATGCAGATTGCGCCGCCTTCGCCCAGCACAAAGCCGCTGCGCCCGGCATCAAAGGGGCGGCTCGCCTTTTCTGGCGCGTCATTGTAGTCGCGGGTTAAGGCGCGGGTCGCGCCGAAGCCCGCCAGGATATAATCAAACATGACCGCATCCACCGCCCCGGCAATCGCCAGGTCGCATTTGCCCAGTTGTATGAGGTCCTTCGCTTCCCCAATCGCTTGCACGCCCGTGGCGCAGGCGACTGATGGCGTAATCAAAGGACCCAGCGCTTGCATCATCGTGCTGACATAATGCGCCGGCATATTGGGCAGCGCGTTGACAATGCTCATCGGGTTGGCATGGCGATAGTTGGACTTGCGCCAGGCGCGGATGCCGCCTTCGCCCACTTCATAACTGCCGAGCGTCGAGCCGATAATCGTCGCGACCCGTTCGCCGATTTCGCCGATGGCAGCGACAGTCAAGCCCGCGTCTCGCACCGCTTGCACCGCGGCGACAATGGCAAATTGTGAGGCTCTGCCCATGCGCCGCGCTTGCTTGCGCGGGATGATGGCGGAGGAATCGAAATGGAGCACCTCTGCGCCGATGCGCACATCAAGGTGCTCGGCGTCAATATTTTGCAGCTGGCGGATGCCGGATGCGCCGCGCTCAAGCGCATCCCAATAGGCGGCTTTATCCCCCAAAGGCGAGACCAAGCCCAGCCCGCTGATGACCACCCGTTTTCCGCCCGCTTCTGCGCCTTGCCTCACGGTCTCTCCCGCGCGATGCCCTGCCGAATAGCGTCGATGACATTCTGCTTGACAGCCCTGCGCGCCTGTTGGATCGCATTTTTGATGCCGATGGCGGAGTTCTGCCCATGCCCGATGATAACAACCCCGTTCACGCCCAAGAGTGGCGCGCCGCCAATCTCCGAGGTATCCACCTGGTGGCGGATGCGGTTGAGGGCGGGGCGCGCCAAAGCGCCGCCCAGCATAGACAGCGCGTCTTTGCGGATTTCTTGCCGCACCAGCGTCGCCAAATAATGGGCAGTGCCTTCAAACATCTTCAGCACGATGTTGCCAACGAAGCCATCCATCACGATGACATCCGCCACGGAATGCATCAGCTGCACCGGCTCGACATTGCCGACGAAATTAAAACGGCTGTTGCGCAGCAACTTCGCGCCCTCGCGGATGAGCTGGTTGCCTTTGGTATCCTCCGCGCCATTCGAGAGCAGGGCGATGCGCGGCTTGGCGATTTCCAGCACCAGTTGCGCATAAATGCTGCCCATGACAGCGAATTGTGGCACCCACTCCGGCTTAACATCGGTGTTGGCGCCGACATCGAGGAAAATCATGCGGTGATTGTTGATAGGGAAAAGCGCGGAAAGCGCAGGTCGCTTGACCCCCGGGATGCGCCGCAATGTCTTCAAAGTGGCAATGGCATGCACCGCGCCCGTGTTGCCCATCGTCACGAAGGCGTCGACTTCCCCCCGCTTAACCGCATCCAGCGCGATATAAATGGACGACGCTGCCTGTGTCTTGAGCACATCAGTTGGGATAGCGTCCATGGCGATTGCTTGCGGCGCGTGAAGAATCTCAACCTTGCCAGCGCTGATAGAATGCTTCCGCAATTCAGCTTTGATGACAGCTTCGTCACCCACCAGCACGATGGTATCGCCGAACTCCTTCGCTGCCAGCACCCCGCCAGCGATATCGCTGATGGGGCGCTTGTCTGTTCCCATCGCATCCAGCGCAATGCGCATCGGCAACGGTCCTTCCTTCATTCAGTATTTTGCCCAACAACGGCTTAATAATATGCCAGCACAGCCGCTCGCTCAAGGTTAATTCGCAAACAGCCTCCAGCCTGGGCATTGACAGCGCGCGGAGGATTGGTATACTCTTCCTTAGATAAGCCCTGGTGGCGGAACTGGCAGACGCGCACGGTTGAGGGCCGTGTCCTTAACGGGGTAGAGGTTCGAGTCCTCTTCAGGGCATCCTATTGGCTTGCCGTTATAGGGAATGGCGAGCTTTTTTGTTGCGCAAATCATACGGGACATGTACACTGGCATTTAGGCTAGACAGGCATAAACACACAGGCGGCGCATAGTTTCGCCGCGGCTGCCCTCGCCAATGTCTAGCGCTGTGGACGCGATTCTAACCCGAGGGTCACCGGTGAGCGATTCCACCAGCGAGATTCTGCAGCAAGCCTACGACTTAATCGAAGAAGAAGCCTTGGAGCAGGCGCAGGCGCTGCTGTCGCCTCTGCTAGAGTCCGATGCGGATAATCCCGCGCTGTGGTGGGTCTATGCTCATGCCGCGCGCGACCCCGGCATCGGGCGCGCCGCCTTGGAGCGCGTACTCGAGCTGGACCCGGACTATCCCGGCGCGCGCGAGCTGAACGCGGATGTCATGGCGCTGCAGGTGCCGCCGCCCAGTTTCGCGCCCGCCGGGGACGCCGCCGCGCTCGCGCATAGCGCCGCCGCGGCTGATGATGACATCATCGACTGGGAAGCGCTGAAGCCAGCGGCGGCTGAAGACGCGCCAAATCCTGGCGGCATGCGGCGGGGCATCGCCGCCCTGCTGGTGCTGGCGGCAGCGCTCGTGACGGGCGCCGCTTTGATAGCGTCCGGCACTGTTGATCTGTCAACGCTGCTGCCTGCCACCAGCCCAACTCCAGAACCAGTTATCATCGTCGTCTCGGACCCAGCGGAAGCAAATCCCGCGCCAGCTGAGATTTCATTGGAAGTTTCCGCATCGCCGGAGACAGAACCCAACGCCATCGCCGCGACCGCCCTGCTAACGGCAGCGGCGGCAAGTCCCGTTGCTACTGAGATGCCAGCAACCCCCACAGCGCCCGCCGCGACCGCGACAACCGAAGCGACCGCGGCACCGACGAATGCGCTTGCGCCGGAAGTCCGCGCCTTGCTTGTGCTTATCGATTCCAGAATTCCCGACTTCGCTATTGATATAGGTGCCAGCAACCTGCGAAGCACTGAGCTGGGAGAAACACTAATCGTTCGCGTCTGCGCCATTTCTGGTCCCGAATTTAATGAGCGCTTGAATACAGTCATGCAGGCTTTGGTGGCGATCGTCTCGGTGCTGCCAGCTGATATTGAGGCGCTAGCCACCGGGCTCTTGAATTGCGCCGACCCAGACGCCCGGCTGCGCATCGTTGGCGTGCCCAAGGCGATGCTCCAGCAATATGCCGATGGCGCGCTTGATGAGCGGGATTTCCAGCGCGTTTGGCAGCCTCTGTCTTGATTCATGCGGGCGGCAACAGTATCCTAAACATCGCTTTGGCAAGTCCGCTCGCAGAATCCATCGGGAGCCTGACGCAGCATGAGCAGCGGCCGCAAAATCATCACCAAGAATCGCAAAGCGCGCCATAACTATCATGTTTCCGACCGTTATGATGCGGGCCTCGTCTTGCTGGGTTCGGAAATCAAGTCGATACGCAATCACAACATCAGCATCGGCGACGGCTTTGTGCAAGAAAAAGAAGGTGAACTTTGGCTGATGAATGTGCATATCGCGCCCTATAAAGAAGCGCATGCCTTCGGCCATGCCGACCCCCGGCGCCCGCGCAAGTTGCTGCTGCATCGCCGCGAAATCAACCGCATCATCAGCAAAGTGCGGGAAAACCGCATGACGGCGATACCGCTGCAAATCTACCTGGAGCGCGGGCGCGCCAAGGTCGAGATTGGCGTCGCCCGCGGCAAAAAGCACTATGACAAACGCGCCGCCCTGGCAAAGCGCGATGCCAATCGCCAAATTGCGCGCGCCTTAAAAGAACGCTAAATTCCAGCCCATGCTTGAAGGCGCTGGCGCTTGCTGCTAAAATCGCGGCGGCGCATCCATAGTGCGAACAAGCAGAAGGAACCATGGCGAAGGCAAACGGAAACAAGCCCCGGGTACTCTCTGGCATCCAGCCATCGGGGAACTTAACGATAGGCAATTACCTCGGCGCTTTGAAACAGTGGGTCGCGGTGCAGCGGGAGTATGACTGCTTCTATTGCGTGGTCGACCTGCACGCGATTACAGTAGCGCAAGCCCCGGCGGAATTGCGCCGCAAAACTCGGGAGAGCGCCGCCATCTACATCGCCGCCGGCATCGACCCCGAGATTTCGACAATTTTTGTGCAATCGCATATTCCCGCGCACTCCGAGCTCGCCTGGATTCTCACCTGCATGGCGCCCCTGGGCTGGCTGCAGCGCATGACGCAATTCAAAGACAAAACCGCCAAGCAGATGCAAGACTCAATCGGCGCTGGCTTGCTCAACTATCCCAGTTTGATGGCGGCGGATATTTTGCTCTATCAGGCGGAGTTGGTGCCGGTAGGCGATGACCAAAACCAGCACCTGGAATTCACGCGGGATTTGGCGCAGCGCTTCAACCACCTTTATGGCGAGACCTTCACCATGCCATCGGTGATGAACCCGCAGGCTGGCGCCCGCATCATGGGTTTGGATCGGCCCACCGCAAAGATGTCCAAAAGCGAAGAGTCGGACAATCACGCGATATTTCTGCTGGATGATGTGGGGCGGGCGCGCAAAAAGATCGGGCGCGCGGTAACCGATTCTTTTCGGGAGATCCGCTTCAGCGAGGATAAAGAGCGCGCCGGCATCAACAACTTGCTGACGATTTACCAAGCCATCACCGATGAGCCGCGCGCCAGCATTGAAGCCCATTTCAGCGACAAGGGTTATGGCGATCTCAAGCGGGAGGTGGCGGATTGTGTTGCCGATACGCTGGCGCCGCTGCAAGCGCGCTACCAAGAACTGATGGAAGAAGCGGGATATTTGGACAGCGTCTTAAAGATTGGGCGCGAAAAAGCGGGCGAAATCGCCGAAGCCACGCTCAAAAAAGCGCAAGAGAATATCGGTTTTCTCGCTCCGTCTTGACTGTCCGCCACGCTTCGGGTACTATCCCGATAAGCCCCATTCGTCTAGCGGCCTAGGACGTGGCCCTCTCAAGGCCAAAACAGGAGTTCGAGTCTCCTATGGGGCATGGGACCTCGGCACATTTGCCGAGGTCTTTCCATGTATAGCGGCAAACGCGGTATGAGAGTGTTACAATTCAGCCTGATGCAAGTTGCGGAGATTCAGCGGGGGCGCGCCTATGTTGACACGAGCGCAGGTGGAGTTTTTCCAGGAAAATGGCTATTTGGCGGTCGATCGCCTGCTTGATTACACGCTGGACATAAAACCTGTCATTGAAGAATATCAAGCGCTTTTGCACGATTTGTGCGAGCGCTGGCGGGCGCAAGGGCTGATAGCCGACAGCTTCCCGGACATGCCATTTGAAAAACGCCTGGTCGAAGTCTATCGCGCTGGCTGCCGCTATGAGCAGGAATTTGACATCGCCTTGCCCAACAGCGGCATCGCCGCCGATACGCCAATCCATTTGGGCGCGGCGGTATTTGATCTTTTGCGCAGCCCACGGCTGCTGGCGGCTGTCGAATCGCTGATAGGCGGGGAAATCTACAGCAATCCCATCCAGCATGTGCGCATCAAGCCGCCGGCGCATGCCATCGCGGCGGCTGATGTCAATCGCGCTCTTGTTGGGCGTACGCACTGGCACCAGGATAGCGGCGTAGGCTTGCCCGAAGCTGACGATTCCCGCATCGTAACCTGCTGGGTGGCGGTGTCGGAAGCGACGCCGGAAAATGGCTGCCTGCAAGTTGTGCCGAAGAGCCATCGCGAAGGCATCGCCTTGCATTGCCCAGCGACCGAGCAGCTCGGCATCCCCGAGGCGATGATTGACCAGGAGGAGGCGCTTCCCGTGCCGCTTAGCCCGGGCGGAGTGCTCTTCTTTCATCCGCTGTGCAAACACGCTTCGCTCGAAAATACCAGCGATGCCTTCCGCTGGAGCTTTGACCTGCGCTATAACCCGATTGGCGAGCCGACCGGGCGGCCGCATTTTCCCGGCTTTGTCGCGCGCAGCCGCCGCAATCCCGCTTCGGAACTCAGGGATTCGCGGGAATGGGCGAAGCTGTGGCTGGCGGCGCGGGAGCGCTTGGCTTCTCGCGATAGTATACGAACCCACCGCTGGGATAGCGACGATCCGCTGTGCGCGTAAATGGCGTCTGATGGCTGCGCCAGAATCAAGTGGCAGCGCGAGTATATGAATTACCCGATAGAAACTACAGTATATTGGGTTAAATACCTTCAGCCTTGCTACTATCAATCACCAACAGCCGCGCATCCGCCCTGCTGTCCCCAGCGCATTCCGCTTGAGGTCCAGCGCAAATGAAAGAAAGCCGCCGCGTCCCCGCCGAAAGTGTCGAGTTTGAGCTTGTGGTCAACAGGTCGCGCTTTCTAACGACAATCCGGCGCGCGCCGACAGTGCCAGCCGCGCGCGCAGCCATCGCCGAGCGGCGTCAGGCGCTGCCGGCCGCCAATCACCATGTCTACGCGTTTATCGTGGGGCACGGCAATTCTGTCACCGAAGGCATGAGCGACGATGGCGAGCCTACCGGCACCGCTGGTCCCCCTACCCTGGCGGTTTTGCGTGGGGCGGATATCGGCGACATCGCGCTGATTACCACGCGCTATTTTGGCGGCATCAAGCTGGGCACTGGCGGCTTGGTGCGCGCCTATTCGCAAGCCGCCAAAGGGGCGCTGGCAGCCTTGCGGACTGAACTCAAAGTAGAACGGCAAGTTGTCGGCTTGGAGCTGCCTTATGCGCTCTACGCCAGCGTCAAGCGCTTGATCGCCGAATATGCCGGCACGGTCGAAGACGAAGAATTTGGCGCGCGTGTGCTGATGATTGTGCGCTTTGTCGCCGCGGATCTGCCGCCCTTCGCCGAGCAGCTGCGCGAGCTCTCCGCAGGCGCGATCGCGCCAGTCCCGCTTGACTGATTAGCGAGCCAGCCGCTGCGTTATGTAACGGCGCAGCTGCTGCACCGCCGGGTGCGACGGCGCGATTGCCTCGGCGCGGGCGATGTAGCCGCGGGCATCATCAAACTGGGCATTTTCCAGCAGATAATGCGCCATCTGCGCGAGCAGGTAGACATCGTTGGGGAAAGCGGACAATGCCTCGTTCAACTTGGCAATAGCGGCGGACTTCTGCCCGCTTGACCACAGAATCTGCGTCAGCCCCAACAGCAGCTGAGGGTGCGCGCCCGCGTTCGCTTCCCCCTCGGTTAGGACTTCCCGCGCGTTTTCCCTGTCGTTGAGGCTGAGGTAGGCGCGGGAGAGCACGACATACAAATCGATCATCTTGGGCGCGATTTCGATGGCGCTTTCCAGCGCTTCCAAGTGCTCGTTAGGCGCTTGTCGCTGGGCGCTCAACATCACTTTGAGCTCGGCAAATTGCGCTTCAAAGCCGGGCAGTTCAGCAGAAATTGCCAGCCGCTGCAGTTCAATTTCGAGTTCGTCATCAATCTC
Source organism: Anaerolineae bacterium (assembly GCA_022825675.1). Lineage (GTDB taxonomy): Bacteria > Chloroflexota > Anaerolineae > Aggregatilineales > Phototrophicaceae > UBA6055. Next base: position 150,598 of record JAJDWK010000046.1, on the reverse strand, counting down.
GGCATATTGACTGCGGCACAGGGCGATATAGCGGGAGGCGCTGGCGGCATCGTCATCCAAGAGCGCGAGCTGCGCCAAAAACACGCAGGCATAGGGATTGGCGTCCACCTGGCGCTCCAGGATCTCATAGGCTTGACGGTAGCTTTCGAGATCTGGCAGCCGCTCGATGATATCCCCAGTGTAGCCGCCTTGAAGATCGCGCTGCAGCAGCCGCTCAAAATGCTGCCAGATGTCTTCGTCGCCGATGTCGATGAGATAGGACAGCGTCAACTGCGCCGCCGCGAGGTCTTGCGGCTGGCTTTTTACATAGAGCTTGAGCGCCTGCGCGATCTCAACCGCGAGGTGCTCCTCCTCGGCATAGTCGTCAGGCTCGAAGAGCAGCACCGCTTCCACCTGCCACTGATTGGCTTCCGCCGCCATCAGCAGCTCGACATACTGCCAAAGGATTGCCGGCGCATCTATGCCTTCTTCCAGCGCCCGCTGGCAGGTATCCAGCGCTTCGGCGGCTTGCCCGGCATCGAGATAGATCGCAATCATGCTGCGCCAGAGGGAGGCCGGCGCTGCTGCGGAGAGCGCCGGCTGCAAGCGGGCGATCGCCCCCGTGTGATAGCCCAGCTGGGATAAGCCCAAGGCGCTGGCCGCGATGCCGGGCAGCGCAATCGCATCTTTGCTGAATGCGCTTTCCAACAAAGGCATGATGCCTTCGCCCACCGCTTCCAAGCCGAATTGCAGCGCCTGCTTCGCCATCATGCCCAGGCACCAATAGGCAAATTCGCTGGGATGCTGCTGGCAAAGCGCCGCCGCCTGCAAAAACTGCGCGCGGCTGTCCGCCTCTTCCCAAGGCACATCCCACATATACAGATAGATATCGAGATTCCAGTCGAATACATGTTCCAGCAGCGGCAGCGCGCCGCCGTCCGCAGGCTCCAGGGCGGCATAGTCGATAATCGCCTGTTCCCGGCTTTGCCCGCCCAGTTCGCGGAGTATGGACGCGGCGACCGCGGGCAGAGCGTTAATTGCCCCGTTTATATCCGCGAAGGAATAGCGCAGCGCCGTTGATGACGCGTTTTGCAAAAGCTGGGTATCCAGCTCGATTTGCAGCGCCAGCATGCCATCAACGGCTTCCAATTGCCCGCAGACTTGCACATTGTCTTGCAAGCCTTCAAGCTCCCAATCCTCAACAGAAAACTGATAGTCTTCCCTGCTAATTTCGCCACTGTCGTCCGTCTCATCTATTTTGGCGAAGCAGCGGTACAAGCGGGTGTCTTGATATTGTTCGAGCAGGTAGGCCAAACAAGAAGCGAGCCCCATCGCCGCTTCTGGCATGGACTCGCTTAGGATAGGATACATGCTGATGCGCAGAGAATCGTCAGTTTGGATGGCGCGCGCCAAACCGCCGGCGCTGCCAAATATCGAAGAGGGCGCGCCCGCGTCGCCCTCATGCTCGCCCAATGAGCGCATCTTTCCCGCCGCGTTCAGCATGCTGCCTCCAATCAAAACGCCCTGCCGATATCGACAGGGCGCATTGTAGCTGTTCCTTGTGCTGCGGGAATAGCCGCTATTGCACGACCGAGACCCGGCTGAAGTCGCCGCGGAAGACGACATAAGAATTGTTGAGCCAGCCTTCGCCAAAATCACCCATGACCTTATACCAGCCGTGACCGCGTGACAGCCCCATGACCCTCAGTACGGTGCCGCCAGGGACGGTAGCGACTATGCTGTGCCCAGCGCCGGGACCGCTGCGGATATTGAGATAGGAGGTATTGACGACTGCGCGCGGCGTCGGTCCGGTCAACGCTGTCCCTTGCGGCTGTTCCATCATCATCGACACGCCCGAGAAATTGCCGCGCCCGACAGTGTAATGAGAATTCACCCAGCCGGTGCCCCTGGATGTTTCCACCTGATACCAAACGCCATCAGGCGCCATCATCACAACGGCGAGCTCGCTGCCGCCGGGCACTACACCCAGGATGCTGTGCCCCGCGCCCGGTCCTGTGCGCACATTGAGGTAGGAGGTGTTGACGACTACATAGGGCGCGCCAGCGGGGATTGCCGTCCCGCTTGTATTGTGGATTGGCTCGGGACCGCCCAAGATAGTAATACCCGCGAAATTCCCGCGAGCCGCAACATAAGACGAGCGCACAAAACCGTTGCCAGCCGAAGACATCACGCGTATCCAACTGCCATCGTAGAGCATCGCGTCGGCTTCCAGCGTCGTGCCGCCTGGCAACACCGCTACGACATCATAGCTGGCACCAGGACCGCTGCGCAAATTGAGATAGCTGGTATTAACAACAACATGCGCCGTGCCGGCGGGCATATCCATGCCGCTTGCGAGGTTGCTTGGCGTGCCTTGGCGCGGCACATCGCCAAAATAGCCCCTGTCAATGGCATAATTGCTGTTGACCCAGCCTGTTCCCATGTCGCTCATGACTTCGAACCAGGTTCTGTCTGCGCCAATCATGGTGACGGGCAGCACGGTGCCTCCAGGCACAGTGGTGATGACGCCGTAGCCAATCCCTGGACCGCTTCTAATGTTCAGATAACTTGTATTTACGACCAAGTGTGGCGTATTGCCCTGAGCCATCGCGCTTAGTGGCAGCGCCAATAAAAGCAACGACAGTGAAACGAGCAATAAAACTTGCTTTAGTCTTCCTGATTGCACCATTATCCCCTCCGCTAACTCAACCCGGTACCCAGCCCGCGTTTACTGTGTAATCAGTATAGTAGCCGCTCAAACATCGGGCAATCAGATTAGCCTCGGATTGTCGTACTATATCTATGCGCTTTCCATACGCTGGTATGCGCGCCAGCTGCGAGAACTCGGGGCGATTGCTCGGAGCAAAAAATTGACAGCGGCTGACAGCTGTGCTAGCATAGCATCAGACTGCACAAGGAGATTTTGCGTTATGGTATTAGCCGAACAGCATCCAGCAAGTGTCCTCACGGACAATTCCGTTTTGACTGTTACCCCAGCCGCGGTTTCCATTATCAGAGACTTGCTGCAACAGCGCGCCATTCCTGACCATGCTCTGCGCGTTTTTGTCACGGGCGGCGGCTGCTCTGGCATGCAATATGGCATGGCATTCCAAGAGCAAGCCGAAGCCGGCGATACTGTTGTATCCAGCGGCGGTGTGCGCTTGCTGGTAGACCCCGCCAGCATGATGTACCTGCAGGGCGCTACCATTGATTACGCCGACAGCTTGATTGGCGGCGGCTTCCGCATCGACAACCCCAATGCGCTTTCCAGCTGTGGCTGCGGGCATTCCTTCAAGTCTTCAGACCAGCAAGGCGCGGCGGATAGTCAAGGCTGCGGCACCTGCGGCAGCTATTAGCGCCGCAGCATACTGACAATCAGCCCCGCCAAGCCCAGCCCCCCGAGGGCAGCAATCGGCACGATGGGCGGGATATTTGGCAGCGGGCTTGGCTGCGGCTGAGGTGCCCGCTGGGCGCTCTGCTCTGAAATTGGGGCTCTTGTGGGCGCTGGCGGCGTGAAAGTCGGCAGGCGCGTCGCTTCTGTCAGCGCCGCTTCTTCTGAGCGGCTAAGCGCTTCCACTGGCACTTCTACGGTGCGGTCAGTTGCCTCTTCGCTGCTGCCGTTGTCTTCCTGGGCAAGCAGCGCCAGCGATTGGTTGACAATCGCCGCCGCGTCAAGATCGTCAACGCTTTGGATGAGCGATGCGTCGCCGCTGATTGTTACCAGGTCGCCATATACCCATGCCAGCCCAGTGGGCGATGCTTCAAAGCGCAATTCGTACCAGCGAAAATACTTGCGCAGCGCCGTGTATTCGGTGCCATAGGCAATTGTCCCGAGGATAGTGCTTTCGATATCGGGGAACTGGCGCACATTGACATTGCCCGCCGTTTCCAGCGCTTGCAAGCGCGCAATCGGCGGCAAGGTCGGGCTCGCCGTGGGCGGGATAGTCGCGACTTGCAGCGGCGCGTTGGCTGGTGCCCGCGTACTGAGCACAGCCGCAATCGGCGTTGCTGTCGCTTGAGCTTCGCTGGCTGGCGCTGATGCCGACAGCCAGATCAGCGCCAGCAAAAGGGCGATAACAGGCGGAATCCGCGCTGCTGCGCCGCCGCGCCGCTCACCAGGAAATGGCATTAACATCAGTAAATCTGCCCTGCTCTGCCACGACTGTGTGGTTATCCGCGTCCCGCACCATAAATCCCTGATACAGCTGATTGCTCAAGCCGACAACGCGCCAGCCGCTCATCACAAAAGGCGGTGGATTGCGCCCCTCGGGGCAACGATTGCAATCGGCCGGCAGCCACTCGCCATTGTAGCGCCGGGCGATATGCAAGTGCGTCGCCGTAGAAAAACCGCCGGAACAAGACGGATAGCCGAGGATATTGCCCGCGCTGACCGCCTGCCCGGTTTGAAGCGCATCATGGGCGTCAATATGCAAATACAGGATCGTCCAGCCGCTGCTTTCGTCGGCATCATCGTCCAGGTCGAGCACAACCAAGCCTTCCGCCAGGCGCGCGATGACACCATCCGCCACCGCCAGCGCCGGCTGCATGGCAACATAACATGCGCCCGTGGGACCCGCTTGCGGCGGCGGCGCGAAGTCAATTGCCGCCCAGGCGCTGCCATTGCCCCACCCGCCATGAAAGCCGCCGGTAAAGCGCCACACTTCGCCGCGGGCAAAGGGCAAGGTCAGCGGTGGCTGAATTAACTCCCGCGGGACTGGCGCGGCGCTGCCCGCAAAGGCATCGCCAAAATGCCGCTGATAGTTCGCCGCGATGCCATCAGCGCTGATGGCAGTTTCCCAGGCGGCGGGCAACAGCAGCTGCGCCAAGACATAGTGCAGCGCTACCGTGCCCGCGTTCAACTCCTGATGATACAAGAGCCGGGTGCCATCGGGGAATTCCAGGATAGTTTCGCCGCGATATTTCCAATCATAATAGCCGCGGTTCAAGACATCCGCCAACCAGCTCAGCTGATTGTAAAGCCCCAGGCGCAGGGGACCGCTGCCCGCGCTTTGCGCTTGCAGCGGCTTCAGCCGTGAATCCTCAGTCACATCCGTTTGCGAGAGCAGGCCGGCAAAATAGTCCAGGAATGTCAACAGAATGCGCGCGTCAACGCTGTATTCCAGCGAGACCCGCTCGACAATATCGCCAGCGCTGAAGCGGCTGCTCTCAACCGAGCCGTCCGTTCGCCGCCGCTCCAATGTGAGCGTCATCTGCTTGAGCGCGCCTGGCTGATTTTGGATGAAGCGCTCGATATCAAAGGCAGACGCGCCGACCGAGCGTACCAGCCGCGCATCAGGCAGCAGGCGCAAGCCCGAAGTATAGGCGACTGGGGTTTGTGGCAGTTGGATGACCTGTCCCACTTCCAGCAAGTCGGGGTTGGGCAGTGCATTCGCCGCCAGCAGCGACCGCATCGAAACGCCATAACGGTCGGCGATGCGCGTTAAGCTGTCGCCGGCGACTACAGTGTGCGTGGCGCTTTCGGCTTCGGCATCGCGGTCGCCCGGCGGCAAGTCAGGCTCCGGGCTGGGCGCTGTCGGGACAGCAGCCGTCGCCGTGGCGGTATCAGCAATGCTTGGGGCGGAAGTTGCCGCTTGCGTGGCGGTATGCGGGAGCGCTTGCGCCTGCGCCACCAAAGTGGCGGCTGGCAGCGAATCGCTCGCGCCATTGCCACAGGCGGCAAGCAAAACCGCGGTGATAGCCAGGCAAGCTTTGTGATGGATACTCAGCATAATCGCCTCACAGACTCGTTTAATGCTGTGAACACCACTTGGGACTTTGCGCATCGCCCTGTATACTTATGCCAGATTTGGCAAGTGAATAAATCTTTGGGGGATTACGATGGCGACAGCCGCGGAAGTAAAAAAGCTGTTTCCCGCCATGATTGAGCGCTTTCTGCCCGAGAAAGCGGTAGGCATATCCGCCACCATCCAGTTCGATTTGAGCGGTGACAACGGCGGCTTTTTCTGGATTACTTTGGCGGATGGCGTCGCTGAAACAGGCAGCGGCGAAGTCGAGAAGCCGTCGATGACCGTAAAAGCCTCCGCCGACGACTGGTACGCGGTCGCCACTGGGCAGCTCAACCCGATGCAAGCGTTTATGACGGGCAAAATCAAAATCCTGGGGGACATGGGGCTGGCAATGAAGCTGCAAGCGATGTTCGCTCAATAGCCGCCGTATAAGTCTTCAATTCATCCAATCGCCGCTGTCGTCAAGATCCGATAAGCCCAGAGCCGCGAGCTTAAGGGTCATTTTGGCATCCTCAATAGCTTCGCTTATCGCGTAGGATAGAGTTTCGTCCTCCTCGTTTTCCGACATGGCTGCCAGTCGAAGCAGGCTATTGTAAGCCTGCTCGCCACCAATCTCCCCCAGCGCCCAGATTGCCAAAAACTGGATTTCCCGGTCCTCACTCTCGGCGAGCTCCGCGATACGCGGCGCGCTGTCGGATAACAGGATGGCACCGCATGAGTGGATCGCTTCGTATACAATTTCCATGTCATCGCTTGCCAGCTCCTTCAGCAATATGTCGCGCCAGACATCATCGCAGCTGCTCCCCATCGCATAGAGCGCGCCCAGCTTAAGCGCGCGGTTGCCAGCGGCATAAGCGCGCTGTATCAGGCGGGGTACCTGCGGGTGGCTTGAGCTTGCCAGCGATTCCAGGGCGCGCCGCCGCAGTTCCAGCGGCTGTGATGTATCCTTGTGCAGCCGCAGGCACAAGCTCTGCGCCTGCTTGCTCAGCTCCGCTGGCATTATGCCAAGCTCGCCCAAGAACAGGCAGCGCTGCAAACCTTGGATCGCGGCGGCGCGCACGGATTGCTCGGGGTCGCGCTCCGCCAATGCCATGAACTTTTGCATTTTCTCGGGGCTTTCGTCTTCCGACAGCAGCTCAATCGCGGCTTCCCGCACAGCGCTGTTTGCATCTTTCAAACAGAAGTGGGCAAATTCTCGAAAGTCCAGCTCAAACAGCGCCTCGCTCGCTTCAATGAGCGCGCGCGCTATGCGCTGCCTGGCGGGCGCGGGGAGCGGCTTCCAGCTCGCCTCGACTTGCGGGCAAGCGCTGGGCGCGAGATCGCTCAAGCCATATATCACAGTTGGCGAAACTGGCGCCCCGGTCGCGGTCGCTTCTCGCTCAAGCGCCGTGATAAGCGCCGGCAGCGTCGGTTTCTTGACGCGCGCCTCGCCGGTATCTATGTCAAATTCTGACATTGTTTGCGCTTCAGCCGAGGCTCGGCGGATGTATCAGGTCATAAATCATGATAATCACGCCGAGAGCGAGCAGGAGCAGAATGCCGATTTGATGCACGCGCGCCTCGGTCTTGGGGTTGACGGGCTTGCCGCGCAGGATTTCCAGCAAAACAAACAGGATGCGCCCCCCATCCAAAGCCGGTATTGGCAATAGATTGCTGATGCCCAGGAAAATGCTGATGAGCGCGATAAAATGCAGCATCAGCCCGGGACCTTCAGTTAAGCTGCGCTGCAGCAGTTCTCCCCCGATTTTGCTGATGCCGATAATGCTGATGGGGCGCGCGTCCCGCCCGCTGAGAGAGCCATCAAGCAGCTGCCCCGGTATTGATGCGATTGCGCGGAAGGTCTCACCGGTCGTCCGCAGGCTGTAGCTGATGGCTTGCGACACCGTCTGCGGTATCAGCTCGTATTTTGTGCCGCCATTGGCAAAGCGCGTACGGTCGCTCAAGCCGAAGCCCGAACGAATGCCCATGCCCAGGCTGCCCTGCCCCGCCGGCGGTTCCAGCCGCGGCTTGACTGTGAGCTCGAGCCGGGCAGGCGGTCCTTCTTCCAGCGCGCGCAGGGCGGTCAAACGCAGCGGACGCCCTTCCGCTTTTTCTACCGCTTCGCGCAAGCTGGCGGCAGTATCGCCCGAGGGCGCTATCGCCACGCCGTCGATTGCGATCACATAATCCCCGGCGAGGAAACCCGCTTCCGCCGCTGGCGAGCCTTCTTGCACCGTTATCACCTGCACAAAGCCAGCCCGCTCGCCGAATTCCGGGCTTAGCTTTAGTTCATAGGCTTGCCCGCTCTCGCCATCAAGCAGCGAGAAGACAATCCGCTCGCCGTCATATTCCGCCAGAATATCGTAGAAGGCGCTGAAATCGCTAAAGCGCTCGCCATTTATCTTTTCGATGACATCGCCGACTTTTGCGCGGCTGCCCGCGAAGAGGGAGCCCTCGGCGATGAAATCAATTTGGCTGAGCCCGCCCACCGGCAGCGACAAGCCAAAGAGCGCGGCGACAAAAAACAGCGCCAAAGCGGTCAAGAAATTCATCATAGCGCCCGCCGACATAAAAAAGAGACGCCCCAGCGGCGGCGCTTCGTTGACGGACATCATGCGATGCGCTTCGACGCCGCGCAATTCCAGCATTTCCCGCTCGGATACCAGCCGCACCATTTCCGAATTTCGCCGCTGCAGCTCGTCGCGGTCGCGCTTGACCTTGTCCCCGTCTATGGGTCCGATAAGGTCTTCGCCCAAGGGGCGCACAAAGCCGCCCAGCGGCAAAAGATTGAGCGTGAATTCGGTCTCGCCCCACATGAACAGGCGGGCGACGCGCGGCGGGAAGCCAAGCCCGAACTCCAACACATTGATGCCGACCAACTTCGCGGCGAAGAAATGTCCCAGCTCGTGCAGAATGATGGCGGGTATCAAAACCAGGGCGAAAGCAATCACGGCGAGCGCGATGTCGTTTCCAGCTGCGGGCAAGATCATCAAGACAGCCTCTAGATCCAATCCAACTAAGCGTCATTATATGCTGAATGCTTTGCTATTTGCAAGCGAGCCCACTCACGGAGCAGAGCAATCGCATCAAACAGCCATTCGCCGCAAAGACACAAAGAGCGCAAAGGTTTTTTTCATATGCGCAGAAAAAGAATGATGCAGGGAAGTTTCGCCGAAACGCCCGCAGGCATTCGCCCTAGCCCAATGCAGATTCCCGCCCAAGAACAGTCGCGCCGCCGCCAACTTTGGATTGCAATATCTCGATGCCCGGCAGCAGCCCGCCTAATCTATCAGCAACGGCGGCGGCATGTTCACTCAGGCAGATGCAATGCACATTCGGTCCCGCGTCCAGGGTATAGCAGACTTGAATGCCCGCTTCCAGCCGCCAGCGCCGCACCGCCCGCATAATCCGCAGCGACTGCGGCTCCCAATAGAAGAGCGGCGGCTGGCTCGTCATCATCACCGCGTGCATCAAGTTGCTCTCTTCTTCGGTGATGCGCGCGAGGGTGGCGAAATCACGCTGGAGCAGCGCCCGCTTTAGCGCCGCCAGCCGCGTTCCCGCACTGCGGATGCGCGCTTCCTGCAAGATGCTGGAGGCGGCGCTGGCATGCCCCCGGGTGGAGCCGACACTTTTATGCGCGCGGCTGACCAGAGCGATGACATCAACAAGCTGCCAATGCTCCGGCGCGGCGATGCTTTCCGCGAAAGAACTTTCGTGGCTGTCACCGCGATGCCATTGCACATATCCCGCCGGGATGGAACGAGCTGCCGAGCCCGAACCCAGCCTCGCCAGCGATGTCAGCTCTTTTTCCGTTACATCTGCGCGTAATGCCGCCGTCGCCGCCAAAGTCAGCGCGGCGAAGGCGGCGGCGGAAGACGCCAGCCCAGCGCCCATGGGGAAGTTATTCCGCGAGGTGACCCGCGCGCTCTGGTTAATATCAAAGCGCCGCCGCAGCGCGTGCAAATGCCGCTGCACCCGGGCGAGCACCGCGCCCGTCGCCGGCACGCCATCAATACTCACGCTATCGCGCTCGGCGCTGGCGCTCCATTCGACTTCGGTAGTCGTATACAAATCAGCCAGGTTCATGCTTAAGGAGCTGCTGGCGGGCAGCCGCAGTTGCTGGTCGCGGTTGCCCCAATACTTGATGAACGCGATATTGGAATGCGCGCGCGCCCTTGCTATATTCCTGTTGCTGTCTGCTTTCACCGCTTGCACCTGCACAGCCTCCTTGCCGAGAACGCGGCAACAGTACCATCAGATGGCGAATTATGTCCACCGGCGAAGGCAATGGTGCCTATTTTGAATGCTGTTCCCGCGCTATTCCAATCCATGCGCCCGCGGCAATGGACAAAGAATGTCTTGTTTGTCTTCCCGGCGATTGTCTTCAGCGGCCAAATGTTCCAAGCTGATTTGCTCGCCCGCGTGCTGCTCTGCTGCGCGCTGATGATTTTGACATCTGGCAGCGTGTACATATTTAATGATGTCGTCGATGTCGACTCTGACCGCCGCCATCCGACGAAAAAGAACCGCCCTATAGCGGCGGGCAAGCTGCCGCTGCCGCTGGCAAAAGCCGCCGCCATGCTCATCCCGCTCTTGGCGCTGGCAGCCGCCTACACATTTGACCGCGAGCTGATGCTGGTCATCCTGACTTATTATGCTCTGCAATTGGCATATTCTCTCAAGCTGAAACATGTGGTTCTGCTGGATATCCTGGCGGTGGCGGCTGGTTTTGTGCTGCGCCTGCTGGCTGGCGGCATCGTGATTGATACCAATGTCTCCCCTTGGCTCTACAGCTCTGTGGGGCTGCTGGCACTGCTGCTGGTGATCGGCAAGCGCCGGCAGGAGCTGATCTTGCTGGGCGAAAACGCGGCGGCGGCGCGCCCTATTTTCCAACACTACAATTTGCCCCTGCTGGACGATATGCTGCGCTTCGCAACCACCTCAACCGTGCTAACTTACATTATCTACATCGTCGAAAATGATACCCTGGTGCGCTCGGGCATGAACTTGGGCTTGCTGACGGTGCCGCCCGTGCTTTATGGCATCTTTCGTTATCTTTATCTGCTGCATGTCCGCCGCGAAAACCGCCCGCCTGATGAAATCTTGCTGACCGACCGCCCGCTGCAAGCCGCGCTTGTCGCCGCCGCGCTGCTGTATTTTGTAATTTTGTATGTGCTCTAAGCCTCATGACCGCTTCTTTCAGCGCCCCCGGCAAGGCAATTCTCTTCGGCGAGCATGCGGTTGTTTATGGGCAGCCAGCCATCGCCGTGCCGCTGCCGCAGCTGCGCGCCCGGGCATTGATTCGTCCGCTTGATAGCCCGCTGAAAATCATCGCTGAGGGCGCGCCAGGCAGGCGCGGCATACAAGACCCTCTGCAGAAAATGGCGGAAATAACACAGCAGCAATTAGGGCTGCCAAGGCTAAATGGCGAAATAACTATCCAGTCGCAAATTCCGATTGCCAGCGGCTTGGGCAGCGGCGCGGCAGTTTCCGCCGCTATCGGCCGCGCCGCCGCCGCGCTGGCTGGCACCACGATAAGGGATGAGGTGCTTAACAGTCTCGTCTACGAGATTGAAAAGCTGCATCACGGCAAGCCCAGCGGCATCGACAATTCCGTCATCGTCTTTGAGCGTCCGCTTTATTTCCGAACTGGATATCAGCCAGAATTCCTGCGCATCAACGCGCCGCTGCGCTTGCTGGTGGCGGATAGCGGCGTCGCCGCCTTAACCCGCGATGCTGTCGCCCATGTGCAGCGGCTATTGCAGCGGCAGCCCGATTTTGCGCGGGAGGCGCTGCAGCGCATCGGCAACCTTGTTGAGAGCGCCCGCCGCTGCCTCGAAGCTGGCGAGCAGGCGCGCCTGGGGCAGCTGATGTGCGAAAATCACGCGCTGCTGCGCGCCCTGGGGCTTTCGTCACCGGCGCTGGATGTTTTGGTGGCGGCGGCGCTGGCGGGTGGCGCGCTGGGGGCTAAACTTTCGGGCGCGGGCATGGGCGGGAATATCATTGCATTGACGCCCGCGGCAGCGGCAGTGGATGTAGAACAGCGGCTGATGCGAGCGGGCGCGGTAACAGTGATTAGCGCCAGCATCGGCGGGGAGCAGCGGCAAGCATGACTGTTTTTATCAAATTGGGCGGCTCGCTCGTCACCGACAAGCGCAAGCCCAAAAGTTTCCGCGCTGATACGGCGCGCGAAATCGCGCGGCAATTGGCGGCGATACGCCGGCTGAAGCCGGAATTGCCGCTAATAGTCGGGCATGGCAGCGGCTCTTTTGGCCATGCCGAAGCGGCAAAACATGATACCGCGCGCGGCCTGCGCGGTGACGCCCAGCGTCTAGGCTTCGCAAAAGTGGGCGCGGTCGCGACTGAGCTGAGCCTGCTTATTCTCTCTGTTTTGCTGGAGGCGGGCTTGCCCGCGATGCGCTTCCAGCCCTCATCAATGCTGCACACAAATGACCGCCGCGTCCAGGCAATTGATGCGCGCTTGCTGATGCTGGCGCTGGAGCAGGGGCTGCTGCCGCTGCTGCATGGAGATATTGCCCTGGACAAAAACATCGGCGGCACTATTGTCTCGACTGAGGACTTGTTCTGCGCCTTGTCGGTGCCATTAGCGGTTAGCCAGGTGATTCTGCTAGGCGAAGTCGCCGGCGTCCTCGACCGCCGCGGGCGCGTCATTCCCGCAATAAGCCCCCAGTCGCTGCCAGCGGTATTGCCAGAGCTCGGCGGCGCGGACGGGGCTGATGTGACCGGCGGGATGCGGCAGAAGGTCACGACAATGCTGGCGCTGGTATCGCGGCAGCCAGCGATTACGGTGACGATTGCTGACGGCACTCGCGATGATGCGCTTGTCGATATTCTGCTGCGCGACATTCCAGTCGGCACACGCATTCACGCTGGCGCTTGAGCTAGCCGTCAGCGCCGCGTGCGTTGTACAGCAGCGGATAGAAGCCAAAAGCGTCAAAATGCAGGTCTTCGATTTCCGCCCGCGTTGCTGTCAGGCGCACCGGCTCGCGGATGGGCAGCAGCAGTGTTTCGTTCATCAGCAGCGCTTGGACTTCATAATACTGGCTGCGGCGGCGGGCGGGATCGCGCTCTTGGCTGGCGGCGCGCAACAGTGCCATCAGCGTTTCGTTGGGCACCTGCGACGCCTGATATACCGATTCTTCCTGAAAGATTCGGCTCAAGAGCTCCGGGTCGATGCCATAATTGTCCACTGGCAGCAGGTCGTAGGCGCCGGTTGCGATCAAATCTTCCAGCCGCGCCCGCCCGGGCACCGGCTCGATTGTGAGGTCGATGCCGATTGCGCGCCATTGCTGCCGCAAATAGGCGGCCACATCGGGCAAGTTGCCCCAAGGGGGTGTCACAATTGTCAAAGCCAGGGGGATATCTTGCCGCTCCAGGATGCCGTCGCCATCGGCATCAGCATAACCGGCTTCGCTGAGCAGCCGCTGCGCCTCCGCCAAGTCAAAGGGGAAGGTGTTGACATAGCCATCATGCGAATAGCCGGTGCTTGCGGATAGCGGTGCCCAGGCGATAGGCGAAAAGCTCAAAAAAACAAGATTGTTGATAGCGACGCGATTGGTCGCCAGCAGCAGCGCCCGCCGTACCACGGGCGAGCTCAGATGCTCGCGATTGGTGTTGAAGAGGAATTGCGCGCTCTGCCCCGGTATGCGCGTCGGCAAGATGCGCACCCGGCTATTGGCGGCGAGATTTTGCGCGGCAACCGGCGCTATATCATCGAGAACATCCAGCGTAACCGCTACCAGCGTCAAGGGGTCGGCAGCGGCTTCGGCGACGAAAGAGAATTCGACAGTTTCAAATTCGCCGCTGTCCGGCTTTTGATAGACCGCCGGCAGCAGCGAATAGCCCGCGTGCCGTTGTAACTTCACGCGTTCCCCTGGCAAGTATTCCGCCAGCGCGAAGGGTCCCGTGCCATCCTGGTGGAATTGATAGCGCAGCAGCCCATACTCCCGCAGCGCCTCCGGGTTGGCGATGCCCAAGAAGGGCTGGGACCAGGCATCAAGGAAGGCTTCGTAGGGCGAAAAAAGGTGGAAGCGAATAGTATAATCATCAACAATTTCATATTGATTTAAGGGTCCCAGCAGCTGCCGCGCGCGGGAACTGGTGATTGCCGGGTCATATATTCTGTCGATGTTGCGCGCCACCGCCTGCGCGTCAAAGCGGCTGCCGCTGTGAAACTGGATATCCTGGCGCAAGTTAAATGTATACGCCAAGCCATCGTTGGAGACTTGCCAACTGCTGGCGAGGCCAGGGACAAAATCGTGCGTTTCACTATCGCGGTAGAGCAGGCTGTCATAGATTTGGCGGAATATCATGCCCGCTTCGGGCGCGGACGCGCGATGCGGATCGAGAATCGGTATATCCGCCGTGATGCCATAAGCCAGGCAGCGCCGGTCGCTAGCGCACTGCTGCCTCTCGTCCTCAGCGCCGCATGCCGCCAGCAGAATCACGAGCAGCATATTCACGCAGGCGCTTTTGATGCGGCTGCGAAACCCGTTGCCGCGCTGGCGCTGGCTTGATGAAATGGTCAACATTTCCCCATTTTCTGTGCCCGGCATCGCTGACGATGGGCGGGCTTGCCCGTTTCACTGTACAATGGATCGCAGATTTCCCGACAGCAACAGTATAAACCTTCGCGCTTTGATGAGGTAGAAACTTGGCGTTTCTTGGCTGATTGATGGCTGAATTTCTAGCAGATGCGGCGGCGGATACTGGCAGACCTCCCGCTGCTTTCTTCCCGGTCTGGCGGCGCATGAGCCTGCAGCTGGCGCTCTTGACAGCGCTGGGCAGCTTGATAGTTGTCGCCTTCACGCTGTTTGAGCTGCCGCTGGACAGCCGCCTGGAGCGCTTCGCAGCCCTGGGACTGACACTCGTCCCGCTTCTGTTGTGGGCGGGCATATCAGTCTACCCCGAATTTCAATTTTACCGCCCGCGCCGCCGCCTGGTTGGCGTCGCCGTAGTCTCGGCATTGACGGCATCCGCGCTGGGCTTGCCGCTCATCGAAGATTTCTTTCGGGTGCAAGAATGGCTGCCGCTGGAATCAGTATCGCAGCGCATACTCGGCTACAGCTTGACCGTCGGCGTGTTAGACACCGGGCTGAAATTCCTCGTTCTGCGCTATTTGATTTATCCGCAGGCGCTGCGCGTGCGCAGTGATGCCATCGCGTATGCCTTTGCCGCCGCCCTGGGCTACAGCTTTTATCTGAGCCTGGCGCTGGTCGCTCGCCAGCAGCCGACTTTAGGCTTCGCGGCGCTAGTGGTGCTTGGCAACCTCGGCGTGCAATTATTTTCGGCGCTGTTCATCGCCCTGGGCATCATCGAATCCTATTTTTCCGATGCCTTCCCGCTGGTGTTGCCACTCAATCTGGTGGCGGCGACCGCGGGCAGCGGGCTTATTACCGCGCTCTCCCCGGGCTTGCTCAGCGGTCCTTTGAGCACGGCGGGCAGCGGCGACCGTCCTCTTTTCGCCTTGGGCATCGTTGTCGCCACCTTCGCTGTTACCCTGGGCATGGTCTATTTTCTCTACAGCAATTCAGAAAGGCGGGAACGGGAAGCCTACCTGGGCAGCGGAGCCGCGGATGGAATTTGAAACCGGGCGCTCGCCCGCGATACAAATCACCCCGCGCCAACGATGGTCGCTTGCCTTCAGCTATATTTTGATATGCTTTGGGCTGGCGCTCGGCGTCAATCTGCGGGATGGCGCGCTGCGCCAGGCGAGCGTATACAACAATGTCGAGGCGGGCATCCGCGCCAGCTATCCCGCTCGCTGGCTGCTGGAAGAAGCGGGGGCGGACTTTGTCTTTCGTGTGCGTGATATGTCTTTTCGCGGCTTCAACACCCGCATCGAGGTGAGCGCCCTGCCAGCGGGCGCCGACAGCTCGGCGCGCAATCTGCTGGACCAGCTCAGCTTGCGGCGGGCGCAAGTGCTGATCGACTATACCATCCTCGGTTATGAGGACTATCGCCTGCCGGATGAGACCGACGCGATTTCGATGGCCTATGCCTTCGTCTCGCGGGATGCCAGCCCCTTCCTCGAATCGGTTTCGTCACTGGTCAATTGCCTGGATATCCTTACCATACGGCGGGGGCAGGCGCTGGTCCTGTCTTTCTGCGCTGATGCCAGCATTTATGCGCGTGAGTTGGACACTTTCACATGGTTCATCGAGAATCTCGAATTTTAGCGGCGCTCGGCTGCTGGCTGACGGCTTGCCTGCTGCTCATGACGCTGCCGGCGGCGCGCGCGCAAAGCAGCGCCGATGCCGATTTGGACCGCATCAAGCGGGCGACAGTGTTTGTCTACCAAGCGCTCAACACCCAGGCGGGTTTGTCGGTAACTTGCGTCAGCAGCGGCACACTGATAAGCGCTGACGGGCTAATCGTGACCAACGCGCATGGCGTCGCGCCCAGCCAGCAGTGCGCCGGCGATACTTTGATTGTGTCCCTCAATGTGGATTTGAACGAGCCGCCGATACCAAAATTTCGCGCCGAAATCGCCGGCTTGGACCAGGGTTTGGACATTGCCCTGCTGCGCGTTACTCAAGAGCTTGACGGGCGGCTGATTGCCAGCGGCGCTTTGCCCGCCCTGCCCTTTGTCGCCATCGGCGATGCCAATGCTGTTTCGATAGACGACAATGTGACGGTCCTAGGCTATCTCGACCTGGACAATAGCCCGGTGAGCGTCAGCCGCGGTACTGTAACCGCCTTTGTCGCCGAGCCAGTCGGCCGCAGCCGCGCCTGGTTCAAGACCCGCGCCGAAATCCCGGGCACGATGGCGGGCGGCGGCGCGTATAATTCCGCCGGCGAGCTCATCGGCATCCCGACAAATGCGCCGCTTGTCAGCGCGGGCAGCGCCGCCAGCAACTGCCGCTACATCGTCGATTCCAATGGCGATGGCTTGTTGAACAGCAGCGACCGCTGCGTGCCTATTGGTGATTTCATCAGCACAATACGCCCGATACATCTCGCCGCCAGCCTGATACGCGCCGCCAGGCTCGGCTTATTTGTTGAGAACCTGCCGCCGCCGCCATCAGCCGCAGCGCTGCCGACCGCGCCGCGGGTATCACGGCTCTTCTTCGCGCCATCCACGCTTGACGACCGGCTGCCTTCTACCGTTGTTGGCTCCTTGCCCGCCAATACGCGCAGCCTCTATCTCTTTTTTGACTACGAA
Organism: Anaerolineae bacterium; assembly: GCA_022825675.1. Taxonomy (GTDB): domain Bacteria; phylum Chloroflexota; class Anaerolineae; order Aggregatilineales; family Phototrophicaceae; genus UBA6055. The sequence goes on along the minus strand of JAJDWK010000046.1, from coordinate 133,708 downwards.
AATATGACGCCAGAGACTGTATATGAGCTGCGCGTTGCCCGCGATGGCATTCCCGATACCGTATTCAGCCTGCCGCCCGTGCGCTGGAGCGGTGGTGCCAGCGGCATGTGGCATATCGGCGGGCGCGAGCAAGCCTGGGCGAACGGCGCTTACGAGTTCAGCTTACTCATCAACGGCATCAGCGCGGGCAGCCAGCAGATTGTCATCGGCGGCGGCGCTGGCGATAGCGCTTATTTCAGCGATATAGTCTTTGGCTCCTTGGATAGCGGCGGCTCGCTGGTGGGCAACGGCGCAATCGTGCCGCTGGGCAGCATCGCCTCCGCCCGCTTTTTGTACGCGAATATGCCTGCCGGCGCTGATTGGGCAGCCATTTGGTATTTTGATGGCGGGGAAGTTGCGCGCAGTTCTGATACCTGGTCGGACGACGCGCACGGCGCCAAAACCATAAGCCTGGCGCCCAGCGGCGGCTTGCTGCCCGGGCAATACCGCCTCGAGCTGTATATTGAAGGCGCTCTCAGCGCGACCTCAGACTTTGTGGTCGCGGGCAGGCCGGGCAGCCCCTTGCCGGCGATATTCCAAAACCTGCGCCTCGCCACTGCCGAATCCGCGGGCGCGGCGCAGCGGGCGGCTGCCGCTTCCAGCTTCCCCAGCGGCATCGCCACGCTGTACGCCCTCTTTGATTGGAATTCGATAGCGCCGGGCACGCCGTGGACGCTGCGCTGGCTGGTTGATGATCAAGCCTTCTTTCAGCGTACGCAGCCGTGGCTGCACACAACCAGCGGCGAGGCGCTCAACCTGGCGCTGGCGGCACCGCCCGATGGCAAATACACCCTGCAATTGCTCATCAACAATTTGCAGCTGGCGGAAACCGAAGCCAGCATTGGCATCGGGCAGCTGCCGATTGACCGCTTTGCCGAAGCGGAAGGCGCGCTTTTGACCGGCGCTGTCATCGACGCGGCGACGCAGACGGGCATCCCCAGCGTTACGATCGTGCTGATAAGCGAAGATTTTGCCGCCAGCGAATTCGAATGGAAACAGGAGCAGCTCTTCGATTATGCAACCACCGACAGGAATGGAGATTTTCAATTCGGGCGTCCGCTAGCTTTTGATACCTCCTACAGCATCGTTGTCGAAGCTGATGGCTACTTGCCGCTGGCAGCTGATGAATTTATGTTTGAGGCGACAGTTCCCTATGCCGATATCCGAATTGAACTGGTGCGCGGCTGACAATGCCAAAAAAACAGCGGCTTGATATCTTGCTTGTCGAGCGCAACCTGGCACCCAGCCGCAGCAAAGCCGCCGCCATGATTATGGCGGCTGAAGTCCGCGTCGATGGCAGGCTCATCGACAAACCCGGCACCCGGCTGCGCGCGGATGCCGCCATCCAGCTGAAAGAAAAACCGCGATATGTCGGGCGCGGCGGCATAAAGCTGGAAGCGGCGCTGGAGGCTTTCGCCCTGCAGCCCGCCGGGAAAATCTGCGCCGATGTCGGCGCGAGCACCGGCGGCTTCACTGATTGCCTCTTGCAGCGTGGCGCCGCCCGCGTCTATGCCATTGATGTTGGCAGCGGCATTTTGCACTTCCGCCTGCGTCAAGACGAGCGTGTTTGCGTACTGGAAAATACCAACGCCCGCCATCTGCCGGCGCTGCCAGAGCAGCCGGCGCTGGTGGTGGCGGATGTCTCTTTTATATCGCTGCGTTTGATTTTGCCGGCGATACGGCGCTGGCTGGGCGCGGCTGCTGATGTCGTCACCCTGGTAAAACCGCAATTTGAAGCCGGCAGAGCCGATGTCGGCAAAGGCGGCATCGTGCGCGACCGCGCTATTCATCGGCGTGTTCTCGCGGAAATCGTCAAATCTGCCGAGGCGCAAGGCTTCGGCGCTGTTGATGTCATGCGCTCGCCCATCAAAGGCGCGAAAGGCAACGAGGAGTACCTTCTCTGGCTGCGGCTGGGCGGGGACACCCGCGCCGCCGCGGGGCTGAGCGAGAAAATCGTGACGCTGACGGCAAGTAACCAATAGCCGCCCCTAGCCCTTCTCGCTTTGATGCTGCATAATAGTCGCGCAGATTCCCGAGAACGGCACAGTATGCACACCCACAATATCCGCAATTTTTCCATAATCGCGCATGTCGATCACGGCAAAAGCACCTTGGCCGACCGCTTGCTGGAACTCACAAAAACTGTGAGCGCCCGCGATATGCAAGAGCAGCTTCTCGATAGCATGGCGCTGGAGCGCGAACGCGGCGTTACCATAAAAGCTTCCGCGGTGCGCATGCTCTATCAGGCGCGCGATGGCAAACAATACATTATCAATTTGATTGATACGCCCGGACATGTCGATTTCACTTATGAGGTCAGCCGGGCGCTGCAAGCCTGTGAAGGGGCGCTGCTGGTGGTTGACGCCAGCCAAGGCATTGAGGCGCAGACGCTGTCCAATGTCTACCTGGCGCTGGAGCAGGACTTGGAAATCATCCCTGTCATCAACAAAATTGACCTGCCGGCGGCGCAGCCCGATGCCGTGGCGCATGAAATCGAAGAGCTGCTGGGCGCGCGCAGCGGTCAGATGCCGCGCATATCCGCCAAGAATGGGCTGGGCATCGCCGAGGTGCTCGAAAAAGTTATCCGCGATGTGCCCGCCCCCAGCGCCAGTCAAGGCGAACCCTTAAGCGCCCTCGTCTTTGATTCCCATTATGACGCCTATAAAGGCGTTGTCGCGTATGTGCGCATCGTGAATGGCAGCGTCAGCAAGCGCGATATGCTCAAACTCTTCGCCACCGAAGCGCGCTTTGAGCCAGTGGAAATCGGCGTATTCGACCCCATCATGCGCCGCACCGACTGGCTTGGTCCCGGCGAGGTTGGTTATATCGCCACCGGCTTGAAGACGGTGCGCGAATGCCGCGTGGGCGATACCATCACGCTGGCGCGGGGCGGGACGGAGACGCCGCTCCCCGGTTATGAGCAGGTGAAGCCGATGGTCTTCGCTGGCGTCTACCCCACCAATAACGAAGAATATGCCGATTTGCGCGACGCTCTGGAAAAACTCCAGCTCAATGACGCCGCGCTTGTTTATCAGCCAGAGACCTCGCAGGCGCTCAACTTCGGCTTTCGCGCCGGCTTCCTCGGGCTGTTCCACATGGAGATATTCCAAGAGCGGCTGGAACGGGAATATGACCTCGATATCCTCGCCACCGCGCCGAGTGTGGAATACCGCGTGCTGACAAAAAGCGGCGAATCGCTGGCGGTTGATAGCCCGGCGCTGCTGCCCGAAGAAAACGATATTGTCGAGATCCGAGAGCCCTGGATGAAAATCCAAGTCTATGTGCCGCAAGCCTACATCGGTCCCATAATGGACCTGACGCTGAAGAAACGCGGCCTCTACGAGACTACCGAATACCTTGATGCCAGCCGCGTCATCCTGCATTTTGCGATTCCGCTGTCAGAAATCATCATTGATTTCTACGACAAGCTCAAAAGCGTCTCCCAAGGCTATGCCAGCCTCGATTATCAGTTTGCGGAATATCGCGCCGGGCAGCTCGTCAAGGTGGAAGTGCTGGTGAATGGCGATGCCGTTGATGCGCTGGCGATGATCTGCCACCGTGATGACGCCTATCACCGCGGGCAGCGCCTGGTCAGCCGCTTGAAAGAGCTGATACCGCGGCAAATGTTCACGGTGCCGGTGCAAGCGGCTGTCGGCAAGCGGGTCATCTCCCGCGCCAATGTGAAGGCGCTGCGCAAAGATGTGCTGGCAAAATGTTATGGCGGCGATGTAACCCGCAAGAAGAAATTGCTGGAGCGGCAGAAAAAAGGCAAGAAGCGCATGAAGCGCATCGGCTCGGTCGAGGTGCCGCAAGCGGCATTTATGGCGCTGTTGAGCCTGGATGATTGAGCGCCATCAGCCGCCGTACGCTTCTTTGAGCAAGCGCCATACATTGGCAAGCCCCCAGCGCGACAGCCATTCCCCCGCCAGGCGCGCGCCCGCCCCAAAGCCATAGACGCGGTAGCGCAGGCTATCGGCAGCGGCGATGGCGATTGCGCTGCCCTGCTCGCTGTCGGCGCTTTCCGACAAGCCCGGTTCACTCAAGACAACAACAGCGATATCATTGGCAGCCTGCTGGCTCTCGCTTTTTGCGATGGCGCAGGCGCTTTCTTTTATAGTCTTGCTGCCGGGGTCAATCCCGTAGGCTTTGCAGGCTGCCGCCGGGCTCGGGAAATACGCGGCATCAAGGCCTTCGCCAGCGTCCTCCAGGCGGCGGCTGATGACGCCGGACAATCCCGCTTCTATCAGCTTAATTCTGACAGTGTGCCGCCGCACTTGTTCCAGAACAACAGCTTCCAGCGTGGTGTCATCGGTGCCAAATATATGCTCGCCGATTTGCTGCTGCAGGCGCGCTTGCATGGCATCGAGCAGTGCCGTCGCTCGCTCGCGATTTTCCGCTTTGGCGGTGATGCGCACATCAACCGCGCCATGATGCGCCGCCAAGCCAACGCTGGGGTTGCCTTCGTTGAGCATGTCCTTGCCGATGAGATGGTCGAGCGAGCTTTCGCCGATGCCGGCCGTGCGCAGAATGCGCGCGAGGATGATGCCGAGGCGATAACGCTGCAAGAGATAGGGCAATACTGCATTCTGCATCAGATAAGTCATTTCCCGCGGTACGCCGGGCAAGCTGATGACGACGCCGCGCGCGGATTCCACCAGGAACGACGGCGCTGTGCCCACCGGGTTTTCAATCAGGGTGGCGGCTTGCGGCAGATAAGCCTGCTGGCGGTTGTTCTCGGTCATGCTGACGCCGAAGCCGCGAAAGCGCTCGGCGATGCTATCGTAAAGCGACTGATGGAATTCGAGCGGCTTGCCAAGCGCTTCCGCCACCGCCTGCCGCGTCATATCATCGACCGTGGGACCAAGCCCGCCAGTTGTGATGACTATATCAGCGCGCTCCAGCGCCGCCGCGACCGCGTCCGCAATGCGCCCCAGGTTGTCGCCGACAGTCGTCATGTAATACAGGTTCACGCCAATGTCGCGCAGCTGGCGCGCGATATAGACTGAATTGCTGTCGGTAATCTCTCCCAGCAAGATTTCAGTACCCACCGCAACGATTTCCGCATTCGGGTTGTCTGCCATAATTTCCTCTGATACAGTCGGCTTGAGCCAATTCTACAGCAATTTGCCGGATTATTTGCAATTATGTGAAACTGCGATATAATTGCCACTACAAATAGTTCTTGCTGTCAAGTAAGATGTTTGTGCAGATTGTCCAGTATTTTGGCTGTCTACATAAGTGAACGGAGGTTCTTGTGGCTGGCGTCACTTTCAATCATGTTTCGAAGGACTTCGGCGATCAACGTGTTGTATCAGATTTGAACATCGAAGTCGAAGACAAGGAATTCCTGGTATTTGTCGGTCCGTCCGGCTGCGGGAAATCCACCAGTTTGCGTATGCTCGCGGGCTTGGAGGAGATTACCGAGGGCGAGATCCTCATCGGTGATCGCGTCGTGAACAATGTCGCGCCGAAAGACCGCGATGTTGCCATGGTTTTCCAAAGCTATGCGCTCTACCCGCACATGACCGTCTATGACAACATGGCATTTGGCTTGAAGCTGCGCAAAACGCCGAAGAAAATTATCGACGAGCGCGTCAACGAAGCCGCTGGCGAGCTCGGCATCGGGCATTTGCTGGACCGCCGCCCGCGGCAGCTCTCCGGCGGGCAGAGGCAGCGCGTGGCGGTTGGGCGCGCGATTGTGCGCGAGCCAGCCGTCTTCCTGATGGACGAGCCGCTTTCCAACCTGGACGCCAAGCTGCGCGTGGAAGCCCGCTCTTTCATCAGCCGGCTGCACCAGCGCTTGCAAACGACCTTCATTTATGTAACGCATGACCAGGTCGAGGCGATGACGATGGGGACGCGCATCTGCGTACTCAACGAAGGCGAGCTGCAGCAGATTGATTCGCCTTTTAATCTCTATCACAACCCGCACAATGTCTTTGTCGCTGGCTTTATTGGCAGCCCGTCCATGAATTTCTTTGACGCGGTGCTCAAGCAAGAGGGCGAAGGCTTGGTGGTGGATACCGGCGCTTTCGAGCTGCATGTTCCGGCGAGCAAAACCGATTCCTTCCGCAGCCATGTGGGCATGGAAGTTATTTGCGGCATCCGCCCGGAAGACATTCACGACAGCAACTACTTGCCGCAGGGCATCATCCCGGAAAATATGGAGACCAATGTCGAAGTTGTCGAGCAGATGGGCAACGAAGTCATCATCTACCTCGAAACTGGCGGCAAGAACTTCATCGCTCGCACCGATCCCCGCACTGGCGCGACTGTTGGGCAAGGCATGGGCGTCACTTTTAACCTGGATAACATGCACATCTTCGACTCCAATACCGAAGAATCCCTCGCCTATGACGCGAAGCGCAAAGAGACCGCATAGCCGCCGCATAGCATATCACAGCAACAAAAGAGCCACTATTTAAGTGGCTCTTTTCTACACTGTTGCCGCTGTGGTTTGACAGTACCGCCGCTAGCGCACCGGCGGGCGGAACTTATAGCCATACACGATCATGCCGCGCTCGCCGTCAGTGGTGAGTTTGCGCGTTACCATTTCTACCGGGTCGCCAATACACACTTTGCCGTCGATATCGGTAAGCTGCGCGGTGATGAGCGCGCCATCTTCCAGCCGCACCAGCGCAAGATAATAGGGCGCTTGCCCGGCAAATGCGGCGGGCGCTTCCATCACCCGCGTGAAGCTGTAGATTTCCCCCCTGATTGCGCTTGGGGCTGCGCCCGCGCCCGCTGCCGGCATCATGATGCCGCCCGCTCCGCGATCGCCTTTTTTAATTTCGCGCGCTTGCCGAGATTCTTAAGCGGCTTGAACTGCCCCGCGGCTGGCGCTGTATGGCTATGCGCCGCATTTCGCAGCAATCGATAGCGCAGCCTCTTGTTTCGCCAGTATTTTGCAACCTGCATCGGCAGCTCCTTCGCGCCCAGAACACTCAACTTCGCCTATAGTCTAGGCGCGTGAGCCTATCAATAGCTCTCTTGATAGCTTTTGCCACTGCCAGACACTATCAGCTATGCGGATGCGCTCAGAATATGAGTAACTGTGGTAGCGCCCAGCCCGCCGATGCTCTGAATCAGCGCGGTGCGGGCGTTTGGTACTTGATTGCCGCCAGCCGCGCCCCGAAGCTGCAGCGCCGCCTCCGCCGCTTGATAGATGCCGGCAGCGCCGCTGGGGTTGCCGCGGCTCTTCAAGCCGCCGAAGGTGCTGATAGGCAATGCGCCGCGCAGCGCTATCCGCTCCCCGCCATCAGCTGCCCAGGCGCTGCCCTGCCCCGCCGCGCTGAATCCCATCGCCTCCAGGGAAAGCGCCGTCAAAATTGTGTAGGCGTCATGCAGTTCCAGCAGGTCAAGCGCGTCCCGGGCAATGCCCGCCTGTTTCAGCGCCGCGGCAGTTGATTTGGCGGCTGACTTCAAATGCAGGGGATTGGCGCGGTCTTGCAGCGCCAATGTATCGCTGGCGGCGGCGCTGCCACGGATTTCCACCGGGCGGCGGGCGCTATCGTCCGCATGCTCAGACGCCGCCAGCAGCACTGCCGCCGCGCCATCGGCATCGGGCGCGCTGTCAAACAGGCTGACCGGCTCCGCCAGCATCGGCGCTTTGGCGAAAGCGCCTTCCCGCAATCGGTTGCGATACATCGCCAGCGGATTCTTGGTGCCGTTGCGATGCGCATTGACGCTGAAGCCCGCAAAATCCTCAAGAGCGCGCCCGTATTCGTGCATATAGCGGCGCATGAGAATGCCCGCCATTGCCGTTAAGCTGGCACCTTGCAGCGCTTCATATTCGGCGTCCAAACTTGCCGCGCGCGCGCCAACCCGCGCCGCGCCCACGATGTCGGTGGCTTTTTCCACGCCGATAACGAGGGCGGACTGCACCGCCCCGGACTTGACGGCGAGATAACCCGCCCGCAGGGCGACGCCGCCCGCAGCCTCCCCCGCCTCGCAGGTGAAGGCTTCCACGCCATGCAGCCGCAACTGCGCCGCCACCAGCGCGCCCAATTGTGTCTGTTGATTGTAGACGCCGCCATAAGCATTGCCGAGTATCAGCGCGTCAACAGCGCTGCGCCCGGCATCTTCCAGCGCCAGCGAGGCGGCTTCCTCCGCCAGTTCAACGATGCTGCGCGCCCAATGTTCACCGACGCGCGTCATGCCCAGCCCGATTATGCAGACTTCGCTCATGCTTACTCCTTGAGCTTGCCGCGATAACGCGCATACGTCGCGTAATCTATCTCGCTGCGGCGGCTGATATAGTCAGCGGTGCTGGGGAAGCCGCTGGGCTTAAGCCGGATGCGCTCGGTAACGCGCAGGTCAAAAGCATCGGAGCCAGCGCCGCTGCCATAACTCACCATGAGTATGCGCGCGCCAGGTTTGGCGATATCGAGAATCGCCGTCAAGCCCAACATGCAGGAGCCGGAATAGACATTGCCGATGGCGCCCGCCAGCAATCCCGCCTGGATTTGCGCGGGGCGGAAGCCGAGCAGCTTCCCGGCGCGCGCCGGGAACTTCACATTGGGCTGATGAAATACGGCGTAATCATAGTCTTCAGGCGCCGTGCCCATCATTTGCATCAACGCTGAGGCAGCGGCAATTGTATGGGCGAAATAGGCGGGCTCGCCAGTAAATCGGTCGCCGTGGCTGGGGTAGGCTTCGCCCGCCCGCCGCCAGAAATCCGGCGTATCGGTAACATAGCTGTAACTGCCTTGATACACCGCGTAGCTCTCTTCAGCGGGACCGATGATAAATGCCGCCCCGCCCGAGCCCGCTGTATATTCCAGGGCATCGCCCGGGCGTCCCTGCGCCGTGTCCATGCCGATGCTCAAAATGTACTGCGCCATGCCACTGCCGACCAATCCCAGCCCGGCTTGCACCGCTTCTGTGCCCGCTTTGCAGGCAAATTCCCAGTCCGCCGCCTGAATGTTGGGAGAAGCGCCGATACTCTCAGCGACAATCGTGCTGCTGGGTTTGACGGCATAGGGATGGCTCTCACTGCCGACCCACACGGCGCGCAAACGCTGGGGGTCGATGCTGGCGCAGGCGATAGCGTTGCGCGCCGCTTCAATAGACATGGTAACGACATCTTCGTCCAAGCCCGCGACCGCCTTTTCCTTCACGGGAGCAGCGCCCGCGCCCGCCGTCCATATGCGCGCGATTTCCGCCCCGGGCAAGCGGTAGCGCGGCAGATAGGCACCGTAGCCGACAATGCCAACGGCGCGGTCCGCTTGCATCAGCCAAGCAGGCTCTGGCTTCATGGTCTTTGCTCTCTTTCCTGTATCAGCTCTTTTGCGCGCTCCAGGCGGATGGCGTCTTCGGCGATCAACTGCCGGGCGATGTCCCCGGCGATGTTCGCGTCCGCGCCCGCCGCCAGCGCCAATTGACGCGCGTGCATGCGCATGTGCCCGCTTTGAATGCCATCGGTGGCGAGCGCGTACATGGCGGCAAAGTTCTGCGCCAAGCCGACAGCCGCCGCAATCTCCGCCAATTCCTGCGCGCTCTCTAGCTCCAACAGCTTCAGCGCGGCGCGGGCGGCGCGCTGCACTCGCGTTGCGCCGCCAACAATGCCCAGCGCCAGCGGCAGCTCAATTTCCCCCACGAGGTTGCCCGCCGCGTCCCGCGTCCAGCGCGTCAGGCTGCGATAGCTGCCATCACGCGCGGCGTAGGCATGCGCCCCCGCTTCGACCGCGCGCCAGTCGTTCCCGGTTGCCAGCACAAGGGCGTCAACACCGTTCATGATGCCTTTGTTGTGGGTGGCGGCGCGATAGGGGTCGATTTCGGCGAAGATCGCCGCTTCTAAAATCGCAGCCGCCACTTGCTCGCCAGACGCCCCCGCGCTTTCCAGCGCCGCCAGCGGGATATGTCCCGATGCGCGCGCCAGCCGCTGATCGCTCAAGTTGCTTACAATGCGCAGGTTGACGCGCCCGCCGCAGAGGCTCTCGACAAAAGGCGCGATATGCTCCAGGGCGCTGTTGATAACATTAGCGCCCATGGCATCGCGCGTATCAAAATGCAGGTGCAGAATCAGCATAGCGCCAGCGGGACTTGTAGGAAAGGACCGCAATTCGAGGTCGCGCGCGCCGCCGCCGCGGGTGCCGATGCTGCCGGCTTTTTCATCCGCCAGCCGCAAGATAGCGCGTTTCTGCGCATGTAATTGCGCGCGGGCAAGCTCCAAGTCGGCGATATCAAGCAGCTGCAATTGCCCTATCATGATTGGCTCGTCGCTGCTGGCTTGGAAGCCGCCGCCAGCGCGGAAGAGCTTGGCGGCTTTGCTGCAAGCGGCGACAACGGACGCTTCTTCAATGACCAGCGGCACCAGAATATCGCGGTTGTTGACGCGGAAATTGGTCGCCACCGCAAAGGGCAGGCTGTAGCGCCCGATGACATTTTCAATCATCAGCTCCGCTTCAGCGGCAGACAATCCCGAGTCAGCCAGCGCCTTTATGTCCGCCGCATCCAAGCTGCCCCAGGCTTTTGCGATAGCGCGGCGCTCGGTAAGTGATCGAGTATAGAAGCCTGGCAATGCTGATGTCATTTTGCCGTTCATGCCGCTACTGTAGCCGCTGCCAGCTCGCAAAATCTATCAGAGCCGCCGCTGAGGCTATCATTTTCTCGCGTATCCGCGCTGCGAGGGAAGCGGCAGCATACAGCAAAGAATCCACCCGGCGGTGGATTCATGAGGCTTTTACTGTTCTGGGAGCTTAGTCGGGCAGAATGCGCGTGTCCATAAAGGCATCCAGCCAGATGACAAAAACAAAGCCGATGGGAATGGCGGTGAAGAGGAAATACATCATGCCATATTCATCCAGGGTAACGCCTTGTGGCGTTTCTATGCCGCCAAAGAGCCAGCCAATCAGCGGGATCGAATCCCAATAGGGCAGGGAGTCAAAGCCGATGGTGATTATGCCATAGGCGGCGGCAACTCCCAATATCATGGAAAGCACCCAGACGATGATGCGGCGAATGGTCAAACTTGACATGCCTAACTCCACGAGCTTTTGCCGAACTGCCATCATTGTACCCCGAGCAGGAGCCGCTTTGCAAGCCGAAGTTCGCCGACTGATGTCAACTTTTGGCAACTGTACATTGTTTAAGATACGCCATGCTGATAGACTCTGGGAGAGGCTTGGCGCTAGCCGGCACGCCGGGAGTTCTCAGCCGCCTAGACCAAACCGCAGTCGGGATTTCCCAGGAGACAAGCGTGGCTGATCTATTCGACAAATTGGCGGATTTTACCGTTGCAAAAGAAGCGATGGAGTTGGGCATATACCCGTTCTTCCGCGCGTTAAGCGACTCCGAGGGCGCGACCGCGACATTTGAAGAGAAAGATGTCGTGATGTTGGGCTCCAACAATTATTTGGGCTTGACTACCGATGAGCGTGTGCAGAACGCTGCCATTGAAGCCACCCGCCGCTATGGCACCAGCGTTACGGGTTCGCGATTCCTCAATGGCACGCTCGAATTGCACTTGGAAGCCGACCGCCGGCTGGCGGAATTTGTGGGCAAAGAAGCGGCGCTGGTATTTTCGACTGGCTACCAGACCAATCTCGGCACAGTCGCGGCATTGCTGGGCAAAGGCGACTATGTGATTCTCGACAAAGATGCCCACGCCAGCCTGGTGGATGGCGTGGCGATGTCCCGCGGGCAGATGAAGCGCTTCAAACATAATGACATGCAGGACTTGGAACGGGTGCTCAGCCGCGTGCCGGCGGAGGCTGGCCGCCTTGTCATTGTGGATGGCGTCTACAGCATGGGCGGGGATTTTGCGCCGCTGCCGCAGATTGTCGAGATTTGCAAGCAGTATGACGCGCGCCTGCTGGTGGACGATGCGCATGGCATCGGCGTTGCTGGCGGCGGGCGCGGCACCTCCGCGCATTTCGGGCTGACCGACCAGGTCGATTTGATTATGGGCACATTCAGCAAGAGTTTCGCTTCGATTGGCGGCTTCATCGCCGGCTCAGCCGATGTGATTCACTATGTGCAGCATCACGCGCGCTCGCTGATTTTTTCCGCTGCCCTGCCCGCGCCCAACCTGGCGGCGGTTTTGGCGGCGCTTGATATCATCGAGACCGAGCCGCAGCATGTCCAGCGCGTCTGGCACAACGCGGAATATATGCGCAAGGGTTTGCTCGCCTTGGGCTACGATACTTTTAACAGCCAAACGCCGATAATCCCCGTGAAAATTGGGGAGAAGTTCCGCACTGGCTTAACCTGGATGGCGCTGATTGAAGAAGGCGTGTACACGAACCCGGTGGTGCCACCAGCGACGCCGCCCAATCAGGCGCTATTGCGCACCAGCTATATCGCCACCCACCGCGAGGAACACCTGGACCGCGCGCTTGTCGCTTTTGAGACCGTGGGGCGCAATCTCGATCTGATACCCGCGCCCGCAACCAGCTGAATCGCCGGCGCTACATCACTTGCAGGCGGCCATTGCCAGCGATAACTTCGCCCAGGGTGAATGCCTGCTCCCCTGCCGCCAAGAGATCGCTCAGCAGCGCAGCGGTTGATTCTGCCGCCACCGCCATCAGCAGCCCGCCCGATGTCTGCGGGTCATAGAGCAGCCCGGGCGCGTATTCAGGCAGTTGGCTGTCCAGCGAAACCCATTGGGAGAAGTAATCGCGATTGCGCCCCATGCCGCCGGGGAAAACGCCAGCGCGCGCGTAGCGCTCCACCCCCGGCAGCAGCTTAATCTGGCTGAAGTGCAAGCGGAAATCAACAGCGCTGGCGCGCGCCATTTCCCAACCATGTCCAGCCAAGCCGAAGCCGGTGATATCTGTCAGCGCGCGCGCTCCATGCTTCTGCGCGAGCGCCGCCGCCGTCGCATTCAGCCGTGACATCGATTGCACGGCAGCCTCCAAGTCCGCGTCCGCCACTTTGCCCTGCTTGAGCGCGGTGGTCACGACGCCGGTGCCCAGAGGTTTTGTCAGTATCAAGCGGTCGCCAGGCTGCGCGCCCGCCTTGCGCATAATCTTGTTGACGGCAACCTCGCCCGTGACGGACAAGCCATATTTCGGCTCAGCATCGGTGATGGAATGCCCGCCAGCGATGACTGCGCCCGCTTCTTTGACCTTGTCCGCGCCGCCACGCAGAATCTCGCTTAGGATTGCATGCGGGAGATTGTCGGGGAAGGCAACCAGGTTAATCGCCATCAAGGGATGCCCGCCCATCGCGTAGACATCGCTCAAGGCATTGGCAGCCGCAATCGCGCCGAAGGCGTACGCATCATCAACAACAGGCGGGAAAAAATCCATGGTAGAGATGATGGCGCGGCCGTCATCCAGCTGATAGACGGCGGCGTCATCGGGCTCCGCCAAGCCCACCAGGATTTGCGTATAATCACTCTGCTGAAAGACTGCGCTAAGTGGGCGCAAAACTTGCGCCAATTCGCTCGGGCTGAGCTTGGACGCTCAACCCGCGCAATTGGCTAAGGATGTGAGTTTTATCTCGGCTGCGCGCATCTGCCCGACCTTTCCAATCAAAAAGCCCACGAGATTGTGGACTTTCCTGCCGCTGTCGGGGTACCCGGATTCGAACCGGGGACCTCTTACACCCCATGCAAGCGCGCTAGCCGGACTGCGCCATACCCCGATGCTTCTAAAATATCACAGGTTCGTCTGCTTGGCAAGCATGTTTTCGATAGTCTGGCATTATGAATCAAAGCTGGGCTGCTGCCGTCATTCTTCAAGCGGCAGTACGCCGAAGGTGCAGGATTGGTACTCTTGCCCGATATACACTTGATAATCGTAGCGGCGGTCGGCTTTGGGCGCGCGCAGCACTTGTTCTTCTTCCATGTTGAGCGCTTTTAACAGCGCCGGTATCAGGCTGCCTTTTTCTGTCGCAACATTGTCGATGAGCAGGCTCTGATTAAGTATGCCGCGGTCTTCGGCTGTTCCTAGCGCGAGTGCATTATAGCCGCCCCAGCGCAGGCGCTCGCTGGCGACAATGTCCCAGCCTGGATTGCCCGAGCTGTTGTAGACCGCGATCGCAGGACCCGCCAGCGCCATCTGATGCGGCGCCGGCGGCGTATAAAAGTCCTTCATCAACGCCGCGACCGCTTCAGGATTGGGCAGCAAAACTTCGGAACCCGTTGGCGTCTCCCATTCTCTTGTGTGATGAGTTTTGTCAAAACTGAGGTTTTCTATGGTGCTGACATCCAGGTTGATAACGCCGGGCAAAAGCCGAAGCATCAAATCGAATGGGATGTTGGTATCGACGATGCTGGATATATCATGCCAAATTCGGGGCAGGGTCGCCGCCAAGCCTTGGCGGCGCAGCCCGCGCCATAGCGCCCGCAGCAGTTGCTGCTGCCGGCGTCCGCGGTCAAAATCGTCGGTCAAGCGGCGGATGCGCGCGTACCACAGGGCGTCAAAGCCATCAAAAGTGTAGACGCCGACGGGTAAGGTGCGCTTGCGATATTCGATTTCGATGCCGTCCCTCCCCTCTTGCTCGTAGGGATAATAATCGCGGTAGGTGCAATCCACCGCAATTTCGACGCCGCCCAAGAGGTCGATAATCGCTTCAAAGGCGGAAAAGTTCACGCGCGCGTAATAGTGAATGTTGATGCCAAAATTGTAGAAGAGCGTCTGGCGCAGCAAGCCGAAGCCGCCGCCTGGCTCCCAACCGATATACTCTCCCAAGCCGAAGGCGGTATTCAGCCGTCCCATCTTGCCATGCACGATGTAGACATAGAGATCGCGCGGCAGGCTGAGCATGGTGACCGTGCCAGTATCGAGGTTGAGCGATGCCAGAATAATGGTATCGGTACGGATAAAGTCGTCTTCGGTTACTTCTTCGTCGCTGCCCAAAAGCGCAAAGTTCACCAGCTGATGCTGGCGGCGGACTTGCGCGGCCGGCGCGGGGACCTTGGTGCCGGCGAGCCACTTATCCGCGTCCGGGCTAGGGGGGACGAGCAGTCGCGGCAAGTCAATGCCATCGGGGGCGGGCGTCTGGCTGGCGGCTGGCGACGCTTCGGCTCCCGGCTCGGTATTTGGTAGTGGCGTTTCGGCGCGATGCTGCATCAGAACGATTTTGGAGCCAGCGCGCATACTGTCGCCGCCGCGCTGAATATCGAGCGCTGTCGCTGTCACCCGCTGATAAGCCCGCCGCGACTCCATAGCGGCGGCGTCTCGCTGCCGCTGCCCCGCGAGCCGGGCAAGCTGATCGCCGGTCCAAAATGTAGCGGCTAGCGCCAGCGCCAGCGCCAGTATCAACAGCAGCCAGAGGCATGCGCCGAGCAGTTTGGCGATGGCGCGCATTTAAGCTCCAGCGGGTCTTGTCTTGCGGATGCGCATTTTTCCAACCTCATTCGCTATCGTCATTTGACGCCAGATTTGGCCGCGAGAATATAAGCGGGATATCACAGATGCCATCCGGGATTTTGCCGGTATCGCTATCAAAAATCGTCAGCCGCAGCCGATGCAGCCCTTCGCCGAAGATCTCGGTGTTTATCAAGCCGAGGCTGCCTGCTTGCGCGCCATCAGCGGCGATTTCATAAGGCAGATAGCTATCCGACCAGGCGGGTTTCAGCGCAATCTGGTAAAAGCCAGCTGGCGGTGGCGCGGCGCTGCCGGTGACTTCGAATATGCCATACACTTCTTGCATGGGCTTTGGCGCGTCAATCTGCGCGGTGGAAGAAGCGCAGCCGAAAACGGGCAAATCTGAATTTGGGGCGGGGAAAACAGCTTCGATGGTAGCGACCGGCTGCGGCGGGAGCTGCGGCAGCAAGAATGTCTCGCCCGCGAAGATGCCGCGCGCCGCCGGGTAGCAGTTGCCCGCGCGCAGCGTAATCAGGTCGCTGTTGATAGCGCGCGCCAAAGCAAGGAGCGTATCGCCCGCATTCACCGCGTAGGGCAGCCAGTCGGCGCGAACTTTGCAGCCGTCAAGCTCGGCACCGGCTTGACCGAAGACGGTCGGTGTCGCAATCAAATGGGCAAAGACAAAAGACGGCTGCGCTGGCTCTGATGTGGCCGCGGGCTGCGGGGGCTGTGTCGGGCTGGGATGCGGTCTAGTAGCGGCATGCGCCGAATCAGCTGTCGCAGTTGATGTTGTCGCTAGCGCTTCGGCGCTGGGCGGGACAGTCGCTGTTTCGGTGCCAGCAGTCAGCGTTGGGCTTGCTTGAGGCGTTTGGGCAACTTCTGTTGAATCAGCCGTTGCTGTCAATTCCCATAATACTGCTTCTGCTGTACGGGCAAGCTGAGTAAGTGTGAGTCGGATGTCGGCGCTGGGCGTGAGAGTCGCTGTTTCAGTTCCAGTAGTCAGCGTTGGGCTTGCTACCGGCGGAGCGGCAACTTCTGTCGTACCAGTAGTTGGAGTTGCTGTAGGCGCTAGCGCTTCAGCACTGGGAGTGAGAGCTGCCGCCTCAGTGCTAACGGGCGGCATAGGGCTTGCTTGAGGGGTTTCGACAACTTCTGTCGTATCAGCCGTTCTTGTCAATTTCAACGCTACCGCCTCAGCTGTACGGGCAAGCTGAGTAAGTGTGCGTCGGATGTCGTCGCTGGGCGGGACAGTCGCTGTTTCAGTTCCAGTAGTCGGCGTTGGGCTTGCTACCGGCGGAGCGGCAACTTCTGTCGTATCAACAGTTGGAGTTACCGTTGGCGCTAGCGCTTCGGCGCTGGGCGTGAGAGTCGCTGTTTCAGTGCTAACAGGCGGCGTTGGACTTGCTTGTGGCGTTGCGGTAATTTCTGTTGAATCAACTGCTCTTGTCAATTTCAACGCTACCGCCTCAGCTGTACGGGCAAGCTGAGTAAGTGTGCGTCGGATGTCGGCGCTGGGCGTGATAGACGCCGCCTCAGTGCTCACAGTCAGCGTTGGGCTTGCTTGTGATGTTACGGCAACTGCCGTTGAATCAGCAGTTGGAGTTGCTGTAGGTGCTAACGCTTCGACACTAGGCGTAACAGTTTCAGTGCGAGTAGTCAGCATAAGACTTGCTTGTGATGTTACGACAACTTCTGTTGTATTAGCCGTTCTTGTCAATTTCAACGCTACCGCCTCAGCTGTACGGGCAAGCTGAGTAAGTGTGCGTCGGATATCGTCGCTGGGCGTGATAGACGCCGCCTCAGTGCTCACAGGCGGCGTTGGACTTGCTTGTGATGTTACGGCAACTTCCGTTGAATCAGCCATTGGAGTTGCCGTTGGTGCTAGCGCTTCGGTGCTGGGGGTTACAGTCGCTGTTTCGGTGCCAGCAGTCAGCGTTGGGCTTGCTTGAGGCGTTTGGGCAACTTCTGTTGTATTAGCTGCTGCTGTTAATTCCAATGCGATCGCCTCAGCTGTACGGGCAAGCTGAGTAAGTGTGCGTCGGATGTCGGCGCTGGGCGTGATAGACGCCGCCTCAGTGCTAACAGTCAGTGTTGGATTTTCTTGTGATGTTACGGCAACTTCCGTTGAATCAGTCATTGGAGTTGCTGTAGGCGCTAGCGCTTCAGCGCTGGGCGGGACAGTCGCTGTTTCAGTGCTCACAGTCAGTGTTGGATTTGCTTGTGATGTTACGGCAACTTCTGTTGAATCAGCCATTGGAGTTGCTGTAGGCGCTAGCGCTTCAGCGCTGGGCGTGAGGATTGCCGTTACAGTGCTAACAGGCGGCATTGGGCTTGCTTGTGATGTTGCGGCAACCTCGGGTGAAACAGCCGCGGCTGTCAATTCCCATAGTACTGCTTCTGCTGTACGGGCAAGTTTTGTTAGTGTGAGTCGGATTTCGGCGCTGGGCGGGACAGTCGCTGTTTCAGTTCCAGTAGTCAGCGTTGGGCTTGCTACCGGCGGAGCGGCAACTTCTGTCGTACCAGTAGTTGGAGTTGCTGTAGGCGCTAGCGCTTCAGCGCTGGGCGTGAGAGCTGCCGCCTCAGTGCTAACGGGCGGCATAGGGCTTGCTTGAGGGGTTTCGGCAACTTCTGTTGTATCAGCCGTTCTTGTCAATTTCAACGCTACCGCCTCAGCTGTATGGGCAAGCTGAGTAAGTGTGCGTCGGATGTCGGCGCTGGGCGTGATAGACGCCGCCTCAGTGCTAACAGTCAGTGTTGGATTTTCTTGTGATGTTACGGCAACTTCTGTCGTATCAGCCGTTCTTGTCAATTTCAACGCTACCGCCTCAGCTGTATGGGCAAGCTGAGTAAGTGTGCGTCGGATATCGGCGCTGGGCGTGATAGACGCCGCCTCAGTGCTAACAGTCAGTGTTGGATTTTCTTGTGATGTTACGGCAACTTCCGTTGAATCAGTCATTGGAGTTGCTGTAGGCGCTAACGCTTCGGCGCTGGGCGGGACAGTCGCTGTTTCAGTTCCAGTAGTCAGCATGGGGCTTGCTTGAGGCGCAGCAGTAGCTGCTGTTGCATCAGTTGTCGCAGTTGAAGGTGGCGCTAACGCTTCGGCGCTGGGCGTGAGAGCTGCTGTTACAGCGCTAACTGGCGGCGTTGCGCTCGGAACAAACACAGTCTCGCTCGGTTGTATCACTGATGCGGTCGTCGGCGACAAGCGAAGTGGCTCTGTCGCCGACGCTGTAGCAAGGGCTTGTGCGCTTTGCTCAGTTTGTGTCGCGGGCACCGTTGCTGCCGGCGTCGCAGAAAGGCTGTGAATGAGCGACTGCGCAGTTTCCGCGATGTGAGTGAGCGCAAGCACCATGCTATCCCGTTGCGCCGCCCGCGTTAGCGCCGCTGGCGCGGTTGCTGTCCTGGCTGGAGCCGCCGTGCGCGCTGTTGACAGTACCGTCGCGATCGGGCTTGCGCTCGCCGTGGGGATTTCAACCGCCGCTGTGGGGAGCTGCTGCGCCCCGGTGACTGTGACGCCCGCAGTGGCGCTCATGGTTGTTGGCAGGGCTGATGGCGGTCCCAGGGCTTCCGTCCCGACAGCGGTGGAAGCGGGCGGCGGCGCTGGATTCTGTGTTGAGGATGCGAGAAAAAAAGCGAACAGCGCCGCGAATACAAGCGAAAGCAGCGCCAAGAGCGCGATGACAAGCTCATTGCCGATGTTCCGCCGCATCGGCTATGCCTCGGTTGAATGCGGCAGCGAAATTGGCAAGGCGAGATGGAAGGTTGCCCCAGCGCCCGCTTCTGATGTCACCCACAAATCGCCATGCAAGCGGCGGGCGACAGCGCGCGCAACCGTTAAGCCAACGCCAGCATCGCTCAAGCCCGACAGCGCCTGCACCGGCGAGCGGTCCGTTTGGCTGAAAACGCGCTCCAAATCGGCGGGAAGGATGCCGCCGCCGCTATCTTGCACGCGCACTTCAACCGCCGCCACCGCTTCTTCCTGGCTTCTCAAGCGCAGCGCGCGGCTGCGAACGCCAAGCAGGATGCTGCTCCCCGCCGGTGATACTGCGACAGCATTGCGCAGCAACTGGATTAAAATTTGCTTGAGTCCAGTTTCAGCGGCGGGCAGCGGCGGCAGCCCTTCTTCCAGCGACAATTCGATGAGAAGCCCCTTATCCGCGAATTCTTGCGCCATGTCGCTGACGACAGCGTCGATGACCGGCGTCAGCCCCACCGCGCCCGCTTTGGGCGGGGCAAGCTCGGGTGCCAGCTTGCCCGGTATAGCGGATAGCCCAGCCTCCTGCTGATAGCTCCCGGCGCTTTCGCTGCGGACATCGCTCAACTCCAGCGCAAGCTGCTCCCGCTGCTCGGTCAAGCGCTGAATGGTCGCCTGCAATTCACTTAGATGCGCCTCTTGGCTCGCATCGGCATTGGCGCTTTCGTTGGCGACCAATTCGCTTATCAAGGCAGTCAGCTCATCGCGCACCCTCAGCAAATTATTCCGTTCTTCTTCCAGCTCTCGATAGCGCTGGCGGTCCTCCGCTTTTTCGCTGATGGCGGTGTTCAGCGCCGCTTGAAGCTCGTCGCTCCGGTCTCTTAATTCCTTATTATCGGCGTCAGCTATGCGGGCTTGCTCCGCCAGTGTAACTGCTTCCCGCCGCATATCTTCGCGCCCGTCCAGCAGCTCTTCATGCTCCGCGCTCAAACGTTTGAGCTGCGCCAGCAAGTCCGCATCTTCGCCAAGGCTGGCTTCTCTTAATTGTTCCCGCTCGTGCAATAGCAGTTGCTGTTTTCGCTTCAATGCCTCCAGCTGGTTTGACGCGCTGCTGCGCTCGGCTACCAGCTCCATCAGCACTCTGGCGCTGTGGGAAAATGCGCCGGTCATGCCCTGTGACTGCAGCTTCGCCTCGGCAGCTTCCCGCCGCTGCTCGAGCTGCTGCCGCTCTTGTTTGAGCTGCGCCGCTTCGTTTTGTAACATGCTTAAGAGTTCGCTAATGCCATCACTGCCCTGTGCGCCCGCCGCCGTGATGCTGGTGAGTTCCCGCCGCAGGCGGTCGCGTGATGTGAGTTGCAAGTTAAGCTCGCCTTGCAAAGATTTGCGCAAAATTTCTGCCAAGCTGCCGGCGCTATCAGCCGCCAGAATGCGCGCCACAGTTTCCGCTTCAAGCAGATTCTGCGCGCTAAGCTCGCAAGACATTCTGATGCGCGCCAGTTGGGACATCGCGCTTGCCAGCTCAGCGGCGGCTGACGGGTCATTTTCACTTTCCGCCAAGCTCGCCAACAGAGCGCGCTGCTGCCCGCGCACTTGCTGGCGCAAATTTCTGATGCGCTCCTGCATGCTGGCGCTGCGTTCTTGCATGCGCTCCAGGGAGGCGAGCAATTCCTGCCGGCTGCCGACAATGGACGGCGGTTCTACTGCCTGTATCGCATCGGGCGCGCCAAAGTCAAAAGCGGCTGCCTGCGCCAATTCCAATGCCTGAGAATCAGCCCGTTGCCATGCCAATATATTTGCCGCCAGAATCGCCAGCTCCTGCAACTGTTCAAGCGCGGTTGCGGGCAGTTGCCGCTGCTGCCGGGGTATGCTGAGCAATAAAAAGCCAAGTAACTCGTTTTCCAGCGCCAGCGGCTGGGCATACAGCCCGCCCGGCGGCGAGAGTGCCAGCTGCTGGCAGAAATCGTTTAATTGCTCGCTATGGGTCTCGGGACTAAGCGTGACGGCTTCCCCCTGCCGCAAGGCTGCAAGCAGGGTCGGCTGCTGCTGAAGCTCCAAAGTTTTGCCGGCAAACGAGCGCTCTGCCCCCCGCTCGATGCCAGCGCGAATGCGGGCGGATGCCCCATCCGGCAGCGCCAGCAGCAAGCAGAATTCCGAATCCAGCGCCGCGGAGACCGCGCTGACAATATGATCTTCGCGGCTGGCTTCGCCCTCCCGCTGGAGCATCGCGCTGGCGGCCGCCAGCAGATAAGCGCTGGTTTGCCCGCTTGGGGCGGCCGCCGCCGGCGGCTGTGAGCCAGCGGCGGGCATCGCAAGCGCCTCGTCCTCTCCGGGCATTTGCTGAGAGGCTGACAGCACAACTTCGACCAAACTGTTCTCCAAGAGGGCGATGGACAGCCGATACAAAATTACCGGC
Organism: Anaerolineae bacterium; assembly: GCA_022825675.1. Classification (GTDB taxonomy): domain Bacteria; phylum Chloroflexota; class Anaerolineae; order Aggregatilineales; family Phototrophicaceae; genus UBA6055. The sequence goes on along the minus strand of JAJDWK010000046.1, from coordinate 112,305 downwards.
AGCAGTGACAGGCTTAAAAGATATGCCAGGCGCGCGCCACCCAGATAGTTGCCAGCCAGCCCGCCTTCCAGCAGCTGCAGCGCGTCCCAGCCGTTGCCCGCAAAAAACACGGCAAAATAGACCGCCTTCAGCGGGGCGTCAACGATATGTCGAAAATTGAGCAGCAGCAGCATCACGGCGGCGGCGGCAAATGCTGCTGTCGCCAGCGACCACAAAAGCGCATAGCCGCTGGCGTTAAATGCCGCGCCGCTGGCATAGCCGCCCAGCCAGTCTCTTGTGCTGTTGATATACAGCAGCAGCGCGCTAAAACTGCCGCCAAACAGCAAGACATTGGAGCGATTTTGCCATTGGATAAAATCGGCGCTGAACAGCGCCCATGCCAGTATCATCAGAGAGATGGCAAATGCCAGGCGCTCTAAAGGCGGCATAAATTGCGCCGGCTCGAGGTCCGCATAGAAACTGAGGGCGGCAGCGCCCAACATCACCAGCCATATCAACACTTGGCTTGATGTGGCGAAGACATACCGCCGGGTATTATGCTCGTAGGGAAAGCGCGAGCGATTGCCAAATGCGAGGAACATCGCGCCCAGGCACAGCGCTATCACCAACAAGAAAAAGAGCAGGTCGCCAGGCGAGCTAACAAATAGAGTGAAGATATCAAGGGGTGTTCTTTGCACTGTACACCACCCAACTCGCCCAGGGTTCCCTGTCTTGCCGGGGCATTATGGGCGGACAGGCGCGACATGGGCGCGTCAATCGGCAATAGCGGATGCTGCTGCCCTGCAACGCGCCGACCAATCAGCAGCGGAAAACTTGGGCGAGACAGGAATGAAGCTATCCAGCGCCTGGCAGCCAGGATGTTCAGGCAATCAGTATAACATAAGCCGCAGTTTCTATTCAGCGCATAGGAAGGTAAAACGCGCGGCCGCCACTATATGTGATGTTGAGGCATATCAAAGGCGGCTGGGCACTGTGCTCTTGGTTGACGGCTTAGGGCTTGCATTCTACACTCACAATAGTGTTCACACATGCGAAGCACAGGCAGTGACCCATTCGATTTCTCGCCTCTTGCGCCGTTTCCCTTTTCTCATGCGGCTGCCCTATCGGCTGTTTCGCGGGATTCAGCCGCGTTATACCATAGGCGTGGCGGCGGTTGTGCTTGGTCCTGCCGGGCGCATCCTGATAGTAGAGCATACCTATCATCCACAATTCCCCTGGGGCTTCCCCGGCGGCTGGATCGGCGCTGACGAAGCGCCGGAAATCGCCGTATTGCGCGAACTGAAAGAAGAGCTGCAGCTGGAAGCGCGCGTTCTGCGCATCCTGCATGTCAGCAAAACTTTGCCCAATCATATCGACCTCGCCTATCTTTGTGAGGCGCGGGGCGCTGTCGGCGCGCTTAGCCACGAATTGTTGGGCTATCGCTGGGCGACACCGGCGGAGCTGCCGCCGCTCAAGCCTTTTCATCAGCGGGCAATAAAAGCGGCGCTTGAGCAATTCTCGGGGAGCGCATTATGGGCGCGAGCTTGACCGCGCGCCGCCGGCGTGGCGGCTTCCCGCTTTTGCTGGCGCTTTCGCTGCTTTTGCTGCTGGGCGCGGGCGCTTTGCTTGTCTATGAGCTGGTAGCTTTCAGCCGCCGCGAGGAGCAGTTGCCCGCTGGCGTTACTGTCGCTGGCATCAATGTCAGCCATCTTGATGCGCGGGAAGCGGTGGCGCGCTGGGAACGGGCGTATGCCCAGCCCATCGCGCTGATGTATCCCGACGAAAATGGCGATAATCTCATCCATCTGCACCCTGACCAGGTCGGCTGGCGCATCAGCAGCGAGCCAATGCTGGCGGCAGTCTTGGCATCGGGCGAAGAAGAAGGCGGCTTCTGGGGGCGCTTTCTGGATTTCCTTCTGGGCATAGAGCAGATTGTCGCCCGTGATATCCCGCTCTTTGCCGATTATCAAAGCAGCGCTTTGGAGATGTTTCTGCGTGATTTGGCTTCTCGTTATGATGACCCGCCGGGCAGCCCGACTTACAATTTGCAGACGCTGATGATGGTGCCGGGCGAGAGCGGCCACGCGCTTGATATCGGTGCCGCGATGGCGGCGGTGAACCAGGCTTTGCGCGCGGCGGACGGGCGCGCGGTGCTGCTGCCGGTCGCGCCAATCGGTGACCAATCGCAAGGATTACATGCGCTGCGAGCGCTGATAATCGACTACCTCGATAGCCAAGGCTTCATCTATGATGGCTTGGCTACCGTTGCTTCCGTGTATATTTTGGACCTGCAAACGGGGGAAGAAGTCAATATCTTGGGCGATGTCGCCTATTCCGCCGCCAGTACCATCAAAGTGCCGATAATGGTGGAATACTTGCGCACTTTACCGGTCGCGCCCAGCGCGGATGAAGCCTGGCTGCTGGCGAATTCCCTATTATGCAGCAACAACAGTTCCTCCAACTTATTGATGGAAATCATCGGCGGCGGCGATGTTTTTGCCGGCTTGCGCCGCGTTACCGATACCATCCGCGCGGCTGGCATCAGCAATACCTTCATCACCGCGCCCTTTTACCTGGGCATTGAAGGGCAGGAATTGGGCTCGATTCAAATCCCGCCGACAGCGCCCAATCCCAATTTTGATACCCGCCCCGACCCCTTCAACCAGACGACAGCGGAAGATTTGGGCGCGCTTTTCAGCCTGATTTACGATTGCGCGGAATACGCTTCGGGCTTGGCGCTGGCGCTGCCCGCGGGGCAGATGACGCAGCAGGAATGCCGCCAGATACTGGAGCTCAGCAGCGCCAACGATTTGCAGCGCCTGCTGCAGGGCGGCATCCCGCCGGGGGCGCGCATCGCGCATAAAAATGGCTGGATATTTGATACTGTCGGTGATGCTGGCATCGTCTATTCGCCTAATGGGCGGCATTATGTCATCTCGGTATTCCTGTGGGAAGAGACTGAATTCCAGGATTACGAAAAACTCTGGCCCCTGGTTGAGGAGATTTCGCGCGCCGCCTGGAATTATTTTAACCCCGAGAATGCCTTGCCAGCGCGGCGCACAGACCTGCCGCCCACAGCAGTGGAGTGCGAAGGTAACTACCTGCCGCCGGGTCCAGAATTTGTCAATCTCAACGACATCAACAGCTGGCGCCGCTAGCCTCAAAAGCTGGCGACCGCGTCCGCCAGCTTGTCATACACGCTAATAATTTCATTTAATCGCGCTGCTTCCAGGGCGGCGCGCGCCGGGTCTGATGGCTGCGCCAGGCGCAAATCACCGCCGTTGCGCCGCGCCCGCTTGCAAGCTGTCATCAGCTCCCAAAGCCCCGACAGGCACAACTGCTCCACTTTGCTCAAATCCAAAGCGAGATGGCGATTGCCCGCGGCGATTTCCCTTGCCAGCAGCGCCCCCAGCGCTTCCGCGCTTTCTTCACAAATGCGCCCGGCAAGCGCGATGATAAGCGCATTGCCTTGGAAGTCCTTTTCGATTGTCATTCGCTGATGCTCCCGCGCCCGCAGTTGTGGTAGACTATCAAGCGCTTGGCAAAAAACTTGATTGTAGGGGCGGAGTGCTTGTGGATTGGGGCTATGTTTCCGCGATTGGCATGGTATCGGCTTTGCTGCTGTTGCTGATTCAACGCGCCGAGCCGAAACGCCGCCGTCTGGTCGCGATAATTGTTGTATTGTGCCTGCTGGTCATCCGGCATAATGCCTTCCTCAAAGATGACTTATACGAAGAGACCCTGCTGGCTCTGCTGCTGGCGCTTGCGCTGAACGGGGTTTTCTGGCTGCTGGTTGGGCGTTATAACCCGGTCGAAGCGGGCGCTGCTATCGATGTTGTCGGCATGGACGATTAGCGGCAAGTCGCTCAGCCAACAATGTTGATCGGAATCACATCGGCGCTTTGCAGCATCGCCAGGCTGATGCGCGCCGCCGCCTCCCCCGCCATTTGCTGGAAAGCCCGCCCCGCCGCCGATTCTGGCTGATTTAAGGCGGCTGGCCGCCCATAATCGCCGCCTTCCCGCACATTCGCCGACAGCGGGATGCGCCCCAGCAAAGGCAGGCTGCGGCTCTGCGCGAACTTCTCGCCGCCGCCGCTGCCGAAGAACTCCCCCGCCATATTCTCAACCACGCCCAGCAGCGGCACTTTTAGCTGGTCAAACATAGCGGCGGCGCGGATGGCATCGGCGACGGCGACCGCTTGCGGCTGGGTAACGATGATGGCACCGGTCAACGGGAAGGATTGCGCCAGCGACAAAGGGGCATCGCCCGTGCCTGGCGGCAAATCCACTATCATATAATCGAGCTTGCCCCAGGCGACATCGGTGAAAAACTGGCGGATTGCGCTATGCAGCATGGGACCGCGCATAATCATCGGTTTGTCCGGCGTGGTGAGGAAGCCAGTGCTAATCAACTTGACGCCATAGACTTCAAGCGGGCGCATCTTGCCGTCAGCGACTTGGGGTCTGCCCGCGCCCAAACCAAACATCTGCGGGATATTGGGGTTGAGGATATCGGCGTCAATCAAACCGACGCTGGCGCCAGCCTCCGCCAGGCACACCGCCAAATTGGTGGCGACCGTGCTTTTGCCGACGCCGCCTTTGCCGCTGGCGATGGCGACGATGCTGTTCATCGGTACATCCAGGCGGCCGTGAATGCGCCGGTCGCTGGGGACTTTTGCGTCCCAGTTGATGCGGATGCCCTCAATCCCGGCGACTTTGCCCACCAGCGCGTCCGTGCAGCGCTCGATGAACACATCTTTCAGCGGGCAGGCGGGGGTCGTCAAGATGATAGTGAAGTGAGCGATCCCATCACGCACTTCAAGGTCGCGCACCATATTCAGCGAGACGATATCTTGATGCAGCTCGGGCTCGATGACGGTTGCGAGCGCCTGCATGACCTGCTTCTTGCTATCGCTCATGTCGCTCCTCAGGCATAGTCAATAGCTATGCCACCACTATAGCACTGTCAGCGGCATATTTCTGGCTGGAATTGTACTTGAGACTCTGCGGCAATTAACAACGAATGAGCAGCAACCGAGCCGGCACTCAGCCGCGAGCGGCGCGCTTGGCTTTGCGTTCCAGCGCTTTGCGGCGGCGTTCTTCGCGCTTGGCTTCGTCCTCGTTCCAGGGTGTCGCCCCTGCGGCAGCGGGCGCGGGCGGGGCGCTGGCGGCTGGCTCAGCTGTAGCGGCTGCGGCTGGCGCGGGAGCGGCGGCTGCCGCCGGCTTGGGCGCTGGGCTGGGCGCGCTGCTACGGGCGCCGGAAGCGCCCCGCCGCGCTTCTTTGGCAGCGTCTTTATGCTCCCAGGTGCCGCGGACAAGCATCTCTTCGTAAGCGCGGGTGGGGGCGATGCTGCGCCAATAGGAATTGGGCTTGGATAAGCGCTCTTTATCGTGAATGTGATGGCTGGTGCGGTCATAGCTCGCCAGCTCATAATCGTGGTCCATTTTGATGGCGTCGAAGGGGCAGTATTCGGCGCAGTAGCCGCAGTTCATGCAGATGTCGATGTCGATGAAAAATGCTTCCGGCTCAGGCACGGGGCGCCCGGTGTTGGGGTCATTGCCGCGCACAATCCAGATGCACTGGGGCGGGCAGACTTTGGCGCAGATGCCGCAGCTTGTGCACCAGTCTTTGCCGGCGCGGGTGGGATGGTCATCGTCTTCGACGATTAGGAATGGAACAAAACGGAAGCGCTCGGGCACAGCGACTTTTTCGTCTGGGTATTGCACGGTGATGACGCCTTTGGTCTGCGTGCCTTGGCGGATGCCAAAATTGTCGGTGGAATGGTGATATTTGCGAAAACCATAGCGCATATCATCAATGAAGGAATCGACAAAGTGCCGCAGAGTCAGCATCAAGCCCTTTGCCAAACCGGTTCCGTACATGTCAACTCCTCAAATTGCTGTATGCGGCGACGCGCCTCGCGGCCTTTAGCGATCGGTTTCGCCGAGCACAATATCGATGCTGCCCAGGATGCCGACAATATCGGCGACTTTATGCCCCGTGCTCATGGCGCCCAGCGGCGTCAAGTTGATGAAGCTGGGCGCGCGCACATGATAGCGCCAGGGGTTGGAAGTGCCATTGCGCCCGCCAGCCGAAACGATGTAATAGCCCAACTCGCCCTTGCCATTTTCGACGCGGCCATAGGCTTCGCCCAAAGGCACGCGCGGCGCATACGCGCCAACTTTGCCGTCCGCCCAGATGGACTGCCCTTTGGTGGCTTCCAGCCGCGGCAGGATTTGCCGCAAAATGCGCACACTCTCACGCAATTCTTTCACGCGCACCTGATAGCGGGCGTACATATCGCCAGCATTTTCGACGGCGACATCAAAGTCAAGCTCGGGGTAGATGCTATACGGCTCGGCGCGGCGAATGTCATAAGCGACGCCGCTGCCGCGAAGCAGGGGACCAGCGGCGCTGCAATTGATGGCCTCATCGCGGCTCAAGACGCCGACGCCAATCGAGCGCTCGATGACAATTTCATTCTGCGTCAGCAGCAATTCCAATTCATCAATTGTGCGCGGGATGCGCTCATTTATCATCTCGGTCAGGAATTGCATGGTGTTGTAATCGCGCACGCGGTCGTTCGTCAAGTTGCTGACGCTTTTGATACGCTCGGGCAGATCGCCAAACAGCCCGCCAAAGCGCATATAATTGCACATCATGCGGCTGCCGGCGACCGCCTCAAAGAAGTCCATAATGCGCTCGCGCTCTTGGATGAAATAGAGCACGGGCGTGAAGAATGCGCCGATATCGTTGAGCCAGAAGCCAATCGCCCACAGGTGATTGACAATGCGGCTCAGCTCGACCATCAGCACGCGCAGCGCCTCGCAGCGGTAAGTCGGCGGATTGTAGCGGCGCCCCAGGCTCATCAACTGCTCGACAGCCAGCACATAGCCATGGTTGTTGCCCATGCTGGAAATATAATCGAGGCGGTCGGTAAAAGGGATGTTGTGCAGGTAAGTGTTGCGCTCGCCGATTTTTTCGTGATTGCGGTGCAGATAGCCCATCACCGGCTCGAGCGAAGTTACCGTTTCGCCGTCGACTGTCAGCACCATGCGGAAAACGCCATGGGTGCTGGGATGGTGCGGACCCATGTTGACAACCAGCTCATTGGTCTCGAAGCCATCTTTGTCCATGATGCGCTCGACATCAACGCCAAGCCCAAGCGATTGATAAACGGCGCGCTCTGAAGTATCCGCCAGCCGCCCCAGGTCAATATCCGCCGGGTAAGAGACATTTTTGCCGAAAACATTTTTCTCTTCCGAGCGGTGCACATGTCCGCCGGGCCAGCGGCTGTCGAAGGGTTTCTGCTCCTCTTCGTAATAGGCTTCGCGCCAGTCCTTGCGCATGGGATGCCCCGAAAAGCCCTCCCACATCAAGATTCTTTTGAGATTCCCATGCCCGGGGAAGCGGATGCCAAAGAGATCCCAAGCCTCGCGCTCTTGGAAATCAGCGCCGCGCCAGACGGGTGTCAGCGAGGGGATGCTGGCATTTTCGCGGTCGGTCTGCGCTTTGAAAACGAGCGCGCTGCCGCCGCTGCTGCGGTAGGCGTGGTAGACCATTTCCATGTGGTCGCCCTCGCCCAGGTAATCGACCGCGGTCGCGCTTGAGAGATAATCAAAACCCAGGTCATCACGAATGACCTGCGCCAGCTCCAGCAAGCTGTCGGCGTCGATGATGATGCCCTGATAGCCGTCGCGGTCGTCCGCTTTCACGGCATGCGGATGGGCGGTCTTGAGATAGTCTAGCGCCTCGTCAATGCTGGTCGCGGTCAGCGGCGCTGCGGGCGCGGGTGCCAATGTTTCCATAGCGGGCTTATTCCCCTTCAGCTTGGGCGCGGCGGGAGGCGCGCAGGGCTTTGCGCGCCAGGGCGCGCAGGCGGCGCTTCTCGCGTATGTCTTCGGCTTCTGCCCAAGGCGTGCCGCCGGTGGGCAAGACAAAGCTGAGCGCATCGCCATCAACTGGCGCCGCGACCGCTTCCGCAACGGCGGTTTCGGCTTTGGCGGCGACCATTTGGGTGGCGGCGGGCAGATCACGCGCGCCGAGCAATGCCATGCTTTCCGCAGCCGCTTCGGCTTGGCGGCGGATCATGTCCATTTGACGGGGGTCGATGATGTCTGGTCCCAAAACGGGAACGGGCGTTGGCTCCGCTGGTCCTTCGCCATACCAGGGCACATCGTCACCATTGGCGATGCTTTGCCCGTCAATTTTGCGCTGCAGGGCAATCATGCCAAAGAGCAGCGCCTGCGGCGTCGGTGGGCAGCCGGGCACATAGACATCCACCGGCAGGTATTTGTCCATTCCCGAAACGACATTGTAGCCCTCTTTGAAAGGTCCGCCGCCGCTGGCGCAAGCGCCCATCGCCAGCACATATTTTGGCTCGGGCATTTGATTGTAGAGGCGCACGATGGGCACGACCATCTTCTTGGTTACCGTGCCGGAGACAATCATCAGGTCGGCTTGACGCGGCGTCGCCCGCATAACTTCGAAGCCGAAGCGGGAAAAATCAAAGCGGGAAGAGGCGGTGGCGATCATCTCAATGGCACAGCAAGCCAAGCCGAAGAGCATGGGCCACATAGAATTGCGCCGCCCCCAATTGTAGAGCTGGCTCAAACTGGTTATCGCGATATTGTCTTCAAGCTCAACCGGTACGGGGAATTCGGTAGCATTGAGTTCTTGCAGCTTCACTTCCATCTATCCGCCGATCTCCTCATACCACTCGCGTAGTATCGAATTGAGTATACCATTATTCACCAAAGCCGCATCGTCAGCAAAACCCGGCAGGGAAAGGATGCGCCGATTTAACTCTTCCAGCCCAATAGACTCCAGCTCGGCATCCGGGTAGGCTTCCATCAATGCCAGCACGATTTCATAAGCGCTATCCCAATACAGCTTTTGCGCGGTCATCTTCACCTAAATTCGCGCTGATAGCCCCAGCGGCGCGCCCAAGCGCAGCCCCGCCTGAATGCGCACCGCTAGTATAGAATTGACGGCGGCGATTGTCAAGAATTTCACAAAGTAATGCAAACGGATTCACCTGGCGCATATACAATACGCGCCGCGGTGGTCCACTGCGGCAACTTGCGCCAGGCAGCGCATCGCCGCTTCCTGATAGACCGCCTCCATGGCAGCGGCGGCGGCTTGAGCGCCGCTGTCGTTATCGCAGATGGCGCAGAGCGTGGGACCAGCGCCGCCGATGAAAACGGCGATTGCGCCGGCGCTTTTGGCGGCAGCGCGGGCGGCATCCAGGTGCGGCATCAGGTCGCGGCGGGCAGGCTCGATGATTTGGTCGCCCTCAATGGCAGCGCCCAGCGCTTCCAGATCCCCGCGATGCAAGGCGTCTATCAAGCGGGCTACATTGCCCGTTTGCTGTATGAGCTGCCGCAAGGGCACTTGCGCCGGCAATATCGCCCGTGCCGCATTGGTCGGGACGGGCACCGCCGGCGTTACCAGCGCCAGCATCAAAGCGGCGGGGACTGGCAGCGGCTGCAAATCCGCCACCGCCGTGCCAGCTACCAGAACGATGCCGCCCAGCAGGCAAGGGGCGATATTGTCGGCATGATAACCGCTGACCAGCGCTTCCCCTTCCAGGCAGAAAGGCAGCAATTCTTCTTGTGTGAAGGGCGAGCCGGCGAGCTTGTTCAAAGCGACAACGGAAACGACAGCGCTGGCGGCGCTGCTGCCCAAGCCGCTTGCCAAGGGCAAGCCCTTGCTCAGCTTGATGCTGATGCCGCGCCGCTCGCCGATATGCTCCAAAAATGCGCGGGCGGAAACGCTGGCGACATTCTCGCTCGGTTCCCGCGGCAAGGCACCATCGTCACCGCTGATATCGCTGATGACGATGCCGGGGCTATCTTTGAATTGCACGACAGCGCGGTCGCCCATGCCATCCAGCGCCATGCCCAGGATATCGAAGCCGACGCCGAGGTTGGCAACCGTCGCCGGGGCGAAGGCTTCCGCTATGGAAAATGCCATGGATGCTCGCTATCCTAAGTCGCGAACTCCGCGCTGAAAGGTCCTGTACATGCCCAGCATATTACAATGTGTCGATTGCTCTCAACAATACCCAATCGACACCGTGGTCTACAGTTGCGGGGCTTGCGGCGGCTTGCTGGATGTGCGGCACGATTTTGAGCCTGCGCGGCAGGGGCTGACGCAAAATCTCTTTGACGGGCGCTTGGGCGCGCTGTCCGCGCCGTATAACAGCGGCGTCTGGCGCTATAAAGAGCTGATCTACCCCGGTGTTGACGATGAGCACATCGTCAGCCGCATGGAAGGCAATACCAACTTGTATGAATTGCCAAAAGTGGCGGCATACGCTGGCGTGGATACTCTGTTTTTGAAGCACGAAGGCGAAAACCCCACAGGTTCTTTCAAAGACCGCGGCATGACCACCGGGCTAACACAGGCAAAAGTGCTGAAGATGAAGCGCGTCGCCTGCGCCTCAACAGGCAATACATCGGCGTCGCTGGCTTCTTATGCCGCGCGCGCGGGCATGCAGGGCATCATCTTCTTGCAGAATCAGCAGATTGCCCTGGGCAAGCTGGCGCAGGGCATCGCTTTCGGCGCGATATGCTTGCAGATTAATGCCGATTTTGACCGCAATATGGCGCTGGCGCAGCAGGTATCGGCGCGGCTGGGCATGTATCTGCTCAATTCTGTCAATCCCTTCCGCCTGGAAGGGCAGAAGTCGATTATGTTTGAGGCGCTGCAGCAACTGCGCTGGCAGGCACCGGATTGGATTGTGGTGCCGGGCGGCAACCTCGGCAACAGCTCCGCCTTTGGCAAAGGCTTGCTGGAGCTGTATGAGCTGGGGCTGATTGACCGGCTGCCGCGCCTGGCAATCGTGCAGGCGGAAGGCGCAAACCCGCTCTATCGGCATTATAAAAGCGGCTTTAGGCAGTACCAGCCAGTAAAAGCGCAGACTATCGCCAGCGCCATCAAAATCGGCAATCCGGTCAATGTAAGCAAGGCGATACGCGCGCTGGAATGGACGGGCGGCGTGGTGGAAGCGGTCAGCGACCAGCAGATTATGGATGCCAAGGCGGTTGTGGACGCGGTCGGCATTGGCTGCGAACCCGCTTCCGCCTGCTCGGTGGCGGGCGCGCGCAAATTGGCACGGCGCGGCATCATCCAACGCGGCGACACGGTGCTGGGCGTTTTGACCGGGCACATCCTGAAAGATCCCGAAGCCACCATCGGCTATCACGCCGATACCTTGCCGCAGCTTAAGCCGCAGCATCGCAACGAGATGCTGCAAGCCGAAGCTGATATCGAAGAAATTGTCGCGCTTCTGGAGAGCGCTCCTGCCCCTGCCCCGCTGGGAGCGGCGCGCTCTCAGAATTAGCGGCTATTGACGGCGGGCACCTGCGCCAGTGACGCTTGCAAATCGGCGATAATATCAACAGCGTCTTCGATGCCCAAGGCGAAGCGCACCAGGTTATCCCGAATGCCAAATTCCAGCCGTTCGTCGCTGCTGAGATCGTAATAGCTGACATAGGCGGGCTGCTCGACAAGGCTCTCAACACCGCCGAGGCTGGGCGCGATATAGGGGATGCGCAGGCGGTCGATGAAGGCGCTGGTGGCATGGATATCGCCGGCAACTTCAAAGCTGACGACGCCGCCGAAGCCGCTCATCTGCGCCGCCGCCAGCGCGTGATCGGGGTGAGAGCTCAAGCCGGGATAATGTACGCGCTCGATCTTCGGGTGCTGCTGTAAATAGTGCGCGACTTGCAGCGCCGACTGATTTTGCTGGCGCACACGCACCGCCAAAGTCTTCAGCCCGCGCTCGATGAGAAATGCCTGATGCGGGTCAATCACATTGCCGAAGATGCCCCGGGCGTCTTTGAGCGCGCGGATGCGGCTGGCGTCGCCGGCGATGACGCCGCCCAGGACATCGTTATGCCCGGCGAAGTATTTGGTGGCGCTGTGCATGACAAAATCAATGCCATATTCCAGCGGGCGCAGGTTCACAGGTGTGGCGAAGGTGCTATCGAGCAGGGTCATGGCGCGGTAGCGCTTGCCCAACTCGGCAAGGCGCTTTAAGTCCGCCACCCGCAGATAAGGATTTGTCGGCGTTTCGGTGAAGAGGAAGCGGGTTTTCTTCGGCACAATCGCCGCTTCCAGAGCATCAAGATCGCCCATGGGCGCGATGCTGGTTTCGATGCCAAATTTCTTCAAAGTGCTGAGGCAGAACTGGCGTGTGCGCCGGTAGCAGTCGTCCGTCATCACGATGTGGTTGCCCGGCCTAAGCACGGTGAGGAAAAGCGAAGTTACGGCCGACATGCCGGAGGGGTAGACGATGGCGTCCGCAGCCCCTTCCAGATGCGCCAGCCGCCGCTCCAGCGCCCAGATGGAAGGGTTGCCATAACGGGCATATTCTTCGCGGTCCAGCTCGCGCCCATAGATTTTGGCGTCGAGGAATTCGATGAGCGCGGCGGTATCGGCGAAAGTATAGGTTGCCGATTGCACGATGGGCGTGGTCATCGAGTGGAAGCCTTTGGCGCGGTCAGCGCCGCCATGCACTGCGTTCGTGCTCGCGCCTTGAAATTGTGCTGCGTTTTCGCTTGCCTTAGTCTTCATGCCGCTCCCTTCCCAATAGAAAAAGCCCAAACCGAGGCATATGCGCCAGTTTGGGCTTCCGTTACTTAAACATGACCTGACCGTGGCGCGGCCAACGGAATGACCTGGCGCCACCCGCAACCGGTCAAGGCTGATAGCGCCAGGCGTTTACCCTCATCTTCCAGAACTTCTGCCGAACTTAGCACCTTCCCAATGCCAACTGGGGGTTGCTGTGGCTTCGTCGAGTCGGTCTCTCCGCCACCTCTGGATAAGCGCAAACTTGCTTTTCACTTGTTAAGTGCCGCTACTGTACCACAGGGGCTCAGCAAATCAAATGCCCGTATTGCGGGTCTAGGGCAATTGCCTGGCGCATTCGCATCAAATATTTTTTCACCACAAAGACGCAAAGGGCACAAAGTTTTTTCTTGAAATGGCTCTATGCTACTTCATTTATCAGGGTAGTTTGTACACACCCCATACCACCGAGAACACAGAGAAAAAATGAGGACACCGAGAAAAGCATTAAAGAGGCTTCTCATGCTTTTCTCGGTGTATCTCGGTGTCCTCGGTGGTTAACTTTTCGTTGGATTCCGCTTGTTGTGGCGAATGTCTTTTTTAATGCAATTGCCCTGGGGCAATTGCCTGGCGCATTCGCCATCAGCCGCGGCGATGTATGCTATGCTACTTTCATATCTCAGCTGTCAAATGGAGAAGCGGAATATGAGCCAGCAAGCCTTGCGTGTTGAGGGCGGGCAGCCGCTGCATGGCAAGATACAGGTGCAGCGCGCCAAGAACGCGGTCCTGGCGATGATTGCCGCCTCAATCGTAGTAGAAGAGGGCGTGACTGTCATCCACCATGTGCCTGATATTGAAGATGTCGGGAGCGCCTTTGACCTGTTGCGCGCGGTGGGCGCGACTGTCGAGCATGACAAGCGGCAGCAGACCGCGGTGATTGACGCCTCGGCGGTGAACAGCGGCACCCTGCCCGCCGATGTAACCGGCAAATTTCGCGGCTCAGTGTTGTTTTTGGCGCCGCTGCAGCTGCGTCTGGGCTATGTGGAATTGCCAGGCAGCGGCGGCTGTGATATTGGCACCAGGAAAATCGACTTTCATCATCGCGGCTTCGCGCGGCTGGGCGCTGATGTGCAGTATTTTGATGATGGCCGCACCATTATTGATGTGCCCGGGCGCTTCCGCGGTGCCAGCCTGTATCTCGATCTGCCCAGCCACACCGGCACCGAAAATCTGATGCTGGCAGCCGCCTTGGCGGAAGGCGAAACCGTCTTGGAAAATGCCTCAGCCGAACCCGAAGTGACCGATTTCGGCAACTTCCTCAATGCGATGGGGGCGAATATCCGCGGTCTGGGCGGGAAAACGCTGTTCATCACGGGGGTGGAGCGGCTGCGGGCGATTGAATATACGCCGATGCCGGATCGCCTGGTGGCAGGAACGATGATGATGGCGGCGGCAATCAGCGGCGGCGATGTAACAATTGAAGATATCGAGCCCGCCCATCTGCGCATCGTCATCGCCAAGCTGGAACAGATGGGCGTTGATATCACGCTTGGCGACAGCTCAATTCGCGTCCGCCGTTCACGCAGCATGCGGCTGAAACCTATCAATATCCAGACCTATCCGTATCCCGGTTTCCCAACAGATTTGCAGCCCTGCATCGCGGCGCTTTCTTCGCTGGCGGAAGGCACGAGTTACATCCGCGAGCGCATCTTCGACAACCGCTACGATTATGTGGATGCGCTGCTGCAGATGGGCGCGGATATCCTCATCAGCCAGAACGATGTCTGCATTATCAAGGGGGTGGGGCGGCTCAAGCCAGCGCGGCTGACAGCCGAAAATATCCGCTCCGGCGCGACAATTTTGCTGGCGGCGCTGGCGACCCAAGGCGAGAGCGTAATCGAAAATGTCTATCAGATAGACCGCGGCTACCAAGCGATTGAAGAGCAGCTGCGGCATTTGGGCGCATCGGTCAGCCGGGTGGAAGCCGCGCCCCGCCGGCTGCCCGCCTGGGCATAAACCTAAGCCCAGGCCGCCATCATAATGCTAGACGCGGCTGATGACGGCATCGGCGAAGGCGGCGGTGCTGGCGATTTCTTCGCCAGCGCGCGCGATATCGGCAGTGCGCAAGCCCGCGTCCAGCGCTGCGTCCACGGCGGCTTCAATGGCGGTGGCTTCCGCCTCCAGCCCCAGACTGTAGCGCAGCAGCATGGCGGCGCTGAGGAACATGCCGATTGGGTTTGCCAGCCCCTTGCCGGCGATGTCGGGCGCAGTGCCATGCACGGGCTCATAGAGGCCGAAACGATCCGCCCGCAGGGAAGCTGAAGGCAGCATGCCGAGGCTGCCAGCCAGCACTGAGGCTTCGTCGCTGAGGATATCGCCGAACATATTGCCAGCGACAATGACATCAAAACTGTTGGGGCGCGTCAGCAGGTGCATGGTGGCGGCGTCAACCAGCAGATGCTCCAGCGCCACATCGTCATAGTCTTTATGCACCTCGACGACCGTGCGCCGCCACAAGCGCATGGAAGCCAAGACATTGGCTTTGTCCACCGAGCAGAGGATTTTGCGCCGCCCCTGCGCCGCGCGGAAGGCGACATTCGCCACTTGCGCCACCTGCTCGCGGCTGTAGCGCATGGTGTCATAGGAGACATCGCCCTCGCCCTGCTCTTGCCGTTCGCCAAAATAAATGCCGCTGACCAGCTCCCGCACGAAGAGAATATCCACATCTTGCAGCAATTCGGCGCGCAGCGGCGCCTGCTCCGCCAGTGCGGGATAGGTCTTGACGGGGCGCAAATTGGCGAACAGCCCAAAGTGCTGACGCAAGCCCAGCAAGCCGCGCTCTGGCTGCACGGTCGCCGTTGGGTCCGACCATTTGGGACCGCCAACCGCGCCCAGCAAGATCGCGTCCGCGCTTTCGCAGATGGCGACAGTTTCCGCTGGCAGCGGGTCGCCAGTTTCGTCGATGGCGATGCCGCCTATCATGCCTTCTACGAAGACAAATTCATGCCCGTATTTCTCCGCGATGGCGTCCAGCAAGCGGGTGGCTTGCCCCACCACCTCGGGTCCGATGCCATCGCCAGGCAAAACTGCGATTGTCGCTTTCATGCGCTGTTCTCCCGTTCGCGCGCGGGCTGGCTGTTGACAATGCCAGCCGCGCTTCTGTGATCAAATGCTTGGGGCAGGTTCCGCGACCGACAAGCCATATTCAACGCTGTCGACAAGCGCCAGCCAACTCGCGCAGATTATATCGGTGCCAGCGCCGACCGTGCTCCAGCGCTCGCGCCCATTGTAGGAATCTATCAAAACGCGGGTCATGGCGCCGGTCGCGCTTTCGCCATCAAGGATGCGCACTTTATAGTCCACCAGTTGGATATCGCTCAAGGCGGGATATTTGGGCAGGAGCGCCTTGCGCAGCGCCAGGTCCAGCGCATTGACGGGTCCGTTGCCTTCGGCGGCAGTATGCAGCACATCGCCAGCCACATCGAGCTTGACCATCGCTTCCGCCAGCTGCCCGCGCCCGCGCCGATCTTCGACGATGACGGTGAAATCCAACAGATGAAAAAGCGGCTGATAGGCTGGCGCCGCGCGGCGCATGCGCACCGCGACTGACGCTTCCGCCCCTTCAAAGGCGAAGCCGGCGTTCTCCAGCTCCTTTATTTCCTGGAGGACTTGCAGCGCTTCGGCTTTGGAAACATCCAAGCCCAATTCTTCCGCCTTGCTCAGCAAGTTGCCCCTGCCCGAGAGGTCGGACACAAGCACCCGAGTTTGGTTGCCGACCTTTTCAGGCAGGATATGTTGATAGCTGTCCGCGTTGCGGCGCATGGCGGCGACATGAATCCCGCCTTTGTGGGCAAAAGCGCTGCGCCCGACAAATGGCAAATGGGTATCAGGCGCGAGGTTGGCAATCTCGGCGACCGTGCGCGAGAGATGCGTCAAGGTGGCAAGCTCGCCCGCTTCCGCCAGGCAGGTCCTGCCCATTTTCAAGAGTAAATCAGGAATGATGCTGCAAAGGTTGGCATTGCCGCAGCGCTCGCCATAGCCGTTGATGGTGCCCTGCACATGCGCGGCGCCAGCGCGCACCGCCGCCAGCGAATTGGCAACGGCGACTTCACTGTCGTTGTGGGTGTGGATTCCGAATTGCATCTCGGGGAAGAGCGCGCGCGCCTTGCTGACGAAGTCCACGATTTCCCAGGGCATCGTGCCGCCGTTGGTATCGCAGAGCACGATGACATCAGCGCCGCCAGCAGCCGCGGCTGCCAGCGTGTCGAAACCATATTCCATATCCAGCTTGGCGCCATCAAAAAAATGCTCGGCATCATAGATGATTTCTTTGCCCATCGCTTTGAGGTACGCCAGGCTGT
The DNA here is from genome assembly GCA_022825675.1 of Anaerolineae bacterium. GTDB lineage: Bacteria > Chloroflexota > Anaerolineae > Aggregatilineales > Phototrophicaceae > UBA6055. The sequence continues at coordinate 95,388 of JAJDWK010000046.1, read as the reverse complement.
CCTCAATCATCCTGAGGTTTTCGTCCGCTGTCGTCTGCAAAACATCGGTAACATGCAGCATGGAAGTTTTGCCGACCACGGTCACAACTGGCGTCTGCGCGTCCACCAAAGCCTTGATGTTGGCATCATCCCCCGGCTTGATGCCCTTGCGGCGGGTGGAGCCAAACGCCGCGATTTTCGCCTGCCGCAGCTCCAACTCACGCACCTGCTCAAAGTAGGCGGCATCTTTGGGGTTGGAGCCAGGCCAGCCGCCTTCAATATAAGCGACGCCCAATGTGTCCAGCAGCCGCGTGATGCGCAGCTTGTCGGCGACAGAAAAAGAGATGCCTTCGCGCTGGCTGCCATCGCGCAGGGTGGTATCGTAGATTGCGACTCTTTCCGCCATGTTTGTCCTCCCGCGCGGCGCCCTCAAGCTGTCGTGACAACGCGCTGCGGGTTCTCGGCTTCAAAAGCGCTGACTTCATCTTCAAGCGCCAAAAGATAGCCCAGTTGGTCGACGCCATTAAGCAGGCAATACTTGGAGAAGCCATCCAGCGGGAAATCAACGCGCCGCCCGTCAGGCATGCTTAGGGTCTGCTCTTCAACATCAATCGCGACCGTTGTGCTCGGGTCTTCTTGCGCCAGGCTGAAGAGCTGCTGCTGGGTATCGTGGTCAACGATGACCGGCAGCAAGCCATTCTTGAGGGCGTTGTTGCGGAAAATATCGGCGAATTCCGTGCTGATGACGGCTTTGAAGCCAGCGCCCAGCAGCGCCCAGGGCGCATGCTCGCGGGAGCTGCCGCAGCCGAAGTTGTTGCCCGCCACCAGCACGGAGGCCGCCTGATATTCTGGTTGATTCAGCACAAACTCGGGGTTGGGGCTTTTGCCATCGTCGAGGTAGCGCCAATCGCAAAAGGCGGCTTTGCCCAAGCCGGCTTTGTCGGTAACTTTGAGGAAGCGCGCCGGGATTATCTGGTCAGTGTCGATATCGTTGACCGGGATGGCGACGATGCTGCCTTGAACTTCACGCAGTTTTTCCATGCTGCTCTCCTTAGTTTTGCGCCGCCATCAGCGGGCGCGGGTCGGCAACGACGCCAGCAACGGCGGATGCGGCGGCGGTGAGCGGGCTGGCGAGGAAGGTGCGCCCGCCTTTGCCTTGACGCCCTTCAAAGTTCCGATTGCTGGTCGAGACGGCGTATTCGCCCGGCTGCAGCTGATCGCCATTCATGGCGATGCACATGGAACAGCCGGCTTCACGCCATTCCGCGCCCGCCGCACGGAAGATCTCGTGCAAGCCTTCGCTTTCCGCCTGTTTCTTGACTTGCTGCGAGCCCGGCACAACCATCATGCGCACGCTATCAGCTACCTTGCGCCCGGCGATGAATTGCGCCGCCTGCCGCAAGTCGCTGATGCGCGAATTGGTGCAGCTGCCGATGAAGACAACATCTATCGCTTTGCCCAGCAGCTCCTGCCCGGGCGCCAGCTCCATATAAGCCAGCGCCTTGTCCAGCGCGATTCTTTTGTTGTAATCGCTTTCTTCGGCGGGGCTGGGCACCGCGCCAGTAATCGGCATGCCCATGCCCGGGTTTGTGCCATAAGTAATCATCGGCAGCAGCTCATCAGCGCGGATGCTGATTTCTTTGTCATACGCAGCGCCGTCATCAGTCGGCAGCTGCCGCCAGCGCGCCAGCGCGTCATCCCAATCAGCGCCTTTGGGCGCATGCGCGCGCCCGTGAATATAGTCAAAAGTGGTATCGTCCGGTGCCACCATGCCAGCGCGAGCGCCGCCTTCTATCGACATATTGCAGACGGTCATGCGGCCCTCCATGCTCAAGCCGCGGATCGCCTCGCCACGATATTCAAAGACATGCCCAGTGCCGCCGCCGATGCCAATGCGCGCGATAACCGCCAGGATGATGTCCTTGGCGGTGACGCCCGCGCCCAGCTTGCCGTCGATGGTAATCGCCATTGTTTTTGGCTTGTTCTGCAAAAGCGTCTGCGATGCCAGCACATGCCCGACTTCGCTGGTGCCGATGCCAAATGCCAACGCGCCAAAAGCGCCATGAGTGCTGGTGTGGCTGTCGCCGCAGACGATGGTCATGCCCGGCTGCGTCAAACCTTTTTCGGGACCGATGACATGCACAATGCCCTGGTGCTCATCCCCCAGCGCGTACATCGGGATGCCAAAATCGGCGCAGTTTTTGCTGAAAGTATCAAGCTGTTTGGCAGCCATCGCATCCGCCACCGGGATGATGCCGGCGGCATCGCGCGGGGTAGTGGGCGTGCTATGGTCCATAGTGCCGATGGTCTGCTGCGGCTTGCGCACAGTCAAGCCGCGCTCACGCAGCATGGCGAAGGCTTGCGGCGAGGTAACTTCGTGCACAAGGTGCAAGTCGATGTATAAGACTGCCGGCGTATCTTCGCTTTGCTCGCGCACAATGTGGGAGTCCCACACTTTTTCGAAGAGCGTTTGTGCTTTTCCGTTGCTCGTCATCTGCTTATCCTCACAGCTGTATTTCTCCAGTTTCTATTGGGCTTAGGACGACGCGATGCCGACAGTCGCCACCGCGCGTTTGGCGGCGCTTTCGCCAAAGCTGCCGCTGGAAATCATGCGGTTCAGCGCCGCGACATAGGCTTTGACGCTGGATACCACCACATCGCTGTCCGCGCCATAACCGCCGAAGGTGCGATTGCTGCCCTCGGGCGAGATGCGCACCGTTACTTCGCCGAGGGCGTCAATGCCTTCGGTTACGGCGTGCATATTAAATTCGAGCAGCTCGTTGGGCGCTTGTACAATTTTATCAATCGCCCGGTACGAGGCGTCAACAGGACCAGTGCCGACAGCGGACACGATGGATTCGTCCCCATCCTGGTTCGCCAGTTTGACTGTCGCCGTTGGCATGCCCATCGTGCCGCAGACCACTTGAATGTCAATCAAGCGGAAATGGTCTTCGGGCTTGTGTGCCGCTTCATCCGCCACCAGCGCCTCGAGGTCGGCATCGGTTACGGTCTTTTTCCGGTCCGCCAGTTCCTTAAAGCGGCGGAAAACATCCATGAGTTCGTCGCCATCAACTTCATAGCCCAGCTCACGCAGGCGCACGCGCAGGGCATGCCGCCCGCTCAGCTTGCCCAAGACCAGCTTGCTTTGGGAGAGGCCGATATCTTCCGGCTGCATAATCTCGAATGTCAAGGCGTTTTTCAGCACGCCGTCCTGGTGAATGCCGGATTCATGCGCGAAGGCGTTAGCGCCGACGATTGCCTTGTTCGGCTGCACCGGCATGCCCATATAATTGCGCACCATGCGGCTGGTTTTCATAATCTGCGCCGAATCGATGTTGGTGCGCAGGTTGTAGAAGCTCTTGCGCGTGTGTATCGCCATCACGACTTCTTCCAGGCTGGTATTGCCCGCCCGTTCGCCGATGCCGTTTACAGTTACCTCAACCTGGCGGACGCCGCGGGTCAGCCCCGCCAGGGTATTGGCGGTTGCCAAGCCCAAGTCGTTATGACAGTGCACCGACCAAATCACGCCGCTTCCGGGTCCAGCGCCAGGCGTCTCATTGATCAGCATTTCCAGCGTATCCGCCCATTCCGCCGGCATCACATAGCCGACAGTATCCGGGATATTCAAGGTTGTCGCGCCGCATTCCACGGCGGCGGCGCAAGCCTGGACGAGGTACTCGGTGTCAGTGCGGCCCGCGTCCATTGGGCTGAATTCGACATCATCACAGAGGCTCTTCGCCAGCGTTACCGCGCTGCGGATGCGATTTAAGCCTTCTTCTTTGTTGATGCGCAGCATCGCCAAATGGCTGGGCGAAGTGCCGAGGAAAGTATGGATCCGCGGCTTGGCGGCGGCTTTCACGCCTTGCCAGGCGGTGCGGATATCGCTTTCCACCGCGCGCGCCAAGCCAGCGATTTTTGGTCCATCAGCGGTGCCGACTTCGCTGGCGATGCGCTGCACAGCGCGCAAATCATCGGGCGATGCCGCCGGGAAACCCGCTTCGATAACATCAACGCCGAGGCGGGAAAGCTGCCGCGCAATCTCGAGCTTTTCCGCGCTCGACAAAGTTGCGCCCGGGCTTTGCTCGCCATCACGCAGCGTCGTATCAAAGATTATGACTGTGTTATCGTCGTATGTTCGTTCTACCATCGAGAGGCGCTCCTTCTTTCTTTAGAATACAGCCGTCAATTCCGCGTCGCTGGCTGAGGCCAGCAAGGCCATCTTCCGTCATTTAGGCACCTCCTTTCCTAATCGCCGCGGGCAGGCGCAGCCAAAACCGGGCAGCGCCTCAGTCCTTCTGCTTGATGTCTTTTGCATCGAGGAAGGGCATCATCTGGCGCAGGTCTGCGCCGACTCTTTCTATCAGCAGGTCGTGCTCACGCTGGCGGCGGGCGTTAAAATTCTGCCTGCCCGCCTTGTTTTCGGCGATCCATTTGCGGGCGAATTCGCCATTTTGCACATCCTGCAAGACGCCCGCCATCTCTTCTTTGATGGATTCTTCAAACTGGTCGCCGATGACATAGCCGCCATGCTCCGCGGTGTTGCTGACGCTGTACCACATATAGCTCAAGCCGCCTTCATAGAGCAGGTCAACGATGAGTTTGAGTTCGTGCAGGCACTCAAAATACGCGACTTCCGGCTGATAGCCGGCTTTCACCAGCGTCTCAAAGCTGGCGCGGATGAGCGCGGTAACGCCGCCACAAAGCACAACCTGCTCGCCAAAGAGATCGGTTTCGGTCTCTTCTTTGAAAGTGGTTTCGATGACGCCGGCGCGGGTGCAGCCGATGGCTTTGGCATAAGCCAGGGCGGTGGCTTTGGCGCTGCCCGTGGCGTCTTGCTCGACCGCAACCAGCCCGGGGGTACCAGCGCCTTCTGTGAATACTTCACGCACGCGATGTCCCGGCGCCTTGGGCGCGACCATGGCGACATCGACCGTGGCGGGCGGCACGATTTCTTTGAAATGAATGTTGAAGCCGTGCGCGAACATCAGCATGGCACCGTCTCTGAGGTTAGGCGCGATATGCTCTTGATAGACCGCGCCCTGCCGCGTATCCGGGATGAGCACCATCACGATGTCGGCGCGCTTGGCGACTTCCGCCACCGTGAAGACTTCTAAGCCATCGGCTTCGGCTTTGGCTTTGCTGGTGCTGCCGGCATGCAAGCCAATGATGACATTCTGCCCGTTATCACGCGCGTTCAAAGCGTGGGCGTGCCCCTGGCTGCCATAGCCGATGACGGCGATGGTCTTGCCCGCAAGCAGGCTTAGGTCCGCGTCATTGTCGTAGTAAAGTGTTGCCATATCTCTTCGTTCTCCTGGAAACCTGTGTGAATAGGCGGCTGCTGGCTTAGACGATGCGCCCGTTGCCATTGGGCGATTGGGCGGCGACACGGGCAAGATCGCGCCGGGTGATATCGGCGTCATGGATGCGGATGCCCCGCCCCATCGAGACGACGCCAGTGCGAATCATTTCGACGATGCCGACTGCCCGCACTTCGTCGATGAAAGTTTCAATTATCTCCTCAGTGCCCACCATTTCGATGATGGCGACTTTGGGACCAATATCCACGATGCGCGCGGGATAGCGGTCGCAGATTTCGGTGATGGTATTGCGAGAATCGGTATCATCGCTGCGCACTTTTATCAGCGCCAAATCACGCTCGATATGCGGCTCATTATCCAGCACGCGCACATCAATCACATTCACCAGCTTCTGCAAGTTGGTGGCGATCCGCTTGGCGTATTCGGGACCGGCGTCAACGCGGATGGTCATGCGGGAGACATGGGCGCGATGCGTCCTGCCAACTGTGAGGCTGTCGATGTTGAAGGCGCGGCGGCGGAAGAGGCTGGCGACGCGGTTTAAGACGCCGGGCTCATTTTCCACCAGCGCGACGATGGTTACTTTTTGGGCGCTCGCTTGCTTCGCCATCATGCTTCTCCTGGTTTCGGTCTGCGTTTCATATCGTGCAGGTCCGCGCCGGCAGGCACCATCGGGTAGACCATCTCTTCTTTTTCGACGACAAACTCGATGAGAGTTGGTCCATCAATGCTTTGGGCGAAACGTACCGCTTCTTCTATGTCTTCCCGCCGCGTTACATAGCGGTTGGGGATGCCATAGGCATCAGCCAGCTTGCAGAAATCCGGGTTGACCATCGGCGTCGCCTGGTAGCGCTTTTCGAAGAAAAGCTCCTGCCATTGGCGTACCATGCCCAGGAAATTGTTGTTGATGATGGCGATATTAACATTGATGTTCTCTTGCACGGCGGTCGCCATTTCGCAGAGCGTCATTTGAAAGCCGCCATCGCCAACGATAGCCCAAATTTCCTCTTCGGGTTTGCCAAATTTCGCGCCGATAGCGGCGGGGAAGCCGAAGCCCATCGTGCCCAAGCCGCCGCTGGTCAACAATGTTGACGGGCGCTGATGCGGGTAATACTGCGCCTCCAGCATTTGATGCTGCCCCACATCGGTAACGGTGATGGCATCACCGCCCGTCAGCTTCCAAATGTCGTTGACCACTTGCGCCGTCAGCAAGATGCCGGGCGTTTCATAATTCAAAATATCGCGCTCGCTGGAATCTTCCAGCCAGTCGCGGATTTGTTGGATCCAAGCCACATGGGATTTCGGCTGCAGCCGCGGCAGCAATTGCCGTAGCACAGTTTTGAGGTCGCCAGCGATGCCGACATCGGCTTTGACATTTTTATTCAGCTCGGAGCGGTCGATATCCACATGGATTTTGCGCGCGTTGGGCGCATAGGTTTTGAGGTTGCCGGTAACGCGGTCATCAAAACGCATGCCGAGGGCAATCAGCAAATCCGCCTCCTGTATCGCCAGGTTGGAAGTCGCCTCGCCGTGCATGCCCATCATGCCGATGACCAGTGGATGCTCCTCGGGCATTGCGCCTTTGCCCAGCAGCGTCAAGGAAACCGGTATCTGCGCCCGTTCCGCCAGCTCCCGCACTTCCTGCATGGCGCCAGACATCAAGATGCCATGCCCCGCCAAAATGATGGGGCGCTCGGCTTCGGCGATTAATTGCAGCGCGCCGTCAAGCTCGCGCTCATGCGCTCGCGCGGGCGGGGAATAGCCCGGCAGCACAATGTCGCCTTCGGGATAGACAAACTCGGTTTCCGCGTTTTGCACATCTTTTGGCACATCCACCAGCACAGGACCGGGCCTGCCCGTGCGCGCGATATGAAACGCTTCTTTCATGATATATGCCAGGTCGCGTACATCCGTTACCAGGTAATTGTGTTTGGTGACGGGCAAGGTTACACCGGTAACATCGGTTTCCTGGAAGGCGTCAGAGCCGATTGCGGGTATCGGCACCTGCCCCGTGATGGCGACAATCGGCGACGAATCCATCATCGCGGTTGCCAAGCCGGTTACCAGATTGGTAGCGCCGGGACCGCTGGTCGCGATGCAGACGCCAACTTCGCCCGTGGCGCGGGCATAGCCATCCGCCATGTGGGAGGCGCCTTGTTCGTGGCGGACGAGCACATGGTGCAGTCGGTCTTCGTATTTCGCCATCGCGTCATAGGTCGGCAAAATCGCGCCGCCGGGGTAGCCAAACATGACATGAACGCCCTCTTTTAGCAGGCATTCCATAATGATTTCCGAACCTTTTAGCCGCATCACCGCCTCCCCCCACTTCGCTTTGTCGAAGCGTGATTTCGCTAGCTTTCGTTTACAAAGGTGAGCCAATTGTACTTGTCGGGGCTTTGCCCGGCGGTGATGGCGAAGAACTCTTGCTGCACCGCCTCGGTGATAGGACCGCGCTTGCCGCTGCCGATGGCGATGCGATCCACAGACTTTACTGGCGTAACCTCGGCGGCGGTGCCAGTGAAGAAGATTTCCTCCGCCATATACAGCATCTCGCGCGCTACTGGCTGGAAGCGCACTTCCACCCCCTGCGCTTGCAGAATCTGCAGCGCGCTGTCGCGGGTGATGCCCATCAAAATTGATGACCAGGCACCGGGCGTATACACGACGCCATCCAGGATGACAAAGATATTCTCGCCCGCGCCTTCGCTGACATAGCCGCTGACATCAAGCGCGATGCCCTCTTGGAAGCCATTGTCATGCGCTTCCATGCTGACGAATTGGCTGTTCACATAATTGCCGCCCGCTTTGACCAGCGCCATGTGGGTGTCGGGCGCCATGCGGCGGAAGGAGCTAATTTGCACATCAACGCCTTCTTCGATGGCTTCCGCCCCCAAATAGCGCCCCCATTCCATAGTGAAAATGACGGTCTCGGTTTGGGTATTGCCCCGCCCTTCCAGCCCCAAAGCGCCAGCGCCACGAAATATGATGGGACGAATGTAACAGGAGGCGTGCCCATTCTTGCGCACCGTTTCCAAAATTGCCTTGTTTAGGGAAGCGGCATCATTCTCGTGTTCGATGCGCATGACACGCGCGCCCTGCAGCAGGCGCTGGCTGTGCTCCTCCAGGCGGAATATGGCGGGTCCCCGCGGCGTGTCATAGGCGCGGATGCCCTCAAAGACGCTGGAGCCATAATGCAAGGCATGGGCGCTGACATGCACAGTCGCCTCGTGCCATCGTACAAATTCCCCGTTGCGCCAGATCCATTCAGCTGTCATCTGCCAGTCCCCTGCCCTATGCTCATAAAAGTAAAGCGCCCGCAGCATCCCAATATGGCGGATGAAGCAGGCGCGCGCAGCCGATTGCCGTCACATGCGTGACAATAGCTTTTGTTTCGCCTACCCGCCTTCGCTCTTAATTGAATGCCCATCTGCCTGTGCCTTTCGTTCTGCGCCATGCCTAGGCGGTCGCAAAAGAAAAAAGCCCCCCGTCGCTTGGGAGGCTATCGTATGCTTTGCCTGGTGCGCCGCGCCTGCCCATGCCATTAAGTCCTGCTGATAATCAGAAGGACGCCGACAAGCGAGACTAGCGAAATGGTCGCAGATTCAAATCGGTCGCGCATTGGCTTGCTCTTTTCTTCAGATACAAGCGGCGAGGCTAACTCATTACGCCGGCGCTGTCAAGAGTTTGGCGCAAAGTTGCTGAGGCAATTGTGCGAAATTCATTTAGTTTGCCGCGGATTTCCTGTGCATTATACACAGTCTTCAGCGTATTCGTCGAGAATGGCGCGCGCTTGGGCGATTTGCAGGCGCAGCGCTTGTGGCGCGGTCCCGCCGGGGGCGGAACGGCGCCGCACTGAATTGCCAAAATCGAAGACTGCGGCGACATCTTCCGCGAACAATGGCGAGAGCTGGCGCAAGCGTGGCAGCGGCAAGTCCGGCAAGTTCAACTCCGCTTCCGCCGCCAGCCGCACCGCTTCGCCGACTACATGATGCGCCTGGCGGAAGGGCATGCCCTTGCGCACGAGGTAGTCGGCAAGGTCAGTGGCGAGCAAATCAGACGAAAGCGCCGCCTGCATCGCCGCCGCATTCAGCTTCAAGCTGCTGATGGTCGCGGTGATGACCGGCAGCAGGCGGTGCATGGTTTCCAGCGCGCCAAAAAGCGCTTCTTTGTCTTCCTGCAGGTCTTTGTTGTAGCCGCTGGGCAAGCCTTTGAGCGTGACGAGGAAGCCGGTCAGCGCGCCGATGACGGTGCCGGTTTTGCCGCGCATCAGCTCCAGCGGGTCGGCATTGCGCTTTTGCGGCATCAAGCTGGAGCCAGTGCTATAGCGGTCGTCCAGGGTGATGAAGCCGAAAGCGGGGTTGGAAAATAGGAGAATGTCCTCCGCCAATCGGCTCAAGTGAATCGCGCAGAGCGCATTGGCGTAGAGCAAATCGGCGACAAAATCGCGATCGCTGACGGCGTCGAGGCTGTTTTGGCTGGCGGCGGCGAAGCCCAGCGCCCGCGCGATGGCATCGCGGTCCAGCGGGAAGGGCGTGCCAGCGATAGCGCCTGAGCCCAGCGGGCACTCCGCCATGCGCGCTTTTGCCGCGGCAATCCGATGTAAATCGCGCTCCAGCATCCAAAAAAAGCTCAGCAGCCAGTGCGCCGCCGTGATGGGCTGTGCCGGCTGCAAATGCGTGTAGCCGGGCATCAAAGTTTCTTGATGTCGCTCCGCCAAATTAAGTAATGCGGCTTGAAGCTGCCGCAGCGCCGCCGTCAATTCGTCAGCCGCTTTGCGGCACCAGAGGCGGAAGTCGGTCGCAACTTGGTCGTTGCGGCTGCGCCCGGTGTGCAGCTTGCCGCCCACCGCGCCGACAAGCTCGATGAGACGGCGCTCGACAGCGGTGTGGATGTCTTCATCAGCGGCGCTGAAGGCGAAGGTGTCGCTTTCAAATTCGCGTAAGACTTCGCGCAAACCGCCGACTATCGTCTCGGCTTCATCAGCGCTGATAACGCCCGCCGTTGCCAGCGCGCGCGCATAGACGATGCTGCCCTTGATGTCTTCGCCATAAAGCGCTTGATCGAAATCTATGCTGTCATTCAGTTGGCGCAGCTGCTCATCGCTGGGCTGGCTGAAGCGTCCGCCCCAGAGGCTCATATCGCTGCCTTTCCGCGTAACTAATCGCGCTTGAAGCGGCTGTAATCGGGACCGGTATATTCGCCGCTGCCGCCGCCTTCCAGGTGCAGCATCGCCTCAACTTTGATGGGCAAGCCGAACAACTGGATGAAGCCCTGGGCATCCTGCTGATTGTAGACATCTTCTTCGCCGAAGGAAGCATAATCCTCGCGGTAGAGGCTGAAAGGGCTTTTTCGCCCGGCGACGATGATATTGCCTTTGTAGAGCTTCAAGCGGACGGTGCCAGTGACAGTCTGCTGGGTTACGGCGACAAAGCCATCCAAGGCTTCACGCAGTTTGCTGTACCACATGCCATTGTAGACAAGCTCGGCGTATTTGGGCGCGACCATGTCCTTGTATTGCATGGTGTGTTTGTCCAGGCAGATGCTCTCCAGCAGCTGATGGGCGCGATGAAGGATAGTGCCGGCAGGCGCTTCATAGACGCCGCGGCTCTTCATGCCGACCAGCCGATTTTCAACGATGTCCGTCCGCCCGATGCCATGACGCCCGCCGATGCGGTTAAGCGCGCTGAAGAGCTCAACGGCGTCCAGCGCCTCGCCATTGAGGCTGACCGGGTTGCCTTGCTCAAAATCCAGCTCCAGGTATTCCGCTTGGTCAGGCGCATCTTCCGGGCTTGTGGTCAGTTGGAACATCGGGCTTTCGGGCTCGTTCCAGGGGTTTTCCAACAAGCCGCCTTCATGTGAGAGGTGAAAGATGTTGCGGTCACGGCTGTAGATGTCCTTTTCGGTATGGGACACGGGTACGCGGAATTCTTCGGCATAGGCGAGCGCGTCTTCGCGGCTGCGGATATCCCATTCACGCCAGGGCGCTATCGTTTTGAGCTTGGGGTTAAGCGCCATTGTCGAGACTTCGAAGCGGACTTGGTCGTTGCCTTTGCCGGTACAGCCGTGAGCGACGGCGTCGGCTTGTTCCAGCTCCGCGATTTCTACCATGTGCTTGGCGATGAGGGGGCGGGCAAATGAAGTGCCCAGCAGATATTCGCGTTCGTAGATGGCACCGGCGCGCATGGTAGGGAAGACAAAATCCGTCAGGAATTCTTCGCGCAAATCCCGAATGTACAGCTTGGATGCGCCTGAGGCGATGGCTTTTTCTTCCAAGCCATCAAGTTCTTCTTCCTGCCCCAAATCGGCGCAAAAGCAGAGGACTTCGCAGCCATAATTGTGCTTCAGCCAAGGCACGATTACCGATGTATCCAAACCGCCGCTGTATGCCAGCACTACTTTTTGGACTTCAGATGTCGCCATCGTTACGCTCCGTCATACGCTTTTCCATAACGGGTCTAGTGTAAAGGAAGTTCGTGTTAATGCTAGCCCGCGCTGGCGCTGGCGGCGCTTGCCCTGCCGCCCGTGACGGGCTAAAATAGCGTTGGAAAATGCCCGTCCCCAGGCAAGCGGAGAGCTTATGACGACGCTAGACCAGTTACGAGACAAGCGGGATATCAAAGCGCGCCCGCATCTGCGGCAATATGCGCCCGTGTGGATTTTGGAGGAGACCGTTTTCGCCGAGGAGGAATCGATACAATTTCATGTGCTCTTCCAGCACCATCTGCATGGTTGGATAAACCGCCGCTATCGCTATGACGGCTTCAACGACACGCTCTATCACAAGGGGCAGACGCAACTGGCGGAAGCTGACGCGCTGGGCTTCATGCTGGACGCGCCTTACATTGAGGCGCAGGTGGCTGATATCCCCAACGCCTATGGCGGCTAGGCGGCACGCAAGGCATTCAGGAATTGTGTAGTGGCTGGCTGGCAATTTCTTCAAAGACTGTCAGCAGCCGCTCGGCAATGCGTGTCCAGCTGTATTCGCGGGCGATGCCCAGCGCCTTTGCGCCCATCTCGGCGGCGCGCGCCGGGTCACGAAGCAAATCGATGATGCAATCCGCCAGCGAAATCGGTGCCCGCGCCGGGACGAGGAAGCCGCTCTCGCGGTCTCGCACGAGGTATTGCAGCCCGCCGACTTGGGAAGCCACCACGGGCCTGCCCGATGCCATCGCCTCCAAGGCGACCATGCCGAAGGATTCATAATCAGATGGCATGACGACAGCGGTAGCGGCGGCGTAATATAGCGACAATTCCGATTGCTCTTTCGCCCCGACAAAGCTCACCAGCGCCTCAATGCCCAGCGTGACGCTGAGCGATTGCAGCCGCCGCATCTCCTGGTCGCGCCTGTTTTCCGGGTCGCCGCCGACAATCATAAAATGCAGCTTGGCGAGCAATTCTGGTGCCCGTTCCCGCAAGACATGCAGCGCTTCCAAAATGGTATCCACTGCTTTGAGCGCTTCGATGCGCCCGACGAAGAGCAGCATATTCCGGTCAACCGCGATGCCCAGCTGGGCGCGGGCTTGCGCCGCTGTTAAGCCGCTATGGAAGCGCTCGGCATTGACGCCGGGCGGGATGACGGCGATTTGCTTGCGCGCGGCGCGGTAGAGCCAGCGCAGCTGCGCTTGCTCGGCTGGCGTCGCGGCGATGATGCGGTCCGCCGCCTGCACAATCGCTTTCTCGGTAGTGACGCGGTGGTCAGGACCATTTGGGCTGACTTCCGCGATTCTCTTTTTCATCTGCCCCAGGGTATGGTACATGTGCGCGAAGCCGATGCCCCAAGCCCGTTTGAGACGCATCGCCACCCAGCCGCTCAGCCAATAATGGCTGTACATAATGTCATACTGTATTCCAGCGTCGCGGGCGAATGCCAGCAGCGCGGCGCTGAAATCGCGGAGATATGGGGAAAGTTCCGCCGGCGCGAGCGGCAAGCGGGGACCGGCATCCAGATAAATCACGCGCACAGTATCGCCGAGAGCGGTATCAATTGCGGGCTCGGCGCTGGCGGCGCGCCGCGTGAAGATGTCGACAGCTATGCCGCGCCTCCCAAATTCGCGCGCAAGCTCGTGGATATAGACATTCATGCCGCCAGTTTTGGCGCCGCCCATCGGCGCGAGCGGGCTGGCATGCACGCTGATTAGGGCGATCCGTCCTATCGGCATCGCTGCTCCACTATGGTGCTGGCGGTCATTCGGCGCGGATATTCATCACCGCGCTATCGCGCCCGCCCATGCGATATTTGTAAGGCTCATCGCCGCGCAGAAAATCAAACTGGCGGTAACCCTGCTCGATCGCATGGCGGATGTTGTAGGCGAGCAGCACAATCCCGGGGCTGAGCTCGCTGTATGCCTGATGATCCAGCCCGGAGTTGTAGACCATTACCCGGTTGTCATAGACAAAGTTGATGTAGGCGGCGGCGCGGTCCTGCCCCACTTTGAGGAAGTTCAGCTGCAGCCAGTCGCGCTCTTGCAAAAGCGGCACAATCGCGCGGAAGAAACGCTGATTGCCTTCGTCCTGCAAAAACAGGGCTTTGTGCGGGTCGCTGCTCGCCATCAGCCGCAGGAATTGGGCGATTTCTTCGTCCAGGTTGTCGCTGCCATTGACGATGTACCAGTCGACCGGGTGCCCATAGCCTTGGGCGCGGCGCAGCTTGCGGCGGACTTCGTGCCGCTGTTTTTTGTCCAGCAGGCTCATGTAGCCTTTCCAGTCGCGCGGCAATTCAATGATTGGGCAGACTTCTTGCTGCTCGACGCTGACGCTGAAGCCATGACGCTGCAGCATATCTGGCAGGATGCGCCGAGTGGGCGAAGCGGCGGGGATATTACAGAAGTCAAGCCGGGGGCAATCCGGGCGCTGGGCGGCGAGATATTCGGCAAAGGCATTGAAGACAGGCTCAAGCGCCGCTTCGTCAACGATACAATCCAGATAATCGGTAACATCAACGCAGCCGATGATTTGGGCGGTGCGCCCGCCCTCGTTATCGGAAATAAATAGCGGCGCGATGCCGAGGAGCTCGCCCTGATGGCGGCAGGTTAGAATCAGCAATTCGCCTGGCTGATAGGCTTGCCACCAAGTCTTCTGCCATTCCCATGTATAAAATATGCAATCAATCGGCGCCCGTTTGAGCAAGCCGTTCCATTCCGCTTGTAAAGCGGCGAAGGCGGAAGCATCTCGGTATGCGCTTAGCTCCACAACAGTGTTTGCCTTCCGAATTTGTTGGCTGGCGCGCTAATGCTAGGACAGCCCAAACTTGGACAATCTTACATTTTCGCGCTCATGCCTGCTTCAAGCGCGGGCTTTTGGCGTCGTCTCATCATTGCCCCATTCTTTCCAGGAAGAATCATAAATGCGCAGGTTAGTCGCGCCTGCCAGTTCCATCGCCAGCATGCCAAATGTCGCGGAAACGCCAGTGTTGCAATAAAGCACGGTATCGGGCGCGTCCAGCGCGATGCCGCTGGATTCAAGCCGGGCGCGGATTTCCGCAGCCGGCTTCAAGGTCATATCTTCCGCGACCAGGGCGCCGCGCGGCAGGTTGATGGCGCCGGGAATATGACCGCCATGTTTAGCGCGTGAGGCGCTGCCGGCGAATTCCGCGGGCGAGCGCGTATCTATCAGCTGCAGCTGGCTATCCCCCAGCGCGGCGCGGATGGCATCGGCGCTGGCAATCAGCCTGGGATTGGCTTGAGGGATGAAGTTGCCGGGCGCTACGGGCGGGCTCTCGCTGCTGATGGGACGGCTCTCGGCGCGCCATTTTTGCCAGCCGCCATCCAGCACACTCACCGCTTCGTGCCCATAATAACGCAGCGCCCAGCGCAGGCGGCAGGCGAACATGCTGCCGGCGTCATCGCTGATGATGACCATGCTGCCGCTGTCAACGCCGAGGCGGGACATCAAGGCGGCGAAGCGCTCGGGCGCGGCGATATCGTTGGTGGGGGAACCAGGCTCGACAAAATCCACTTGCCAATCGGCGTAAACAGCGCCGGGGATATGCGCCGCCTCAAAGCCCGCGCGGTCGCTGAGGTAATGCGGCGGCGGCGCTGTCGGCGGCAGGACTTTCCCGCGCAGCTCAATTATCCGTATGGCGGGGTCCTGCAAGTTTTGCTGCAGCCAAGCGGTACTCACCAAGGGCGATGTCATAGCAATCTCCTCATCAGCGCCGAGCCAACTCTACGCTGATTTTACCTTTCAATCGCCCGCGCTGCGAGCTTGGGGCGGGATTCGGCAGATTGTCACGGCAACGCTTGGCAGCCTGCGCCCGCGCCGAAATATGCACTCTGGTGTATGCTATTAGCAAGATTGGGATTGAGGTCTTGCCACCGCCATGTCAACGCTCGCGCTCTTTCCATTGGAGACTGTTCTCTTCCCGGGCATGCAATTGAAATTGCATATCTTTGAAGAGCGCTACAAATCGATGATTAACCAGTGCATCGAATCGCAGCGGGGTTTTGGCATTGCCCTAATCCGCAGCGGGCGGGAAGCGCTGGGTCCCGCAGCCCTGCCGCATGAAGTCGGCTGCGCCGTGACACTTTCTGAAGTGCAGAGGCTGCCGCAAGGGCGCATGAATATTGTGGTTACCGGGCAGAGAAGATTTCGCATCAAGGCGCTGGACCGCAGTCAGGCATATCTTGTCGGGGAGGTGGAGTATTTCCAGCCCGCGGAGGACAAGCCAAAGCTCATCCAGGCTTGCGGCGGTCGGCTGCGCCCCTTGGTGCTGCGGTATTTGAAAATGCTGACAGCGAATGAAGACACGGAAATCGACCCGGATAAATTCCCGAATTCCGCGCGGGCGGTGGCGCAAGTAGGGGCGATTTTGCTGCAAGCGGATAATGAAACCAAGCAGGAGCTGCTGGCGCTGGACAGCTTGTCGCGGCTGATGCTGGCGCTGCTGGAACAATATCGGCTTGAAGTTGCTTTGCTGGAGGCGCAGCTTTCGCCACCGGGCGCCGACTTTGACATCGGCAGCTTCTCCAGCAATTGACCGGCATGGCGGAGGTTTCCCGTTTGCCAAGAGCGCTCAAGCCTGTTTTGCGTGTCATCGCGGTGGCGCTCATCAGCTTGATAAGCCTGGAGCTTGCATTGCAGCTTGCTTTCCCGCTTTTGCCCGCGCCCTTGATACGCCGCCTGCCGCAATATCGGCTGCGCATGGGTTTCAACCTGGCGGCGGAGCATGAAGTCATCGAATATCCGGCGCAGCAGCCGGTTGAGTACCGGGTTACGCGGGACTTTGGCGACCTGTATCGGCTGACCTGCCTCCCGCGCGCGTCTGCCCCGCCCTTTGAAGAGTATGAGGTGTCCTTCACCCGCGATGCCCACGGCTTCCGCAACGCCGAACCCTGGCATCCAGACCCGGAATGGGTGATTTTGGGCGATTCCTTCACCGCGGCGGAGGCGATAGCGGAACCCTACTGGCGCGGTCTCGCCGATTCCATGCTTATTCTGGGCGCGCCCGGCACGGGAACTATACAGCAGCGGCGGCTCTTTGACGCTTTTGTCAAGCCGCGCCCGGGGCAGTTGGTAGCGCTTGCCTATTTTGGAGGCAACGACTTAAACGACAATCAGACTGACATGGCTAGAGACAGCGCGGGTTTGACGCCGGCGGACTCGGTATGGAGCGAGCGCAGCCCGCAGGAGTTCAGCGTTGTATTTCATCTGCTCCTCTACGCGCGGGATGCGCTTGCCATGCCCAGCGGTGCCGATTGCCATTATCCGCAGCTGGCGCAGACAGAGCCGCCGGCGCCGGTTGCTTTCTACGATGAGCATGTGCTGGCGCTGATACCGGACAAGCCCACAATGCTGGCTTCTGAGAGTTGGCGCATCACCCGCGACAGCATCGCGGAGCTGGCGCAGTCTATAGCTGCCGGAGGCGCGCGCTTTTTGCTTATGTACATCCCGCAGAAAGCGGAATTGTATTGGCATTACCTTGATGCGGCAGCCAAGCGGACACTTCTCACGGCGGCTGACGGCAGCGAAACGGTCCTAGAAATTGACGCCAATCTCAATGTTCAGCGTGACCTGCTGCGCGAGCTGGCGGCGGAGCTTGGCATAGATTTCTTGGATTTTAGCCCAGCGCTTGCTGCCGCTATCAGCGCGGGGCAATCTCCCTATTTCTACGCGGATACCCATTGGAACCAAGCTGGACATGATATAGCGCGAATCGCCTTGCTTGACTTCATAAACGGGACTAACCTTGAGGCTTGACGCGCTGCATATCGGCAGCACGGCGAGAACAAGCGCGCATCGGCTTGGGAGAAGGCTTGTGAAGAAAGTGTGGCGCATCGCCTGGGAGCGCTTCAGCGTCAACTCCGCTATTGTCGCGGATATCAATGGCCGCTTCATCGCGACCTTGTTCTATTGCACAATTATGCTGCCATTCGGTTTGCTTTCCGCCCTGTTTATGGACCCACTTGACCGCAAAGACAGCAGCGCCGAGTGGATCAAGCGGGAGCCCCTGCCCACCGATATCGCATCGGCGCGGGAGCAGGGCTAGCCATGTATATCCTGGGCATTTCCGCCTTTTATCACGATTCCGCCGCTGCTTTGCTGAAAGATGGCGAGCTGGTCGCGGCGGCGATGGAAGAACGGTTCTCCCGAAAAAAGCATGACAGCGCTTTCCCCCAGCTGGCGGCTGAGTTCTGTTTGCGGCAAGCGGGCATCCAGGCGGGCGACCTGGACTATGCTGTCTTCTACGAAAAGCCGCTGCAGAAATTCGAGCGCATCCTGCAGACGACGCTCAACACCTTCCCGCGCTCGGCGAATTTGTGGCGGGAATCCATGATGACCTGGCTGAGCGACAAGCTCTGGGTGCGCAGCCATATTGCCCGCGGCTTGGGCATAGCTTATGATAAAATCCTCTTCTGCGACCATCACATGAGCCATGCCGCCAGCGCCTTTTTCGCCAGCCCTTTCAAAGACGCGGCGATAGTAACTGTCGATGGCGTCGGCGAATGGACTACCACCACGCTCGGCATCGGCAAGAGCGCGCTTGGCGAGCCGACAGATTTGGCACCTTCGATTGAACTGTTTGCGGAGCAGCGCTTCCCGCATTCGCTGGGGCTGCTCTATTCCACTTTCACCGCCTGGCTCGGCTTTCGCGTTAATAATGGCGAATACAAAGTGATGGGCATGAGCCCTTATGGCAGCCCGCGCTATCGAGAAAAGATAGACAAGGTCGTGGCATCTGAGCAATCCACAGGCGCTTTCCGCCTGAATATGCAGTATTTTGATTTTCACCGTTCCACCACTCGCAGCTACAGCCAGAAGTTCCTTGAGCTTTTCGGCGAACAGCGGGACGCGGACGCGGATTTTTTCACCATGCGCACCAACCCGGAGCGCGCCGCGGAAAAGGCGGCGATGCGGGAAAATCAGTATTATGCTGATGTCGCCGCCAGCATTCAGGATTTCACAGAAGAAAGTCTAATCCGCATCGCCACTTATTTGCAGCGGCGCACCGGCATGAAAAAGCTGGTGATGGCGGGCGGCGTCGCGCTCAATACCAAAGCGAATTGGCGCATCTTAAACGAAACGCCCTTCGACGAACTGTGGATTCAGCCGGCAGCTGGCGATGATGGCGGTGCCTTGGGGGCGGCGCTGTGGTGCTGGCATATCCTGCTTGGCAAGCCGCGCAAGTGGGTGCAGCAGCACGCCTATTACGGGCGCAGCTATGCCGATGCCGAATGCCGCGCCTTCCTCGATAGCGCCAGCTTGAAATACGAGAGCTTTGAAGACGAGGCGAAACTCACCGAGACCATCGTTGATGCCCTGACGCGGCAGCAGGTGATTGGCTTTCATCAAGGGCGTTTTGAATGGGGACCGCGAGCGCTGGGCAATCGCAGCATATTGGCGGACCCGCGCGGCAGCGATATGAAAGAAGTTGTCAACACCAAAATCAAATTCCGCGAGCCCTTCCGCCCCTTTGCGCCCGTTGTCTTGCGCGAGCGGGCGCCGGAATATTTTGAGTATCCGCAAGTCGCCGAGCATGATTCGCCGCGTTATATGCTGATGGTGGCACCAATCAAAGCGGATAAACAGGATGAGCTGCACGCGGTAAATCACGAAGGCACAGGCCGCTTGCAATCAATTGATCGAGAGACCAACGCCCGCTATTACGATATTGTAGAGCAATTTGGGCAGGCGACCGGCGTGCCCGTTGTGCTCAATACTTCGTTTAACCTGCGGGGCGAGCCCATTGTCAACAGCCCGCGCGAAGCCTACAATACCTTCCGCAACAGCGATATCGACATGCTTGTGCTCGGCTCTCACATTGTAAGAAAACCCCAATAACGGCGCAGTTACTGGAAGAAGGCGACATGTCCACACAGCCAAAAGATGCCAAACAAGCGCCCAGCGCCTTACAAGATTTCTTCATGCGCCTTGGCGTTTTGGGCGAGCTGCTCGCTTTCTTGTGGAAGCGCAAGCTCTATTGGATGCTGCCGATGGTGATTACGCTGCTCGTCTTCGCGCTTTTGATTATGCTGGGCGGCTCCAGCCCCTTAAGCCCGTTCATCTACACTCTGTTCTAAAGCATCGGGGGAGGAAAGCTGATGGAGGCGGAAGCCGGCAATGCGCTCATACTGGTCATTTTCTTACTGTTGACGCTGCGGCTGGGATTGCTGGTGCATCGCCGCTCGCGAGCGCGTCAGCCGATAAATGTCTGGATGCTGCCAATCTTGATTGCTCTGCTCGTCTTCTGGCTATTGATTATGCTGGGCGGCTCCAGCCCTTTAAGCCCGTTCATCTACACCCTGTTCTAAAGCATCGGGGGAGGAAAGCTGATGGAGGCGGAAGCCGGCAAAGCCCTTACATTACTCATCCTGGTACTGTTGGCGCTGCGGCTGGGATTGATGGTGCATCGCCGCTCGCGAGCGCGTCAGCCGATTCATGGCGGCATGTTGTCGCTGTCGCTGAACTTTCTTTCCGGGCTTTGCTTCGTGGCGATTTTGCCGACCGTCTGTTTGAGTGTGCTGATACTGCATCCGCCGCCAGTGCCGCTGGCAGGGCTTACCTGGCACCCGCTGCTGCTGATAGTTGCCGGGCTGGGCGCGGGCAGCTTGATATTCGCGCTGCTGCACGCGCTCTTTGAGCGAGCGCCGCTGGAACGGGCGCAGCAAGAACAGGCGGCGCTGGCTGCCCGCGGCTGGACGGAAGAAGACGCCCGGACTTCTGGCTTGTAGCCTTACAATTCATGGCTAATGTGTGGCTAAATATCGAGGTTGCGCACTTGTTTCGCATGCCTCTGGATGAATTTGCGGCGTGGCGGCACGCTGGCACCCATCAATTCGTCAAAGACTTTATCAGCTTCAATCTCATCATCGATGGTAACCTGCAGCAGAGTGCGTTTCTCCGGGTCCATGGTTGTTTCCCACAGCTGGTCCGGGTTCATCTCGCCCAGCCCTTTGTAACGCTGCACAGTTATCTTTTCCGGGTTCTTGAACTGTTTGATGGAATCCTTGAGCAGGTCCTCATCAGATTTGCCGGCCTGCGGATAGATGTATTGCATTTTTTTGCCGTTTTTCAACAGGAATATCGGCGGCTGCGCGATGTATAGATGCCCTTGGCTCACAATATCTGGCATGTGGCGGAAGAAGAATGTCAGCAGCAGGGTGCGGATATGGCTGCCATCGACATCGGCATCGGTCATGATGATGACCCGCCCATAGCGCAAGCGGTCAATAGTCATCTCGTCATGGATGCCAGTGCCCAGGGCAGAAATGAGCGCCTTGATTTCATTGTTGTCCAGTATCTTATCGAGGCGGGCGCGCTCGGTGTTGAGGATTTTGCCGCGCAGGGGCAGGATGGCTTGGAAGTGCCGGTCGCGGCCCTGCTTGGCGCTGCCGCCAGCGGAATCACCCTCAACGATGTAGATTTCGGCATTCGCGCCCCGCTCCGAGCAATCGGCGAGCTTGCCCGGCAAGGTGCTGCTTTCCAGCAGGCTGGGTCCGCTGCGCACCAATTCGCGCGCCTTCTTCGCCGCTTCGCGCGCCCGTTTGCTCGTCAGGCATTTTTCGATGATTTTGCGCGCTTCCCGCGAATTGGTCTCCAGGAATTCGTTTAGGGATTCGGTCACCACTTGGGAGACAGCGCCTTGCACCTCCGGGTTCAGCAGCTTGACCTTTGTTTGGCTTTCAAATTGCGGGTCGGGGTGTTTTACGCTGACTATCGAGGTGAGCCCTTCCAAAGTGTCGTTGCCAGAGAAGTTGCCGTCCTTGTCTTTAAGCAAGCTGTTTTTCCGCGCATAGCGGTTGATGACGCCGGTGATTGCCGAGCGCATGCCCGTGATATGGGTGCCGCCATCGGGCGTGCTGATGGTATTGGTAAAGGCGAGTTCGGTGGTAGTCGCCACATCGGCGTATTGGAAGGCTACCTCCACGCCAATCGAATAGGGATTGTTCTGCCGATCGGCAAATTCAATATCGCGCTCAACATGAATGACATTATGGATTGCGCGGCGATTGCGATTGAGATAGCGCACAAAAGAGCGCAAGCCGCCATCAAAATAAAAACTCACTTCCCGCGGGATAGGCTTGCAGCGCTCGTCCCGCAAGCAGATGGTAACTTGACGGGTTACAAATGCCATCTCACGGAAGCGGTTCATCAAGATGCTGAAGCTGAACTCGTTCTCGTCCATAATCGTGAAATCGGGGCTGAAGCGAATTTCAGTGCCGATTTCATCAGTGGATTCCAGCGGGCGCAGCTTGCGCACGCTGCCGGTCTTCAAACCCTCGCGGTAGTTTTGCCGCCATACATGACCATCGCGATAGATGGTGGCGGTCAATTGGGCGGAGAGGGCATTCACCGCCGAGACGCCAACGCCGTGCAAGCCGCCGCTGACCTTGTAGGCGGCGTTATCAAACTTGCCGCCCGCGCCGATTTCCGTCATCACAAGTTCGAGCGCGCGCTTGCCGCTCTCGTGGCGGTCAACCGGGATGCCAGCGCCGTTATCGCGGATGCTCACCGCGTTATCGTCGTGCAAAGTGACCAAAATGCGGTCGCATCTGCCCGCCAATGCCTCATCAATCGAATTGTCGACAACTTCATAGATGAGATGGTGCAAGGCGCGGATGTCGGTGCCGCCCACATACATGCCCGGGCGCCGGCGCACATGCTCGCGCGGCTCCAGCTTTTGGATGTGTTTTGCGCTGTATTCGTTCTCGTGTTGGGAAATCAGGTCTCTGTCTTTTGCCATTCCCGCTCCTCTTAAGTCTGAATTTGCCGCTGAATTGCGGCGAGGACATCAACGCGTTTGAGCGCGATATATCAAGGTGATTACTTAATGTAAGCGCTCGCATTCTTAGCCGCAGTATAGCGCATTTTGGCTAAGTTTGCAATTGCCAGCGTACGCGTATTGGGCGCTTTTGCTTGCTTTCGGCGCGGCTCTTGCCCGCGGGGGCTATTGACAGCGGCGGCAGCTATTCCTAGAATGGGATGGCTTGCCTCTGTAGCTCAGCGGATAGAGCGCCGGTCTTCTAAACCGTGGGTCGCAGGTTCGATTCCTGCCAGGGGCGCAGTTTATTCGGGGCTGTGCTCCATGCGCGCCAGCTCCCGCCGGAGTGTTTTGCCGACGGCGGTCTTGGGCAATTCTTTGATGAATGTAATCCGCCGCGGGATTTCATAAGGTGCCAGCGTATCTTTTAAGAAGCTGATGATATCGTCAGCAGTCGCGCTCTGCCCCGGTTTGAGCACAATCCAGGCTTTCAGCGCCTCTTGCCCTTCCCGCTCGGGATGGGGGATGCCCGCCACGCCAACTTCCAAGACTGCCGGGTGCGAGGCGATGGCATTCTCAACCGCCGTGGGATAGACATTGTAGCCGCCGATGAGCGCCATATCTTTCTTGCGGTCGACGATATAAAAATAGCCATCTTCATCCATGCGCGCGACATCGCCAGTATAGAGCCAGGTTTTGCCGTCTTTTTCCCGCAGGACATTCTGCGTTTCTTCAAGCATGCCGTGGTAGCCCACCATGAGGTTGGGTCCCGCCATCAGCAGCTCGCCAGCTTCGCCGACAGGCATGTCCGTCTCGCCATCTTCCAGGTCAACAATGCGCATGTCCATCTCCGGCAGGGGCAAGCCAATCGAGCCGAGCCGATTCTCTTTATAAATCGGGTTGACATGGGTGGCGGTGGGCGCTTCGCTCATGCCAAAGCCTTCCCGCACCGAGCCGCCAGAAAGCCGCTCAAATTCGGCTTTGGTCGCTTCTGGCAGCGGTGCCGAGCCGCTTATGCAGAGCTTGAGCGAACTTAGGTCAATCTCCCCGCTTTGGACTTTGGCATGGTTGTTGATGGCGTTGTACAGCGCTGGCACCGCGGGGAAAAGCGTCGTGCGGAAGGTCTCGATATTGCCCAGCACATCGTCGATATCACGGGGGTTGGGCGTCAGCACAATTTTACAGCCGCGGTAGATGCTGGTGCTGACGACAATGACCAAGCCGTATACATGGAAAAAGGGAATCGCGCCCAGGGAAATCTCATCTTCGGGGGCGGTATCCAGCAAGTCGAGGATGCCTTCAGTCTGTATCATATTCGCGACCAGCGCCCGATGCTTGGACATTGCCGCTTTGGCGACGCCAGTGGTGCCGCCAGTGTATTGGAAGATCGCCAGGTCATCCGGGCTTACTTGCACATTCGCCCGCTTGCCAGCATAGCGCTTGAGCAGGTCCTGCAGCCAATAGTCGCCTGCTTCCGGCGCTTCCAGGAAATGACCTTCTTTTTTTTCTTTGGCAATTGAGAAGAGCAGCTTCGCCAGCGGCGGCAGATATTCTTTGATATTGGCGACAATGACGCTGTTGACTTTGGTGCGCGGTTGGATTTCTTTCACGGTCGGGTAAAACAGCGTCATCGCCAGCACAAATTTGGCATCGCTGTCGTTAATTTGATGCGCCATTTTATCGGCGGGATAGGTGGGGTTGGTCGCGGCGACGACGCCGCCCGCCTTAAGAATGCCAAAAAAGCTAATCACAAAGGCGACCGAGTTCGGCATCACAATCGCCACGCGGTCGCTTTTTTTCAAGCCCATATCAGTTAATGCGGCGGCAAGCGCGTCCGAGGCGCGGTCCAATTCTTCATAAGTTACGGCGCTGCTGATGCGCCCCAGCAGCGGCAAGTTCGCCGGCGTGATAAGCGCGGTATGTTTGGGTATGCGCTTGGCGCTGTCCTTCAACAGCTGATGCAGGGGGACCTCGGGGAACTCAAGCGAGCTGGGCATGCCAACATCATAGCTGTTTATCCAGGGTCTTTCCGCGTAGGTTACCATCGCTGTGCACTCCCGCCGCTTGGGCTCGCTGAGAATAAAGCCAGTGTACAGTATCCTTGGCACTCTTGGCAATTTGACGATTGCCCTGGGCGCATCTCGGTGGTGGGTTTGCGTAACAAGTTGTACTTCTGACGCCCTTATATGCGTAGCCAGGCGGACCAAGCGGCGGGGATGCGCGCCACTGCCCCCGCCGTATTCAAGCAAATGAGATTAAGCTCCGCGCTGAAGAGCAGGCTGCCGTCCCTGCCTTCAACGATGTCACAGCCGAAGCGCACACTGCGGCTGCGCGCCTCTTCGACCCAAGTCTTCACCGTTACCACTTGATCGTAACGCGCCGCCCGCTTATAAGTAGCTTGAAGCTGCGCCGCCGCCAGGTGATAGCCGCTCTTTTCGATCTCGGCATAGCTCCAGCCTTGGGCGCGGATGTAGGCGCTGCGCCCTTCTTCAAACCAAGTGAGGTAGGCGCTGTGATGCACGACGCCCATTTTGTCCGTCTCGGCATAGCGGACATGAAAACTTGTTTCGACGATATGCTTCCCCGCCCTTGCCATTGCCACCCTCGCGATTTCGCTGGCATTCGCCCTAGTCTACCCGCGCGGGATGGCGATACAAGCATTGAAACTCGCGGGATTTCTGCGACACTTAACCCGTTCACTTACCCGGAAGGACTTGTTATGACCCAGTTGCGCCGTCTATTGCTGCTTGTTTGCGTCGCTTGCTTTTTCGGCGCTGCGCTGCAGGCGCAGGATACTATTGACCCCTATGCGGAGATTGCCCAATCGCGTACTGCTGATGGCGCTTTTGTCTTGGGAGAGCCATCAGCCGCCGTCAAGCTGATCGAATTCTCTGATTTTCTTTGCGGCAGCTGCCAGAATTACAAGCCGATTATCGACACCTTCATCCGCGAGCAGGTGGCAACCGGGCATGCGCAATTTGAATATCGCATGTTCCCGGTGATAGACCCGCACTTGTCGCCGCTAAGCGCGCAATTGGCGGAATGCGCGGATACGCTGGTGCCAGGCGCATTTTGGCGCGCCCACGATGCGATGTTTGAGCTGGTCAGCACGGACGGTTTCACCGCCGAGACTGCGGCAGTATTCGCCGCCCGTCTGGGGCTGGATACCGCCGCGATGCAAACCTGCGCCGAAAATGCCCGCCAGGTCTCAATAGATGCGGCTTATGGTGCCAAGTTGGGCGTTCGCGGCACGCCATCGCTCTTTGTGCAATATGGTGATGGCGCGCCCGTGCAAATTGCGCTGGCGCTGCCCGAGCATTTCCCGGCAGTTGCAAACGCGCTGCGCCCAGACTCTTCTGATGTGGTCACCATCGAGCATGGGCGCTACGCGGGGCTAGCCACTTGGCGGCGCGCCGATGGCGGATTTGTGCTCGGCGATCCCGATGCCCCCCTGACCATCGTCGCCTTTGAAGACTTCCTCTGCGCCCACTGTCAAGCCTATGGCAGCACCGTGCAGCAATTCATCGAGCAATTTGTGCGCAGCGGCGCGGCGCAATTTGAATTCCGCTTCTACCCGCTGGTGAATCCGCAATATTCTACCTACACCGCCAGCGTCGCCGAGTGCGTCGCCATGCAAGACCTGGGCAGCTTTTGGGATGCGCATGACCTGCTCTTTGAATTCGCCGGTGCCGGCACGCTGGATAACCTGGAAACCGCTGTCGCCAATCTGCTTGACCTCGACGCCGCCGCGCTGGAAAATTGCCTGGGACGCAGCGTGCAATTCCTTATTGATACCCAGCTCGGGCAAAGCGCGGGCGTAACGGGCACGCCGGCGCTGCGCGCCCGCGCCGCCAATGGTCCTATGGATGTGCTCTATGCCGATGGGCAGCCGCTGGACCGCGGCGGGCTGCCGCTGGAGCTGTTGCAAGCCTTCGCCACCGGCTCGGCAGCGGTGACGCTTGGCGCGCCCCAGCGCAGCCTGCTAAATGACAGCTTCCTGCGCGATACCAGTCTCATCACGGGCGAGCCCTGCGCGCCCCCCTGCTGGCAATCGATTGTGCCGGGGGAGACGAGCATGGCGGACGCGGCGGCGATAGTCGAAACTCTCGACGGCATGACGATTGCGCAAGCGGATGAATACAGGCTGATTCTGGCGCAAACGGATGGCGATCCATGTTGCCACATCTGGAGCGAAGATGGAGAAACCGTGGCGACGATATTGCTCCAATTCGCGCCGAATATAGGCATAGGCGAAGTCATCGCAGCCTATGGCGAGCCGCCATTTGTCGGCGGCCAGCCCTTCAACGAAACCGAAGCGGCGCTGTCTTTCTATTATCCCGAAGAGCAGATGCTGCTCTATGCGATGGTCGCGGGAGCGGATGGCATACTGGAAGAATCGTCGCCGGTAGTCTCTGCCATTTTCGCCACCGAGTCCATCATGGCAGCTGCGCTCGGCGCGGCACCTTTTGACTATTGGAAGGGCTATCTGAGCTACAGCGAATACATGGATGGCGAATACGACTATACTCCCTGATAGCGTTAGGGCGCTTGATGCCGCTCGCGCAGGCGCTGGCGCAGATCATCGAGGCTTATGTCCAGCGCCGCCATCAGCACCAACAGATGATAGAAGAGGTCGGCGAGTTCGTCGACCTGTTCTTTTTTGCTTTCGCCCAGCGCCGCTATCACCACCTCAACGGCTTCTTCCCCTACTTTTTGGGCGGCGCGGGGCTTGCCGCTTTCCAACAGGCTATTGGTATAACTGCCCGCTTTTGGCTGGCGCTGGCGCTCGGCGATGAGCGCTTCCAGTTGGTCGAGCATGTCGGGCACGGCGCGCCTCCTCTTACAGTTTCGCTGGTTTGGCGCTGAAGGCTGCCAAATCACGGAAGAAGCAACTGACACGCCCCGTGTGGCAGGCGGGACCAGCCGGCTCTACCAGCAGCAGCAGGCAATCGGCATCACAATCGATACGAATATCGACAACGCGCTGGGTATTGCCCGAGGTCGCGCCCTTGCGCCAGAATTCCCGGCGGCTGCGGCTCCAAAATACAGCTTGCCCCAATGCTATCGTGCGCTGCAGCGAATCGGCATTCATGTAGGCGAGCATCAGCACTTCCCGCGTTTGGGCATCTTGCACGATGGCAGGCATCAGCCCATTTGCGTCCCAGCGCATAGCGGCAAGTGTATTGGCGTCAAGCATTGTCGAGAGCCTCCCATCCATTCAGGCGCATCGGAATGTCTTGTTCTTTCAGATAAGTTTTGAGCTCGCCCAGGCTTAATTCGTTGAAGTGAAACAGGCTGGCAGCCAGGGCGGCATCGGCATTGCCCTCTTGTAAAACTTCGCGGAAATGCTCGGCGCTGCCGGCACCGCCAGAAGCGATGACCGGAATCGAGACGGCGGCAGCCACCGCCTGCGTCAGCTCGATATCATAACCGGACTTGGTGCCATCGCGGTCCATACTGGTCAAAAGGATTTCGCCAGCGCCGCGGTCTTCCACTTCTTTCGCCCAGGCGACCGCCTCTTTGTCCGTCGGGATGCGGCCGCCGCTGATATGCACCACCCACTTGCCATCAATGCGCCGCGGGTCGATAGCGACAACGATGCACTGGCTGCCGAAGCCCCAAGCGCCGGCGCTTATCAAATCGGGATTGGTGACTGCCGCGCTGTTGATGGAGACTTTGTCCGCCCCCGCCAGCAGGGTATCGCGGATGTCTTCAATGCTGCGGATGCCGCCGCCCACGCAATAGGGGATGAATATGCTATCGGCGACCCGCCGCACCATATCCAGTGTGGTCGCGCGCGCTTCGTGCGTCGCCGTGATATCGAGGAACACCAGCTCATCCGCGCCTTCACGGTCGTATATCACCGCTTGCTCGACCGGGTCGCCAGCGTCAACCAAATCCACAAAATTCACGCCCTTGACGACGCGCCCGTCCTTGACATCGAGGCAGGGGATGATCCGTTTTGCCAACATTTATGCGTCCTCCGCGGCGGCTAGCGCGTCCGCCAGGCTGAATTTGCCCTGGTACAGCGCCATGCCGATGATCGCGCCGGCGACACTCCGGCTCCGCGCCAGCTTTCTAATCTCGTCCAGACTGCTCAAGCCGCCGGAGGCGATGACATTCAAGCCGGTCGCCCGCGCCAGCGCGATTGTCGCGCCGATGTTGACGCCCGCCAAGCCGCCATCCCGGCTGACATCGGTATGCAAAGCATGCACAGCGCCTTTGCCCGCTATCCACTTTCCCAGCTCAATTGGGCTGTGCGCAGAAAGCTCGGTCCAGCCGTGGGTCGTCACTTTGCCGTCTTTGGCATCCAAGCCAATGCAGATGACTTCGCCGCCGTAAAGGTCGAGCGCCCGCAGCGCCGTTTCCGGGTCTTGCACCAGCAATGTGCCCAGCACCAGGCGGCTGGCGCCAGCAGCGCGCGCATCATTTAATGCCTGCAAACTGCGCAAGCCGCCGGCAAATTGCACCTTCACCGGCAAGCGGGCAACGGCTTCCAGGATGCTCAAGTTCTCGTTTGCGTCGTCAAATGCGCCATCGAGATTGACCATGTGCAGCCAAGTGGCACCTTGGTCTATCCAGCCTTTGGCGGTCGCGATTGGGTCCTGGCTGAACACGAGCTGCTGATTGGGGTCGCCTTTGCGCAGGCGCACCACTTGCCCGCCGCGCAGGTCGATTGCGGGATATAGTATCATCCGCGCCTCCTAGAGCTTCAGGAAGTTGTCTAAAATGCGCAAGCCCGTGGCTTGGCTTTTTTCCGGGTGAAATTGCACGCCAAAGATGTTGTCCCGCTCGACGATCGCGGCGAAGGGGAAGCCATAGTCGGCCGCGGCGGCGACTGTCCTCGGGTCGGCTGGGGCGCAGTAATAGCTGTGTACAAAATAGACAAAACTGCCCGCCGCCAGCCCGCGCAGCAGCGCTGACTCGCGCCGAATCTCAAGTTGATTCCAGCCCATGTGCGGCACTTTGCGCTGGGCAAAATGCGGGAAGCGCACAACGCGCCCGCCCAAAATGCCCAGCCCGGCGTGCTCGCCCATCTCTTCGCCGATTTCGTAGAGGATTTGCATGCCGACGCAGATGCCCAGATAGGGGATGCCAGCGGCGAGCGCGTCTTGCAGCGGCGCAACCAGCTCTTGTTTGCGCAGCTGCGCCATGCCCGCGCCAAAAGCGCCAACGCCGGGCAAGATGATTTTGCTCGCGCCGTGCAGTTGGCGTGGATTCTGCACGAGCTGTATATCCCGCGCCTGCAGATGCTTTAGCGCGTGCAGGACGCTGCGCAGGTTGCCCGCCCCATAATCAATGACAGCCAGCATAGTGCCTCTCCGGATAAAGAAAAAGCCCCGCCCAAGAGCGAGGCAATTTGGCATCAAAAGCAGGTGAACTAGCGGCTGCCATGCGTCGCTCGGCTTAGAAAGCTATTATGCTGCCGCGAATGCACGAACATCATGCCCTCTCCTGTTCACAGATCAGAAGTGTAGGCTATCGGCGGGCGCTTGTCAACGCGAAATTGAACTGGCGGGGGCAAAATGGTATACTGTAGGCAACTGCCTGATATGTTGCCAACGGCTGGCGACTGGAGACGGGGCTATGGAAATCAACCAGTTGGCGAGCATGATTGAGTGGCTCGATGAAGAGCGGCGGCGCGACAAAGCGGCGGTCGCGGCTTTGGAGCAGCGTCTGGCGCAGCAAGCGGATACGATCGCCTCGATGACGCGGCGGGTCAACACTGTCGAATCCCAGCAGACGGTGATGAAGCAGGAGGCATTGCCCGCCAACAAAGAGCGGGACATTGTCGAGCGGGCGCGCGCCGAAATGGAAGAATTGCTGGGCAATGCCGAGGCGCGCCGCCTGACCGCCGAGCGCGAAGCCGAGCGCCGCATCGAGCTGCAGCGCGAGAATATGCAGCGGGCGCTGCGCGAAATATCGGATAAGTCAGAGCGCTTGGAAAAGCAGCTCGCCGGCTTCGGCAATTTGCAGACGGAAGGCGACCGCCTGACAAATGCCTTGCGCCTGCTCAACCAGGAAATTGACGACCTCGCGAAGAAGCTGGAAGGACCAGACAGACGCTTGGCTTTCCTGGAAGAACAGCGGCGCACCGACACGCGGCGCCTGGCGGAAATCGAAACGGAATTGCCCGAATACAAAAAGACGCTTGACGGCATCGGACCGAAGATGACGCTCCTGGAAGAACTGGCGGTGCGCAACGAACGCCGCATTCAAGACTTCAACATTGTGGACCGCGAGCGGCGGGAGCAGATACAGCAATTTATCGATCAGCAGCAGTTGCTGGTGCAGCAGCGCGATCAACAGCTTTCCGAGCTGAGCAAGCGCTTCGGTGTGCATGACGAAGAGCTGCAAAGACATATCGAGCGCTTTGAAGTCTGGGCGCAGGCTTACCGCGAGATGAAGCGCATCATCGATGACTTCAACCGCATCGGCGACCGCCTGGAGCGGCGCATCAACGAATCTTCGGAGATGCAGCGGCTGAGCGAAGAGCGCTTCCGTGAAGAATGGAACGACTGGCGCGATGAAGATCAAAAGCGCTGGAAGCAATTGACGCTTTCCAGCGATGAAGTCTGGCGCAACCATGACCGTGAATTTGAAGGCTTCATCAAGCGGGTGGACGAGGTGGAAGGGGCGCTGCCCAGCATGAGCGGCAGCATCGAGCGTCTTTGGCGCTTGGAACGGGCGCGCGCCAACCTCTATCGCGAGCGCTATCAGGCTTTGCTGCATGAATACGATGTCGCCAATGGCGGCTTCGATACCAGCCGCCCGTCTGCCAGCAGCCGCTTCGACAGCGTTTAGTTCATGCGTGTTATCGGCACCGCCGGGCATGTCGACCATGGCAAGTCGACCCTGGTAGAAAAACTCAGCGGCATCCAGCCCGACAGGCTCGCGGAAGAACAATCGCGCAAAATGACGATTGATCTCGGCTTTGCCTGGCTGGGCTTGCCCTCTGGCGAGACCGTAGGCATCGTTGATGTGCCCGGCCATCGGGATTTCATCGAGAATATGCTCGCTGGCGTCGGCGGCATCGCGGCGGCTTTGCTTGTTGTCGCCGCGGACGAAGGCATCATGCCACAAACGCGGGAGCATCTCGCCATCCTGCGCCTGCTTGATATCCAGCGCATCTGCGTTGTGCTAAGCAAGGTCGATTTGATTGACGACCCCGAATGGCTGGAGCTGGTGTCGCTTGAAGTTGAAGAGTTGCTGGCGGCGCATCGCTACGACAGCGCGCCAATCCTGCCCGTTTCCGCGCATACAGGCGCGGGCTTGCCGGCGCTAAAGGCGGAGCTGCAGCGTCTGCTCGCGCAATTGCCGCCGCTGTCAGCGGGCGGGCAGCCGCGCCTGCCAGTGGACCGCGTATTTGTCATCAGTGGCTTTGGCACCGTGCTCACCGGCACGCTTATGGGCGGCGCGCTTGAAGTGGGGGACGCGGTGGAATTGCAGCCGCGGGGGCTGCGCGGGCGCATCCGCGGCTTGCAAAGCTATCAGCGAGAGTTGAAGCGGGTGGCAGCCGGCAGCCGCGTAGCGGTGAATGTAACCGGCATCAGCAGCGCTGATGCCCGCCGCGGCGATGTCTTGAGCAAGCCCGGGCTGCTGCCGCCCACGCTCTTGGCGGACGCGCATTTCAGCCAGCTTGGCGATGTCGCGCGGCGGCTGAAGCACAATGCCGAAGTCAAAGTATTTTGCGGCGCGGCGGAGTCGGTCGCCCGCGTACGCCTGCTGGAAACAGAAGCGCTGCCGCCGGGCGCTGATGGCTGGCTGCAGCTGCGCCTGCGTGATGCCCTGCCGCTCGCCCGCGGCGACCGTTATATTCTGCGTTATCCTTCACCCGCCGAGACCATCGGCGGCGGCATAATCGTCAACCCTTATCCGGGCAGGCGGCACAAACGGTTCCGACGCGATGTCATTGCCGATTTACAATTGCGCCTTCGCGGGAGCCCCGCCGAGCGCCTGGCGCAAGCCGCCGCCAGCGACAGCCCGCAAAAGCCCGCCGCGCTGCAGCGGAGCCTGGGCTTTTCGGACGCGGAAATGGCTGCTGCCACCGAAGAAGCCATAAGCGCGGGTTTGCTGCGCCGCTGTGAAGATGGCGCGCTGATTGCGGCATCAACTTGGGAAAAGCTGGCGGGCAAGGTTGAGGCGGAGCTGCGCGCCTATCATCAGCGGCAGCCGCTGCGCTTGGGCTTGCGGCTCGCGGAATTAAGCAGCCGCCTGGGGCTGGCTGCCAACATCCTCGAAAGCATCATCGCAAACGAAGACCGCTTTGTCGCTGAATCCCGATTGCTGCGCCTGCGGGAGCATGAAATCATTTTCTCGGCGCAGCAGCGCGCCAGCATTGAGAAGCTGATGCAAACGCTTGAGCAGCAGCCCTACACGCCGCCGACAATCGGCGAGATGAATCAAATGGCGGGCGAGGCTGTTGTGCGCGCGCTGCTGGACCAGCGGCGGCTCGTCAAGGTCAGCGATGCCATCGCCTTCTCCACCGCGGCGTATGACGCGCTGGTCGCGGCGGTGCGCCAGCACCTGTGGGCGCATGACGAAATTGATGCCAAGACCCTGCGCGACGCCTTTGGCACCACGCGCAAATACGCGATTCCCGCGCTGGAACATCTTGATTCGCTGGGCATAACCCAGCGCGTTGGCGATATTCGCCGCGGCGGGCGCAATCTGTAAGCCCGCGCTTCTAGCGCAGCAGCGCCGGCAAAAAGCCGCCGACGAATGCGTCCCCCAAGCCGATAGTAGTTGCATTTTCCTGCCTCACCGCCGCCACTGGCAGGCAGCAGACCCGGTCGCCGCCCAGCGCATTGATGGCATGGGCGAATTGCGCGCTGGCATCGGCAGGCGCGCGGCGCTCAATCGCGTGATAGTTCGCGCGGCTGAAGCTGTCCCCATGGCGGAAGCGCGTGGTCGCCATGGTAATGCCGCCTTTGAGCGCGCCCGCATAGCGGCTTGCCCCGCGCCCAAATGCCAGCGCCCACTGCCGCGTGTGCAGGATGAGAGTCGCGGCGGGCAGACGCCCGTTTAATTCTTTCACGGCTGCATATACCGCGTCCGCATCACGCAGCGCCACCCGGCACCCGAGATGCGCTTGCAGCTCGTCTTCATTCATGCTGTGCATGTCCAGCCGCTGCCCCAGCGCGCGCAGCATCACCCGGCGGAAAGCGAGATTATGGTAGCCGCCGTCTTCAAGAAATACGCGGGACTGCGCTGGCAAGCGCCTGAGCAGGCGCGACACTGTCGCCAGCCGCTGGCGCAGCAGGGATTCGCTCTGCATCGCGTTGAATCCCGAAATCAGCAGCACTTGCGCCTCCGCGAGCATGTCAGCGAATTCCGGGGCAATCTTCATGGCGATCCTATCGGCGTTGCAGTGATAGATGAGCCGATTGGATTGGCGGGCGCGGATAGTCGACTTGCCCAGGCGCACGGTGTCGCCAGCTTCAAATTGCACGATGAGATGAGGATAATAGCTGTCGCTTTTATTGCTGCAGACGAAGGGGCAAGCGGCTGGCAGCAACTGGCGCACTTCATCATTTTTTGTGATGAGATGCAGCGCCGCCGAATAGCCCAGCGTCGACATGGCGATTGCGGCGCGCACGGAAGTCCCGCCGAGCGTGATCCGTTTGTTGAAGCGGGCGGCGAAGCGCTCTATGATGCCAGCATCGCTGACAAAGCGCTCACCCCCCTGCCCCACCCGCATAAAGCCCAGGATGGAGAGCAAAAGATCGCGCTCGCAACGGATGGCGCTGCCCGCATCCGCCTCGGCGGCGCTAATGTGGTGGCGGGCGGCGCGCTCGGCGAGAACTTGCCCGTCCCATTCGATTTCGTAATCGATGTTATTGCAGAAGCCGAGCGCGATTCTTTCGCCCACACAGCGCTCCCGATGGACGGCGTTTTAGTATTGCGCCGCCTGCCCCGTAGTGCCGAAGAGGTCAA
This sequence comes from Anaerolineae bacterium, assembly GCA_022825675.1. GTDB lineage: Bacteria > Chloroflexota > Anaerolineae > Aggregatilineales > Phototrophicaceae > UBA6055. Next base: position 60,960 of record JAJDWK010000046.1, on the reverse strand, counting down.
ATTTCTGGCGGCAGACAACTTTCATCGCCTCAATGCAGGCGGGATAAATGCTGCTCGGCTCGCGCAGAATTGGGTTTTGCAGCACTTCTCGCGCTTTCAGGTAGAAGGCGCTTTTCATATCCGCCGAGATGTTGATCTTGCAGATGCCCAATGCCACCGCCTGCGCGATTTCGGCGTCCGGATTGCCAGAGCCGCCATGCAAAACCAGCGGGATATCCACCTTGGCGGTGATGTCCCGCAGCAGGTCGTGGCGGATTTCCGGCTTCATGTGCTTGGGGTACAAGCCATGCGAGGTGCCAATCGCGACTGCCAAAGTATCAACATTGGTGGACTCAACGAAGATTTTGACCTGCTCAGGATCGACAAATATCACTTCGTCAGCGCCGGCTTCCGCCTCTTCGTCCAGCTCGCCGATTGTGCCCAGCTCGCCTTCGACCGATACATTGACGGCATGCGCCAGCTCGGTAACCTGGCGGCAAGCGGCGATATTCTCGTCAAGCGGCAGCATCGACTTGTCCATCATCACCGAGGTGAAGCCGGCGCGGATCGCGCCCATGACCTGCTCCAGCGACGAGCCGTGATCCAAATGCACCACCACCGGCACCGAGGCATTATGCGCTTCTTCCAGCGCCATGGTGACAAAGGATGCTCCTACAAATGCCAGCTCGTCCGGGTGAATTGCGATGATGACGGGCGCTTCCGCCGCTTCCGCCGCCTCAAGCGCCCCCCGCAAGAGCATATTGCTGCTGATATTAAACGCTGGCACGGCAAAGCGGCGCGTCCGCGCCACCGACAGGAGATCCCGCATATTGAGTAACATTGCGCTTTGTATATCCCTTTCCCGGTTAAGGTTTTCGCCGTTAAGAGTTTAGCCCTTGATTGAGCCAGCGGACATACCCGCGATGAAATAACGCTGAAATAGCAAAAAGAGAATGAGTACTGGCAGCGAGCCGAGCACGCTCAAAGCCATCATCTGGTTCCATTCGAAAGAATGCTGCCCCATCAACAGGTGGATGCCAATCGGCACGGTGCGCATATCGTTGGTGCGCGTTAATGTCAGCGCGAAGAGGAATTCATTCCACGCCAGCATAAAGGTATACACGCCGACAGCGACAATGCCGGGCAGGGATATCGGCACCAGAATGCGCCAGAGCGTGACGAAACTGCCGCCGCCGTCAATCATGACCGCTTCGTCCAAATCCCGCGGCAGGGTGTTGAAATAGCCTGTCATCATGATGATGGCGTAAGACAGCGTGAAGACCATATAAGTCAAGACCAGCGCCAGATACGAATTGTAGATGCCCAGCCAGACGATAAGCCCGAAATAAGGGATCATCAGCGTGATGGGCGGCACCGATTGCACACCGATGATGATGAGGTTCAAGGCTTTTTTGAAGCGGAAGTTGTAGCGGCTGAAGCTGTACCCCGCCAGGATGCTGGTCAAGACCGTGCAAATCGTCACCAATATCGCGACCAAATAGCTGTTGAAAAAGAAACGCAAACTCTCCGGGTTGCCCAGCACTTCCTGATAGGCTTTGAAAGAAAAGGAACTGTCAATCAGCGCTGGCGGGTAGGCGAAGATTTCCAGGTTGGACTTAAATGATGACGAGACCATCCAGAGCACAGGCAAACCGGCGAAACATGCGCCGAGAATCAGCGCGAGCCAAATAAGCGCTTTGCGGAGGCGGATTTGGCGGCGGCTGCCTATCATTTTATTCGTCCGCCATGCGCTGGCTGCGCACATAAAATATCGCCACGAATGTGCAAATCGCCAGGATTACCATCGCAATCGTGGAGGCGATGGAATACTCGTGAGAGCTGAAAGCGGCTTTGTAGGTATAGGTGCTCAAGACCTCGGTGGAGCGCATGGGACCGCCGCCCGTGGTCATCCAAATCAGGGTGAATTGATGAACTGTCCAGATAAAATCCAGCAGCGCCAGGCTGATGATGATGGGTTTGAGCTGCGGCAGGGTTATATGCCGGAAAAGCTGCCAGCCATTGCCGCCATCCACCCGCCCCGCCTCGTAGAGATCATCGGGAATGCCTTGCAAGCCCGCCAAAAAGCTGACCAGATAAAAGGGATAGCCGGACCAGATATTGATGAAGGTCACGGCATTGAGCGCCAAATCGCGGTCGCTAAGCCATTCCATCAGCTCGGGAATCAGCCCGAATTCCAGCAGCAGGAAATTGATGACGCCGTGCGGATTCATCAGCAGGCGCCACAATATCGCGATGATGGACGCCGTAAAAACCCAAGGCAGGATATAGATGACGCGGAAGAGCGCCTTGACATTGGCGCTGAGAAGGCGGGAGTTCAGCAATAGCGCGAAAGATAAGCCGATAATGAAGTGGGCGACCACGCTGACGAGGGCGAAGTACAATGTATTGCCCAGCGCGCCGCGGAATTTGCGGTTGGTCAGCACCTCTTCATAATTATCCAAGCCCACGAAATTTGGCGGGTTGGGGTTGACGATGACATTGTCTACCAGCGAATAGAGGAAAACGGTGGCGATTGGCAGCACCGTCAATGCCGCCAGCAAGAGCAGCGTCGGCGACAAGTAGGCATAGGGCAAGAGGCGGCGCTTCCGCTGTTGCCAGTGGATCGCAGAGGGTTCAGCGAGGTTGCGCGCGCCGCTCAAAGCCAGGCTTGCCCCATCCCCTGCCCCTTCCCTCAAGATGAGGGAAGGGGATGTACCTTACAGCGGAAAACACCTTACTCGAAGATGGCTTCCCATTCTTCTTGGGCGATTTCTAAGAGCTCGTCCAAATCAATGTCACCTTCCAGATAATACTGGAAGGGCTCAGCCATCTGCCGCATCAGCTCTTCGGCGGCGGGCAGCCCGGTGAATTCGTTCGCCAGGTAGCCTTCCTGGAAGATGGCGAATGCCGTCTCAAAGAGAGGATCGGTCTGGATGAAGTCCGGCGTCGCGTTGACATTGCCCGGGAAGGCGTTGGCGATGGAGGTCAGCTTCGTGTTGCCTTCGACGCTGGTCAAATAGTCAATCAGCTTCCAGGCTTCGGCTTTGTGCTCGGTATTGGCGCTGATGCCGATGCCCCAGGAGGCGTAAGGCAAGCCGCGCGGTCCATCGTAGCCTTCGGCGGCGGGCAGGGCGGTAATATCAAAGTTGAGGTCGGGGTTGCGCTCGCGGATGAGCGTGAAGTGCGCCAAAGTGTTGACGATCATGGCGACGCGCCCGTTGACGAATTCCTCGACTTTTTCATTCTCTTTCATGGCGAAGGAACCCGGCGCGACTACGCCAGCGTCGTGCAAGCTCTTGAGGTACTCCAGGGTACCTGCCAGCGCTTCGTTGCCAGCCAGGTGGGGCATGCCCATGTCGTCGAGCATGCTGCCGCCGCTCGCCCAGAGCCAGGACATGGTGTCATTTTGGATGCCGTTGGGCTGCTCCAGCGAAAGCGGCTGCGCCCAGCCATAGACATTGTTGTCGGGGTCGGTCAGCGCCATGGCAGCGGCGGCGAATTCGGCGCGCGTCGTCGGCGGGTCGATGCCAGCCGCTTCGAGCATATCCAGGTTGACAAAAACCGGGTAGATGAAGTTGGCAATGGGGATCATATAGGTTTCCCCGGCAAGGCGAATCTGCGCCGCCAGTTCGCTGTCGTCATACTCCGCGTCCATCATCGCCTGCGTCAGGCTTGCGAGCGCGCCTTGCTTCCACAAGACATTCACCCAAGCGCCATCCAAGCCGACGACATCAGCCATAGTGCCGGTGGCGGCGCTGGCGATGATCTGGTCTTTGGTGGTCAAGTAGGGACCGCTGATCGTCTCGACGCGGATGCCCGGGTTTTGCGCTTCAAAGTCATCCAGGATTGCGCGGAACGAGCCTTCGGGCAATTCTGGCTCCCACCATTGCTGGAATTCCAGCACAACATCGTCTTGCGCCATCACGCCGCCAGCGACCAGCAGCAACGCAATCATTAAGGCAAGGGCAAGTTTCTTCATGTCATTTCTCCTAGTCAAAATAGCTATCGAAAGTTTACACCCACGCGGCGTGACCGCTGGGATTTGCCGCCGCAGCCGCATGCGATGTCTTAATTTTCCATCGCGCCTCACTTTCCCCGGCAATCATGTCTTGCCTTCCGCTCGCGCCAGCGTACAGCCGAATCTGACTGCCAAAGCGGACAAGGACTTGGATGCAAGCAGCCGAATGCGACCGCGAAACGCAGTAAAAAGCATGATGGCAAGAACTATTTCCAGTCTGTATCTCTTATAGTCGGTATTTGAACATTGAAGCGCCGAGTTGTCAAATAATTGCTTGTCGGTTTTTCACCCAGCATCGCTGAGCGAGAATCGCCCCTTGGCAGTACACTATCTGCACCGAGGTCGAGCAATGCACGAGATCCGAAAGCAGTTAGAAGAGAAAGAAATCCAGTCGCTGGCGCCCTATGCGCTGCGCAGCCGCTGCTCGCGCGGGCGCATTCATCACGAGGCGGAGCCGCGCTATCGCACCGCGTTCCAGCGCGACCGCGACCGCATTGTGCATTCGGCGGCCTTCCGCCTGCTGGAATACAAGACGCAGGTCTTCGTCAACGACGCTGGCGATTATTATCGTACGCGCCTCACGCATACGCTTGAGGTGGCGCAAATTGGGCGGACTTTGGCGCGGGCGCTGGGCGTCAATGAAGACCTGGTGGAAGCCATCTGTCTAGCGCATGACCTGGGGCATCCGCCCTTTGGTCACGCGGGCGAAGCCGTGCTCAACAATTTGCTGAGCGACCACGGCGGCTTCAACCACAATCATCAGAGCTATCGCGTAGTAACCAAGCTGGAACGGCGCTATCCCAAATGGAAGGGCTTGAACCTGACGATCGAGACGCTTGAGGGCATCGCCAAGCACGAGACGGAATACGACCGTCCCGCCTATGCGGGCATTGCCAGCGAAACTGGTGCCAGCTTGGAAGCGCAAATCGCCAACATCGCCGACGAGCTCGCCTATAACGCGCATGATTTGGACGATGGCTTGCAGGCGGGCTTGATTCGCGCCGAACAGGCGGCGGAACTGCCGCTGTGGCAGCGGGTGGTGGCGCGCAGCGGCTGGCGCGGCACCACCCTGGATGCGGTCAGCCGCCACCATATCATCCGCGAGCTGGTGGGGCAGCTGGTTGATGATGTGCTCTACGAATCGCAGGCGCAAATCGCGGCGCTGCAGCCAGCCTCATCACAAGCGGTGCAGCTGCATGGCCGCGCGCTGATACGGCATAGCCCGCAGCAGCAGCGCCTGAATCTGCAGCTGAAGGACTTCCTGCTGCACACGATGTACCGCCACTACCGGATCATGCGCATGCAAACCCGCGCCGAGCGCTTCATCAAGGCGATTTTTGACAGTTATGTCGCCGAGCCGCGGCAATTGCCCGATGTCTATCACGCCAAGCTGAAGGCGGAGCCTTGCCAGCGCGTTGTCGCCGATTATATCGCCAGCTTGACAGACCGCAGCGCGCTGCAAGAATATCAGCAACTGTTCGACCCAATTACGAGACCCTAAGCGAGGGCGCGATGCCAGGCGAGACCATCCTAAACCAGCGCTACGAGCTGGTCGCCCAGCAAGGTTCTGGCGGCATGGCTGTCATGTATCGCGCGCTTGACAAAATGCTGGGGCGCATGGTGGCAGTCAAGATCCTGCGCCCCACCTTGACCAAGTACCCGGCCTTCCTCGAGAAGTTCCAGCAGGAAGCGCGCAGCGTCGCGATGATGTCGCACCCGAATATCGTCATCGTGCACGATGTCGGCAGCGATGGCACCACCCACTACATCATTATGGAGTTGATTGTAGGCGACAATCTCAAAACGCACATCAAGCGGCATGGCGCTATGCCTTTCGACAAGGCGCTGGACTATGGGATCCAAATCTGTGACGGGCTCGGCTTTGCCCATCGTGCGAAAATGGTGCACGCCGATGTCAAACCGCAGAACTTGGTCATCAACCAAGAAAATGTGCTGAAAGTTACCGATTTTGGCATCGCCCAAGCCTATACCGACACGATGACACGAGAGCGCAGCGATGTCGTCTGGGGCAGCCCGCATTATTTCGCCCCGGAACAGGCGCGGGGGGAGAAGCCGCTGCCGGCGTCTGATGTCTATTCCATCGGCGTGGTGCTCTTCGAGATGTTCACGGGCCGCCTGCCCTACATCGCCAGCACCCAGCGGGAGCTGGCGCTGGCGCATATTCAGGCGGAAGTGCCGCGGGCAATAGACTATAACGCCGACCTGCCGGCCGATTTGAGCAATATCATCTATAAGGCGATGCAGAAGCGGCCTAACGACCGCTATCGATTCGGCGACCAGCTCGGCGGCATTTTAAGGCGGATACGCGAACACAGGCGGCAGCCGCCTGCGCCAGCTGCAATCGAGCCGGCGGCAGCGCCGGCACCGTCCATACCGCAGCCGCCCGCCCCCGCAGCGCCGAGCCCGGAAATTGCCCGGGCGCTGCCACGGGTCAACCCGCTTGCCCGCAGCCGCGGCGCTGCGCCCATGCCAGCGGCTGCTGTCGCCTCTCAAGCGCCGCAGCCGCTCTTTTATCCCGACGGCAGCATCAACCCCGATGCCACTGGCGGCTATACCGGGCACTTTTTGCCCCAGCGCAAGCCAAGGCGGGAAGGCGCTGATATGGTGACGATAGCTTTGGTGGTCTTGGCATTTCTGGCGGTCGCCGGGCTGGTGCCGCTCTATCTCTTGGGCGTGCTGCCCTTGATTGGGGCTTAGGCGCGGCGAAATTCTTCCGCGAGTTGCTCCCGCGTCAGGTGAATCAAAGTCTTGGCGCCGCTGGGCGCGGCGAGCGGATTGGGACAGCGTTCCAAGCGGGTGATAAGCGCTGCCATCGCCTCCGTTTGCAGGACCTGCCCGCGTTTGAACGCGAGCGCCGCCGCCAGCGCTTTTATGGCAGCGGCTGGCTCACGCGGCGCATGGCGCAGGCGCTCCAGCATCTGTGGCAAAATGTCGCCAGCCAGCTTGCCCGCCGCCACCGCTGGCAGCGCGCGATTGACAAATGCGTTAGGACCAAAGGGCTCGATTGCGAAGCCCAGCGTTCGCAAAAGCGGCTCTAGCGCGCAAAGCAGCTCGGCATCAGCAGGGGATAAGAGCATCGTTTCCGCCTCGGCCGGCTCAAAACTTGGCAGCGCGCCGGCGGCTAGTTCCGCCTGCAGCTGCTGATAGAGCACGCGCTCATGCGCCGCATTTTGATCAAGCAGGTACAAGCCAGCGGGACCTTCGGCGATGATATAGCTGGCGCCAACCTGCCCGAGGACGCGCAAGACCGGCAATGTGCGCGGAGTGGCGGCTTCGCTGCCCGCCTCCGGGATATAGTGCAAACCTTCATTATCGAAGACATCGTCATTGCCATTAAGCTGCCAAGTGGGCTGAAGACGCCGGTACTCCTGGTACTGGTCGCTGAAATGGCTGCCTTGCCAGGGTTCATCGGCGACGCTGATAGTGTCCGCCGCTTGCAGCGCTTCCCGTATCGCCCGCTGCAATGCGACAAAAACCAACTGCCCATCACGAAAGCGCACCTCGGCTTTGGTCGGGTGCACATTGACATCGACAAAATCAGCGGGAAGAGTGATAAGCGCCGCGGTAAAGGGGAAGCTGCCCGCCTTCAGCAAACCCTCATAGGCTTGCGTCACCGCATGGCTGAGCCGGCTGTCTTGAATCGAACGCCCGTTGACAAAGAGCATGATGCGGTCGCGGCTGCTGCGGTTGAGCTCTGGCAGCGAGGTATAGCCCTTGACGGCGATGCGGGGCTTGCCCAGGGAACCGCCATCAACGCTCTCGAAGGCGAGCATGCGCTGGAAATCCGCCAAGCCGAAGGCGCGCGCAAGCACATCCGCCAGCTCGCCATTGCCCGAGGAGCGGAAGCGCTCGCGCCCGTCCAGCAGCAACGCGAAGCTGATGGCGGGATAGGCGATTGCATAACGCGCCAGCGTCCAATGGATATGGCGTTTTTCGGTGGCATCAGTCTTGAGAAATTTCAGCCGCGCCGGCGTGTTATAAAAGAGATTCTTGATGGTGATGACCGTGCCCGCGGGCGCGCCGATTTGCCGCTGATGCTGCAAAAGGCCGCCCTCAAGCTGCATCTGCAGCCCGCTGTCTTCGTCTCGCTGGCGGGTTACGATGGTCGCGCGGCTGACGGCGGCGATGCTCGCCAGCGCCTCGCCGCGGAAGCCCAGCGTGTTCAGCCGCTGCAGTTCGTCGGCGGCGCGCAGCTTGCTGGTGGCATGCCGCTTGAAGGCGAGCGCCGCGTCCTCCCGGCTGATGCCGCTGCCATTATCGCTGACGCGCAGCAGCTGCCGGCCGCCAGCCGCCGCCTCCACATGGATGGCGCTGGCGCCAGCGTCGATGGCATTTTCGATCAGCTCCTTGACTGCTGACGCCGGGCGTTCAATCGCCTCGCCAGCGGCGATGCGCGCCACGACATCTTCCGGCAGCACTCGAATTGGCATTGGCGGGCGCATTTCTCTATTAGACAGGCTGGGCAAAGTATAGCAGATTTGCGAAGGTGGAGATTCGACAAGGAAATTTACCACCGAGGACACCGAGATACACCGAGAAAATCTATGCGCCCTTTGTGTCTTTGTGGTGAAATATAATTTGCCGCGATTGCCCCAGCCCAAAACCATGCCTTGAAACCCGCGCCATTCGCTGCTAGACTGTTTTGCCATAGCCGCCGCCACCCTAGCTCAATTGGCAGAGCGATCGCTTCGTAAGCGATAGGTTATGGGTTCAAGTCCCATGGGTGGCTATGCCGGCGTGAATAAGCAGCGCCGGCGCAAACAATTGAATAGCCTAAAAGCCTCGATCGGGAGGAGTAGGCGCTTCCCTTCACACCAGAGAGTGCGGGTCCTCGGCTGGAAGCCCGCTTGTGGACAATCGCCCAAAGTCGCCCGGGAGCTGCCCGAAAGAACGCCGTTGTTAGTAGATTTGGGCCGGTTAACGCCCGTAACCGCGTCACGAGCGCAGTGGGCGCTGCCCGCTGAAGCAAGGTGGTACCGCGAAAGTAAGCCTTTCGTCCTTGTATTGGATGGAAGGCTTTTTGTATGGCGCTGGGAGGGAAGGTAATGAACGCATCCGCCGAAAAGAACATGCCGCGCAATTTTAACTTCGCCGAAGCCGAGCCGCGGATTTACGCGCGCTGGGAAGAGAATGGCTGGTTCAAGCCGGAAGTGGCGCCCAGCGATGCCCAGCCCTATGTCATCAGCATGCCGCCGCCCAATGTTACTGGCAGCCTGCACATCGGGCATGCGCTCTTCACGGCGCTGGAAGATTTGATGATCCGCTACGAGCGTATGCGCGGCAAAGCGGCGCTATGGCTGCCGGGCACCGACCATGCCGGCATCGCCACCCAGCTGCAAGTAGAAAAAGCGCTGCGGGACGAGGGCAGCAGCCGCCAGGAAATCGGCTACGAAGCCTTCCTCCAGCGCACCTGGCAATGGAAAGAAGAACATGGCGGCACGATTACGCGGCAGCTGCGGCGGCTGGGCGCCAGCTGTGATTGGGACCGCGAGCGCTTCACCCTGGACGACGGCTTGTCCGAGGCGGTGCGGGTCGCTTTTGTTACTTTGTGGCGGCAGGGTTTGATTTATCGCGGTCCGCGCCTGGTGAATTGGAGCCCCGGCTTGCAGACGGCAGTCTCGGACCTGGAAGTAGAATCCGAAGAAGAAGATATCACGCTCTATTATTTCCGCTACCCGGTAGCTGGCGGCGAGCATCTGCCAGTCGCCACCACCCGCCCGGAGACAATTTTGGGCGATACCGCCGTTGCCATCCACCCCGCGGATGAGCGCTATCGCCACCTCTTGGGCAAGCGGGCGCTTGTGCCGATGCTCGGGCGGGAAATTCCCATCATCGCTGATGATACCGTCGACATGGAATTTGGCAGCGGCGCGCTGAAAGTGACCCCCGGGCACGACTTCGCCGATTATGAATTGGCACAGAAGCACGGGCTGGAGCTGATAAACATCCTCAACAAAGACGCCAGCATGAACGCCAATGCCGGACGCTATGCCGGCTTGGACCGCTATGCCTGCCGCGAGCGGCTTTGGAACGATATGGAAGCGGCGGGCTTGACCATCAAGAAAGCGCCTTACCGCACGCGCATCCCGCGCAGCCAGCGGGGCGGCGAGGTTGTCGAGCCGATGATGAGCACGCAATGGTATGTGCGCATCCAGCCGCTGGCGGATAAAGCGCTGGCGGCGGTGCGTGCTGGGCGCATCAAAATTGTGCCGCAGCGCTTCGAGAAGGTCTATTTCCATTGGCTGGAGAATATCCAGGATTGGTGCATCAGCCGCCAGCTTTGGTGGGGGCATCGCATCCCCGCCTGGTATCGCGAGAAGGACGGCGACCCGCAGGGCGAACTCTATGTTGGGCAGGAAGCGCCCGCGGGCAGCGGGTGGGTGATGGAGCAGGATGTGCTGGACACCTGGTTCAGCAGCGGCTTATGGCCCTTCAGCACGCTGGGCTGGCCCCGGGACAATGCCGACCTGGCGCGCTTCTACCCAACGCAGATGATGGAGACGGGGCACGACATCCTCTTCTTTTGGGTGGCGCGCATGATAATGATGGGCTTGTGGTTCACCGATGAGCCGCCGTTCGACACTGTATACCTGCATGGCTTGGTGCGGGCGGAAGGCGGCAAGAAGTTCAGCAAAACCCTGGGCAATGCCATCGACCCGCTGACGATTGTTGATGAGCTGGGCGCGGACCCGCTGCGCTTCACGCTTATCACCAGCGGCACGCCTGGCAATGACTGCCACTTGGACCAGCGGCGCCTTGACCACAGCTTCCGCTTCGTCAACAAACTCTGGCAGATGACGACATTTATCAACATGAACCTGGATGGCGATCTGCCCGCGGGCTGCCCGCCGCCAGCGGACTTGGACCTGCCATCGCGCTGGCTGCTCAGCCGTTTGCAGCGGCTGATACAAAATGTGCAGCATCTCTTTGACATCCACCAATATGGCGAGGCGGGCAACCGCATCCTGGCATTTATGTGGGACGAATTCGCCCCCTTCTACCTAGAGATTAGCAAAGAGGCGCTCTATGCGGGCGACGAGGCGGAAAAAACGCTGACCCGCCGCGTGCTGGTGGCGGCGCAAGACGCTTGCCTGCGTCTGCTGCACCCCTTCATGCCCTTCGTCACCGAAGAAGCCTGGACTTATATCCCGCATGCTGGCGAGGCGCTGATTATCGCCGATTGGCCCCAAGCCGACGCTGCCCTTATCGACGCTGATGCCGAAGCCCGCATGAGCGCTTACCTGGAAGTGGTGCGCGAAATCCGCAATACCCGCGGCGAATACAAGGTTGATCCATCGCGGCGCATCCAGGCAATTGTCAAAGCCACCGATTTGGGCGCTGATTTGGCGAAGAACGCGCATATCCTGAAGCGCCTCTGCAATATCGAGACGCTGCGCCTCATCCCGCTGGAAGCGGCAGACCCGCCCAACGCCGCCAGCATTGTGGTGGGCGATATCGCGCTCTTCCTGCCCTTAAAAGGCATGCTGGATATCACGGCGGAGCGCAAACGGCTGCAGGCGGAGATGACGAAGCAGGATGCTCTGCTGCAACGCAGCCGCAAAATGCTGGCGAACGAGAACTTTGTCAGCCGCGCCAACCCCACCGTGGTCCAGCGGGAGCGCGACCGACTGGCGGAACTAGAAGCCGGGCGCGCCCAGCTGGAAGCGCGCCTGGCGCGGCTTGGCGCTTGAGACGAAGAGCGGGCTTCTCTAGGGTATACTATAAGCGACGCGTCCAGCTGAGTAACGAGGCGCTCTGTGTCCGACGCTTTCAAAGTATGCCCCATTTGCGAAGGGCGCAATCATCCCAACGCCGCGCTTTGCGCCACCTGCGGCGCGACTATCGTCGACATTCCGCTGAAATCGCGCCCCGCCCAGCCAGAATCCTTGCGGGAGCGTTACGCCTTCCAACTGGGCGAAGCGGATTTGGCGGAAGAGGTGCTGCGCCCCCAGGGCAGAGCGCTGAGCCTGATTTTGGGCATACTCGTCTTGCTGCTGTTGGTAGTTTTTGCGGCAATCGCGCTGTTCCCCGCGCTTACAGGGGGCAGCGGCACCGAAGCTCGACCAAGCGTCACGCCGCTGCCGACACGCATCGCCGGACCAACCGTCACGGCGGGCGCGCCCAGCGCTACTTGGACTGCCAGCGCCATCCCCCTCCCGACAGCAACCACCATGCCGACAGCGGCACCATGCAGGCAGAGGGTGAACCCCGGCGATTCCTTGATTGCGATTGTCGCCCGCTGTGGCTATCGAGATTTGGCGATACTGCCCACCGTGATGGCGCTTAATGGCATCAGCGATGAAACCCGCTTGCAAGTCGGCAAAGACATCATTGTGCCCAAACCCGGCAGCGCCGCACCGCTAGCGCCAACCGAGCCACCAGCGGCGGAGCAGGAAAGCGCCGCCGCTGATGCTGGCAATCAAGAATTGCTGCGGCTGGCATTTGACCCCTTCGCGCCAACGCTGACGCCGACGCTGCTGCCGGGTTTGATGTGGCATATCGTGCAGCCAGACGAAACTGTCGGTGTCCTCGCGCTGCTCTATGAGATGGACCTCAAGGCGCTGTCCGACCTCAACCCGGAGGTTGACTTCCCGCTCTGCGATTTCAGCCAGCGCTTTGGCGGTCCCGAATGCACGGTCATCTTGAGCCGCGGGCAGCGCCTGCGCGTACCCGCGCCGACGCCCAGCATCACGCCGATACCGACCGCATCTGGCAGCGAGACGCCAACACCGACAGCCACCGCCACTTTCAACGCGCCCTTGGCGCAGCGCCCGCTGGATGAAGCCTTCTTCGCGCCCCAGGAGCAGGTTACATTGCGCTGGGTGGGCACGGGCAAACTGGCGGCGGACGAAACCTATCGCGTCCTGCTCAGCAATACGGATACGGGAGCCGAGTTCAGCGCCGAAACGCGCGAGCTATTCTTTATCATCCCGGCGGGATGGCAGGCGCAGGCTGCCGGCAGCCACCGCTACCGCTGGCAAATACAGGTGGTGCAGGCGGATAGCGGCGCGCTGCGGCACGAATCCGCGCCCCGCAGCTTTATCTGGCAGGGAAAGGGAGCGAGCCAGTGAAAAGTCTCACGCTGCGTATTCTGTGCTTGTGTTTGACGCTGACGCTCCTCTGTGCCTGCAATATCCAGCCACCGGGTCCGCGCCCATCATCGACAGTCGAAGTGGAGCCTATCGAGACTCGAGCCGCCACCCCCGCCCCGGCGGCGACCAGCACCGCCACCGCGCTCGCAACCGCGACGAGCGCCGCCAGCCCAACCGCTGCCGTCATTGAGTTGGCGACCGCCGCGCCCAGCCCCAGCCCCGTTCCAGCAAGCGAAGCCGCGCCACTAAGCCCAACGCCAGAATACCTGGAATATCTGGTGCAAGAAGGCGAGACGCTCTTCTATATCATACAGTTGCCACAGCACGGTTACGGCTATGAGCCGAGTGTGGCGGCGGCAGTAGTCGCTTTGAACGACAACCTCAGAAATGCCGATGACCTGCGCCCAGGGCAGACCATTTTGATTCCGCGCCCGACACTTTCCCCCACCCCAGTCAACGCCGAAGCGACGCAAGCGGTGCTCGCCGCCATCGGGCTGGACAGTTCTTCCGGCGCTGCCTTAAAAGCGGGCTCGGTGGTGGGCTGCCATCAGGTAATCGCCAATGATTCCATGGTGGGCATCGCCCTCGAATACAATACAACCTTGGAAATTCTCAGCGACTTAAATCGCAATTTGAGTTGGCAAGGCTGTAATTTCACCCTGCCCAGCGGCGGTCCTGGCTGTGGACCAGCTTTGAGCATCGGCTTATGCGTGCGCGTGCCTTTGCCCAGTCCAGTGCCGACGAAAATCCCAACCCCCAGCGGCGATGAAACCGCCACGCCCACGCCGACAAAAATGGCGCCCCGCCTGCTCTATCCCGCCGCTGATGCCGAAGCCCCGCCCGGCGCGTTGACAGTGCAGTGGCTGGGAATCAGCGGGCTGGGCGCGGGTGATGTCTATTTGATTGAGCTGGTCAATCAAACGCTGCAAAGCGAGCACCGCGCCGTTAGTCGCGCGAATGCCTATCGCCTGCCGCTGGCGCTCGCGCCCCAAGCGGGGCAGGCGGAAGTATGGCAGTGGCGCGTATCGGTCGCCCGGCAAGATTCTCAAGGGCGCTATTATCTCGTGGGCGCGCCCGGGAATTGGCGGGCATTTCGTTGGCTGGGGGGATGAAAATTGCGGAGCGTCCACGCTCTGATGCGGCTGCCGCGATTGCTTATTCTGGCGCTTTCGGCAAGGCGGCATAAGCGGCGAATGCGGGACGGCGCTCGCCATCGGCATCAACAAGGCTGAAGAAACAGGCTTCGGCATCCGCCGCTTGGCAGCCGTTCAGATTATGCAGAAACATGGCGGCAACGGAGTCCATATTCTGCGCGATTTGATAGGCTTGCGTGGTGTAGAGCGCCTGCTCCAAGGCGCTGGTGTAGCGCAGCCATTCATAACCGCTGGCGGGCAGCGCCAGGTTTCCGCCCTCGCTCGTGCCCCAGCCGGCTTGGGTTATGTAAATTGGCATATCTACCCCCGCCGCGCGTAAGGTCTGATCATAATAGGCGAGCAAATCTCTAAAATACTGCACAAAAGATTCGTAATGTGAGTCGACACCGGGCGGCTTCGCGCAGCAGCTGAAGCTCGGCGGCACGGCTGAGGCGCCAAATACCGCGCCGATGCCGTCGCTGTATGCCCCCGCGCCTGCCTCTAGCATGTCAGTCAAGAAAGTGTCGGTGTCGATGGAATTGTAACCATCGGTGAAGCCGACTGGTGCCAAGCCCGCTGTGAGTATCAAGGCATTTTCGTCGATAGCTTTGACCGTTTCATAAGCGGTTCGCAGCAAAGGCAGATAAAATTCCGCGCCAATTTGGATCGCGTCCGGGATGCCATAGTCGCCATCCACCGTCATTTCCGGCGCGCGCTGATAGACGGGCGCGCTCCAATGCTGCAGCAAGTTGGGCGCTTTCCATATTTCGTAGGCGTCGACCACGCCCGCATAACGCGCCGCCATATCCGCGAGGAAAGCGGCGAAATCCGCATAATTATCTGGCGGTCCGCTGTATTGGCGCAGCTGGCTGTTCAACGCGAGCAGATAGCCGGCGCGGCTCCAGGCAGGCGCGTCATGCACATTAATTAAGATGTTTAAGCCAGCAAGCTCCAATTCCATCAATACCGCATCCAGCTCGGCATAATGAAAGCTGCCTGGGCGCGGCTCAATCTCCGCCCAGCGCACATCCACCTTGACCCAATTCGCGCCCAGTTCGGCGATTTGCTGGGTAAGCTCACGAGCTTTTGCGCCATCGGGAAAGAGAACCATGCCGAAGCCGAAACCAGCCCGCGTCTTGATTTCCCTTGCCTGCGGCACCACGATGCGGTCGCCAATATGGAGGGGTTCCGCAGCGCCAATGCCATTCAAGGCTTTGACAATCGCCACCGTGGTCGCATAATCTGCGGCAATTTTGGAGAGCGTATCGCCCGGCTTCACCGAATGCACTGCCAGCGCCGCATCCTCCAGCTTGGGCACCAGCAGCGCCTGCCCCACCCTGATATCGCGCAGGTCCTCCAGCTTGTTCAGCGCCTGCAGCGAAGAGAGACTCAAACCATGACGCCTAGCGATGCCATAGAAGGAATCGCCCGCTTGCACCACATATTTTGCCAGCAGCGCTTCGTCCAGCCGCGGCACCAGGATGCTGCGGCGAGATTGAATATCGAGCCCTTCTTCAATGCTATTAAGCGCGCGCAACTGGGCGACTGTGCTGTTGTACAAACGCGCGATATTCAACAAGCTGTCGCCCGCTTCCACAAGGTAGACATCGTACAATTCTTCATCTATGCGCGGCACCAGAATCTCCCGCCGCGCCGCCAGCTCATGCGCATCCGCGCTGCTGTTGAGAGCGAGCAGCGCCGCTTCGGTACTGGCGAATTGCGTCGCGATGCTCTGTACCGAATCGGCGCTGTCGATTTTGTATACGGCAAAGCGCGCCTCGTCCGCCTTCGGCACGACGATGCTTCTGCCAGCTTCCAGGCTTTCGCTGCCGGCGATGCCATTAAGCGATTTCAACACGAGCGCGGAGGTTAAATAGCGTCCCGCAATGCCCTGCAGAGTGTCCCCCGCTTCGGCGCGGTACAGCTCCAGCCTCCCCCGCGACTTGTTTGGCACAACGATGCGTGTGCCCGCCTCGATATGGCTGCGGTCGGCGATGCCATTTAGCGCCTGCAAGACTTCGTAGCTGGAATCAAACTGCGCCGCGATATGAACCAAGGTGTCGCCCGCCTTCACATCGTATATCGACACATAAGGCTGTGGCGCCGGCGGCAGCAAAATACTCTGCCCTTCGATGAGCCGCCCCTCCTCGGCGATGCCATTCAGCGCCTGGATTTTGTCGATGGTGGCGCTAAACCGCTGGCTGATGTTTAGCAGAGTATCACCGCGGCGAATGGTGTAGATATCATAGAGCGCGCCCGCTGCCTCGCCCGCCGCTGGGGATTGCGGCGCAGCGCTGTCCTGAGCGAAAGAAGTCGCTGGCAGCGCCAGAAGGCTGGCTATGCAGATAATGAATGCAAAAAGACAGTTCGCGCCACGCATGGACGGGCAGCCATTTCCCGAGATATTCTACAAGTTCAGTCTACACTTGAGTTGCCGCCCGCGCCATTTGAAGCGCCCTTACTCGGCGGCGCTCTTGCCAGCGGGAAAGTGAAATTGGGCGATTGTGGCAGTGTCGCCGCCATCAGCAGTGAGCAGGCGCACGCCAGTCGCCGGGTCATACCAGCCGCTGACGATGCGGTATTCGCCGGCGGCTAGCGCGTCAACGGGCAGATAATACACATCGCGGAAGAGCTCGCCAGGCTTCCAATCGGCGCTGCTTAGCCGCCCCCGCTGCGGATATTGATCGTCTTGCGACCAAAGCTGGCTGGCGCTCGCCGCCGCGCCGTATACATGCACAAAAGATTTTATGCCGCGCGCATCCGCCGCCAGCGGCTTCCAGGTCAGCCAGAGCAATAGCTCGGCGCTGGGCAGCGGCTCGGGCATGAACTCCGCCGCTGCCAGCGCGACTGTATCCGCGAAGCGGGCGCGTTCCGCCTTGTCTTTGAGCGGCACGCGCCAGGGCATATATTGCCAGATTGGCAAGCCATTGGCATCAGCCGCCAAGACTTCCTGCATGTTCGCGCGCATCCAGGCTTCGACCAGCCCCTGATTTTGCCAAGCGGGGTTGCTGCGGGCGGCGACAAATAGGCTCCGATGCGCGGCGCTGTGCCCGGCGAGCAGCGCCTGCAGCTCTTCGGCAGTCTGCTCAGGATGGGTTGGCAGGGCGATATCGGGCGCGATGCCACGGTAATAATAGCCGAAGGCGGCATCAGCCGAGAGCTGGATGACCAGGTCATCGGCTTGAGCGCGGGCGCTGAGAAATGCGCCCAACTCGTCCCAAGCGGGTGATTTGCGGCGCTCGGGATCATCAAAGCCGGCGTAATAAGCGTTAAGGCTGTAGGCGGCGAGCGCAAACCAAGGCAAAAGCAGCAGCGCTGTCAGCGCTTCCCGCGGCAGCTTTAGCCGCTTTTCCAGGCGAAGGGCGGCATGAAATGCGCCCGCTGCCAGCAGCAGGATACAAGCGGGGGCAGCCGCCAATACATAGCGCGGATGGAAAACATTGCGGAAAAGCGACACTATGCCCAGCAATAGCAAAGGCAGCAAGAGCAGCGTCAGCAGGAAGCGCAACTGCCGCGCCGCGCCCCGCCAGAGCGACAAAGCCGCCAGCGTCAGCAGCGCTGTTAATGCCGCCCCAATCGTCTCGGGAGCGAAGGGAAGCGGCTCCCCCAAGGCAAGCGCCGGCACAAAGCGGCTGACATAATCGGCGGGCGCGAAGGGATTTAAGTTCCCGCCATAGCTGCCGGAGACGATAGGCTCGGCTTGCAAGACAAAAAAACATGCGGCCGCCAGCGATAGGATCGCGGCTTGCAGCGCCAAAAGCCGCCGCAGGAAAGACTTATCCGACCGCCGCTGCCATAGCGCGCAGAGCGCCAGCGATACAATCAGCGTAACTTCGGTATAGAAGATCAGCGCCGCCGCCACCGCTGTCAGGCCGTATGCCCACCAGTCGGCGCGCGTGCCGCCCTGTATCAAACGCAGGCAAAGCCAGACCGCGGTGACGCTTGCTCCCGCCCAGATGGCATAGTTGCGGAAATCTTGGCTGTGCCAAATCTCAAAGGGATGCAGCGCCCACATCAAAGCCGCGAAGAATGCGAGTGTACGCGAACGGGATAGCCGCCAGCCAAGCGCGAAACTGGACGCGACGCCGATGATATTGCCGAGGACGCTGAAGAAGCGAAGGGCGAATACCGAATCTGTCCCCCCAAGCAGGTGCCGCCAGAGGCGAAAACTGGCGAATGCCAGTGGCGGGTGCGGGTCTTTGGGCGCGATTTCCGCGAGTGATTGGCGCAGCGGCATGCCCGCCCAATACTGGGCGCTGAAGGCTTCATCGCCGCGCAAAGGCACCACATGCAATGCGTGTATGCGCAGGAAAAAACCCAGCCATACACAGAGTATGAGCGGGAAATAAAGGCGGGCGTATGCCATGACCGCTTACACGGTCGCCGCTTCAAAGGCTTCGATCTGCTCGTCGCTAAGGGGCATCAGGCTGGCGTTTTTTGTCGCGCTGCTTTCCGCGGCGATACGGCGTTTGGCATCGCGCATGTAATCTTTGAGATTGGGGCTTTTTTTGGTGTCGGCGTAGAGCACGGGAATATCAGGCTCGTCTTCAAACTCGACATAAGCGGCGGGGTCGACAAAGACAACCAGCGGCTGTACATCAATGCCCGGCGCGACAGCGTCCAGCGCCTTCTGGATATGGCTGCGCGCGTATTCGGCGTCACGCAGCGGTTTGCCGACGCCATCAAAGCGAATTGCCGAAAAGAGCTTGCTGATGATATTGCGCCTGCTGCGGAACTTGCCGTCGCGATATACAAACGATTGGTCGTGCCAGCGCGTAACAATCGCGAAGACGCCTTGCGGGCAAATCAGCACATGGCGCACCGGGAAGTGATAATAGTTGTAGAGTACGCTCTTATTGCTCAAACCCTTTAAGCCGTCCTCAATCGCTTTTTCCGGGCGGGGCAGGCGCGCCCACAAATTGGTCATGCGCACGGACACAATCGTCAGCACAAATGCGATAGGCAGCACGGCGGACTGGGCGATTAAAGTCAAAGTATCGGGCACATCGGTGGTGAGGAAGGAGGCGTTTATCACGATGAAGCCCAATATCAACGCGCCAAAGGTGCCGAAGAAAAGATAATTGGTGATTTTGCGGTTGCGCCGCGCCAGTTTTTTGTTGGTGATGATGCGCACTGTTTTCCCTCAGGTATCTGCCGCTTGCTAGCAATCCTCAAGCGCGTCGTCATGCCGCGCGATGGCGTCCGCCGCCGCCGAGATAATCTCCGAGCGCGATCTTGCGAAGAATGCCGTCACGAGCTCCCACTCAGCCGCCGTCAGCTGTTTTCGAATATACTCGACTGCCCGTGCTTTTTCTTCTTCATCTGTCAGGCCATCCACCAAAGTGCCCAAAAATTCTGAGGTTGGTTTGCTGACGGCGTCTTCAAGTTGATCAACGGCGATATACAGCTCGCGGTCGTCTTCATCAACTTTGCTCTTGAAACGGAACTTGCAGCCTTCAAATGTCCATGCGAGCGAAGACTGCCCGCAATCACTGCGCCCGCGCGGGTAGGAAAGCACATATTCGGTGAACCAGGTATTGTCTTGCTCGTTGAGCTCGGCGATTTCGTTGTAGACATCGACTTGCACCTGGATGCGATGCAGCTCGCCGACGAATCGATAGACATAGAGCGGTCCCATATCAATTACATCGCGGGCGCCCGGTTCAAGCTGGCGCGGCTCGATTTGTAATTCCCGCTGCGCCGTGATGACATTGGACGCGACATGAACATCTTCCACCCGAATCGTTATCGGCGTATCAAAGGCGGCTAAGCCAGTGTTCACCACCGGCACCTGCACCGATGTCGGCAGCTCGCATAGCACCGGATGCGGATCAACTAGCACTTGACCCATGACAAGGTTGACATTGGGCGGCGATTCGGGACCGCGCGGGACGAGATAGGTAACATAATTCGCGACGGTAACTTCGGCGCAGACCAAATCCCCGAAGCGGACTGAGGGCAAGACCTGCCAGCTTTCGGGTATGCCGCGCGCTTCGGCGAGCACCGCCACCTCCAGGTCTTCACTGGCGACGCGGATGCAATGCGTCACTGGCAGCGGCAAGTCCGTGGCCGCTTTGCGCGAGCCAATTTCTTCCGTGATAATCTCGGACAGCCGATACAGTTCCCCGTTGCGCTGCATATCAAGCATCAAATCCTCAGTCTGAGCCAGATATGAAGGACCATGAATCTCGTGATGCAGCGCGCACTCAATGCTGAATTTGCCGTCGGCGGAAATCTCGATATCTTCGGGGTCATAGAGCAAGCCAGGGCAATCAGCATAGTCGCGCATGATTGAGGTATCTTGCGCCGCCTGGTTTTGCAGCTGTGTGCCGATTGGCACCGCGGTCGGGGCGGTTTCTGCCTCCGCCGCGATTGCGACTGCGCTGATTTCGGCAGTAATGCGCGCGATGCCGTTCATATTGAAGGACACCGGCACGCTGCCATTTGCCGGTCCCAATACGCCAGCGCTCGTCAGCGCGCTTAAGTCAAAGGTGCTGCCCGCGGTCCATGCCATATAGCTCAGCACCGATGGTCCCGAGGCATCGGCGTGGAAGTGGAAATCCACCGGCAGATAGAAGCCGACCCAAATCACCGGCGCGGTGATGCTGGCGGGGCTGGACAGAACGACGCGGTTAATGCCAACCTGGTTCAGTTGCACCGTCTGTTGATAGACTAGGCTGCCGTCAATTGGGGAGCCGCCGTTGGCGTCTTGATAAATCACCAGCTCAATGGCGCTGCCGACTACTGGGGCTTGCACCGAAATGCTGACGGCATCCAGCGCCGCCGGCAGGTCGATGCCCCTGGGCGTCAAATCAAAGCCATTCATCACCAATGTTGGCTCGCCCGTGATGAAGACCTCTACATTTTCGCCGCCGCTGTTGTTGCTGAGCACAATATCGCCCGCAGCCGCCGGCAAAGCCGCCACAAGCAATATGGCAATTGCGATAGAGACATGCTTGAGTATCCTGGGCAGTCTGCGACACATAGCCGGCTTCCCCTCGAATTGTGGGCAGGTTCACTGTGCGTATTGTATGATTGAAAGCGCTTTTGGTCAAGCGAGCGACAGGGGCTGGATTCGCCGGCTCCTCAGCATTATAATGGCGGCCTTTGGCGGAGAGAATGCTCATGCCCGAGTTTGTGTTGGTATTTGTGATTTTGTCGCTCGTCTTGGGCAGCTATTGGGCGCTGGTGGTCTTCCCCCGCCAGCGCGCCTTTCGTCACAAGCAGAAGATTGTGCGCGCCTTGCATGTGGGCGATGAAATCGTTACCTATGGCGGGATTGTCGGGCAGATCGTCGATATTGATGCTGACAGCGGCACGGCGCAAGTTACAATCGCCGAGGGCGTTACAATCAAGTTGCTGACGGCGGCGCTGCAACAGGCATACGATGCCGAAGAAATCGCCCGCAACGCCACAATCGGCGCAGAACAGCGGGCGAGTGAATAGCGCTTTGCGCTAGCGGATTGGACTTGGAGGAAGGCGACATGTCATGACCAGCCATGGTCGATGGCTCATCGGCATTATCGTGCTCACCTTGTTTTGCGTTTGGGTGGCGACGCCGCCCGAGACTAAAGGGGTGCAAACGGAAGCCTGCGCTGCCGCTGGCGATGATGCCGCCGGGCTAAAATGCAGCGAAAACCTGGAAATCGACGCTGATGGCGACGGCATCCCGGAATTTGTGCTCAACATTACCCAGAGCTTGGGCTTGGACCTGGTGGGCGGGCTGCGCGTCCTGCTGCAGGCGGATATCGCCAGCGACAGCTTCACGCTTGAAGACTTGGGCGAAACCGCCAACAATGTCTCCCGCCGCGTCAATGCCCTCGGCTTGACCGAGGCGACAGTGCAAGTGCAAGGGCGCGACCGCATCCTTGTTGAGCTGCCCGGCGTGCGCGACCCGCAGCAAGCTATCGCCACCATCCAGCAGACAGCTTTGTTGGAATTCGTCGATTTTGGCGGCTTGAGCAATCAAGTGCAGAGTTTAGTCGGCAGCGAGATCGTAACCAGCGAGCAGGTCGCCCTGCGCCAAAATACAACATTGGCGGAAGATGAAGAGGATCCGCTTGCCGCTCGCCGCGCCCATCCGGTCAACGGCTTGCCCTTCCGCACGGTGATGACGGGCGCAGGGTTGCAGGCGGCAAGCGCCGTGCTGGCGCCGCCGCAGGGCACTGGCGGTCCCGAATGGATGATCAACTTCGAGATTAAAGAAGAGTTCCAGGGCGTATTTGGCAGCTTCACGGCGGAGCGCATCGGGCAGCCGATGGCGATTGTGCTTGATGGCGAAGTGCTATCCGCGCCCACCATCCAGGCGCAGCTATCCACCGGCGGCGTGATAACCGGGCAATTCACAGAAGAAGAAGCCAACACCCTGGCATTGCAGCTGCGCTCGGGCGCTTTGCCCATCCCCTTGCGCATCGAAAGCACCCAGGAAGTGGGCGCGACCCTGGGGCAGGAATCGGTGCGGCTGAGCGTGCAAGCGGGGCTTATCGGCGTGATGGTTGTGCTCGCCTTCATGTTTATCTATTATCGTCTGCCCGGCTTCGCGGCGGATTTGGCGCTGATTGTCTTCATCTTTTTGAATATTGCCGTGTTCAAGCTGCTGCCAGTCACGCTGACGCTGCCCGCCATCACCGGTTTCTTGATTTCAATCGGCACGGCAGTTGATGGTAACATCCTCATCTTCGAGCGCATAAAGGAAGAGCTGCGCGCCGGCTTGCCGCTGGACCAGGCGCTGAAGGCGGGCTTCGACCGCGCCTGGACTTCCATCCGCGATTCCAATTTGTCCACGATAATCATCTGCGGGATTCTCTTTATGTTTGGTCAGACGCCCGGCGCCAGCATTGTCGCCGGCTTCGCGGTTACCTTGGCGATTGGGCTGGTGCTGAACCTCTTCACCGCCGTCATCGTGACGCGCACCTTCCTCTATGTTTTGGTCGGCTTATTCCGGGGCGCGCTGGAGCGAAACCGCGCGCTGCTGGGCGCTTAGGAGGGCGGCAGGATGTTTAACATCGTACAGAAACGCCGCTGGTTCTTTCTGCTCTCCGCGATGGTGATTGTGCCTGGCATCCTCATCATGGCATTTTCGACGCTCAGCACGGGCGCGCCCTTCCGCCTCAGCATCGACTTCCTGGGCGGCAGCATCTATGAGCTGCAATTCACCGAAGCCGGCGCTGACGAAGACGGGCTGCGGCGGGTATTCGCCGAAGCTGGCGAAGACAATGTCATTATCCAACGCATTGGCGCTGCCGATGCCTATCGCTGGTCGGTTCGCTCCGGCTTCCACGATGTGAGCGTCACCAACGACATCCTGGAGCGCTTGAGCGCGCTGGCGCCGCTGGACCGCGACAGCTTCCGCGTGGAGACAGTTTCGGCAACTGTCGGCGAAGAAGTTACGCGCTCGGCGCTGGCGGCAGTCGCCGTTGGCGCGCTGGTCATCACCGGGTTTATCGTGATTGCTTTCCGCCAGGTGCCCAATGCAATCCGCTATGGGCTATGCGCCATCGCTGCCATGGTGCACGATATTCTGGTTGTCATGGGCGTGATGTCTTTATTCGGCTTGCTCTTGGGCTGGGAGATTGACGCCCTGTTTTTGACCGCGGTGCTGACCGTGGTCGGCTTCTCGGTGCAAGATTCCATCGTCGTCTTCGACCGCATCCGCGAGAATATCCCCAAGCATTTGGGCGAGCCTTACGAGACCATCGTCAACCGCAGCATCTGGGAGACAATTCACCGGTCGCTGGCGACCCAGCTCAACGCCTTTTTCATCATGATTGCGATTTTGCTCTTCGGCGGCGAGACCGTAAAGCAGTTCATCGCCATACTGTTCATCGGCTTGCTGTCCGGCACCTATTCGTCGATATTCACGGCGGTGCCGCTGCTGGTAGCCTGGGAAAGCGGGGAGATTCCCTTTGTTGGCTCGCGCTTGCGGGGGGCGGAAGCCGAAGCCGAATAGGCGCTAATGGCGGAAATGCCGCTTGCCGCTGAAAACCATCGCCATGTTATGTTTATCCGCCGCTTCAATCACTTGCTTATCGCGGATTGAGCCGCCGGGCTGAATGATGCTGGTAACGCCGGCGCGTGCCGCATGCTCTATGCTGTCGGGGAACGGGAAGAAGGCGTCAGAAGCCATCGCCGCTTCTGCCGCTGCGCCCGCCGCTTTTTTGATTGCCAGCTCGGCAGCGTCAACGCGGCTGGGCAAGCCACCGCCGATGCCGACAGTGCGGCTGCCTTGCGCCAGCACGATGGCGTTGGACTTCACATGCTGCACGGCGCGCCAGGCGAATATCAACGATGCCATTTCCGGCTCGCTTGGCACCCGCTTGCTGACAGTGCGCAGCACCGCCCCGGCGGGATCCCCCATATCATAGCGTTGCAAGAGCAGCCCGCCCATGACGCTGCGGAATTCATAGCCTTGCCCGGCAAAGGCTTGAGGCATCTGCAGCAAGCGGCAATTCTTGCGGCGCGATTGTAATGCCGCCAGGGCATCATCGGCAAAACCGGGCGCGATGAGGCTCTCGACGAAGAGGGTGCCCAGCGCGGACACAAAGCGGCTATCCAGCGGGCGGTTGACGGCGATGACGCTGCCGAAAGCCGACAGCGGATCAGAAGCCAGCGCAGCGGGAAATGCGCTGGCGATGTCATCGGCGCTGGCGATGCCAGTGGGGTTGAGGTGCTTGACGATGACAACAGTCGGCGCCTCAAAGCTGCTGGCGGCGCGCCAAACGGCGTCCAAATCGAGGATGTTGTTGTAAGAAAGCTGCTTCCCGCCAAGCTGCTGCGCGCCGAGGGGGGCGCGTTCGGCGGCGCGGCTGTAATAGGCGGCGGCTTGATGCGGGTTTTCGCCATAGCGCAGCTCGTGGCTGCGCTGCAAGCCGATAGAAATGATGCCCGGCACATCGCCTTCTGTCGGCTCGGCGATATCCGAGGCGTTGAGATAGCCATGGATGGCGTCATCGTAATCGCGGCAATGGGCGAAGGCTTTCGCCGCCAAGGCGCGCCGCTGCTCTACACTGGTGGTGCCCGACTGCTTGAGGGACAGCAGAATATCAGCATAATCCCCTGGGTCGCAGAGGACGGTAACGCGGTCGAAATTCTTGGCGGCGCCGCGCAGCAAAGCGACGCCGCCGATATCAATCTGCTCTACCGCTTCCGCCAGGCTAACTTCGGTCCGCTTGATAGTCTCGCTAAAGGGGTAGAGATTGCCAACGACCATTGCAATCGGCGCGAAGCCAAAAGAGGCGATTTCCTCCATATCAGCGGCGGAATCCCGCGCCAGGATGCCAGCGTGAATCGCGGGATGCAGGGTTTTGACGCGCCCGCCCAACATCTCCGGCTGCCGCGTGAGGCGCTCCACGCGGGTGACGGGAATGCCCGAGCTGTCGAGCGTTTCCGCCGTGCCGCCGCTGGCGACAACTTCCCAGCCCATAGCGACCAACTCGCGGGCGAAGCCGACGATGCCGCGTTTATTGGCGACGCTGAACAAGGCTCTAGGCATGGACGCTTCCCCTCTCAGACTCGCTTCAAGAATTATAGGCGCATTATAGCGGCGCGCCGCAGCCGTTCACAGGGGCGGGCGATTTTCAGCTTTCGCGCAGCGCGATTACAGCGGCGTAGTCGATGCTGACGGACACTTTCGCGCCAATAGAGGCTGCCAGCTCTTTGACAGGAAATGCGAGGCGCATGCCCTCGGCGGCAGTCACGGCGACATCGTAATAATCGCCCCGGAAAACGGCGCTGGAAAGCTTGCCGTGCGCTTGCATCGCTCCCGCCCGCGGCGGGGAGTTCAGGGCGATGCCGCCAGGATGAACCAAGATGATTTCCCCCTGCCCGCGCGGGATGCCGCTGGCGGCTGCCAGCGCCTGCGTGAAAGCGTTCTGCTGTCGCGGGAAGATATTTGTCATGCCCAGGAAGCGGGCGACAAAAGCGGTCTTCGGGCGCTGATATAAGGCATGAGGCGCGTCCAACTGTTCCAGCGCGCCGCGGCGCATGACGCCGATGCGGTCGGCCACGGCATAGGCTTCGCGGTGGTCATGTGTAACATAGATGGCGCTTATGCCCTGCTGCTTGATGATGCGGCGCAGCTCCAGCGCCAGCGCGTCACGCAGCGGCGCGTCCAGCGAGCCCAGCGGCTCGTCCAGCATCAACAGGCGCGGCTCGGGCGCCAGGCTGCGCGCCAGGGCAACGCGCTGCTTCTGCCCGCCGGATAGGGCGGCGACATCCCGCTTTTCCAAACCCGCCAAGCCGATGCGCGCCGCCAAATCGCGCGTGATTTTCGTGCGGGCTTCGCGGCTTATTCCGCGCTGCTTCAAGCCATAGGCGATATTGCCGGCGACATCCAGGTGCGGGAACAGGGCGAAATCCTGGAACATCAAGCCAAATCCGCGCTGATGCACGGGCAGGGCGCTTAAGTCCTGTCCTTCAAAGCTGATGCTGCCAGAATATTCCGCTTCCAACCCGGCGATGAGCCGCAGCAATGTCGTCTTGCCGCAGCCGCTGGGACCTAGCAGGCAGAGTATCTCGCCCGGCTGCAAACTCAGCGATACCGCCCGCAGCGAGACGACATCGCCATACGCATGGGAAACTTCCGCTAGCGTCAGCATCAGAATTCACCGCCGCCAACGCCGCGCAGCCGCTCTATCAGCAAGAAACCGGCAGCGCAGACCAGCATCAACACGACGCACATCGCCAAAGCCTGTTGATAGGGAGCGAAGCCGGGATGACCAAAGAGGCGATAAATCACGACAGGAATGGTCACGGACTCGCGCTGGGCGACAAAGAGCGAAGCGCCGAATTCCCCCATGCTGACGGTGAAGGCGAAAGTCGCGCCGACAACCAGGCTGGGCGCGAGCAGCGGCAGATCAAGCGAAGTGAAAACATGCCAGGGCGTCGCGCCCAGCACTTGCGCGGATTCGCCCAGCGCCCGGGGGATCGCCCGCAGGCTGGGCAATATGCTGCGGATGACAAAGGGCAGCGCCACCAGGGTATGCGCAATCGGGATGATATACACCGAGGCGCGCAGATTAAGCGGCGCTTCGTCCAGCGCCACGATGAAGCCGAAGCCCAGGGTTACGGCGCTGGTCGCCAGAGGCAGCATAAAGAGCGGGTCGAAGAGGCGCGCCAGCCGTTGCTGGCGGTGGATCATATAGGCGCTGATGAGCCCCAGCGGCAAAGCCGCCAGCATGGACAGCAGCGCGAAACGCAGCGAATTGCCGATGGCAGCCACAGGCGGGATGAAGAGCAGCGAGCCGCGCGATCTTTCCGCCAGCGCTCGGTAGCCATCAAAGCTGATGGCGCCGCCAGCGAATAGAGAACGGGCGACAAGCGCCAGCAGCGGCGTGAACAGGAACAGCGCCATCAAGCTGACGCAACTGAATACCATCAGCTTTTCACGGCGGCGGCGCGGCAGGCGGGCGCTAGCCCCGCCCCGACGCAGCGAGAGCTGCAGCTTCTTTTGCCCGCTGGTGTAGATGACCATCAGCGACAGCATGGAAAGAATCTGCGCGATTGACAGGGCGGCTGCCAGCGGCAGGTTAAAGATATTCACCGCCTGGTAATAAATCTGCACTTCCAGGGTGGCGAAACGAATGCCGCCCAGCAGCAAAACGACGCCAAAACTGGTGAAATTGAAAATGAAGACGAGGCTGCCGGCGGATAGCAGCGCGGGACGAATCAGCGGCAAGCGGATATCCCGCCAAAGCGCGCGCCAATCCGCGCCCAGGCAGCTCGCCGCTTCTTCCGCCTCGGTGCCCAGCGCTGCCCAATAGGCGGTGATGATGCGCAGGGCGATGGCGAAGTTGTAAAAGACATGCGCGATGATGATTATCGCCAGCGTCCGCTCCAGCTGCAGCGGCGAATAATCGAGCGTGAACAGCGCCCGCAGCAGGTCGTTGACCAGCCCGCGCGCGCCCAACAAGGCGCTGAATGCCAGCGCCACCACCACTGTCGGCAGCACAAAGGGCAATGTCGCCAAAGACAGCAGCAGCGATTTGCCCGGGAAGCGATAGCGGACGAAGATATAAGCGCAGGGCAGCGCCAGCAGCAGCGTCACGGCGGTTGATAGCAGCGCCTGATAGAAGGTGAAGAGCAGCGTCCTCAGGTAGGTATCGCTTAGGAAGAGGCGGGCGAATGCCGACAAGTCCAGCGTACCTGCGGGGCGCAGGCTGATATCAAAGATGGACAGCAAGGGATAGAGATAAAAGACGCCGAGGAATGCCAGCGGCAAGAGATACAGCACGTAGCCCCCTCGGCGCTGCAGCCGCCTCAAGACAGCATGACCTCCGCCCAGGCTTGAATCCAGACTTCTCGATTTTGTTCAATGCGCGCTGGCTCAAGGCTGGCGGGGAGCGCCGGCACCTGCGCGTATTCGGCGAAAATCGGATGCAGGGCGCTATCCTCCCGCGCGGGGAAGACAAACATATTTGTCGGCAACTCTTCCTGGAAGGCTTGCCCCAGCATAAAATCAAGGAACTGACGCGCGCCCGCTTCATTGGCGGCACCAGCAAGTACGCCGACATATTCCACCTGGCGGAAGCACATGCCGTCAGCGGTGATGGCTGCTGTCACCGCGCCCGCTTCCGGGTCTTCGCTGAAAAGCACCTCGGCGGGCGGGCTGCTGGCATAGCTGACCACCAGCGGGCGGTCGCCAAGTCCGCGGCTGCCTACAGTGAAGTGACCATAATAGGCATCGGTCCAGCCTTCCGCCACCAGCGCATCGTTTTCGCGCAGCTCCGCCCAATAGTCCAGCCAGGTATACTCGCCTTCGTCGCCAAATTCGGCGATGGTCGCCAAGAGAAAAGCCAGCCCGGGCGATGATGTTGCGGGATTTTGCAGCGCCAACAGCCCGCGGTAAGCCTCATCGGCGAGCGCGGCGAAGCTGTCAGGCGGCGACAGCCCCGCATCTTCAAACCAGGCGATATCATAGTTGAGGCAGACATCGCCAAAATCTACCGGCGTCACCATGAAGTCAGCCTCTGGCAACAGCTCGGGGCGCAGCAGCGGCAGCAATGGCGATTCATAAGGCGTGAATATCTCGGCAGCCAGCGCCCGGCTGAGGAAGGTATTGTCCACCCCATAGAGCAGGTCGCCCAACGGGTTGTTTTTGCTGAGGATTGCCTGGCTTAGCATTTGCCCGGCATCGCCCGCGCGCAATATCTGCACGGTTAATCCGCTTTCGGCTTCAAAGCCCGCCAATATCGCTTCGGACATGGCAAAGCTGTCATGGGTAATGATGACGACGGTATCCTGCTCTTGGGCAAATGCCCCCAGCTGCAAAGTCAAGACTAGCAAGGCGGCACATAGAATTCGGGTAATCATAATGACGCTCCTCCTATCGTAAGTGTCAGCGCGCAAACAGCAGCGACAGGCGCAGCCGAGCCGCGGTATAAGCGAGCAAATCGCGCGAATTAGACTTGTGGAGCTGGCGGCAGGGGGCGCAAAGCCAAAGCTGTATGGCAGTTACAAAGGTGGCTTAGTATGAGATTCGCAGATGGAATTTGCGGACATTCCTACGCCAGCATTACCTGGATCAGGTATATGGGTCGGCGCATCCAAGCGCCCTCTCAGCCCACTCACGCAAGCTCCCCAAGTCTTGATATGTAGCAGTGCCATCAGTCTACATCAGACCGGCATTAGGCGCAAGCGTTATGTATCCCGCAAAAAATCTTGCAGGAACTCTTCAAAGCGCCTAGCATTGCAGGCTTCGGTATAGCGCAGAATTTCGCCGCCAGCCAAGGGATACAGGGGGTAGCAGCTGGTGGGCGCGGCGCCGCGGGGCGCTTCCGCGATTATATGGCAGCCGGGATACGGGATGATGACGCCATCAGTACTGCGCTCCAGCTTGTCGACAAGGCGCTCGACAGTGGCGATGACAGTATCCGCGAGGCAGACGAGTTCCATGTCGATGCCGAGGTTGTTGTTAATCAATACATTGCCATAGCTGTCGCCAGCCAACCCGTGAATGACCGCCACATCACAAGGAATGGCGGGGAAGGCGACAAGAGTTTCGCCGCTGTAAGGGTCGGCGACAGTTTTGACATCGGGACGCAGCGAAAGCAGGTCTGTGCCCAGCCAGGCGCGGGAAGGCAAGAATCCCACACCGGCGATTTGCGCGCGAACGCCCATCACGATGCTGGCTTCAGTCTCTTCGATGATGCGCAGCCGCTGGCCGCCAGCGAGCTGGGTGAACATCGGCGCCAGCCCAAATGATTCCATGCCCATATACGCCGAGCGCAGGCGAGAGACGCAGCCCGCCCCCAGCAAAATATCGGATTCCAAACCGCCGGTGAAGCTAAGCAGGGTAAGGTCACGCGGCGGCTTTCCCCGCCGCAGCAATGCTTTGACGAAGCTGATGGGGCGGCGGTACAAAGTCATGCCGCCCAGCGCCAAAGTCTGTCCATCGCTTACATGTTCGGCAGCTTCCGCCAGCGATACCAGGTTAGCTGTCATGCTCAAGCCCGTCTGTTTCTCGAAATACGCGCCCGGCTAGCGTATACTATTGTCGGGCGCGGACTTCAATTGAAATTTAGGAGAAAAAACATTTCACACATGGTTTTCCACAGAAGCGGTTCCAAGCAATTATGAGACTATTATGCGGAGATTCAACTGGAAATATAGCCACCGCGATTTACCGAGAAAAGCATGAGGGCGCTCCTTTATTTTGAAACGCATGCGTGACGGACAATGGCGCTTCAAAGCTACTGCGCTCGCTTTGCTTGTCGCCGCTGTAATGCTCGGTTTTGCCGCTGGCTGGCGGGCGCGCATGCAGTCAAGCGCGCCCCCGCCCGCTGTCTTCGCGCCAATTCGAGAAGCGCTTGAAATCATCGAAGCGCGCTATATGGACGCGGTGGCTGCCACCCTGCTGGTGGAGGGTGCCATCAGCGGGATGGTTGCGGCGCTTGAAGATGAGCACAGCGGCTACATCAAGCCCGAGCTGTATCACCGCGCGACCGATTTTAGCGGCGAATTTACCGGCATCGGCGTGATGATCAAAAACAGCGAAGCGGCGGGCGAGCTGGCGGTTCTCTCGGTCATAGCGGGGTCGCCCGCGGCTCGCGCTGGCGTCAAGCCGGGCGATGTCTTCTACGAAGTGGATGGGCAGAGCGTCAGCAATTTCACGCTGGCGGAGCTTTCCGCGGTCGTGCCTGGTCCCCGCGGCAGCGCCGTCACAATTACTTTTCAGCGCGCTGACAGGCTTGTGACCTTTGACATTATCCGCGATACCTTCCCCCTGCCCAATGTTTCTTGGAAGATCCTCAGCGGCAATATCGCGTATATTGCCTTGCTGGATTTTAACGATCGCGCGCGCATGCAGCTTGAAGAGGCGCTGAACGCTGCCGCTATCAATAACAGAGCCGGGTTGATTCTTGACCTGCGCGGCAACCACGGCGGCAAGCTCACCAGCGCCGTCGAAGTTGCCAGCGCCTTCATCAAAGAAGGCGCGCTGATGCGGCAAATGGATCGTGATGCAAACGAAGAGCTGATAATGGCGCATGGCGACGCTGTTGACATTGCGGTCCCTGTCGCTGTTCTTGTCGATGAAACGAGCGCCAGCGCCGCCGAGCTGCTTGCTGGTGCCCTGCAAGCGCATGACGCCGCGACTATCGTGGGCGCGCCAACTTTCGGCAAGGGCACAGTGCAGAGCATTTCGCAGCTTTCAAATGGCGGCGGCTTGCGCCTGAGCACGAGCCGCTGGCTGACGGCTGACGGGCGCTCGGTAGAAGGTACGGGCATCCACCCGAATATCCTGGTCGAGGGAGCTAGCGCGGAGCCGGGCGCTGACGCCCAGTTGGAGGCGGCGCTAGCGCATCTGCGCGGCATAAGCGGCGGATAGCTGCCCCTGTAAATATGCGAAGAAACTCAGTGTACTCGGCGCTAAGATTATCTGGGCGATTGCCTTAGTAACTTAGCAAGTGGCGCTAGGCAATTCAGCCATTTGATGGTATCGTGAACTTGATACATAAGGAACAGACGCGGGGAGTGGCGCTATGGCCGCGGTATTACAGGTAACATCCATTGTCATTTCGATCGCGATGATCGTTTTGATTTTGCTCCAGGTCAAAGGCGGGGCGCTCGGCAGCCTGCTGGGAGGCGATGCCGGCGGTGGCATCGCGCGGACGCGGCGCGGCTTGGAAAAGACGCTCTTCCGCATCACAATTTTCCTCTCAATCGCCTTCCTGGGCATCGCGCTCTTCTCGGTCTCCATATCCGGTTAGCCGCGGATACATCGCAAGCGCCGCTTTGCAGCCGTGGTATCCAGGCGCTCAGCAATTTTGATGAGGGAGGGCGATGTTTCGCGGATTTCGCTGGCAATTGCTGGCGCTAGTCATCGCCTTGCTGGTATTTGCCGCCAGCGCCATATACCGCTTTGCCCCCCAGCCCAGCCCAGCGCCGCCACAAACAACGGCGAGCCCATCACCCAGCCCAGTACCAACTGCCGCTGCCGTCCCGCCGCCAGCGGCTGAAGCGCCGCCACCAGCGTCCGATATTTTTCGTGAGGGGCTTGTCGGCAGCATCCAGCGGCTCAACCCCCTGTTCGCGCATCTTAATCAAGCCGAGCGTGCTATCACCAGCCTGATTTTTGAAGGCTTGTACGCCACAAACGAGTATGGCGAGCCGCTGCCGCAGCTGGCAGCCGAGGCTGTCATATCCAATGACGGCTTGGAGATTGCGCTGCGGCTGCGCGAAGATGTGCTCTGGCAGGATGGCATCGCCTTCAGCGCGGACGATGTCGTCTATACCATGTCGCTGCTGGCGGAAGCCG
The DNA here is from genome assembly GCA_022825675.1 of Anaerolineae bacterium. GTDB lineage: Bacteria > Chloroflexota > Anaerolineae > Aggregatilineales > Phototrophicaceae > UBA6055. The sequence goes on along the minus strand of JAJDWK010000046.1, from coordinate 27,963 downwards.
CCTATGCCGACTACTCGCCAGCGGCGGCATTCTGGCGCAGCCTGGAAACGCAGAAGCTCGGCGAATTTCTACTGCGTTTTCGACTGGCGCAGCCCCTTGCCAGTTTCCCGCATTTGCTGACCATCGGCATGCTGCCAGCGCACGCTCTGCGCGGGACAAGCCTAGACACTCTGCTGACGCATCCCTTCACTCTGTCGCCGATTGGCACTGGTCCTTATCAGCTGGCGGCGCTGCGGGCAGCGCCTGATGGCAGCATCGGCGAGGTAGCGCTGGAACTGGCGCCGGCATTCCAACAGCGCCCGGAAGCGGCTGGCGCTTTTGCCATAAATGGGCTGAACTTCACTTTCTACCCGGATGCGGATGCGGCTCTTAGCGCTTGGGGCGCGGGCGCAATTGACGGACTGGCAGGCAGCGCGCCGCTGGAAACGCTGGAGCGTCTGCCCGGCAGCCAGCTGTATTCCCAGCTCGAGTCTGCGCTGGGTGTGCTGATATTCAATTGGGCGGACGAGCGCTTTGATGATCGCCGCCTGCGGGCGGCGCTGGCGCTCGGCTTGGACTTGCCAAGTATGATAAGCGCGCGCTTCGGCAGCAGCGCCACTTTTGCCGACAGCCCTTATGTCGCTGGTTTCAGCGTCTATAAACCGAATGAATTCTGGACGCGCTATGACCCCGAGCAGGCGCGGGCTTTGCTGGAATCAGCGGCGTTGGAGGCGGACGCAGCCACATCAGAAGTTGACGGCGAAAGCCGCGCGGAGTTCAGCTTGCTCGTGCAAGACCGCGCGCCATTGTGGCAAGTTGCCGCCGATATGGCGGAGCGCTGGGGAGACATTGGGCTTTCGGTTGCGGTCGAAGCTGTCAGCGGCGCGGAGCTAACAGAGCGGCTGGAGGCGGGCGCTTTTGACATGGCGATTCACCGTCAGCGCATCGGCGGCGACCCCGACCTCTTCCGCTTTTGGCACCCCGCGCAATATGAAAGCGGCTTCAATTATGGCGGCTTAAACGATATCAGCTTGGCAACGGCGCTGGAACAGGCGCGCAGCGAGCCTAATGCCTTCCGCCGCTCCGAGCTCTTGCAAGAAGTGCAAACGCTTTTTGCCGACGGCGTGCTGGCGCTGCCGCTGTGGTATCCGGTCTATTTTTATGCCGTCCGCGATACTTTCGCCGGCATCGAGCTGGGCTACCTGGTTGATGGCAGCGACCGCTTCCGCAATATCGGCGAATGGCGGCTGGCGGCGGCTCTCGGCTAGAGTGCCCCCTCCGCTTGGAGAATGCGCCGCAGCAGCGCTTTCCGCTTGGCACCAGCTAAAGTTTCCAGCTTGCGTGTGCCCAATGGGTCAATCTCTTCCCGCAGCAAACGCAAATCTTCCGCGTCTGGCGGCGCTGTCTCCACCAGCGCATCGGCGATGGCAAGCGGGAAGCCAGTTTTCTTTTGTACTCTCTCCAACGAAACGCCTGGATGCAAGCTCCTCAGCCGCATGCGCCCGCCCTCGAAGTCAAATTGCCCCAGGTCACTGATGAGATAGCGCGGTCCCGCGCCGCGAGCGCGGCTTGGCATGTGCCCCAAGCCGCTGATAAAATCAACGGATTCTGTGAAGACCAGCCGCGAGTGGCGCGGCACATACAAAAAAGCGTGGTCATAATTCGGCGTAACATCGGGGATGCCGCCGCTGCCGGGCAAGCGCAGGCGCGGCTTGTGATAGGACTTGCCAAAGGCGATATTGTTGGTATTGCCCCGCGCATCCACCTGAGCGGGGCGGAAGAACTCTTTGGGGCGGAACTTGGGCAGAATCTCGGCAGCGCCGACAGCGAAGCCCAAGTGATGTAAGCCCTTGCCCACCCACAAGTCTTCGATGCTGGCGATGCCTAACGCGCCCCAATCTTGCACCAGCGCCTGTCCAATGGCGGAAGTGAAACGGGCGCGCGGCGCCTGGCGGATTTTGCCCAGAATCAGCCCGGCGCATACCAAAGGCGTGTTGATGCCTTGCGCCCAGACATCGCCATCGCGCACCTGCCGGGAGATGCAGACGGATATCAGCTCGTCAATCGTGTAATCGGGCGCTTGAGTCACGGATGCTAGCCGCTGTCGCCATTGGCTTTGACCAGGCGTACGAAGCGCCGCTTGCCCACTTGCAGCACCGCTGGCAGCATCGCTGGCGAGACTGTCGCCGTCAAGCTCTCTACCTTGCGCTCGTTGAGGCGGACGCCATTCTGCTGGATTAGACGCTTGGCTTCGCCGCGGCTGCCAACCATCTTGAGCCGCAGCAGAATATCGCGGATTTCCGCTTCCGCTGGCAGCGCCACTTCAGCAATATCTTCAGGAATGCCGCTGCCACTGCGGAAGACCTCATCCCAGCGCGTTTGCGCGGCCTCAGCCGCTGCCCGGCTGTGGAAAATACTGACGATCTCCCGCGCCAACTGCATCTTCGTCGTGTTGGGGTGCAAGCTGCCAGCGCTCAAGCCCGCTTCCAGCGCCTCGATTTGCGCTGGCGCCCAGCCGAGTATCAGCTTGTGATAGACGCTCATCGCCTTATCCGGCAGGCTCATCACCTTGCCAAACATATCCCAGGGCTCCGCCAGCAGCGGGATATGATTGCCCAGGCTCTTGGACATTTTGATGTCGCCATCGGTGCCGGGCAGGCTCTCGCCCATGATGATGGCGATTTGCGGCTTTTGCCCCAGCCCGGATTGCAATTTGCGCCCAGCCACCAGGATATTAAAGAGCTGATCTTGCCCGCCCACCTGCACATCGGCTTCCTGCGCCACCGCGTCATAAGCCTGCATCAGCGCGTAAAAGAACTCATGCAGATAGATGGCTTTGCCGTCGTCGATGCGCTTTGAGAAATTCTCGCGCGCCAGGAATTGCTGCACGGTGAAATTGCTCGCCAAGCGGATGATATCGGCGAAGTCCAGCGGCGCCAGCCATTCATCGTTGCGGCGCACGCGCGTCTTCTCCCGATCCAGGATTTTGAATGCCTGCTCGGCATAGCTGCGGGCGTTCGCCTCGACATTGCGCATAGTCAGTTGGTCGCGCGCGCTGTCTTTATCGGAAGGGTCGCCTATCAAGCTGGTGAAAGTGCCGATGAGGAAGGTAACATCATGCCCAAAATCTTGGAATTGCCGCAGCTTGCGCATGGTGATGGTGTGCCCCAGGTGCAAGTCTGAGGTGCGCGGGTCATAGCCGCAATAGACACGCAGCGGGCGTCCTTCCCGCTCGCATTCCAGCAGGCGCGCGCGCAGCTCTCTTGTCATATTTTCCCGCGCTTCCGGGTTGCCATAGGCGGCACCGGACATCAACACCTCGACTTGTGCGTCAATCTCTGTCATCTGCAATTCCTGTTGTCTATTGTTATCTGAAAGCGCTAGGCATCAGCGCCAGTATAGCACAAGGAACTGCCCTTGTTGAGGCTGCCAGGCAGTCGCTATACTTCCCCTCGGCTGCCAGAGCAGCCGCTGTATACGCCTCGGGACGCGCTTGAGCAGGGGGAACAATGCAAAGCATGAGCAGCGCCGAAGTTCGGCAAGCCTTTCTCGATTTCTTTGAAGAAATGGGGCATCGCCCCCTGGCATCGTCCTCGCTGGTGCCAGCCGCGGACCCAACGCTGCTCTTCGTCAACGCGGGCATGGTGCAGTTCAAAGATGTCTTCCTGGGGCTGGACAAGCGGGAATATGCGCGGGCGACCACCTCGCAGAAGTGCATGCGCGTCAGCGGCAAGCACAACGATTTGGAAAATGTGGGACCATCGCCGCGCCATCATACCTTCTTTGAAATGCTGGGCAATTTCAGCTTTGGCGACTATTTCAAGCGGGATGCCATCCGCTACGCCTATATTTTGCTCACAGAAGTCTACAAGCTGCCGCCCGAGCGGCTGGTCTTTACAGTTTATGAACATGATGACGAGGCTTTTGCTGCCTGGACCGGCGATATGGGCATTGACGCCCGCCGCGTGGCGCGCATGGGACCCGATACCAATTTCTGGCAAATGGCGGATACCGGACCCTGCGGTCCCACCAGCGAGATTCATTGGGACCGCCAGCCCGAGCTGGGTGAGGAGAGCATCATCCCGATGCTGCAAGCCGAAGACGACCGCTTCCTGGAAATCTGGAATCTGGTCTTCATGCAGTTCAATCGCCAGCAAGCCGACCCCGCTCACAGCGGGGAGTGGGATGTGCCGCTGCCAGCGCCAGGCGTGGATACCGGCATGGGCTTGGAGCGCATCCTCTCGATATTGCAGGGCGCTGAAGCCAATTACGAGACCGATCTCTTCACGCCGATAATCCAGCGTACGCAGGCGCTGACGGGGCATAGCGATGCCGAGCGCGACGCCAATATCGTGCCCTACCGCGTCATTGCCGATCATATTCGCGCGGCGGTATTCCTCATCAGCGATGGTGTTTTGCCCGGCGCCAAGGGGCGCGCCTCCATCCCGCGGGTTGTCATCCGCCGCGCGGCGCGTTATGGGCGCAAAATCGGGCTGAAAGAACCTTTCCTCGCTGCAGTCGCGGATGCCGTCATCGAGAAGATGGGGGCGCATTACGGCGAAATTGTCGAGCAAGCCGCGAGCATCAAGCGCGCCATCACGCTGGAAGAAGAGCGCTTTCATCGTACCTTGGAACGCGGCTTACACGAGCTCGACCAGATGCTGGCGCCCTTGCCCGCCGACAGCGAGCTGCCCGGGGAGCGCGCATTCTACCTCAAAGCGACGCTGGGCTTGCCCTTCCAGGTTACAAAAGACATTGCCGATGAACGCGGCTACCGCATTGATGAAGCCGGCTTTGCCCAGGCAGAAGCGGAGCATGCGCGCATCAGCGGCGGCGGGCAGGCGATGGGCGAAATGGGCTCGGCGCAATTCTATCAGCAGTTGCTGGCGGATTTGCAGGCTGCCGGCAAATTGCCGCCCGCTGGAGTGCAGCATGCGCCGGATAGCGACCGTCCGGTCTCGACCACCGTGCTCGCTTTGGCGCAGGATGGTCAGCAGCTGGCGCGCGCGCTTGTCGGCGATGCGGTAGAGCTTGTGCTGGGGCGCTGCAATTTTTATGTCGAAGCCGGCGGCCAAGTCAGCGACCGCGGCATCATCAGCGGCGATGGCTGGACCGTGGAGGTTGAGGCGATGCGCCAGCCGGTGGCGGGTTTGATTGTGTATATCGGCGAGGTGCTTGAGGGCAATCCAGCGGTTGGCGACAGCGCAACGGCGCGGGTGGATTGGACGCGGCGGCGCGCTATCACCCGCAATCACACGGCGACACACTTGCTGCATGCCGCATTGCGCGAGCAGTTGGGAACGCATGTGCAGCAGCGCGGCTCACTGGTGGCGCCAGACCGACTGCGTTTTGATTTCGCTCATCCCGAGCGGCTGACAGCCGAAGAGCTTACCGCGGTAGCGCTTAATGTTAGCGCCGCGATACTTCACAATTACCCTGTCCGCGCCGCGACCGAAACCTTGGATCACGCGCGGCAGCAGGGCGCGATGGCGCTTTTCGGCGAGAAATATGGGGATACCGTGCGCACAATCCGCATTGGCGATGATGATGCATTGTATAGCTATGAATTGTGCGGCGGCTTGCATGTCGCGCGGACGGCTGAAATCGGCGGCTTCGTTTTCACCAGCGAGGGCAGTGTGAGCGCTGGCATCCGCCGCGTCGAAGCGCTGACGGGCGCATACGCCAATGCCTATTTGAACGCGAAGCTCAAAACGCTGATGGCGATTGCGGAGCGGCTCAACACAGCGCCGGAACAAGCCATCAGCCGCATTGATGGGCTGCGCAGCGACTTAAACGCCGCGCGGTGGGAGATTGAAGACCTGCGGCGCGCCCTTGCCAAGAGCGAATTTGACGCCATGGTCGCTACCAAGCTGCAGGACATCAACGGGCGGCAGGTGCTGCTGGCGGGGCTTGAGAATACACCGATGGACACCATGCGCGAGATGGCGGACTGGTTCCGCAATCGCGTGGAGCGGGGCGTCATGGTGCTTGCCAGTGACATCCAGGGCAAGCCCCAGCTCCTTGTCGCTGTATCCGACGCGCTGGTCAAAGAGGGGCTGCGCGCCGGCGATTTGATAAAACCAATCGCGCGCATAATCGGCGGCGGCGGTGGTGGCAGGCCGCAAATGGCGCAGGCAGGCGGCCGCGACAGCGGCAAAATCCCCGAGGCGCTGCAGGCGGCGCGCGCACTGATTGCCGCTGACGAGGCTTAAGCCGCAGATACCAGCGCCTGCATCAACGCAGTTTCGGCGTATACTGGGGCTGATGGCTGACGAAGTAGCGCATATCCAAATTGGCACGGGCGAAACGCTGGTTTCTTTGCGCGAGCGCTTTGCGGGCTTGCGCGGGCGGCGCGTCCTGCTCTGCTGGCATGCTGATATGCCGCATTTGCGGCGTAAGTTGGATCTGGTATTGCTGCAGCGGGAGGCGCGCCGCCGCGCCATCCAGTTGGCGCTGGTGGCGGATGATGCCGATTGTAAGCGCGCTGCCGCCGAACTCAACATCAGCGCCTTTAGCTCGGTCGAAGAAAGCGAAAACCAACGGTGGAAGCGGGCGCGGCTCAAAGTATTTCTGCCGCGCTATCACAAACCGAGCGCGGACCTGCCGCCGGAAGATCTCGCTTACATCGCCCGGCTGCAAGCGCGGCAAGCGGGCGGCGGCTGGCGCGCGATAATGGCGCGCGCGCTTGTTTTGCTGCTGCTGCTGGCAGTTACGGGCGCGACGCTGGCGCTAATTGTGCCCAGCGCTACAGTCGAGCTGAACTTAAGCGAGCAAGAAATATCCATAAATGCCGCGATTGTCGCCGACCGCAAAGCGACGGCGCTGGACCTTGAGCGCGGCATCATCCCGGCGGTAACGCTGCGTCAAACTGTGGAAGCGACCGCCACCATCCCCAGCAGCGGTACCGCCTGGCTCGAGAGCGTATCGGCAGCGGCGGTGGTGATCTTCAGCAATTTGGGCGCTGACAGCGTGGATATCCCCCGCGGCACCATATTGGGCACGAGCGCGGGCGAGCCGATTATATTCGAGACCACTGCTGATGTGGTTGTGCCCGCCGGCGCGGGCGAGAGCGTCGGCGCGACTGTGGTCGCGATGGAAGGCTACCGCGGCGTCATCGGCAATGTCGGCGCTGGCATGATTAACACCATTTTCGGCGCGCTTGCCGACCGCGTATCCGTGATTAACCTGGCGCCTTCCGCTGGTGGCGAAGCGCCCAGCGTCAAAGTAGTAACGGCGGAAGACCGCGAACGGCTGCTGGAAAGCCTGCGCATTCAGCTGCAATCGCTGGCATTTGAACAAATGCGCGCCGCCCTCGCCGAAAGCCAGGTCATCATCATCGAATCGATTCAACTGGCGGAAGCGCCAAAGGACTGGCGCTTCTTCTCCGCCGATGTCGGCACGATGACCAGCGAATTGACGCTGACGATGCGCGCGGTCGTTAGCGCGCTGGCGGTGGATACCCGTTTCGCGCGGGCAGTCGCCGCCGCCCGTCTGCGCGCCGCTGTGCCCGCCGCTTGGCAGCTGCGGGAAGAGACCATCCGCTACCAGCGCGGACCCTTTCAGTTGGATAGCGAGCGCGGGCAAGTAACTTTCACAATCAGCGCCGCTGCCCGCGCCGTTGCAGCGCTGCAGCGTGATGAACTGCGCGCGCTTTTGGCGGGGCGCTCGCTTGAAGCTGCGGCGGCAGCGCTGGCGGCGCATGAAGCAGTCGCGCAGGCGCAGCCGCCGCAGCTGAGCCTGCATCCCGCCGGCTGGCAGCTTATGCCCTATTTGCCCATTCGCATCGACATAAAACTTCGGGAAAAGCCGTCATGACCGGGCGGCTGCTTGGGGTTGATCACGGCGCGAAACGTATCGGGCTGGCGATTAGCGATGCGCTGGGCATTGGCGCGCGCGAGCTGACGATTTTGAAAAGCGCGGGCGTCGCTGAAGACATCGCGGCGATTGCGAAAATTGCCGCGGAGCAGCGCGCTGTTGGCATTGTCGTTGGCGTACCGCATAACCCAAACGCGCCGCCCGGCATCAAAACTCAGGCTGACCGTGTACAAGAATGGACGGCGCAATTGCGCGCGGCAGTTGATGTGCCGGTGCTTGAGGTGAGCGAGTACCTGACCAGCCAGGAAGCGCGGCGGCTGGCGCGGGAGCAAAAGCGCGGCGCCCGCGACGCCATCGATGATCTGGCGGCGCGCGTCATCTTAACTGCCTATTTGGACGCCTTGAGCTATGGCGCTGCCACCTTCCCGCCTGCTGCCAGCGGCGCGGACGATACGGCGCTATACTAAAGATTGAACGCTTATGGAGCAGCTATAGAAATAGCGAGAAGACAGCGTGCGCGATTTGCAGGACACCAAGCCGATTTCCCGCAAAATCTCACGCGGGGCTGACCGCGGCGGCGCGCCGCCACGGCTGCTGTTTTGGGGCGTCATCCTGTTTTTCCTGCTGCTGGTTGGCGGCCTTATCGCGGTTGTTCTTGGCTTTCGGGAAGTATTGCAGCCGGCACAGCAGCAGCGGGTCATTGATCAGTTCCCCTTCATGCGCATGTTTCGCAATCCCACGCCGGTAGGGGGCGTCTTCCCGACGCTCGCGCCGGCAGTTGATGAAGATGCCGCTTTAGCGCTTCTGGATATGCCGCTGGATATCGCGCCGGGCATCAGCGCCACCGCGCCGCCGCTGCCAACTTTGAGCACGCCCCTGCCCCTGCCCACGGCTACTGCCACCGCCACTCGCCCGCCACCTACCAAAATCCCGACGGCGACATCTCCCGCCCTCGCCAGCGCAACGCCGGCCGCAACCGCTTTGCCGGCCGCCGCCAGGATTTCTGGCATCGTGCATCAGCAGCAGACCTGGAATAATTGCGGTCCCGCCACCATCACAATGGCGCTTAGCTATTATGGCTGGCAGCGTGACCAGGCATTTGCCGCAAGCGTCTTGAAGCCCAACCGTGAAGACAAAAATGTCAGCCCGCATGAGCTGGCGCAGTTCGTCAACCAGGAATCGCAAATCAAAGCGATTAGCCGCATGGGCGGCACGCTCGACCTCTTAAAGCGGCTGATTGCCAACGGCTTCCCAGTCGTCATCGAAACGGGCGCGATGTTCGAAGCCTATGATTGGATTGGGCATTATCGGGTGCTGATAGCCTATGACGATGCCTTCCAGCTCATGTATTTCTTCGACAGCTTCCTCGGTGTCGGCGCCGCCGCCCAAGGCGTTGCCGAAAGCTATGAGCGCGTTCACAAAGACTGGGGCGACTTCAACCGCAGTTTCATCGTCGTCTATGAGCCGCAGCGGGAAGCGCTGCTGCGGGAGCTGATGGGCGACTATTGGCATGCCGAGCGCTCGGCAGAAATCGCCTTTGAAGCGGCGCGGCTAGCGGCGCGGCGGGAACCGCAAAATGGTTTCGCCTGGTTTAATATGGGCAGCTCCCTGGCGGCGCTGGGGCGTTATGAAGAGGCGGCCGCCGCCTATGACCAGGCGCATCGCAGCGAAAGCCTGCCCTGGCGCATCCACTGGTACCAGTTCGGCGCTTTTGAAGCCTATTTCCATGTCGGGCGTTATGACGATGTGTTGAGCTTGGTGCGCATCACGCAGAATAACGCCCGCGAAATCGAAGAGACCTATTATTGGCGCGGACGTGTGCGGCAGGCGCAAGGTTCCGCCCAGCAGGCGGCAACAAATTATCGGCAGGCGCTCGGCTACAACCCCAATTATGCAGAGGCGCGTCAGGCGCTGGAAAGCCTGAACTAGCGCTTATGGCTGCGGAAGCGAAGCGCGCCGACACCTTGGGGCGCAATCGCCGCCTGGCGCGCTCCACACTGACGGTGATGGTCGCCTTCGGCGTCGCCAAAGTCATCAGCCTGCTGCAGACTTTGATAATCGCGCAGGCATTTGGCGTCGGCAGCGAGCTGGACGCCTATGTCGCCGCCAACCGCATCCCGGAGCTGATTGTCATCCTGATTTCCGGCGGCGCTTTGACGCATGCCTTTATCCCGGTCTTCAGCGGCATGCTGGCGCGGGGCGATCGCGATGCCGCCTGGCGGCTGTCCAGCAACTTGATAAATACGATATTCACTGTCGCCCTTTTCTTGAGCGCGCTGGTCTTTCTGCTGGCACCATGGCTGGTGCGCACTTTGGTCGCGCCCGGTTTTGACAGCGAGACCGCGCTTAACACGATGGAGATGATGCGCATTCTGCTGCTGAGCACAATACTCTTCTCGATAAGCGGCATCTTCAGCGGCATCCTCAATTCGCATCAGCATTTTCTTTTGCCGGCGCTGGCACCGATAGTATTTGATATGGGCATTCTTTTCGGCGTGATATTTCTGCTGCCAGCCTTTGGCATTCATGGCGTCGCCTTCGGCGCGGTATTGGGTGCCGCGCTGCATTTGGGCGTACAGGTGCCAGGCTTGTTCCGCTACAAAATGCGCTGGCGGCTGGAGCTGGGCTGGCGCAATCCCCTGCTGTGGCGCGTTATCCGTTTGATGCTGCCGCGCATCGGCGGCTTGGGTGTGTTCAGCCTCAATTTCCTCGTCATGAACAACATCGCCTCCCGACTGGGCGTCGGCGCGGTCAGCGCTTTGGATTGGGGCTGGCGCTTGATGCAAATCCCGCAAACCCTAATCGGCACCGCCATGGGCATCGTCATTTTTCCCACGCTGGCAGCGCTTAGCGAAGTTGACGATCTCGCTGGCAAACGCGGCGCGATGGCGGGCGCGCTGCGCTTCATCCTCATCAGCAGCATCCCTTGCGCTGTCGGGCTTATCATGCTGGGGCAGCCGCTGATTAGCCTCCTGGAGCGCGGCGCATTTGACGCCTCCGCTTCCGCGCTTGTCTACAGCACTTTGACGATGTTCACGCTGGGGCTAATTGTGCATTCGGCGCTGGAAGTCATCGCGCGCAGTTTTTATGCCGACAAAGACACTTTGACGCCGCTCTTCGCGGCTGTGGGCGGGGCGCTGATCAACTTCGCGCTCGCCTTCCTTCTCAGCGATGTCGCCGCTGTTGATGCCAAGTTTCTGCACAATGCCATCGTTGATGCTATGCCCGCGCTCGGCTTCCGCCGCGAGCTGGGGCATGTCAGCGGGCTGGCGCTGGCAAATTCTCTCGGCGTGATGTTTGAAGTCCTGGTCCTGCTGATACTTCTGCGCCGGCGCTGGCAGGGCATACAGGGCGATGCCCTGGCGCGCACGTTGCTGGGCACGCTAATCGCCTCGCTGATTATGGCGGCGGCGATTCTTGCGCTAGACTTGCTCTGGGCGGCGCTGCCCATAGGCGCGGGCATGCCGCAGACTATAGCGCGGCTGGCGCTGGAAGGCGCGGGCGGGCTCGCCGTCTTTTTGCTGGCGGCGTTGGCGCTGCGCATGCGAGAATTGCCAGAATTGTGGCAGATGATAAAAAGGCGGCGCGCCGATTAAACTGCAAAGGAAAACGATGGCTATACAAATCAAAGCGCTGACTCTAGGACCCTTCGCCACCAATGCCTACTTGGTAGCCGATAGTGAAAGCGGCAAGGCCCTGCTCATCGACCCGGTCGATGACGCGCCCGCGCTCCTCAATGCCGCGGACCAAGCCGGCTGGACCATCCGCCTGATGATAGCCACGCACGCGCACCTGGATCATGTGCTGGCGAGCGCCGCCATCAAAGAGGCGCTGGGCATCCCCTTCCTCATCCACCGGGAGTGCGCGCCCCTGCTCAAAGAGATACCCTTGCAAGGCGCATATTTTGGCTTGGGAGCACTGCCAGACCCAGCCGAACCCGACCGCCTTTTAAGCAGCGAGAGCGAAATCATCGAGCTGGACGGGATAGTCCTGCGCAGCCTGTATACGCCGGGTCATGCGCCGGGCCATCTCAGCTTTTTCCTTGAGAGTGAAAAAATCCTCTTCAGCGGCGATACGCTCTTCGCCGGCAGCATCGGGCGCACCGACCTTCCCGGCGGCGACCACGCCTTGCTAATGCGCTCGATACTCACGCAATTGATGCCGCTGGCTGACGATGTGCGTGTATTGCCCGGGCACATGGGTGCCACCACCATCGGGCGCGAGCGGCGGACAAACCCTTTCCTGCTCGGCTATCGCGCCGATTCCCGTTGACGCAGCCGCCCAAAATGCACATTTTGACGCTTTTTTTGGATGGCATCGGCTTGGGCGCGGACGACAAGTCAGTTAATCCCTTCGCCGCTGCCGCCACGCCGACTATGCGCAGCCTCGCGAATGGGGAGCGCTGGCTGGCGGCTACCGGCGCGCAGCATAGCGAGCGCGCAATCTTCTTGCCGACTGACGCGTGGCTGGGCGTGGCGGGACGCCCGCAGAGCGGCACCGGGCAAGCCAGCCTCTTGACGGGCATAAACGCGCCGGCGCGCATCGGGCGGCATTATGGACCCAAGCCTGACGCGCAGACGCGCGCCCTCATCAGCGAGCACAGCTATTTCCGCCGCCTGCGACAGCGCGGGAAATCCGCCCGCCTGCTGACCGCCTATCCGCCGCGCCTGCTGGCGGATTTCGCCCGCGGCAAAACCCTGCGCTCCAGCATCCAGCAAGCGGCGTTTGACCCGCGCTTAAAACATTTTGGCATCGCCGATGTCATCGCCAAGCGCGCCCTCACCGCCGAGTGGACGCCCGCCAGTTGGCAGCGCCACCTCAAGCTGGAGGGCATGCCGCGCTATTCAGAGCGGGAAGCCGGGCGGCTGCTGGCGCGGCTTTCACGCAAGTACGATTTCGCCTTCCACTCCCACTGGCTCAGCGACCGCATCGGCCACCGCGGGACACTGGAAACGGGCGTGGCGCTGCTGGAGCGCTTTGACGCGCTGCTGGCAGGGCTGCTTGACGAATGGCGCGCTGACGAAGGGCTGATTGTCATCACCTCGGACCACGGCAATATGGAAGATCTCTCGACGCGCCGCCACACGCTCAACGCGATTCCCACAGTGATTATCGGCGCGGGGGCGCAGCGCTTCGCCGCCGGCTACAAATGCCTGACGGACTTCGTGCCCGCCTGTGATAGAATGCTCTTCGATCACAACTGAGCTTACACCGAGGGATTTCCGCCACCGTGAGCGCAAACATCGCCCGTTCTGTCTTCGCCATATTTTTTGCGCGCCTGGCGGTAAATATCGCCAAGCGCTTCGCCTATCCCTTCGTTTCGCCTATCGCCGCCGGCTTACATGTGCCCGCCGAAAACATCCAAAATGTCATCGCCTTAAACAACAGCGCGGGATTGCTCAGCCCGATACTCGGCTCAATTTCGGAACATTACGGCCGCAAAACAGTAATGGTCGCGGTGCTGCTCTTTATGATGGGCATGAGTTTGCTGGCGGCGCTGTTTTCCAGCTATGGCGTTTTTGTTGTCGTGATGTTCTGCCTGGGCTTGGGCAAAATCATCTATGACCCGACGATACAAGCCTATTTCGGCGATACCATCCACTTCCGCCGCCGCGCCCGCGTCATGGGCATCGCCGAGCTCAGCTGGGCGCTGTCCCTCTTTATCGCGGCGCCGGTGGCGGGCTTTCTGTTGGATACCCGCAGTTTGGGGACGGTATTTTTGTTTATCGCGGCGATGTCCGCTTTAGGCGCGCTGGCGCTGTGGGCATTGGTGGAGCCAGGCGCGAAATCCAGCGGCGCGCCCAAGCGCATCCGCATGATAAACCCGCTGACGGCGATGCGCGCGGTCAGCGCTCATCCGCCCGCTTTATTCGCCTTGCTCTTCTCGCTTTGCCTGGCAGGCTCGCATGAGATGTTTTTTATCAATTACGGGCTGTGGATGGGGAGCAGCTTCGATTTGCTGCTGACAGCGCTGGGCGTAGTCACCATCGTCATCGCTATCGGCGAGGTCATCGGCGAGGTCATCGTCATCTCGCTGGCGGACCGCTTCGGCGTCAAGCGCACCGCGATGTATGGCATGCTCGCCGCCGCCTGCCTGTTCTTCATCATCCCCAACCTCGCTTTCAGCCTGCCCTTGGCGATGGCTGCCATCTTTCTGATGTTCATCTGCATCGAAGCGTCGATTGTCGCTTCCTTCCCGCTCTTCACCGAGATTCTGCCCGATGCCCGCGCGGTCATGATGAGCGCCAATATGGGCGCGCACGCGCTGGGGCGGGTTGGCGGCGCGGCTTTGGGCGGCTGGCTCTATAGCGTCAGCGGCGGCAGTTTTCTGCTGGTTGGCGCGGTGGCGTCAGTGATGGGTTTGCTCGCCTTTGTGGTGATGCTGCGGCGCATCCCCGCACGTGGCGTCACCGAGTATGAGCCGGAATAACTATTGCGCTGTTCCCCCCGCAGCCAGACCTTGACGCGCTATATCAACTGCCCTACAATGCCCGGTGGAAATGTATCAGGAAGCGGCATGTTTGAATCCTTATCCCAACGGTTAGACACCGCCTTTGAAGGTTTGCGCAAGGGCGGCCGCGTCAAAGAATCCGATATCAAATCCGTCATGCGGGAAGTGCGCATGGCGCTCTTGGAAGCGGATGTCGCGCTGCCTATCGTCAAGGACTTCATCAAAACGGTGCGCGGTCGCGCCCTCGGCGAAGAAGTGCACAAGGCGCTCAAACCCAGCGAAGGCGTCTTCAAGATTATTCACGAAGAGATGGTGGCTATGCTGGGCGAGGCGGGCCGCCTCAATTATAGCGGCAGCGCCAAACCCCATGTCATCATGCTTGTTGGCTTGCAAGGCTCGGGCAAGACCACCAACGGCGCCAAGCTGGCGCTGCGCCTGCGCTCGGAGGGGCGCAAACCGCTGATGATTGCGGCGGATACCTATCGCCCCGCCGCGGTCGATCAGCTGGTTACTTTGGCGAAGCAGATAAATGTGCCTTATTACGAAGAAGGCACATCGGCAAAACCGCCGACAATTGTCAAACGGGGTTTGAAACAGGCGCGGGAGCTGGATGCGGATATCGTCCTGGTGGATACCGCCGGGCGGCTGCAGATTGATGCCGGCTTGATGGATGAGTTGGAAGATATCAAACGCATTGCCGCCCCCGCCGAAATCCTGCTGGTGGCGGATGCCATGACCGGGCAAGAAGCCGTCAATATCGCCCGCGGTTTCAACGAGCGGCTGGGCATCACGGGTTTGATATTAACCAAGGTGGATGGCGATGCCCGCGGTGGCGCCGCCCTTTCCATGCGCGCGGTTACGGGCGTGCCCATCAAATTCATGGGCACGGGGGAAAAGATCAGCGCGGATACGCTGGAGCTTTTCCACCCGGATCGCATCGCCCAGCGCATCCTGGGCATGGGCGACATCATGTCGCTGATTGAAAAGACCGAATCGGTCTATGAAGAAGAAGAAGCGCTGCGCCTGCAAAGCAAAATCATGAAAAATGAATTTACTTTGCAGGATTTCCTCGACCAGCTGCAGAAAATCCGCCGGATGGGACCGCTGGGCAAGGTGATGGGCATGATCCCTGGCATGTCCAAATTGCAGATGCAAGCCGATTTTGATAACGAAGAAATTGAGCAGCGCATTAAGAAAGTTGAGGCTATCATCAATTCGATGACGCCGCAGGAACGGCAGCACCCGCGCATACTCAAAGCCAGCCGCAAGCGCCGCATCGCCGCTGGCAGCGGCGTGGAAGTGCGCGATGTCAACGAGCTGCTCAAGCAATTCAAGCAGATGAGCCGGCTCATGAATCAAATCAGCAGAGGCAAAATGCCAAATATCCCCGGGCTCAGTGCCTGAGCCGGGCAGAGGAGAAATTTATGGTTCGCATACGCTTACGCCGTCAAGGCTTGAAGCGCCAACCCAGCTATCGCATTGTCGTCACCGACCAGCGCAAAGCGCGCAATGGCAGCTACCTGGAGAATATCGGGCACTACAACCCACGCACCCGTCCCGCCACCGAAATCATCGACGAAGACCGCGCCCTGTATTGGCTGAGCGTTGGCGCTCAGCCTAGTGACGCCGTGCGCCGCCTGCTGGAGCACACGGGCACTTGGGAGCGCTTCCACCGCTTGCGCCAGGGCGAAAGCCGCGAGGCGCTGGTGGCGGAGGCGGAAGCCAACCGTCCCGAGCTGCCCAGCCCCAAGACAAATTACCCAGCGCCGGGACCTGGCGAAAGCAAAATCAAAGCGCGGGAAGCGAAGCGCCTGGCCGCGGAACAAAAAGCCGCGGCGGAAAGCTAAGATTATGGCGGACATGCCCAGGGCAGAAGAAGCGCTGGTCGAATACATCGCGCGCAATCTCGTCAGCGCGCCAGACGAAGTTCAGGTAAACTGCCGCGAAGCCGGGCGCAACATCATCGTGGAGCTTTCGGTGGCTTCTGGCGATATGGGGCGCGTCATCGGGCGCAGCGGACGGGTAGCCAATTCCATCCGCGCCCTGCTGCGCGCCATCGCCGCTGGCGAAAACGAATACGGCGGCGAACGGCGGCAGCGCGTCATCTTGGAAATCGAATAGCTTTCCATGCCCGCAGCGCTGCCACCCTATGTTGTAGTCGGCAAAATCCTCCGCCCCCACGGCATCCGGGGGGAGCTGCGCATGCGCATTCTCACCGATAGCCCGGGGCAGCTGGCGGATCTGGAATACATCACGCTGGCGGATTCGCCGCAGTCCCGGCAGGGGGATGCCCAGCCGCTGCTTGGCTTGCGCTTTCACAAAAACTATGCTCTGCTCAAACTGGAAGGCTGCAGCGACCGCAGCGCTGCCGAAGCCTATCGCGGCAAATATGTTTTGATCAAGCGCGAGCAGGCGCTGCCGCTGGCGGATGGGCAATACTACCTGTTTCAACTCATCGGCTTGACTGCGCGCGCTGATGGAGAAGCGCTGGGCAAAATTACCGAAGTGATTGAAACCGGCGCCAATGATGTCTATGTTGTTGATGGCGGCGCTTATGGCGAGCTGCTATTGCCGGCTCACGACGGCACAATCGACGAGATCGATTTCGCGGCGCAAGAGGTGCGCATGACTTTGCCCGAGGGCTTGCTGCCAGCGCCATAGATTGCCGCGTAATCGCTGTTTGCAGTCCCCGCCTAGAATGCTTTGAACGGAGTTTATGCCAACGCTGGAGCAGCAAAAGTACTGGCTGGGGCTGCACCTAATCCGTGACTTTGGTCCGGTCAAGCTCTCGCGGCTATTGGCGCATTTTGACAGCGCGGAAGCGCTCTGGCTGGAGCCGGACGCGGGCTTGATGCGCCTGAACCTGCCGCTTTCTTTGCTGCGGCAATTCTGTCAGAAACGCCGGGCGATTACGCTGGATGAAGAGCTGGACCGCGTCCAGCGCGCCGGCGCATCGCTTATCTGCCAGGCGGATGAGGCTTACCCGGAGTTGCTGCGTTCCCTGGCGAACCCGCCGCTATTGCTCTATGCGCGCGGGGACATCAGCGCCGCGCGGGAGAAATGCCTGGCAATCGTCGGCACGCGCAAAGCCAGCCGCTATGGCTGGGATGTCGCGCATCAGCTGGGGCGAGAGCTGGCGCAGGCTGGCATCACAGTTGTATCGGGTTTGGCGCAGGGTATCGATGGCGCTGCCCATCAAGGCGCGCTCGCTGGCGGTGGACGCACTATCGCTGTGGTTGCTACTGGCATCGACAGCGTCTACCCGCGGCAGCATCAGGAACTGGCGGAAGCCATCAGTGAAAATGGCGCGATTCTCAGCGAGATGCCTTTGGGCTCGCCGCCGCTGGGCAAGAATTTCCCCCAGCGCAATCGCATCATCAGCGGCTTGTCGCTGGGTGTATTGGTGGCGGAAGCGCCCGCCAAAAGCGGTGCCTTGAACACAGTCGCCCACGCCAATGAACAGGGGCGGGAAGTCTTCGCCGTGCCGCAGAATATCTATAACAAAATGGGCGAAGGCTGCAATATATTGCTGCAGGAAGGCGCGAAACTGGTACGCGCGGTTGATGATATTCTTGATGAACTTGATGTTTCTTTTGTCGCCTCGCAGACGCTTATTCAGGCGGAAGCGAACCCATCA
Source organism: Anaerolineae bacterium (assembly GCA_022825675.1). Classification (GTDB taxonomy): domain Bacteria; phylum Chloroflexota; class Anaerolineae; order Aggregatilineales; family Phototrophicaceae; genus UBA6055. The sequence goes on along the minus strand of JAJDWK010000046.1, from coordinate 10,081 downwards.
GTAGATGCTGCCGAAGAAGCGATTCTGCAACACTTGAGCGCCGAGCCCGCGCATGTCGATTGGATCGTGCGCCAGACGGATTTGCCCACCGCCACCGTGACCAGCGCTTTGACGATGCTAGAATTAAAGGGACTTGCGGAAAATGCCGGACCTATGCAATACTGTCGCGCGCGTCCCCCGGGGAACTGAAAGCTGAGACGATGAAACACTGTTATGCGCTTATTGCCGCCGGCGGGCATGGCACCCGCCTCTGGCCCATGAGCCGCGCGCGGCTGCCCAAGCAGATGCTGCCCCTGATAGACGAGCACTCGATGTTCCGCACCAGCGTGGAACGGATCGAGCCGCTGTTCCCGCCGGCAGACATCTTCGTGGTGACTGGCGCTGAGCATGCTGCCGACCTCATGCGGGAAGCGCCGCAGATACCTCAAGAGAATTTCATCATCGAGCCTTACCCCAAAAATACGGGACCCGCCTTGGCGCTGGCGCTCGCCACCATGCAAAAGCGTGATCCCGAAGCAACTGTCGCGATTTTGACGGCTGATCATCATATTGGGCAGCCGCGGAAATTCCGCCAAGTCTTACAAGCGGCTTGGCAGATCGCGCAGGCGGGACGCATTGTCACCCTGGGCATCGCGCCGACATATCCAGCAACCGGCTTCGGCTACATCGAACAAGGCGAAGCTATCGGCGAGGTTGACGGCTTCGCTTATTATCAATCACGGCGCTTCACCGAAAAGCCGGATATCGTGCGCGCCACCCATTTCCTGGCTTCCGGGCATTACAGTTGGAATTCTGGCATGTTTGTCTGGCGGGTGGACCGCGCCATGCAAGACCTGGAGCGCTATCAGCCCGCCATGTACGCCCTGTGCAGCTATTTGCAATCGGCATTTGACGCGCCCGAATATCAGCAGAAATTACACGATGTCTGGGAGTCCATGCCACGGTTGTCCATTGATGTCGCCATCATGGAAAAAGCGGAACACATCGCCGTCATTCCGATAGACTTGGGCTGGAGCGATGTTGGCACCTGGGCATCCTTATATGATATTTTGCCGCAGGACAGCTTTGGCAATTGCATCAAAGGCAAAAGCAGCGAAAACCGCGTCATCCTCGATACCCGCGATACTTTGGTATTTAGCGACCGGCTGGCGGTGGCGATCGGCGTCGAAGATATTGTCGTGGTGGATACTGATGATGTGCTTTTGCTCTGCCACAAAGACCGCACACAAGATGTCAAGCAGGTCGTTGAATACTTGCGAGAAAATGGCAATGACGAGTTTCTCTAGCGCCGCTGATACCTAGACGAGGACGGAACATGAGCAGCGACAGCGTCTCGCAGCTGCAAGCCTATTGCTTCAAATGCCGGGAAAAGCGCGTCATCCAAGAGCCAACGGCGATGTATAACCGCGCCGGCGCTCCCGCCACACGCGGCGCATGCCCGGAATGCGGCACCGCGATGTACCGCACCGGCGCGACTGCCGCCCATGAGGGGCTTCCCAAGCCGGCGAAGGTGCCAAGACCCGCTCGCAAGAAGAAGGCGGCATCCAAAACTGGCAAAGCGGGCAAGCGCGGCAAATCAAAAGCGCGCGCGGCGAAATCCAAAGCGGGGAGGCGGCGAAATATCGGCAAGCTGGTCATCGTCGAATCCCCGGCAAAAGCGCGCAGCATCGGCGGCTTTCTGGGCGATGGCTATACCGTCATGTCGTCGATAGGGCATGTGCGCGACTTGCTGAAGAGCCGCCTGTCGGTTGATATTGAAGGCAATTTTGAGCCGGAATACCGCGTACCCAACGACAAGCGGGCAGTTGTCAAAGAGCTGAAGGCGGCGGCGGAACACGCAAAAGAAATCTACCTGGCAACAGACCCCGACCGCGAAGGCGAAGCCATCGCCTGGCACTTGGTGGCGGCGGCGGAAATGCCAGCGGCGCTAACCCAGCGCGTAGTCTTCCATGAGATTACCGACAGCGCCGTGGCGGAAGCCTTCGCCCAGCCGCGCGGCATCAACATGGACTTGGTGAACGCGCAGCAAGCGCGGCGCATTCTTGACCGCCTGGTCGGCTATCAGGTTTCCCGCTTGCTTTGGTCTAAAGTGCGCGGCGGCTTATCTGGCGGGCGCGTGCAGAGCGTGGCGCTGCGGCTGGTCGTGGAGCGGGAAAAGGAAATTGAGGCTTTTGTGCCGACAGAATACTGGACAATCGACGCTGATTTGGCGAAGACGGGCAACGGCAGCGCCAACTTCCGCGCGCGCCTGGCAAAGATTGACGGGCAAAGCGTCAATTACAGCAAGAAAAGCGAGAAACCGCCATTATTACACAGCGAAAATGCCGTGCAGCCCCATGTGCAGGCGCTGCGGAGCAGCCAATTTATCGTCGATTCCGTCAAGCGGGGCACACGGCAGGACCGGCCGAAAGCGCCATTTACCACCAGCACCTTGCAGCAGGCGGCATCGAATCAGCTCGGGTTCCGCGCCAACCGCACCATGCGCCTCGCCCAACAGCTCTACGAAGGCATCAATCTCGGCGCGGACAAATCGGTCGGGCTGATAACTTATATGCGCACGGACAGCGTACAAGTTTCCAAGCAGGCGCAGGCGGAAGCCCGCCGCTATATCCAGGAACGTTTTGACAAATCGTATCTGCCGAAGACAGCCCCGCGCTATCGCTCGCGGGCGAAGGGCGCGCAAGAAGCGCATGAAGCCATCCGCCCCACCAGCGTCAGGCGCAGCCCGGAAGCGATAAAAGCCCATCTCAATGCCGACCAGTTGAAACTCTATCGGCTGATTTGGAATCGATTTGTCGCCAGCCAGATGGCGAATGGAGTCGACAATACCCTCAAGATAGAGATTAAAGCCGGTTTATCCGCCGCGGATATGCCCTACCTGTTTCGCGCTTCGGGGAAGCAGCTTAAATTCCTCGGGCATCGCGCTATTTCCGGCTCGGGAAGAGGCGGGCACGACGACGAATATCTCCCGCAGGTGGCAGCGGGCGAGCTGCTCGCGCGCAGGTCCATCAAACCGGAGCAGCATCACACCCAGCCGCCACCGCGTTACACAGAAGCATCGCTGATTAAGGTGCTGGAAGAAAAAGGCATCGGACGCCCCAGCACCTATGCGCCAACCGTCAGCACCATCCAAGCGCGCGATTATGTGACGCAGGAACAGCGCAAGCTGAAACCTACCAAGACTGGCGCTGTTGTCAGCGATTTGTTGACGCAGTTCTTTGATGTCGAGATGGACTATGATTTCACCGCGGGCATGGAAAAACAGTTGGACGAAATCTCAAGCGGGAAGCGGGATTGGCAGCCCATGCTGGAAGAATTTTATCAGCCCTTCGCCGAACGGCTGGAGAATGCGCGCCAGAATATGCCGCGTACCGATGTCTCGGAAAAAGTCGGCCGCCTCTGCCCTACCTGCGATGATGGCGAGCTGTTGGTCAAGCACTCGCGTTATGGCAAGTTCATCGGCTGCTCCAACTATCCCGAATGCCGCCATACAGAGCGCTATCTGGAGCGCCTGGGGTTGCTCTGCCCGCAATGCGGCTCGGAAAATCGCGGCGAGGTAGTCGCGCGGCGGACGCGCAAGGGACGCCGCTTTTATGGCTGCGACCGCTATCCAGAGTGTGACTTCAGCGCCTGGCGCCTCGCGCGCGACCTCAAAAAAGTGGAAGACCCGCCCGCAGTTCCCGCCGAAATGCAGCCAAGCCGCATATAGCCCCGTCTTCGCTTTGCGCTGATTTGGAAGCGATACTATACTGTTTCGCAGTTGGCGCGAGCGGCAATGCTGGCGCGCCCGTATGCAAGCCTAGAAATCTTGAGTTATGTGAACCGACGGCTCGAAAGGTCACAAAATATGAGTCTTAACAGCGATATTCCAGAGCGCGCGCAGGCTGAGGCAAGCGGATGGAATCGCCTGCCCTTCGGGCTGGGCGCTGCCCTTTCCCGCTCCAACCCGCGCCTGCAGAATTGGCTGGCAGCCGCCCCCCCGCCAAGCGCGGTTCTGCTTGTGCTGCTGGGCATGATATTGGGCATGGCGACTGCCTATATGATACTCCCAACCGAATTCACGGGCGCATCGCCACGGCATTTGAGCGAGCAAGCCATCCAGCAATGGGTGCGCATGGTCGCGGTGGGGCACTCCCAGAACATTCATTATGACGATTCCAATGCCCTGCTTGTCTTACAGCAGATTCCCAACCCTCAAGAAACGGTACTGGGTTTGGCGGAGAGCGCGCGCGTACCGACTGCGGAGCGAGTGGCGCTCAGCGCATTGACGACAGTCGGCGGTTTTGAAGCGCTCACCGGCACCGCCGCGCCCCAAGATCCCGGCCTGCTCGGCAGCGCCTTGCAAGTTTTGCTGGCGCTGGCAATTGTCGCTGTTGCGCTGCCGCTGCTCGCCATCGCTTGGCGCGCTGTCAACCCCGGGAGCGCCAGCAATGCCGATGGGAAGAGCCAAGGATTCCGAACGCTTGCGGTGGCGCAAGAGCAAGCTGGCGCGGCTGACATTTATGATGACGAAACCGAACGGAGCGGTGTGCAGCATCCACAGTACGGCGCGCCAATCCTGCATACGGTGTCCAGCTATGTCAAAGGGCAAATGTATGACGATTCTTACGCGCTGGAGCTGAGCCCGCAGCAGGACAGCCAGTTCCTTGGCGAATGCCATGTATCCACGGCGACGCAAGTCGGCGGGGAGCTGCAGTCGGTCGAAGTCTGGAGCTTTGACATGGCATCGCAACAGACGACCACAAAGGTATTCGCGGCACCCGCTGCCATCGCTGACCCGAACTTCCAGGCGGCGCTGGTCAACCGCGTGCAAGACCCGTTCACGGATATCTTGCCAGCAGAAGTTGGACGCCGCGTGAACTTGGAAAGCAACTCGCTTTTGGTGCAGGCGGATGTCAAATCCGTCGTCTATAACTATGGCGGCGGCTTGCCGAACAGCGGCATCGAGAGCCTGCAAATCGAATTGCTGGTTTGGCAGCGGCAGAACCTGCGTACAGCTGTGCCCGCCAGCCGGTATCCCACGGCGGCTGATTCGCCGGTAGCCGAATATGTTGATCTGCGCTTCAACCCGCCGGCGCGCCGCGAGGCACCGGCACCGCCGCCCGGCGTGGCTGGGTCATCAGCGCCGACTGGCAAAGCGCCGCCCAGCAAACGTCCGGAGGACGAAGACGATGATCCCTTCGGCGGGACTGGCAACTTCATGCCATTTTCCTAAGCATAGATACAGACAAGAAAAAGAGCCTCATCAACTTGATGAGGCTCTTTTTCTGTGTATCCTGCAGGGGAAGCTCGCGGCTGCCAAGCCGCAAGTTAGAAGTGCACACTCCCGCTAGCGGACATCGACAATTTTGAACTTCACGATGCCGCCAGGCGTATTCACTTTCACCCTGGCACCAGCTTTTTTGCCGAGCAATGCCGCGCCAACCGGGCTCTTGAGCGAGATGTTGCGCTGGTTGCGATTGGCTTCCGCGCTGCCGACAATTGTATATTCTTCATTCTCATCCGTGCCTACCTCTTGGATGATGACGGTCGCGCCCAGGCGCACGGTATCGGTTGGACCCGTATATTCTACAATGGTCGCCGTTTGCAAGGTGGCGACGATATCTTGTATCTGCCCTTCGATGTAGCCCAGCTTTTCCTTGGCGTCATGGTAGTCGGCGTTCTCTTTTAGGTCTCCCTGCTCTCGCGCTTCTTGCAGCTTAAGCGCCAGGGCTGGCTTCCGCTGTTCCAACTGCCTCAGCTTGAGCTGAAATGCGGCTGCTTCGTCTTTGCTCAGGTAGGTTCTTTCTGCCACCATAAATGCCTTCCTTAGGTATGCGGGCTTCGCTTTGCGCAACTCCCATTTGTACAATCTCGACTGAAGACGACGCTAGCCTAACATGGCAGGAAAGCCTGCCCCTTTCAAGCAAACTGCCAGCAGAGTATAGAAGGCGCGGCGAGGAAAATCAAGCTGTCGGGACGCGGTTGGGGCAGCCATCTCTGCCTAATTTTGCCGGGCGCGGCACAGTCCTTAGGAATCCAAGACGATTTCGACGAATGTTATGCCATAGGCATCGACAGTTTGAAAAGAATGGTGAGCCAGCTTGCCAGCCGCATCCAACACCAGGATTTCATAGTCCCCGGCTTCCAGATCGCCAAGGGTGAAATTCTCATTCCAAACCGGGTCTGGGTTGACCACTTCGCTGCTGTAGGTATAGACATCGCGGCTGATGCCGTCAGCGCGGATTGTCAGACGCTTGCCAAAAATAAAGTTGCCGGCGGCATCCCGCAAAGAGCCGATTATCATGCCTTTGTCTTCGAGGTGCTGCAGCCACAGTTCCGGGTTAAGCGTCTTGCGATAATCGAATGGGTCGTCGACACGCACTTCAAAATGCAAATGCGCGCCGATTGCCACGCCGCTAGAGCCAACCGTGCCGATGAAATCAAGCTCATCGAGCCGTTGCCCGGCTTCAACATTAATCGAATCCAAATGCCCATAGAGTGTAAAAATGCGCCGACCAGAAAGCGAGCGCATAGTATGGGCGAGCACGACGACATTGCCATAATAGTCCAACCGCGGTCCCAGCTGCGTTTCCTGGTCGCTGCCAGCGAAGACAACCCGCCCTGCTTCAGCGGAGTAGACCGGCGTGAATCGCGGGCTGGCAAACTCCACGCCCAGATGCACGGGACGGCGCTCAAGCTGGATGCTGCCATAAGGATAGCTGCGGTCAACACGATGCGGAGTGCCTGCCCTTAGTTCTAGCGGGCGATGTAAGAGCTTGTGCTCTTTGCGTTCGGCGCGCATATAACTAATGGCAGAAACCGCCCCCGACAAACTGTCCTGGCTCTGCGCTGGCAGAAGGCTCGTGGCGAAGACAATCACAAGCGCGGCGAAGATGCAAAATCTTGGCAAACTTAGCGCGTCCTTAGCTGGCGACGATGGCAAAATTGGCGCTGCCCACTGGAGCGTCATCAGCATACAGCGCTGCCCGATAGTCGCCGGGAGTGAAAGCGAAGTCTTCGGGCGACACATAAAACCATATACAGTACGCCGCCCGCGAGATATTAGCAGTCCAAGAATACTCATAGAGCTGCGCCGTCCCTCGTTGCCAAATCACGCGGAAATGTGTGCCCGCTTGCAGGTTGGTCACCCGCGCCGTCACGAAAATTTGCGCGGTATTCTGGTTAAATTGCTGCGTTATTCCCAGGGCACAGCCGCTGTTGGGATCAGTCGCGGTCGCTGTCACCACATCGGTAGCTTGCATCGCGCCATTCTCCGCGCCGTCCGCCATCCTATCGTCGCCGAGCGACGCGCCCATGTCATCGGCGCTGACAACCACCGGGCGCACGGCGGGCGTGGGGGTATAGATCGCCCGCAAGGTCGCGCCGAGCGCCGCGTTCACCGCCGATACCTGCGCCACGCGCGTACTCGCGGCGACTACCGTTTCTATCAGCATGCTTTGCTCCGCGGTGGCGGCGGCTTGAATGCCGCTGCCCTCGGTAGCGTACATAAGTAACTCCGCGTCAATGGTGGCAACTGCGCCGCTGTCGCTGAAGGCGCCGCAGCCCGTCAGGCAGAGCAGTACAAAAGCCCATGGCAACCAGCCCTGTCTCAGCTCAAGCAGTTTGCGCCACAATGCCCTGCACTCCGCAAGATTCTTCGCAGACCGCCGAGAGTATAGCAGGCATCACCGAAATACTAGACCGCGCCCAACAGCACCAGGGCAATCGCATCAAAATCATCCATGTCGATTGCAACATGCTTCTAGGGATTTGTAGGGGTGAGCCTCGGCTCGCCCACGCAAAGCGACACAATCTTGCGGGCGTTTCGGCGAAACGCCCCTACATTGCCCGCTTTTTCTGCGGGATTGCAGAAAAATCTCTGTGCCCTCAGTGTCTCTGTGGTGAATAATTGTTTGATGCAATTGCCCCGCCAACAGCACTTGATGCTCGGGGAACCTTCTGCTAAGATCCAGCGTGTATGCCCCCGTAGCTCAGGGGATAGAGCGCTGGTTTCCGGAACCAGGCGCACAGGTTCGAATCCTGTCGGGGGTACAGCGCCTATGATTTTCTGTGGCATCAAAAGCGATTGCGATATTCCTCCATAGTAATGACGCTGTTATTCAGTCGTGATTCTTCCGCGGCGAAAGCGAGCAGATGGCTCTCCAGCGATTCGCGGGCGGTAGTAACGCTGTCATCAGGCTGCCCCTTAATTGTGTTGAGGAAACTGCGCACGATGCCAAAATCGCCGCCGCCATGGCCGCTGCTGTCGCGCGCTATCACGGGCACCGTTTCCACCTCGCCCGAGCGATGATGATGGATGCGGATTTCGTCGCCGCTCGCCGCGAACTTGCCATAGAGGGTCGCCTTTGTGCCGTCCCAGCGCATAGTTCGGCATTCTTCATCGCCCTGCCCGTTCATTATCAGGCTGACGGTCGCGCCGTCTTCCATCTCCATAGTCACCGTTTGATGATCCACCACATCATTATCGCAAAAATAGACGCAGCGCCCGTACCAGCCTGTATGCAGCGCCTCGAGCCGTGCCTCGGCTGTCGGCGTCCAGGATACCGCGTTCAGCGGAAAACCCGAGCCAGCGCGCGCGTAGAGCCGGGTCGCTTCATATTTGCAGGTATCCGCCGCCGGGCAGGGGTCAGTGCAGCGCTCGGTGGCGCCTGCGGGCGCATTCTCCGGGCGGAAGTGCATCAGCGAGCCGAAGGATTGCAAGCGCCGAACTCGCTTTTTCAAAATCCATAACAGGACATCAAAATCGTGGCAGCATTTTGACAGAATCATAGGACCTGATGTGCCGGCATTGCGCCAGTTCCCGCGGACGAAGCTATGCGCCATGTGGGAAAAACTGAGGTTTTCGCGATGCGTCACGCTGATGATCTTGCCCAAAGCGCCCGATTGCACCACCGCCCGCAGCGCCTGCCAAAAGGGCGTATAACGCAGCACATGGCAGACTTGCAAGAGGCACCCGGTCTGCTCAGCTTTTTGCACCAGCTGCAGGTTCTCGTCCAGCACCGGTGACATCGGCTTTTCCAGCAGCACATCATAGCCCAGCTCGAGCATCTTCATCGTCGAGTCAAAGTGCATGCGGTCCATAGTGCAGTTGATGATGGTGGCGGCTTTGCGCTCCCCGCTCGCCAGCAGCTCCTGCCAGCCCTCAAACGCCATGCTCGGCGCGATATCATGCAAGCCGATGAAGCGTTCGCGGCGGAGCGCGTCCGGCTCGGCGATGCCAACAACTTGCAGGTCCGCCGGGTGCTCCAATGCAAAATTGCCATAGGCGTTCCCGCGTCCGCCCGCCCCGACAATAATGGTGTCTATGGTCATAACTGCTTTCTCCAAAATGTGATGCAGCTCAGCATGCCGCTAGTGTAGCATATCCCTGCCGCTTGCTTTGAAAATGCGCGAGCAGGCAGCGCTGAGAAACGCGCAGACATTCAAATATATCCGAGGCGGATTTTGTGGCTGACGGGCTGGACGCTTAATCCCCCGCCAGCTTCTCCAGCGCCTTGACCACCTCAATCCAGCGGTTCCAGCCGCGGTCGCGATAGATTTTCGCCTCGCTGACGCCCATAGGATTATTGTGGCTGGCTTTGCCAAAAGCCGCCAAAACCCGCGTCCAGCGCTTGTAATGGTCGGACTCAGTGCCCTGCTCCGCCCGCCAAACCCTGATGTCGTCTATCAGACTCTGCGGCACCGTATAGCTCTGTGACACTGGCGTATTTGTCGGCGGCACGGGTGTATTCGTTGGCGGGATGGGCGTGTTCGTTGGCGGAACTGGCGTGTTCGTCGGCGGGATTGGTGTATTCGTCGGCGGGACGGGCGTGTTCGTCGGCGGCACAGGCGTATTCGTCGGCGGATTTAATTGCGTCAGCGCATCGACCACCGGCTGCCAGCGGCTGCTGCTGTAAGTATCCCGCATGTCTTTCGCCTCTTGCAGCGTCATCGCGCTTTCGCCGCTGTCCCAGCCCAATGCCGCCAGCGCCCGCTTCCAGCGTTTTTGATGCTCCGCCCCGTAATCCTCCTGCGCATAGACTATTAAGGTGCTAATCAAAGCGGCGTGAGGTCCGCTGGGCACGGGCGTGTTTGTTGC
>JAJDWK010000105.1 GCA_022825675.1 Anaerolineae bacterium | reverse complement strand
GGCGCTGCTTCACGGCAATAGGGGCGTGCATAAGCGCATCCTTAGCACATGTTTTCGCTGGTTGGATTTTAGCACAGTGTATTACAGAAACCAAACGGGATAACAAGAAACAGCGCTTGCCAGCCCCGCTGCTTTACCTTGAGAAATGAAAAGCCCACTACAATCTTTCCCCTTCCCTCATTTTGGGGATATGAACTTCCCCCGATTATGTGGACTGCCAAATTGTCCGATATACTCCGTTGAGAAAGGCAGGGGATGGGAGCTGGCTCGAATATCCACGCATTTAGACATTCCCCTTGCTCAGTAATAGGTCTCGCGCTTTTTTGCCGCTTCGTATTCGGCGCGCGCCGCCCGCACCTTCGCCATCTCCGAAACTTCCGCCACCGGCACATCCCACCAGCCGCCATAGCCGGGCACGCGCTGCCGCCGGTCAACTTCGGTGACGATGCAGACGGGACCGCCCCGATGCGCTTTTGCCGCTTTTATGGCGCGGGAGAATTCTTCACGGCTGCGGGCGCGGATGACATGCGCGCCCAGGCTCTCGCAATTCTTGGCGAAATCGATGGGCAGGGTCTCGCCATCGAGATGCCCCGTCTCGCTGCGATAGCGGTATTTGGTGCCGAAACCGTCGCTGCCGACCGCTTTGGACAAGCCGCCGATGCTGGCGAAGCCGTGATTGTCCACCACGATGATGTTCACTTTTAAGCCTTCTTGCACCATAGTAACGATTTCTGTGTGCATCATCAGGAAGGAGCCATCGCCGACCATAACCCAGACTTCGCGCTCCGGCACCGCCAGCTTGACGCCCAAGCCGCCGGCAATCTCATAGCCCATGGTCGAATAGCCATATTCCATGTGATAGCCCTTGTGGCTGCGCGTGCGCCAGAGCTTGTGCAAATCGCCCGGCATGCTGCCAGCGGCGGAAAGCACAGTGTCCTCCGCGCCCGTAAGCGTGTTGACCATGCCGATGACCTCGCCCTGGCTCAGCATGGGCTCATGCTCCAGGTTGTAGATGCGGTGCACTTCGGCATCCCAAGCCTGGTTGCAGGCGCGGGCGCGGGCGCGATAGCCCTCGGCAACGGCATAGCCGCCCAGCGCGGCATCCAGCTCTTCCAGCGCCGCGCGGGCATCGCCCACCAGCGGCAGGGCGCTGTGTTTGTGGGCGTCAAATTCGGCGACATTGATGTTGATGAAGCGCCGTCCCTCGCGGGCGAAAGCGGTTTTGGAGCCAGTGGTGAAATCGCTGAAGCGGGTGCCGATGCCGATGACGAGGTCGGCTTCGGCGCTGAGGGCGATGGCGCCGTCGCTGCCGGTCCAGCCAGCCGCGCCCAAATTGACGGGATTGTCATAGAGCAGCGCGCCTTTGCCGGCGTTTGTCTCGCAGACGGGGATGCCCGTGCGCGCGGTGAAGGCTTCCAGCGCGGCATAAGCGTCGCTGTAATGTACGCCGCCGCCGGCGACAATCAGCGGCTGCTCGCTCTCGCGGATCCATTGCGCCGCCTGTTGTATCGCCGCGGCGTCGGGACGGTTGCGCGGTATCTGCCAGACGCGCTTCTCGAACATTTCGGCGGGATAGTCGTAGGCATAAGCCTGGATATCCTGCGGCAAACTCAGCGTTACCGCGCCGGTATCCGCCGGGGAAGTCAGCACGCGCATCGCTTCGGGCAAGGCGGTGATGATTTGCTCGGGGCGGTTGATGCGGTCCCAATAGCGCGAGACCGGTTTGAAGCAGTCGTTGACGCTGAAGTCCTGGCTGTGCTCGCTTTCGAGCTGCTGCAGCACAGGCGCCTGGATGCGCTCGGCGAAGATATCGCCCGGCAGGATAAGCACGGGGATGCGATTGACCGTGGCGACCGCGGCGCCGGTAATCATATTGGAGGCACCGGGACCGATGGAGGAGGCGCAGGCGAAGGTCGCCAGGCGGTTGCGCTGCTTGGCATAGGCGACGGCGGCGAGCACCTGCGCCTGCTCGTTGCGGCATTGGTAATAGCGGAAGTGGCTGGCGTATTGCTCAAGCGCCTGCCCGACGCCGGCGACATTGCCGTGCCCGAAGATGCCCCACATGCCGGCGAAGAAGGGGTTTTCGACGCCGTCGCGGCGGATATGCTGGGCGGCGAGGTAGCGCACCAGGGCTTGTGACATGGTGAGGCGGGTGGTTTTCATGCGGGTGTCCTTTCCAGCGGGAAATCGCGGATGATGCGGTAGGGGTGGTTGGCGGTTTCCATATCATACTTTGATAGCACTTACCGAAACTTCGCAAAATACGAATCAATCTCAGCGCGCAATTGTATCCCTACTCGTTCAAAGCAAGTGAGAACTTCTTCAAAACTGCCATCCCCGCCCAAGAACTCCCAGAATTCTTCGGCGACCAGCAGCTCGTGCTTAAGATCAAGCATACCGCGCAATGTCCAGCGATTATAGGGTTTTGGCGCGTAGGGATTGTAGGGAATTGCGACCAGAGGGAATACCTCTAACGATGGATTTACTTCCAGATATGCGCCCATCCACTCCAATAATGTGCGCTTGTATTTTTGAAAACCCGACAGGTTTGGTTTTGCGGTTTTGATGTCCACAAGGTACAGAGCATTACCCCGCTGCAGCAGCACATCAATTTTGGACAGCCGTACCTTGACTGCTTCAGGCTCCGCGCCCAGGGCGGAGCGCAGGTCTTTATTGTGTTCAATGCGCGACGGGTTGGCGTCAGCCGCTTCCAATCGTCTGATTATCTCGTCGACTTTGCGGCGCATGCCAACTTTCATTGTTTTCGGCGGGACCGCTTGCAACTCCACGCTATCAAACCGCTGCCGCGCGATTTCTCTCGCCACTGGCTCGTAAATGGAGGTCCCGAAAGTTGTGTTGAGCGATTGAATAAATGTATACAGCGCCATTCTGTCTTTGCCAAGCAAACGAACTTGAAAGGGCTTGTCAGAAGGTTCGGGGTTGTAGTTTTCCAGCTTGTTACGAATTGCGCTTCTAATCACTTCTTCTACAGCCAGGCTTGGAAACGAATTCATTGCGCTTCCTTTAGGTGAAAGATTGTTTCGTTATAGGGCTGGTTTCTGTTTTTTTCTGTGCGAAACAGCACTGGCCGCTCATACAGCTTTACGATTTGCATTTTACTTTTCTTCGCAATAGATGGATACAAATCCCACTTATCATTCGCAACTAGAAATACATCATAGCCCGGCGCGAGATATCGCTCACAGTTCCGCAAGACTTTGCTTATTTCCTCAACATATTGTTCCCGAGCAGCTCGGCTTTGCCCGCTGCTTTTGGGACCGATTTCGCTGTTATCACGGCGCGGCAGCCCCAGCAATTCATAGGCATAGGCATGCTGCTCATGATAATCGATTAAGCCTACATACGGCGGGCTGGAAAAGATGCCGCGCACCCCTTTTTTGTTCACAAAATTGGCGAAATCGGGGCTTTGCTGTCTTAGCGCGGACTCAATACAAACATTTTGCGCGTCCCCAGTAATACATACTTGATGGGTGGGCGACCGCAAGCGCCTGAACTCCGCAATCCTGGATACGCTATCGAGCACATAACGTTCCCACCACTTTGTCGCTGTCAAGATGGGCTTGCAAATCTTGCTGTGCTTGCGGCAATAATACGGCTCGAATACGGGCTCTTTTAATGTCGCCAAGTCGGCATGCGTTGTCGCCCGACAACTTCTCAAAGCGCGTGTGAGCGCCAATAACAAAATATTTCTGATTACAATGTCGGTTTCTTGCAGTATTTCTTCGCGCAAGAATTCTATTTCAGCGCGGATTGGCGCTGCATACCAGAGCGCAAGGAAACTATCGGCTTGTTCTTGCCTAAGCTGGATGCCAAACCTATCCAAATAAGAGTGCCAAATCTGCAAGAATTCGGCCGCGCAAGCCTCGGCATAGTCTTTTGTCTGCGGCTTGCCATAGCGCATTTCCGCCATTTTGTTGTATTCGGATAGCGCTTCTGTAACCGCATGGTCAAATTCGAGGTGCGCAGAATCGGCATTGAAGGCGCGCAGTCTGAAAATCAGCCTGCGAGCCGCGCTATACAATCTGTTGAGGTCGGGGCAGGAGACTTTGGTATTCGATATCAGCGTGTTGAACTCGGATATATCCACGCCAACTGCGTGCATGCCCAGCTCTGCCGCCTGCACCAAAGTTGTGCCGCTGCCGCAGAATGGGTCGAGTACGATGTCACCGGGTTTGAACCAGGACTCGGTCTTCAGGTCGTCAGTGTGCTCGTCCAGGAAATACTCGACCAACTGCGGAATGAACTTTCCCTTGTAGGGATGCAGCCTATGCACATGTTTGGTGCGTTCTTTTTCGCGGTATTGGGTGAATGCCAGGTGGTTTGCCACGGTCATCACCCTGGAACCGGGAAATCGCGGATGATGCGGTAGGGGCGGTTGGCGCATTGCCAGTCGCGGATGCGTTGATATAAAGAAGTGTCGACAAAATAGATGTATTCGTAGGCTTTGCGTAATTCTATTGCCAGCCGCGCCTCGTCAAATAGCTCCCGGGCACTTTCGGGCAGGGCGTCATCGAAATGCTGTTGATACACACGCGGCGCGATATATGCCATGATAGCGAGCACATCCTTGCCGCGGCAGAGCTGGGTTGCGCCCGGCGAATATTTCCGTTTGAGAGCCGCGATTGCTTGGAGCAAGTCACCACTGTCCAAGGATTGCTGACTGCTTCCCGTCAATCGGGTAGCTGTCCAATTGTGCCGAAGCTGCAACTTTTCCACATCAATAAAATCAGCATCTCTAAAATTAATGTAGTCCTTCTTGTGACGATAGTTAAACTTTTTGAAATTGATTCCGTAATCTTCAAGTTCATTAAGCAATCGAAAATAGCCAAATTCCGCTGCCAGCTTTTGGGATAGTGTATACAGTGTATCGGTGAAGCGATCGGCGGTGTCAATTTCCTCGCCATTCAAGGCACATCGCATCGACATTTTCAGCGCGGGCGACTGCAGCAAAATCATTTCCAAATCTGGGCAGCGGTTGTCGTAAAGCAAGTTTGGTATATCACGGTCAAAAGACTGGGTAATGAGTGTATAATCTAAGTCAATAATGCCGGCGACGCCCGGCAATTGGCGCAAGTCAGATCTTGTAAGTGCTTCAATGATGTTTTCTTTTCCGTAAGATGGGAATAACCCACACTTTTCGGATGCGAAATCCCCCCAAATTTCTTCGTCTGTCTCGCCTTCCACCATAACAAATGTATCTTTACCGTAAACTTGAACCATATAATATTCCGCGACGAAATTAGGCTTTGGTTCTCCCATCAGTCGTCCACCTTTTCGCCCAGCGGCACCATCCAGTCCCATTTGTCGTGGATAATCTGCGGCGAGTGGGTGGCGATGAGGATGTCGAAATTGCGCAGCTCGACAATGCGCTGGAGGTCTTTGAGGAAGTTGCGCTGCCAGACGACATTCATGGAGATTTCGGGTTCGTCAATCATGACGAGGGTGTTGGGCTCGGTTTCGAATAGGAGTTGATAAGTGAGAATAAAAAGTTGTTGTTCTCCCGACGATAACTCCGGAAATGTTACTTCAGCACCATTTTGTGCCACATACTTAAGGTCAAAGTCTCGAAGTATTAACTGTTTAAAAAGAAAGCGTTCATTGATGATGTCGCGTAAAATGTCGAAACCGGATTTTAATCTTGTTAATTCATCTACATCCATAAGATTCGCAGTTCTTTTGTGTGTAGAATATAGCCTCTCAGAAAATCTACGAGAAAAGTTCTCAACGGCTAGTGTAGGGTTAGGAAAAAATATCGCAGTTGCGTACTGCGGGCCATAACGCTCGATATTGTCTGATATCATTGCTCGCTCATATTCGGTGCTAAGTAGTCTATTAGTTTGAATAAAGTTAGTATTTGCAAAATTGAAAATACGATTAAGCCAATCCGGCAACTTTCGAAATGGACTTATCCATTTTCCAAAATCATCACATGCTGTAGAGCTTTCGTTCTCGTAAAACCATTGAAACAGTCTGCCTCTATCCAAATACTGCCCCAGATCAAAGTCGTCCATAAATCCTTCAATTTCTTCTCGATGTACCCAAAGTGATTTGCTTCCTACTTCGACACGTTTCAGATTAAGAGGAGGATTGTGATCCGCAACTGTTTTTGCAAGTTCTTCGTTGTTAAGTATAACG
Source organism: Anaerolineae bacterium (assembly GCA_022825675.1). Lineage (GTDB taxonomy): Bacteria > Chloroflexota > Anaerolineae > Aggregatilineales > Phototrophicaceae > UBA6055. The sequence goes on along the minus strand of JAJDWK010000105.1, from coordinate 8,846 downwards.
GGATTGAAAGGAACGAAGTCCTTTCGATTATTATTTTCATATCTGAAAGATATACTTTCTTCTGATTTTCGCTTTTCTATGATCATAAACTCGGCAGTGCTAAATGCTATTCGCAACTGTAGAAAAGGTATTGACCCTAACAACTCATAGTCATATCGAAACAACCCATCCACCATCCTCATCAGCACCGTCTTACCCACCCCGTTCGGACCATGAATAATCGTAATCCGCGACTCCTGATTCAGCGGAATCTCATGGTCCAGGTAGCCGAACAAACCCTTCACCGAAATCTTGGTAATCCTCATGCCCTAGCCCTCCATGCCATGATGCACCAGCGGCAGCCGCGGATCCACAAAAGTCCAGGTCCCCTTCACCCAGGCATACGCCGGGTCATCGCTGTTCGCCAGCGACTGCGCGCTGCCCGCCAAAAAATTGAGATAATAGGTCGTATACCCATGCGCGCTGACCACCGGATGATAACCCGCCGGCACCAGCACCATGTCATGGTTGCCCGCCAGCATCAGCCCATCGATGCTGCGGTCATCCGTGTACACCCGCTGATAGGCATAGCCGCCCGGATGGTCTATCTTATAAAAATAGATTTCTTCCAGGTCGGCTTCCAGCAAGTTGCCATTCTCATCTTCGCGGTGTACATCATGCTTGTGCGGCGGATAGCTGGACCAATTGCCCGGCGGCGTATACACTTCAACCGCCACGATGCGCTGGCAGTTGAAGCCCGGCGGCAGAATGCCGTTAATCTGCCGCGAAGCGTTGCCGCCGCCGCGCAGCTCGATTGCGCACATATCCGGCCTTACCAACTGGGTCGGGAAGTCGCCATCAGTCGGCACCCAGCAAGAAGCGAATTCCAAAGTATCGCTGACGGCGGTGATTTCAAATTCCTTGCGCCGCGAGATATATAGCGCGTAGGGCATGCCGCTGAAGACATCGGGGCGGCGTCCCACATTTTTGAACTCGCCATCGCTGGTGACAATATCGCAGACGCCGCCGAGGATGACGGTGGCATTTTCGTGCTCGCGGGTTTGCACGGCGAAGCGCTCGCCGCGGCGCAGGCGCATCGCCGCCATGTTAAGCGCCTGCCAGCCCGCTTGCCCGGCGCTGACCTCGGCGAATATGCCCGAGCCGCCTCGATCCTTCGATTTGACCAGCATGGTTTCGGCTGTGTATCGCATGGTGATTTTCCCCCATCCCCCGCCCCTTCGCCCCAAAATGAGGGAAGATCAGGGGAGAATTAGCGCGTTTGAGATTAAGTCATTCTCTGCAAATAAGCGATAGTCCCCAAAGCAGCTTGCAGGCGCGCAAGAGTTAAGCCCCTGCCTCATCTTGAGGGCGGCATTGCCTCACAAACTCGCGCAGGTCTTCCTGATGGTCGGCATAATGCCGATAGGTATTGGCGGCGATAAAATGGCGCAGCGGGTGTCCGAAGAACTGGCAGATGTCCGTATCGTTGATTTGCTTGTCGCTCAAACCCGCCAGGAAGTCTTCGATGCGCGCCAAGCCCGCCTCCCAATCCGCCAGCACCGCGTCCAGCGGGCGCTCGCGATTGTCGGCATAGGCTTGGGCGTTGGCGTCTTCGACAGTGCCATCAATCACGATGTCGTCGCCAGCCAGCGCCTGGGCGCTCAACTCGAGCATGGCATTTTCCCACCAGAGTATATGCGCGATGCTATCTTTGACCGACCAATCCGCTTGGGGGCCGGGCACTTTGGTCAACTGCTCTGGGCTCAGGCGCTGCCAATGCGCCGCCAGCTCCGCCCGCCCGCGCCGCATGCGCCGGCGCAATTCGTCAACGCTGCAAGGGGGTTCCAGTTTCATCTCTTCGCTCCTTAGTCAAGCCCGCCATAGGGGCGAACAAATGCTTCGACCTGCGCCATAGTCGGCATAAAATTGGCGCAGCCATGCGCGGTTACCACAATCGCGCCGCAGGCATTGCCCAGCCGCGCCGCCCGCCGCCAGCCCCAGCCCCGCACCAGCCCATAGATAAAACCCGCGCCAAAAGCATCGCCCGCGCCGAGGATATTGGTAACTTGCACCGGGAAGCCGGGCGCTTCGATTACATCGCCGGCGCGCAGGTGTATGCGCGCGCCTTGCTCGCCGATTTTCTCGACCACCGCTTCTGGTCCCAGGCTCAGCATCGTTTGGATGGCGCGGCGGGAATCGCCAGCGACTTTGGCATCGGAAATTTGCGAATGCGTCAAGCTAATCTGCGAGGCATCGCGCAGCACCGCGGCGTTGATTTCGTCTTCCGTGCCGATGACGACATCAACCAGCGGCAAGGCGCTGCGCGCGACCACGCCAAAGGCGCGCAGGTCATGCCATTGGTCGGGGCGGAAGTCGACATCAAAGACGATTTTTGCGCCAGCGGCGCGCGCCATTTCCGCCCCCAGCATGGTGGCGCTGCGGCTCGGCTCCAGGCTGAGGTTGTTGCCGGCGAATTGAAAGACGCGGCAATCGTCCAGCGGCGCCGCCAGCGCATCGTCAATCGTCAGGTTGATATCGGCGCAATTCTCCCGATAGTAGACCAGCGGGAACTTGTCCGGCGGCTCGATGCCCAGCACCACGGCGGAGCTGCGATGCCCCGGCTTGCGCGGGATATAGCGGGTCTCGACGCCTTCGCTGTCGAGAAAATGCAGGATAAAATCGCCGACGGGGTCCGCGCCGACCGCGGTCAGCAGCGCCGTCTTCAGCCCCAGCCGTTTGCCGCCGACGCTGATGTTGGTGGGCGAGCCGCCGATATACGCGGCGAAGCTGCCGATATCCACAAAAGGCGCGCCGATATCGTTGGAATAGAGGTCGATGGAGCTGCGCCCCATGTGCAGGGAATCGTAAGTTTTGCTCATGCGCCCGCCGCCACCTCCGCCAGCTTCACCGGGCGCCGCTCACACAGCGAGCGCATGCCCGCCAGCGCCATCAGCACCGGGACGCGCCCATCCTCGCCAGTGACTGGCACCGCTTTGTCCTGCGCCAGCGCCTCGACGAAGAGCCGCATTTCGGTAACATAACTTTCGTAATAGCGCTCCAGGAAAAAATGCAGGGGCAGGCTGCGCCGCAGGCTCTCGGCGCTGCTGATGGTAACCTGGTCGGGATAGACATTGGCGCTGCTGGCGGCGCCGCCGCTGCCGAAAACTTCCACGCGCTGGTCATAGCCATAGACCGTTTGACGGCTGTTTTCAATCGTGCCCAAAGCGCCATTTTCAAAGCGCAGCAGCACCTTCGCCGTGTCGATGTCGCCCGCCGCGCCGATGGCGGGGTCGACCAGGCAATCCGCCATGGCAAAAATTTCGCTGACCTCGCCCAGCAGATAGCGGCACATATCAAAGTCGTGAATCATCATGTCCATCATCAAGCCGCCCGAGACTTTGATGTAGTCGAGCGGCGGCGGCGCGGGATCGCGGCTGATGATCGTGAGGGTATGCGGGACGCCGATTTCGCCCGCTTCGATAGCGCGTTTCAGCCGCAGGTGGTTGGCGTCAAAGCGCCGATTGAAGCCGATTTGCAGCTGTACGCCCGCGTCAGCAACCGCCGCCAGCGCGCGGTCAATCGCCGCCAAATCCTGGTCAATCGGCTTCTCGCAGAAGATATGTTTGCCCGCTGCCGCCGCCTCGCGGATGAAGCGCACATGGGTATCGGTGGAGGAGCAGATGACAACCGCGTCCAGCGCGCCGCTGTTGATGAGCTCGCCGGGGTCGGCGGTATAATCGGGGATGCTGAAGTCTCGCGCCGCCGCCCGCGCCGAATCGGCGAAGACATCGGCAATTGCCAGGAGTTTCGCGCCGGGGACGCGCGCCGTCAGCGCGCTGGCATGCACGCGCCCGATGCGCCCCGCGCCGATAATGCCGAGTGAGATGCTCATGCCTGCCTCCGCGCTTTGCCTGTGCGGCGTATGATAGCGAATTTCGCCGCTATTGAATAGCGCCTGGGCGGCGTTACCGGGCAAGCGCAGCAAACAATGATTCGCTACAGGGGCGCGGAAATAATTCCAACAAAGTAATTGGAATGTGCAAGTGCGGAGATTCGACAAGGATTTTTACCACCGAGTACACCGAGAAAAGCATGAGAAAATCTCTGTGCCCTCAGTGTCTCTGTGGTGAATACTATTTTGATGCAATTGTCCTGCCCTTCGTACAAACATCCTTGACAAACCCGCCCAACATTCGTTCTAATCAGCCTCCCGCCGTCACCAGGAGCGAGCCATGGCGCAGGTCAAATTCACGCCCAACCTCAAACGGTTCTTCCCCGACCTCTGCGAATGCAGCATCGAAGCCGCCACGGTCGCCGAGCTTGTCGCCGCCTGCGACCAGCGCTGGCGCGGCTTGAGCGATTACCTCATCGACGAGACCGGCGCCCTGCGCAAACATGTCAACATCTTTATCGGCGACGAGCTGCTGCGGGACAAACGCGCCCTCTCTGATGCCATCGCGCCCGAGACGCGCGTTCACATCATGCAAGCGCTTTCGGGGGGGTAGAGTTATGCGTACGGTAATTTCAATAACATTGCGAAAATAGTGTGTATTTAATCCTATCCCCCTTCCCTCATTTTGGGGGAAGGGGCCAGGGGATGGGGGTAAGATTGCAAAATAAAGTGCTCGTCGGCACGCGCAAAGGGCTGCTCATCCTGCGGCGGGATGCCGCCGGCTGGACTGTCGAATCCGCCCATTTTGAAGCGATACCGGTCGTCTACGCCATGCAAGACCCGCGTGACGGCAGCCTCTGGGCGAGCCTGGATCATGGGCATTGGGGCGGCAAGCTGCAGCGCTCGCGCGATGGCGGCGCCACTTGGCAAGAGGTCGAAGCGCCCAAATATCCCGAAGGCGCGACCTGCCCGCCCGAGTTCAAAACGCCCGCCACCACCAGCTATATCTGGATAATTGAGCCCGGCGGCGCGGACGAACCCGAGCGCCTCTATATCGGCACCGAGCCTGGCGGTCTCTTCCGCAGCGATGACGGCGGCGACAGCTTCCAGCTTGTCGCGCCGCTGTGGAATCACCATTCAAACAAGCACTGGTTCGGCGGCGGGCGCGAGTATCCCGGCGTCTGCGCCATCCAGATTAACCCGCGGGACAGCCGCCATATCACTGTGGGCATCAGCGTTGGCGGCGTCTATGTCAGCGAAGACGGCGGCGAAAGCTGGGAAGCGCGCAACCGCGGGCTTTTTGCCGATTATCTGCCCGATAAGTACGCCGAGTTCGGGCATGACCCGCATATCATCCTCGCCAGCCCTTCAAATCCCGATGTGCTCTGGCAGCAGAATCACTGCGGGCTTTTCCGCAGCGAAGATGGCGGGCGGCATTGGCAGAGCATTTCTGATAAAAGCGGCGGTCCTGCCGATTTTGGCTTCGCGCTGGCGCTGGACGAAAAGGATGAGCGCGTCGCCTGGATGGCACCCGCCGTCAGCGCGGAATATCGCGTGCCGGTCGGGCGCGCTCTCGTCATCTGCCGCAGCGAAGATGGCGGGCAAACTTGGCAAGACCTGCGCCAGGGCTTGCCGCAGCAGCATTGTTATGACCTGGTTTTCCGCCATGCGCTGGATAAACGCGCCGACAGCCTCGCTTTTGGCACGACTGCCGGCAACTTCTATGTCTCGGGCGACCGCGGCGACAGTTGGCGCTGCATCGCAAACAATCTGGCGGTGGTCTACTCCGTGCGTTTTATGCGCTGGGCGGGCGCTTAGTCCTTCGGGTAGGGCGCGGTTACGCTGCCGGCCGCTACCACATAGCCATCCGCGTTGATGGCTTCCACATCGATGTAGACGGTCACGCCGGGCTCGGGCATGAATACCGAGCAATTGTACCAGTAGTCCGAATCGGCGGTTATACGGCTCGAGCGAGGGTACGGGCTTAAGTTTGTATACATATAAATGTAATGCAGCACGGCATTGGGCGCAGGCACAAAATGCAGCGAATACCAATTGCTGCTTTTATAATTGTAGCCGGGGCAGACTTCCGCCGGGTATGCCACCCGCACGGATAGATTGCCGACAGGCGGCGGTGCCGGCGTGGGAATTGGCGTCGGCGGCGGAACATAGACATCAGTCCAAACCGAGATTTTGCGCGACCATTTGGTGGCGCCCTTTGTCGGGTCATCGGGCACATAACGCACGCGGATATTGTATTTCTTCTGCGGCTGGAGCCCGGTGAAGGTATAGTCGGTCGCGCCGCCGCCGGCGAGCCAGTCGCGGTCGTCGCCCTTCAAGAAAAAGTCGTACACAAAGACCGATTCTGGCGGCAGGTCCCAGGTGATGGTGATGCTGTCATGCGTGACATTGGTGGCTTTCAGCCCGGTGATGCGCGGCGAGTCTTGCGCCTGCGTCAGCGCAGCGCCGAAAGCCAGCGCGATGATGGCGATTAGACTGAGGATGCGGGGGCTCCCGCGAGGGACAGTATACTGCAGCATGAAATACAGCCTTTCTTTGTATCAACATAGTCAACCGAAAGCATACTAATCGTATTTTTGAATGAATGCAATGCTTGGGCGGTGTATTTTGCGTTTGCGGCAAAACCTTAACAAAGGGCGGTCGCGCCCAAAGGAGTCCCGCCCCAGGAAAAATTTGAAAACAGCGCATTTTTAATCTATACTTCGGTTATCAAAGTGCGCCCGCATCGATTCTTATAGGAGATATGGCTATGGTTGCCTGCCGTGTACCGCGCTCTCTTCTGTATTTCTTGCTGCCATTTCTTGTCATCGCTGCGCTTCTGGGCGCGCCCCGGGCGCTGGCGCAGTCTTACAGCGTTGCGATTGAGATCGGGCCCAAAGCCCAGCCGCAGACGCATACTGCCGGACCGCTATCAAACTTAAGCATCTCAAGCATCACCCATAATTCGGCGACCATCACCTGGAGCGACAGTGAACCGTCTACTTTTGTCAGGGTGATCGTGAATGGGTATAAAAATGAGAATAATCTCTATGCGCAAAGCCATACTCTGACCGGCTTAAATCCCGATTCGCTGTATAAAATCAGTGTGAACAAGTATCGCGAGGTACTAGCTTACAAGATCGGTACAGTTAGCTATTTTAAATGGCAAATTTCCCACTCAGTGAAAGGTAGCTTCCGCACCTTGGGGGCGCCCCTGCCCAGTACGGCGCTGTCGAACTTACGCATATCGGATATTAACTATTCCACGGCGCGGGTGGATTGGGATGACGCCCTGCCCAATGTGGAGGTAGATGGCATCAGAGTTTTGACAAAGGCTTATCTCAATGGAGATCTGATCTTCAGGCGCGGTCATGGCTCAACGACTCATATCGACCTGAAATATCTCAAAGCCGACAGCGAGTATACCCTTGAGGTTCGTAAAGGCACTGACTCATTGACGAGCAGCTTTAGGACCTTGGCGAAACCTAATGTCAAGCTGAGCGCCTTTAGCGTTACCAATGTTACGGATACTTCAGCGACCTTCAGCTGGAGTGACAACCGCATCCATGAAGGCTTTGTCTCCCTCTGGTTAAATGGCAGCCGTATCGCCGACTGGGTAGAAGGAAGAACCAGCTGGGATTTGAAGGGCTTGAAGCCCAACAAGCGTTATAACATCAGCATCAGAAAGATAATATGGAAACCGTATGAATCTGCTGTCTTAAATGGCAGCTTCCACACCGCCGCTAACACCCCGACGCCAAGCCCGACTCCGCAGCACACGCCGACTGCCACTCCAACACCGCTCAGCACTTGTCCCAACAATCCTTTAGTGACGGGCACTATCCATGTTAAGGAGTTGAGGCATGATTTTGTACGGCTTGAATGGGACTCGATCATAGGCTCGGTGAAAGCGAATGGCCCCAAAATCTACCGCGCCTATGTTGAAGAGGTCGCCAAGCACGCGAGTGGAATTGCCATAAACACCCCCTATACTTTTTATGATATTGAAGCCCGTCACTTTGACTCGATTAAACCGGATACACTCTACCGTGCCTACGCGGGGGTAGAGTTCAGCAAGCGGCCGCAGGGCTGCGTGCGAAAGCCGCTGGCGCGCACGAACATCATCACCTTCCGCATCCCGCCCAAGCCGGCGGCTACGCCAACACCCGCCGGCACTGTCAAAGTCACAAGCGGCGGCATATTTAGTGGGAAAGAACGGCTAGACTTTAACTGGTCGAATTTCGCCGATTCCCTTTCGCTATCGCCTTACAAACTGCGCTATGTCATCAATTATGAGCATGTCAGTGGCGGAAAAATATCCAAAAAGAAAGAGGATTGGCCTCATACCATAACGGGCGTGGGGCGGGCATTCTTCCCGCCAGATTCTGAATATACTGCTTGGGTGGATCTCTGCGAAAGCATTGCCTGCAAGATGATATACGCGCGCTCGCTGCCGGTCACATTCCGCACCAAGCCGCATCCAAACCCGACAGATACGCCCGCCGCGCAGCAAGCGCAGCAAGACCAGGTCGTGCTGCCTACTGATACGCCGACGCCGACTGCAACTTCTACGCCCAGCGATACGCCGACGCCAACCGCCACTTCTACGCCGACAGCGACAAGCACACCTACGGCAACATCTACGCCAACAAGTACGCCGACGCCTACCAACACGCCGCCCCCCACCAACACGCCCGACCCCGGCAGCCTGCCCACCGATGGCACGCTGGGCATGATCTTCCAGGTCTCCAAAGACCACATCAAAGTCCAGTGGAGCGACATGGGCAAGGTCTTGCTCTACTTCGTTGAAATCAGCGGCGGCGGTCATTACGACTTCGTAACGCCCAACGCGGGCACAACCGCGCATACTTTCAAGGGTTTAAAGGCGGGCATATCCTATACTGTCAGCATCACCGCCTATCTGGAGAGCGGGGTCAATCCCGTTCTCACGAAGCATGTGAAAACCGCCTCCGCC
>JAJDWK010000080.1 GCA_022825675.1 Anaerolineae bacterium | reverse complement strand
GATGCCATCATCTACCAGATTTTTATCGACCGCTTCTATCCTGGCGCTGGCAGCGACTGGCGGCAGACTGCGGATGTAACCGCCATCTGCGGCGGCACGCTCTGGGGAGTGCGCGACAAGCTGGATTATCTGGCGGCGCTGGGCGTGAACGCGCTCTGGCTCAGCCCGACATGGGCGAGCCCCAGCCATCACGGTTATGATGTGGCGGATTATGAACGGGTGGAGCCGCGCCTGGGCGGGGAAGCCGCCTTGCGCGCCGTCGTTGAGGGCGCGCATAAACGCGGCATGCGCATCTTGCTGGATTTGGTCGCCAACCACCTCTCGAATGAACATCCCATCTTCCTGGACGCTTGCCGCAGCGAGAGCAGCCGCTACCGCGACTGGTTCACTTTTGACGACCGCTACCCTCACGGCTATCGCAGCTTCTTTAATGTCAAAAGCATGCCCAAGATCAATTTGGAGCAGCCTGCCGCCCGCGACTGGATGATAGGCAATGCCAGCAAAGCGCTGCGCGACTTCGGTGTGGATGGCTTCCGCCTGGATGTGGCGGCGGGCGCGGGCGCCAATTTCTGGACGCATTGCCGCCCGCGCCTGCGCGCTATCCAGCCCGATTGCTTCCTTGTCGGCGAAATCATTGATACGCCGCGTTACCTGCGCAGCTATCGCGGGCGCTTGGATGGCTGCCTCGATTTTTCCCTCGCCGAGGGGCTGCGCCAGACTTATGCTTGGGAAAACTGGGGCGAGGCGCGGCTGGAAGCCTTCCTCAGCAGCCATCAGCGCTATTTCGGCGAGGATTTCATCCTGCCCAGTTTCGTCGACAACCACGATATGGACCGCTTCTCTTACATCAGCGAGGGCGACAGCGCGGCGCTCAAGCGGGCGGCGGCGCGGCAATTCCGCCTGCCCAACCCGCCCATCATCTTATACGGGACGGAAGTGGGGGCGCGCCAGCACATCAGCACCCGCGTCAGCGGGTTGGACGCCTGCCGCGTGCCGATGCCCTGGGGCGCGGCGCAAGATGCCAGCCTGCTCGCCTTTTACACCGACTTGATACAGGAACGCAAAGCCAGAAAAGGACAAAGCAAATGATCATCAGCCACGCCAGTTTGATTGTCAATGACCAAATAAAAGCGATGCAATTTTACACCGAGATACTGGGCTTCCAGCTCAAGCACAACATCCCGGGCGTTGATGAGGCTGGCAACCATTGGCTGACCGTCGTCTCGCCGGAAAGGCCCGACGGGGTCGAGCTATTTCTGAGCCCCAACGATAACCCAATCTCCGTCGCCTTCCAGCAGGGGCTGAAGGCGCAAGGCATCCCGGCAATCCAATTTGCCGTCAGCGATGTGGCGGCGGAATGCGAGCGGCTGAAAGGGCTGGGCGTCGAGTTCACCTTGGAGGCGACCGATGTGGGACCCGCCATCATCGCGATATTCAACGACACCTGCGGCAACCTGATTCAGCTGATGAAGGAAAAAGGCGGCTAATCAGCCGCTGTGCTGGCGCAGCAGGCGCAGCGCGCTTTCCGCCATGACACCGACGCCAATCGGCAGGCAGCCTTCGTGGATATCAAAGATTGGGCTGTGGTGCGGGCGGTTTAGCTCGTCCAGCTGCGCGCCCAGCCGCAGCATCGCGCCGGGCGCCTGCTGCGTCATAAAAGCGAAATCTTCGCCCGCCATAATCGGCTCGCCTTCGCCGGAGCGGTCCGCGCCCAGCAAATCCGCGCTGACATCGCGTATCAAAGCGGCGACGCCGGGGTCATTATAGAGCGCCGGGTAGCCGGTCGAGAGCTTGAGCGTATAATCGCCGCCGAAGTGCCGCGCCAGCGCAAATGCCTCTTCCACCAGGCGGTGGATCTCTTGGCGCGCATTTTTTTCGAAGGTGCGGATGGTGCCCGTCAGCTTGACTTCGTTGGGGATGACATTGGGGGCGATGCCGGCATGTATCGAGCCCAGCGATACCACCGAGCGCTCGGTGGGGTTGCGCCGCCGCGACCGTATCGCCTGCAAGGCGTTGATGACCTGCGCCGCCAGCCAAATCGGGTCCAAGCCATTGTGCGGCGCCGCGCCATGTGTGCCTTCGCCGATGATAGTCGCTTCGAAGACATCCGGCGCCGCCAGCGAAAAGCCATCGCAGACTTCCACCGTGCCCATGGGCGCGCCGCTGGAGACATGGCAGGCGATGACGGCGTCCAAGCCGTCCAGCGCCTTTTCCGCCACCATCAAGCTGCCGCCGCTGTGGCCATCGCTCTCGCGCCATTTTTCTTCACTCGGCTGAAACAGCAGGCGGATTTCGCCCGCCGGGCGCTCTGGCAGGTCGTTGAGCACCTTCGCCACGCCCAGCAGCATTGAGGTATGGGCATCGTGCCCGCAGGCGTGCATCAGACCTGGGGTCTGCGATTTGTAAGGCACATCGTTGGCTTCCTGGATGGGCAGCGCGTCCATATCAGCGCGGATGCCGACGGCGGGGCTGCCCTCGCCGATGCGCGCCACCACGCCCGTCTCCGCCACGCCGACTTCGGCTTCAATGCCCATCTCGCGCAATGCCGCCGCCACCAAGCCGGCGGTGCGCCGCTCTTCAAAGCCCAGCTCCGGGTGCATGTGGAAGTCCCGCCGCCAGGCGACCAATTGCGATTCCAGCGCTTGTGCCCGTTCCAGCATCGTCATGATAGGCTCCTCTTTGTCCCGTCGATTTGTGCAAACAGTGTACCGCAAAATTGTGGGGGAGCGCCTTTTGCGCAGGTATGTCTTTTGAAAATGCGATGCAGCGCCCTTCATCCCAACTGGTAGGGGCGACCCGGCGTAGGCTGTTATGAGAGCCAGTTACTGCGGCGGGCAGCCGCGGTTGTCGATGGGACCCGCCTGCGCCGGGCAGTCATCCTGGGAGGTATCCAAGCCGTCATCATCAAAATCCCGGCAGCCGCGTACTGTGTCCGGCGCGAATTCGTTGGGGCAGAGGTCGGCATCGCCGCGCAGCCCGTCCCGGTCGGGGTCGTCCAGCCAGGGGCAGCCGGCATTTTCGGCAGCGCCATATTCTTCCGGGCAATTGTCAACATCATCGAGTGTGCCATCAAAATCGGCATCGCCAATGCCGGGCGTGGCTGTCGGGCGCGGCGTCGGCTCGTCAGTCGCTGTAGGCGAGGGGCTGAGGGGCGTCGGCGGCGCGGTTACTGGTATCGGGCTCGGCGGCACAAATTGCGCCGGCGTATCGCGGGGCAAGCTCAAAGGCGTGATGGTGGCTTGCCGCGGCGGTCCGGCGCTGGCGCGGGGACTCAAAACCATATCAGCGCCCAGCGGCGTGACGCTGGCGGCGGGCGCGGCGGTATCGCTGGCGCGGGCGCGATAGCCCGCCACGGGCGCGCTGCCGATGAGCAGTATCGCCAAACAATAAAAGGGCACCGTGCCGGCGATTATCAGCAGCATCAGCAGGCGCAAACGTTCGTTGCGCCGTTCGCCGCCCTGGATGACATCAATCGTTTTCATGGCTGGTCTGGCGCCGCCGTCACATCGCGGATTTGATAGAGCGCGCCATCAACAAAGCCGCGCTTGCGATAATAGGCGCGCGTGCCCACCGCCGAGATGACCGCCAGCCGCGTATAGCCCCGCGCCCGCGCCCGCGCCGCCACCTGCTCTATCAGCCGCGTGCCCAGCCCGGCATGCTGCGCGATGCCCTCGCGGGATTTGCCGATGCCCAGCGCCGCGCCATAGACATGCAGCTCCCGCAATAGCGCGCAGCCGGCGAGTTCTGGCAGCAGCGGCGGCGCTTCGATAGCTGGCAGCGCCAGGCGCGCGAAGGCGGCGATAGCGCCAGTTTTGGTGATGTATTGCAGGAAAATCTCCCGCCCAATGCTGGTGGCGTAGTTGACGCAATCCAGCTTGAGGTCGGCTTCGGTAACGGGCTGGCGGCGGATTTCCCGCGCGCGGATATCACGGCTCTTCATACCGCGGCGCGCCAGTTCCCGCTCCACCAGCTGGCGGAAGTTGGTAACTTTGTTGCCGGTGACGATATCCGTGCCCGGGATATCGCGGATGACGCGCGTCAAACGGCAATACTCAGGCGTGCGCGCGAAGCAAGCCACCAGCAGCTCCAGCAGCTCCTCATGCGTATAAGGCTGCCACTGCCCCGCTTGATAGCGCTGCATCAGCTCGGCGCTTTCTATCAGCGAGCAGGGGTAGATTTTCAGCTCATCGGGGCGGAAATCGGGATCGTCAAAGAGGCGGGCATAGTCGGCGCGGTCCGCCGCGGGGGAAGCGCCATAGAGGTTGGGCATCCAATGGGCGTGGATTTTGAAGCCGGCTTTGCGCAGCAGGCGCAGCGCCCGCCGCGTCGCCGCCACATCATGCCCGCGTTTGTTAAGCGCCAGCACGCGGTCGCTGAGGCTTTGGATGCCAATCTGCACTTTGGTACAGCCGAGCCGCCGCGCCCGCAGCACCTCGGCTTCGCTGATGTGGTCGGGGCGGGTCTCAACAACCAAGCCGACCGAGCGGCAGGCGGCATTTTCGTTCTCGCGCTGCGCCGCCGCCAGCTCCTCCCAGGTGGCGTATTCATCCGCCAGCCCCCGCGGGCGGGCGCCAGCGGCAATCGCCCCGGCAATATCATACGAGCGGCGCATCTCCTGGGCATAAATGCTCTGCACTGTCTGATTGTACGATGCCGTCATCGCCGCGCCGTCAATGGTAAGGGCGCTAATGCGCTCGCCGGTGAACTGGGATTTCTCGCGGATGGCGGCGATGGTTTCCTGGCGGCGGTCTATGCCCGCGCCAAAATCGTGCAGGGCGTCAAAGATGCGCTTGACGAACCAGATTTGGTACGTTTCGGGGTAAAAGGACCAGGTGCCGCCGAGGATGATGATTTCGATTTTATCGGTGGAATGCCCCAGCTTGTGATAGGCGTCCAGCCGCGCCCAGGTTTGCAAGTAGGGGTCGAAGGCGTTCTTCTCCGCCCGCTGCGCGCCCGGCTCAGCCGCCAGATAGCTCTTGGGCATGCGCACATCGTTGGGGCAGAAGATGCAGGTGCCGGGGCAGGGGAAGGGCTTGGTCAGCACGGTCAGCGGCGTAACGCCCGAGAGGGTGCGCACGGGCTTGCGCCGCAGTTTGAAGAGCTGCGCCTCGTCATATTCGGGCAGCCCGTCCTGCCCGGCGAAGGCGCGCCAGCCATCCACCAAATTGGCGAGGCTGTAGAAGCCGGCGCCGGCGGGCTTGGGGTAGCGGCGCATCAACTGCTGATGCTCCCGCGGGCTGAGGCGGCGCGGCTGGCTGAGGATGCGCTGCAGCAGGGGGATGAGCTGTTGGCGATGCGCTTCGGCATCAAAGTCGTATTTTCGGTCCTTCTGCATAAGCGGGCGCTCGCCTCGGATAGCTATAGTGTACAGTTCTTTACGCCGAAGATACACAGGTTTTTTCAGCGCATAGGGCAATCGCATCAACTATTATTCACCACAGAAGTAAGTGCGGAGATTCGACAAGGATTTTTACCACCGAGTACACCGAGAAAAAATGAGAAAATCTCTTTAAATCTTCACTCGGTGTGCTCAATTTACCTCTGTGTTCTCGGTGGTAAGGGCTGTGTACAGACTGCTCAGTAAGCACTAGATTGTCGCATTACTTACTTGCACTTACTTCTGTGTTCTCGGTGGTAAAAATCCTGTATCGTGTTTCCTGAGAGAACTATATCCATGATAATCGACACTCCCTTACATCGGTGCTCTCTGTGATGTCAAAAGGAGCTTGCCATGCCTCATCTTCTGCCGCCATTCACGCGCGCAGTGCTACGCCGCCCCGCCGCCAACTTCGCCGCCGGCATCACCAGCGCCGCGCATTTGGGCGCGCCCGATTTTAAGCGGGCGCTGCGCCAATATGAAAGCTACATCGAGGCGCTGCGCGGCTGCGGGCTTGAGCTCACGCTGCTGCCGGCGGACGAGCGCTTCCCCGATGGGCATTTTGTGGAAGACGCTTTTGTCATCTTCCGCGATATTGCCCTGCGCTGCCGCAGCGGCGCGCCCGCGCGCCAAGGCGAGGGTGACGGGATCGCGCCCGCGCTGAAGCCGCTGCGCCTGCTGGAGCTGCCGCCGGCGGCGCGCCTCGATGGCGGCGATGTGCTGTTTTGCGCCGACCGCGTCTTGGTGGGCATCTCCCAGCGCAGCAATCAGGCTGGCTATCAAGCGCTGCGGGCGGCATTACAAACGCGGATGCCCGCCATAAGCGTGGACGCCGTGCCTTTTGCCGGCGTCTTGCACCTCAAAAGCGGCTTGACCGAACTGGCGCCAGGCACACTCATCCGCGACCCCGCGCTAAAAACCGCCTACGACCTCTCCTGGGCGCGGGTGATAACCCTGCCGCCGGCAGAAGGCTTCGCCGCCGATGTCTTGCCCATCAACGACACGGTATTTGTCGCGGCGGGCTGCCCGACTGCGCTGGCGGCTGCCCGTGAGGTCTGCCCGCAGGTCGAGACCCTGGACCTCAGCGAATTTGTCAAGATGGATGGCGGCTTGACATGCCTCTCCCTGCGCTGGTAAAAGCGCTGGCGCTGCTGATGCTCGCCAGCGCCGCCGCCGCTTATGCCCAGGTGCCGCAGCTGCCCCTCTGTGGCCGCCGCCCGACAGTGATACGCGGCGAACTGGTAACGGACAGTCTGCGTTGGTGCCCGGAAGCGGTCATTCATCAGCCGGATATCGAGCCTTACAGCTTCACGGCACTGGCAGTCGCGCCTGATGGCACATTGTATGCGACGCGCCCGCGCACGGGGCAGGTCATGCGCATCCACGACAGCGATGGCGACCACCTGCCCGATACCATAAGCGATTTCGTCAGCGGCTTGGACCGCCCGCATGGCTTGGTCTATCATGAAGGCGCGCTGTATATCGCTGGCGGCGCGCAGATCACACGGGCGGCGGCGGATGGCGCGCTGACCACAATCGCCGCGGACCTGCCGGCGGGCAGCGGCTTTTGGACGGGCGGGCTGGAAATCGCTGATGATGGGCGGCTCTATGTCGCTATCGGCGCGCCCTGTAACAATTGCGCATTTGACGCGCCTGGGCGCGGCGCGATCCTCAGCATGGCGCTGGATGGCAGCGATATTCAGCTGGTCGCCAGCGGCTTCCGCCAACCGGCGGATATCGCCTTCTTCCGCGGGGCGCTTTGGACGCTGGACAGCGCGCCGCGCCCGCCCCAGCGCGCGGGGCTGGACGAGCTCAACCGCGTCATCAGCGGCGGCTGGTACGGCTTCCCGCAGTGCCTGGGGGCGGATACTGTCAACATCGCGGGGGAGCGAGGCTGCGCGGACAGCATCCCGCCCGCGATGCTCTTTGGCAGCGGCGCTGTGCCCAGCAGCCTGGAAGCCTATCCCCATGCCACCCTGCCCGGCACCGAAGATACGCTGCTCGTGGCGCTAAGCGGCGACCCCAGCCAGACCGATATTGTCGGCTACAAGGTCATCATGGTGCATTTTGACGCCGCCGACCAACCTTTGGGCGCTTCCGTGCTGCTGCCCTACCGCCGCGAGAGCAATCGCGCCGCCTACCTGCCCAACAGCGCGGACGGGCTGTTTTGGCAGGACTTGATTTATGTGAACGAAGTCGGCTTGGGCATCTACCCGCAGCAGCCGCTGGCGCTGGCGGTAAGCCCGCAGGGTTGGATTTACATCAGCCTGACGGGCGGGCGGATAATCGCCCTGCGCCCGCGGGACCAGACCCATGTGCCCGCCGATGCCTACCCGCTATGGACGCCGATGCACCCGGATTTTGACGCGGACGGCTGATGGCTTGGGTTGTGGGGCAGGGCAATTACATCAAATATGTATTCACCACAAAGACACAAAGGGCACAAAGTATTTTCTTGAAAGGGCTCTTTTTTCTCGGTGTACTCGGTGGTAAAAATCCAGGGCAAACGCATCAAAAACATTTTTGCCGATTGCACCATAGTTCTAGCGATTTGTAGGGGCAACTCTGTTAGTCGCCCACGAAAAATGCTTGGATATTGAGGGTGTTTCGCCGAAACGCCCCTACATTGAGCCCTTTTCTGCGGATTTATAGGATTATCTTTGTGTCCTTTGTGTCTTTGTGGTGAAGCATAATTTGATTTAATTGTACTGGGTAAAAAGCCCTGTTATAGTTGCGCTTATGTCCGCTCTTGATATCATCGCCCGCAGTAAATTGGTCGCCATCGTGCGCCTGGACGACCTCTCCAGCGCCTATGAGCTAAGCGCGGCGCTGGTTGCCGGCGGCATCCGCGCGCTGGAATTCACGCTGACCAATCCCGAAGCGGCGGCGGTCATCGCCGATATGCGCGCGCGGCTGGACGCCGATATCGCCATCGGCGCCGGCTCTGTCATCAGCGCAGCGCAGGTTAAAGCGGTGGCGGCGGCGGGCGCGCAATTTGTGGTCAGCCCCGTGTGCAAGCGTTCGGTCATCGACGCCTGCCAGGCGCATGACCTGCCCGCCATGCCCGGCGCTTTCAGCCCGACAGAAATCCAGCAAGCCTGGGAATGGGGCGCCAGCGCCGTCAAAGTTTTCCCCGCCAACCACCTGGGGCAGCGCTATATCAAGGATGTGCTGGCGCCGCTGCCGCACCTGCGTTTGATGCCAACTGGCGGCATCACCGCCGAGAATATGCGCGCCTTCCTGGATAATGGCGCTTATGCCTTGGGCGTCGGCTCGTCTTTGATTAACAAGCAGGCGGTTGCCGCGCGCGATTGGGATGCGCTCAGCGCGGCGGCGCGGCGCTTTGTGGAACAGGTGCCGCCGGCGGGCTAACCCAGCGCTTGAAATAAGCGCCGCCTCACTGCAAGAGGTAGATGATCAAGGCGGCAAGCGCAATCTGTGTGCCGCTAAACCACTTGATTAGCTCGACCTTCAGGTTTGCCAAATCTTCTTTGGTGGCATTGCTGGCGCTGCGCGCTTCCAATGCGGACAGGCGGCTTTCGTGATTCTGTGTGTCGGCATTTAGCGCTGTCATGGGCAGTCCTTCTATGCTGAGTGTCTTACAGTGCCAACAGTATACCAACTTATGCGCGGGTGTCAAGCGCTTGGTCGCGGCTAGATGTTGTGGAAGAAGTCGGGGTCGATGGTAACTTTTTCCACGATGACTTCTTCGGTCTTGACACCGAGTTCCAGCGCTTTCAGCTTGTTGATGAGCTGTTCGCCATCCACCAAGTCGATTTCGGGCGCGCCATCACGGGTGGCTTCGCGCATGGCGGCGGGCGTGAAGCTGCCCGTTGTGATGATAAGCCCCTTTTCGGTGCGCCCGGTCATAGCGCCGCGAAAATCACGCACAACGGCGGCACCAACGGCATTCTGCCAGCGCTTGCATTGGAAGAGCACCTTAAATGACAAGAAGCCGCTGATGCGCACGACGCCGATGCCATCAATGCCGCCGTCACCGCTCTTGCCCGTTACTTCGACTTGGGTAAAGCCGCTCTCGCGCAGGAGCCGTTGGCACAGCCGCTCGAAGCCGTCAGGCGACATATTCGCCAGTGCGGTCGCGAGTTCGTCTTGCCAGTCTTCGCTTGCCGGCGCTGCTTCGTCTTCATCGGTGTCGGGACTTTGCGTACCTTGCTCCTGCGCCTTTTGCTGCTTAAGTAATTCGCTTACTACACGATCAACTTCTTTTCTGTCTACTCGCGTCGTCGCTTGTCCCTCAGGAGTTAGCGACCAGACTCCCCTACTAGAGTTTTCAAGCAAGCCATAATGCTTAAGCCAAGTTCGTACCCAGCCAAGTCGATACTTGATATCGGGCGGGCTGTTCGGGCTTGAGTTGAGTGGCATAGCAATTTCTTCATCGCTGAGCCTCAAGATGGAAACAGCTTCATCATGAATCTCATGAATTGAAGCAGAGCCACCCAACTTATGCAGAGCCTGCAATGTTGCATCATATAGCTGCTGATACGGAATTTTATTCATGGCAGATACAGTGGACGACTCACAGAGTCGCCCCAACAATCGCACATTACATAGTTAGTAATACTATCCCGCCCCCTCACATTCCCGCCAGCCATTCCCGCTCGATTATCACCCGCTCCACCAGCACCTGCTCACTGCGCACGCCCAAGCCCAGCTCCTTCAACTTCGCGATCAGCTCCTCGCCGTCTATCAGCCGAATCTCGGGGGTGCGTTCGCTGCCGGCTTTCAGCTCCGCCTCTTGCGTGAACTTGCCCGTCGTTATCAGCAAGCCCTTGTCCGAGCGCCCCAGCATCACGCCGCGGCGGAAATCTTCCACCTCCGCCGAGCTGATGCGCCCGCCGCCGCGGATGCAGCGAAATGACACGCGAAAGGACAGGAAGCCGCCGCCGCCGAAGATGCCCATGCCCTCGACGCTGTCGTTGCTGCGGCTGACATCAATATCGCTGACGCCATCCGCGCCCAGCAAACGCAAAATCAGCCGCTCGAAGGTCTCGAGAGGCAGTTGCTCGACAGCGTCCATCAGTTCATCGCGCCAGCCCAACAAGCTGTTGACCAGCTCGTTGGCGTCCACCGCTTGTAGCAGCTGCGCCTGCCCTTCCGCGTTTTTATCGCCAGCCTGCGGGTTCCCGGTCTCTGCTATTGTCATCGTGCATTCTCCGTTTTGATGCTATAATAAAACAAACGCTATTGCCGCGCCAAACTCACCAGCAAAATATCCAGCGCCAGCCGCGGGTCAATTATCTGCCCGGTCTTCATCTCTTCATCATAACGCTGCAGGCGCTTCAGTATAAGTATCAGCTGCTCCCGGCTGAAGCGCCGCGCCTGCCGCGCCAGCTTGCCGGCGACAAAGCTGTGCAAGCCCAGCGCCAGCGCCATGTCCTTGCCGCCGCTGCCGCCGCTGTCCAGATAATCGCGCGCCATCAGCAAGCGGCGGAATTGCCCGACGAACATGGCAAACAGGCGCATGCCCTTTGAGTCGTTGGGATTGTCGTGAAAATACTGCGCCATCAGCTGGAAGGCGCGGTCGCCGCGCCCGTCCACCAGCGCGTCCACCAGCTCAAAGATATTCGCCTCGGGCACATACGGCGTCAGCGCGGCGACATCCTCTTCGCTGATTGGGCGCGCGCCATCGACATAATCCGCCAATTTCGCCAGCTCATTTTCCGCCGCCAGCAGCGCCAGCGCCCGCCCGCGCCTGCCCTCACGGCGGCGGGCG
Organism: Anaerolineae bacterium; assembly: GCA_022825675.1. GTDB lineage: Bacteria > Chloroflexota > Anaerolineae > Aggregatilineales > Phototrophicaceae > UBA6055. Next base: position 14,305 of record JAJDWK010000080.1, on the reverse strand, counting down.
GCATTTTTGCCTTTGGCGTTGCGGCTGTGCTCGCCATAGCTCAGCAAATCGCTGATGGCTTGCGCCGCCTGCGGGCTGATTTCCGCGCCATTTGCTTTTGCCCGCGCCAGCAGCCACTTGTTAAGGGACTCGGGCGCGCTGAAATTAAGCGCGAAGCCGTTGGGCATATCACGCGCTTTTTTGAGCAGGCGATTGCTGTCTTCCAGGGTCTCGGTTTCATAGAATACCAGCCGCGCGAATGCTGGCAGCTTCGGCAATTCTTCTAATAAGCGCTTGACCGCCGCTTTGCCGTCATCACCTGCGTCCCGCCGTGTGATGCGGCTGATAAGCCCATGCGCGATCACCAGGCGCTTATCCGCCAGGAAGGGCATGGATTTGGCGGCGCCCAGCACCTCCGCCACCGGGGCGTCGCTCTGCAAAATGGTGGTATTCAGCTCGGCTTCATCTTGCATCGCCGCGCGCAGCTTCGCCAGCGCCCCTTCCCGCGCCAGGCTGTCATCGCCATGCAAAATATAAAATGTCGGCGTCTGGCTCATGCTTTTGCCTGGCTCGCTGCGTCTGAGTTTGGCTCTGGCGCGTTTGATGCTGGCGGGCGCGGGCTGGTCCTGATGCGGTGCAGGGTAACGCGCCCGCTTAAGAAGGGCAGCGGCGGCTCAACCCGCTGTACCGAAACCAGCGTCAGCTCGCCGATTTCGCTTTCGGTGGTGACATGCCGCTGCAAGCTCATGCCCAGGCTTTGCGCGAACAGGACAAGCGCCAGCATCGCGTAATACATCAGCGGCAGGCGCTTCAAGCCGCGCGTCCAGCCGCTCCCGGCGAAGCCGATGTAGGCGGCGGGCGCGGCAAGCAGGGCGATTGTCACCAAATTTGTGCCGCAAAAGGGGTGCAGCGCCAGGTGGCGATGCCCCGCTTTCAGCCGCTTCAGCGCGTCGTCCGCGGCGGCTTCAACCGATTGTGTTGGCACATCGCCCAGCAGGTAGAAGCCATCTTGCAGGCTGATGCCCGAAACTGTGTAGCCGGAACTATTCAACAAGTTGACGGCGGCATGTTCAAAGGCGTGGTTGCGCCGCACTTGCAGGAGGGCGGGTTCTTGCAGCACGGGCGCGGCTTGATGCGCCAGCCTGGCTATCAGTCTCATCACGCGGCGTCCTTTCGGCGGGGTTCTGCCTTGTAACTTAGCATAAAGGCGCTGCGCTTACCATATCGGCGGGGTTGGGGAAGTGGTGATTGCATCAAATTATTCTTCACCACAAAGACACAAAGGACACAAAGATAATCCTATAAATCCGCAGAAAAGGACTCTATGTAGGGGCATTTCGGTGGTGGCTGTTGAAAAACACCCCCATCCCCCGGCCCCTTCGCCATCTCTATGGCGAATTATCCCCAAAATGAGGGAAGGGGAGCAAAATCACTGCAAAAATGGGGTTAAAAGTCCCTCCCTCTTAATGGGGGAGGGATTTAGGGTGGGGGAAAATGAGTATTTCAACAGCCTACGGCGAAACGCCCCTGCATCTATCTACTTATTTTGCGAATATGCGGAAAAATCTCGGTGTCCTCGGTGGCCTCGGTGGTAAAAATACTCTGGTGCGATTGCTCTGCCGAGTTGTGCGCCGCAACTGGAAGAAACTGCCGCGATACGCTAGCATTGGCGAGATAGCAACCATGGCGAAGGGACTCCTAACATGCGATTTGGCGCTGTCTTTCCTCAAACGCAATTGGGCGCTGACCCCGCTGTCCTGCGCGATTTTGTCCAAGCGGCGGAGGGCATGGGCTACCATCATCTGCTGGCTTATGACCATGTGCTCGGCGCTAATCCCGACCGCCCCGGCTGGGAGGCGCGCCGACCCTATACCTACGAAGATATGTTTCACGAGCCGCTGACGCTTTTCGCCTGGATGGCGGGGCTGACGGAGACCATCGGCTTCATGACCGGCGTCTTGATTTTGCCACAGCGGCAGACCGCCCTGGTGGCGAAGCAGGCGGCGCAGGTCGATTTGCTTTCTGGCGGGCGCTTCCGCCTGGGCATCGGCGTTGGCTGGAACGAAGTCGAATACGATGCGCTGGGCTATGATTTCGGCAGCCGCGGCGCCCGCGTCGAAGAGCAGATTATGATTTTGCGCGAGCTGTGGACGCACGAGCTGGTGAACATCAGCGGCAGCTTTGACAGCATCGACGATGCCGGCATCAACCCGCTGCCGCCGCAGCCCATCCCCATTTGGATTGGCGGCACCGCCGATGTCGTCTTGCGGCGCTGCGCCCGGCTGAGCGACGGCTGGGTGGCGGGCGGCGGCGACCCCGAGACCGAGCGCGAACTCTGCGAGACCTTCTGGTCCCATGTTGAAAACTGCGGGCGCGGCGGGCAGGTTGGCTTGCATGCGCGCCTGGTCAGCGAGCGCGTACCGGAGAGCGACTGGGAGCGCCATGTGCGCGGCTGGCAGCAACTGGGCGCGACCGAGCTGGCGCTCTACCCGCATGGCGCTACGCTGGACGAGTATCTGGCGCGCTTGCGGCGCTTCGCCGAGCTTTTTGGCGTCTCCGCCTAGCTGATGGCGGGGGGATACTATCTGAGGTAAGCGGCGCTATGCCCGTGATAGTGCTTCGGCTCGCCTTGCGCAGCATCAGCCGCCGCTTTTTCCAAAGCGCGCTCTTTGTGCTGGGCGTGGCGCTGGGCGTGGCGGTGGTGGTGGCGATTGATATCGCCAATGCCTCCGCCAGCCGCGCCTTCACCCTCAGCAGCGAGAGCCTGGTCGGGCGCGCCACCCATCAGATTGTCGGTGGACCCAACGGCTTTTCTAGCGCGCTGTATACCCGCCTGCGGCTGGAGCTGGGCTATCGGCTGTCGGCGCCAGTTCTGTCCGAATTTGCGCGCATCGATGGCAGCGACCAGGCGCTGCGTCTGCTGGGCGTTGACCCACTGGCGGAGCCGCCTTTCCGCTCGTACCTGGCGGGCGCGGGCGCTGATTTTGATTTTGAGGCGCTCAGCCGCCTTATCGCGGAGCCGGGCGCGCTGGCGCTCAGCGAGGCACTGGCGGCGCGGCTGGGGCTGGAGCGGGGGGCGCGCCTGCGGCTGAGCGCGGGCGGCGCATTCGGGGACGCGCTGCTGGTCGGCATTGTGCAGCCGCTTAACAGCGCCAGCCGCCAGGCGCTTGACGATTTGCTCATCAGCGATATCGCGACCGCGCAAGAGTTGACGGGCATGCAAGGCAAGCTCAGCCGCATCGACCTCATCCTGGATGCCGAGGAAGCCGCCGCGCTGCGCCAGCAGCTGCCGGCGGGCACAACGCTGGTGGATGTGCGCCAGCAGAACGCGCTCGACCAAATGCTCGCCGCTTTTGAGCTCAACCTGCAGGCGATGAGTTTGCTGGCGCTGGTGGTGGGTTTGTTCCTGATTTATAACACTGTCAGCTTCAGCGTGGTGCAGCGCCGCGGCATCCTGGGCATCATGCGCTCCCTGGGCGCGACCCGCCGTCAGATTTTCCGCTTCATCCTGCTGGAGGCGCTGCTGCTGGGCGCGGTGGGCACGGCGCTGGGTTTGTCGCTGGGCATCATTTTTGGGCGGGGGGCGGTGGCGCTGGTCTCGCAGACCATCAGCGATCTCTACTTCAGCATCAGCGTGCAGCGGCTGAGCCTGCCGCCCGCCACCTTGCTGAAAGGCGGCATTGTCGGCATGGCGGCGAGCCTGCTGGCGGCGAGCCTGCCCTCTTGGGATGCGGCGCAAACGCCGCCCGTGGGCGTGATGAAGCGCTCCCTCGAAGAAAAAAACGCGGCGCGACTGCTGCCGCTGCTGAGCCTGGGCGCGGTGGGCGCGAACCTGCTGGGGCTGCTTTTGCTGTCCGCGCGCGACAGCCTGCTGCTGAGCTTCGCGGCGCTGCTGTTTATCATCCTGGGTGGCGCGATGCTGACGCCGGCGGCGCTGCTGCTGCTGATGCGCCTGCTCGCTCGCCCTTGTGAGGCGTTTTTTGGCGTCTTGGGGCGGCTGGCGGCGCGCGCCATCACCCGCTCGCTGAGCCGGACGGCGGTGGCGGTCGCGGCGCTGGCAGTCGCCATCAGCGTCATCGTCGGCGTCAACACGATGATTGGCGGCTTCCGCCTCACGGTGGCGGATTGGCTGCGCTCGTCCCTGGGCGCGCAGATGTATGTCTCGCCGCCGCTCTTCGCCTCCAACAACGCCAGCGTTGATGTGCCCGCCATCGTCAAAACTATCGCGCAAGGCACGCCCGGCGTGGCCACGGTCTCCTCCGCGCGGCATGTTACCGTGGGCGCGCCCGACTATCCGGATTTGCCGCCGGTCAACTTGCTGGCGAGCGATTTTGACATCGCTGGCGCGCAGCGCAGCTTCGCCTGGACGACGGTGCCAGCGGGCGCGCATCAAGCGGCATTGGACGGCGGTGCGGTGATGGTCAGCGAGAGCTTCGCCTATCGCCGCGGCATTGACCGCGAGCGCAATCGCATCACGCTGCAAACCGAAGCGGGTCCGCGCAGTTTTGAGGTCTTCGCCGTCTATTACGATTACAGCACCGACCAAGGCGCGCTGACGATGGCGCGCCCGGTCTATGACCGCTATTACCGCGACCCGTTCATCAGCTCGCTGGGCATTTTCATCGACGCTGACCAGGCGGCAGCGCCCGTGATGGCGGCGCTGCGCCAGCGTCTGGCGGAGTTTGACCTGCAGGTGCAGGACAATGCCAGCCTGCGCGCGGGCGCGTTGGAAGTCTTCGACCGCACCTTCGCCATCACCGTCGCCCTGCGCCTGCTGACGACGCTGGTGGCTTTCATCGGCATCCTGTCGGCGCTGATGGCGCTGCAGCTGGAGCAGGCGCGCGCCTATGGCATGATGCGCGCCACCGGCATGACCAGACGCCAACTGACGCGCTTCGGCATGCTGCAAAGCGGGCTGATGGGGCTGGCGGCGGGCATCCTGGCGCTGCCTATCGGGTTGGCGACCTCGCTGGTATTAACCATGGTCATTAACCAGCGCTCTTTCGGCTGGACGATGCAATTCGCGCCCGCGCCCATGCAGCTGGCGGAGGCGCTGCTGGTCGGCTTGGCGGCGGCGCTGCTGGCGGGCGCTTATCCCGCCTGGAAGCTGAGCCGCCTGCAGCCGGCGGCGGCGCTGCGCCGGGAGTGAGGGCTGCTTCTAAGCGCCGATGTAATCGCAACAAAGTATTGAGAAAAGCATCAGCTATCCGCCGCGGGAGCCGCCGCTTCCGCCAAGCTCCGCGCGAATTCCTCGAGGACCCGCGCCTGCCCCGGCGTGAGATGCACGAAGGGACGCACCGCCTGGATGCGTTTGAGCGCTTCGCTGGCGGATAGCCCATCGGCGATGAGGCAGGCGGCTGCCATCGTTGGCGCGCGCCCAACGCCAACGCCGCAATGGATATAGACCGCGCCGCCGCGCTCCCGCTCCGCTTGTACAAAAGCAACGCCACGCGCGAGATCGCGAAGGGACGGCGGCGTATTGTCGATTGTCGGCAGGTGCAGGTGGCGCTCGCCGCCAATGCCCAGCGCCCGGTCGTCAAAATGCGGCTCGCGCATATTTATGATGGCGCTGATGCCGCGGGCGCGCAGGCGGGCATAGCCGCGCGCATAATGCTGCCCGCCCAGCGCCAGCTGCGGGCTGAGGGCGCTCAGCCGCCACAGGGGCGCCCCCGTAGCGCGGCGATAGAGCTGGTCGATGAGGCGCAGGGCGATCGCCCGCGGTCCCGTGCGCAGCAGGCCCCGCAAGCGCGCGACTTGGGCAGTTGGCTGCTCGCTAGCTTCCATGCGTGTATTGTAGCGCAGGGGGCGGCTGCTGGCTCTCCCGCGCGCAGTATATCCCCAGTGGGGGGACGAAAATTCAACAGGGAATTTACCACCGAGTACACCGAGATACGCCGAATTTGGGATGTTTACGGGCTGCCGCCAGCGCGCGCGGGCGGTGGTATAGTAGGCTGATGACTTCGCAAGACTATCACAGCCGCAGCCGATGAGCCCACAAGAATTCGTCAGCAAATGGGCGGGCACGCCGCTCGGCGAGCAGCAGATCGCCCAAGCGCATTTCCTTGATGTCTGTCGCTTGGTCGGGGTGGAACTGCCCGCCGCTGGCTTGACCGAAGCGGGCGAGCGCTTTGTTTTTGAGCCATTGCTCAAAAAAAGCGGCGGCGGGCATGGCTTCGCCGATGTTTATTACGAGAATCACTTCGCCATCGAATACAAATCGCCCGACAAATACAAGGACTTAGGCGCCGCCTATCAGCAGCTATTGCAATACCGCATAGCGCTGAAGAACCCGCCGCTGCTAATCGTAACCGACATCAACACTTGGGAAATCCACACCAACTTCCCCAACAGCGCCGAGAAGGTCTACCGCTTCCAGCATCAAGACATCGGCAGCCCCGAAGCGCGGCGCTGGCTGGAGGCGATGTTCCACGCGCCGCAGCGCCTGCACCCCAACCGCAATACCGAGCAGGTTACCAAAGAGGCGGCGGCTTCTTTTAAGACCATCGCCGATAATATGCGCGAATGGGGGGAAGCGCCGCAGCGCATCGCCTATTTTTTGACGAAGCTGGTATTTTGCCTCTTCGCCGAAGATATCGGGCTGCTGCCCAGCTTAAGAGGCAGCGGCACCGGCATCTTCAGCGACATCATCGCCGTATCCAAAGGCAAGCCGGAAGTCTTCCGCCGCCATTTACAAAACCTCTTCCTCGAGATGAACCGCGGCGGCACTTTCTTCGGCGAAGACATCCGCTATTTTAATGGCACGCTCTTCAATGTCGTTGCGGTAGAAGCGCTGTCGCCCGAAGCGATCGCCAGCCTGGAAGAAGCGGCGAAGCTGGACTGGGCGGCGATTGAGCCGTCGATTTTCGGCACGCTCTTTGAGCGCAGCCTCGACCCCAGCAAGCGCGCCCAGCTGGGCGCCCATTACACCGCCCGCGAGGATATCCTGCTCATCATCGAGCCGGTGCTGATGCAGCCGCTGCGCTACCATTGGGATACCGCGCAGCTGGAAGCGGCGCCCTTGCGCGAGCGCTATGACCGGGCGCAAACGGGGCGGGCGCGCGCGAATGCGGAGAAGGCGCTGCTGACATTAAGGGACGGCATGCTGCGGCGCATCCGCGAGACAAAAGTGCTTGACCCCGCCTGCGGCAGCGGCAACTTCCTCTATGTCGCTCTGCAGCGGCTGATGGAGCTGGAGCAGGAAGTCATCCAGCATCCGCTGTGGGCGGGCTTCACGCTGCCGCTGCCGGAGGTGCACCCGCGGCAGCTCTATGGCATCGAGATTAACCCGATAGCGCAGGCGCTGGCGAGCATTGTGGTCTGGATTGGTTACATCCAATGGCGCGCCAACAATGGCTACCGCGGGCATTTCAAAGAGCCGATATTGGAGGAGCTGGCGGGCAATATCGTGTGCCGGGACGCGATTTTGCCGGGGGCGGATTGGCCCGCCGTTGATGTGATTGTGGGCAATCCACCGTTTTTGGGCGCGAAGAAACAAAGAATCGAGCTGGGAGACGATTATGTCGATCGGCTGCGCGAACACTATGAAGGCAGGATTCCCGCATTTATTGATTTAGCCTGTTACTGGTTTGAAGCCGCGCGCGAGCAGATTAAAAAAGGGCGGGCGAAACGGGCGGGGCTGCTGGCGACGAACTCGATACGCGATGGCGCAAGCCGACAAATCTTGGAGCGCATCAAAGAGTCGGGCGATATCTTTATGGCGTGGTCGGACAGGGAATGGATGCTGGATGGCGCGGCTGTCCGAATTTCAATGGTGGGCTTTGATGACGGCGATGAAGACAGGAAGACTTTGGATGGATTGCCGGTCAGCGCAATTCATTCCAACTTGACTTCCGAGCTTGATATTACACAGGCGACGAAACTTGATGAAAATCGAGGCATTTCATTCATCGGAGTTCAAAAGGGTGGTGCTTTTGACTTCGTTGAAGAGACAGCAAAGATTATGCTCCGAAAAAATAACCCTGAAGGATTCAATAATGCTGATGTAGTAGTTCCCGTAGTGAATGGACGGCATATTGTTAGCGGGTCGCGGAATAGGTGGATAATTGACTTCAATGAAATGAGCTACGGTGAAGCAAGCAACTATAAACTGCCGATGGAATACATAAAAATGAACGTTAAGCTAAAACGAATTAAGAACAATGATAGACGTAGTCGCGAGAAGTGGTGGCTACATCAACGCCCTAGGCCTGAGATGAGAAACGCCTTCAAAGATGCTAATTTAAGCAGATTTATCTGTACGCCTCTGACCGCCAAGCACCGAGTTTATGTCTGGCTGGGTTCTCGTGTTCTTTGCGACTCAACAACAGTTGCCATCGCCCGCGACGACGATTATTTCTTCGGCGTTCTCCACTCCCGAATCCACGAGATTTGGTCATTGCGAACTGGCTCAACCTTGGGACCTGCTCGCCGCTACACCCCCACCACCACCTTCGAGACCTTCCCCTTCCCCTGGGCACCGGGGCAGGAAGACCGCGCCCACCCCGCCTACGCGCGCATCAGCGCCGCTGCCAAGCAGTTGGACGCCGAGCGCTCGGCTTGGCTGGGGGCTGCAGCCCACAAAGACCGCACCCTCACCAACCTGTATAACACCTTGCAGGTCTTCCGCGGGGCGGCGCGCATGCGCACGAAGCCAGCGGCGGCGGACTTCGCGCCGCGGCTGGACTTTTTGCATCACGCGCTGGACGCGGCGGTCTGCGCGGCGTATGGCTGGGAGGCGGCGGTTTTGGCGGATGAGGAGGAGATAGTGCGGCGGCTGCTGGCGCTCAACCGGGCGCGGGCTTAAGCGCCGAAGTCGCGCTCAATGACTTGCGTGAAGAATTTCCGCGCTATAGTTTCCGCTTTGCTTTCGATAGGTTTTCTAGGTGTGAGCGCGACAAAATTCTGTGACTCGATGTCAAATCCCACTTCATATATATCGGGAATATTCGGCTGCGTGATATACTTAAGCAGCTCAATTTCGTATTCGTGGCCAACCGCCTTGCCAATTAGAAGCACAACTCTTGCCTTAGGAAGAAGCTGGTAACTGGCAAAACCATACCAGAACAGATAGCGTACACGCTGGTCGCCGCGCTGGAATACGATATCAAAATCCCAGGTTCGTTTGGCGGAGCCACGGTCGCGCAAGCTCAGGTATTTTTCAAAATCAAGTTCCCCATAATCTCGGTATTTCAGGAAGACTGCGCCAACTGTCAGCTGCTCATTCCAAGCATCGACGGTCTGCTTGAAATAGCCCCGAAACAGCGCCATGCCTCGCCTCCAGACTTCGTATTCGTTGCGGGCGCGCTTGAGCTCTGGCTGCTGGAAGCGCGCCGTCAGGGAAGCCAGCCATTCTTGCTGCTGCTGTTGTTCCTCCGCGGCTTTTTCCCATTCTTCCAAACTCTCTTCCACATTTTCAGCGATAAGCTCTACAAGTTCGGTGAGGTCGCCGCCATGGGATTCTTCCAAAGCCTGATAGTAACGCCGCCGGTCTTCGCGGGCGATGATACAAATGGGATAGCCACGGCGCATCAATATCAGATTCATGAGAATGCGCGCGCTGCGCCCATTGCCATCAATGAAGGGGTGAATCTGCGCCAGCCAGGCATGGGCGGCGGCGGCGCAAATGATCGCGGATTGCCGCTCGCCTACAGCGGCAACAGTAACTTCAGCAATATAGTTTCCCAGGTCAGCCATCTCTTGCGGTATTTTATGTGCTCTGGTTGTGGAAGCTTCTGAGCCGGTGATTTTCACTTCAGTTTCGCGGTATCTGCCCGCGAAATCCTCGTCTACCCCTTGCAAAATCAGTGCGTGGATTTGGCGCAGGTCGCTTAGGGTGATGGGCTTTTCTAGCGAAACCGCGAGGTCTTCCATGTAATCGATGGCATGCGACAGGTTCTTAGTCTCAACGGTATCGCGAAGGCTTTTGCCAGTAATTGTTATGCCTTCTTCGATCACAAGCCTAGTTTCCCCAAGCGAGAGCGAGTTGCCTTCAATGGCATTGGAATGATATATGCTTTTGATTTTGAAATACTTTGAAATGCGCCTTAGAGCATCGGCACCGAGCTTTCCGACGCTACGCATATCACTTACGCGGCCGTCTAAGCCCGACAAGCGACTATCCAGTTTTGCGAAATATACAAATTGGTCAGCAAATTGCACTTCATTCATTAAAGCGTTCATCGTTGCCTTCACAAATATATAGGCAATATTTTAAGGATTATACAATTTCTTTTCGGTTATGGCAAGCTCACCCCCGCGGGCGGGATGCGCGGCTGTAGCCATCGTCAAAAGCCTGCCGCCGCCGCAAGCCCGCCAGCAGGCGCGCATAGCGCGAGCGCGCCGCCCCGTCCAGCGTCACGCGCATGTCCCAGGCATCTTCTTTGTTGTTCTGATAATACTGCCGCTTGCGCGCCACGCGGCGGAAGCCATATTTGCAATACAAAGCCTGGGCGGCGGCATTGCCCACCCGCACCTCCAGCACGATGTAGTCCGCCCGCAGCCGCAGCGCCTTGCCAAAGAGCCCCGCCAGCACAATCTCGCCATAGCCACAGCCGCGCCAGGCGGGATGCACGGCGAGGGTGCTGATATGCGCCTCGCCTTCAATCCGCCAGATGCCGCCATAGCCCAGCACCGTGCCCGCGCGGGCGCGCCGCAGTTGCTGGCGCAGGCGTCCGCGCCAGCCCGCCGCCATCACGGGCGCTGATGGCGCGCGCCGCTCCAGCACTGCCATGTGGCTGACGCTCGATTGCTTTATCTCAAAAGTGTAGGACTCTGCCGACCAGGGCGGCTGAAAGCAGAGGCGGTCAATCGCCACTACAGGCTTGATATCACGGCGGCGCATGTAACGCAAAAGCAAGCTCATGCGCTGGCGGCCGCCCGGCGGGGTTTTTGCGCTGGCGGATTAGCCGGGCATCTGGAAAATCTGCACGACATCAAGCGCCGCCACCTCGACATAGGGGCAGTTCTTGGCGATTTCCAGCGCCGCGTCCATATCTTCCGCCTCAATGATAGTCAGCCCGGTCAAGCGGTCGGCGCGGGCTTCGCTGGAGACGCCCTCAGCGCTGACGCGGGTCGGCGGTCCAAAAGGCATGCCGGGGTTGACGATTGCGTCGCCCAAACTGCCGACCCAGGCGAAAAATTGCTGCTGATGCGCCTGCGCCGCCGCTTCTGATTCATGTACCGGTTCGCCCACATAAAGCAGCCCAAATTGCGCCATGCGTATATCCTCCAGTGCCTTGTCGAGAGCCAACTTGCCCAGAAACTATACCAAATGCTGGCGGGCTGACAATGGTTATGCGGGCGCGGGAGCAAGCAATCTCAGCAATTTTTCTTACCACCGAGTACACCGAGGACACTGAGTTTTTCCGTTTGCCGTAAGAATAGGTGATGCAGGGGCGTTTCGCAGTGTCGCCCCTACGGTTTTCGACGGCGGCAGAAGCGGTCAAGTCTGATGGCAAGGCAGCTATGCAAATATCGCATCAAACTCGGTGCGCTCGGTGTACTCGGTGGTGAATCTACCGCTGGAAACTGACGCCGCGCTCCTGCTATACTAAGTTCGCGGCGGGGGATCATTGCTAAAGATTCTGAAATGTGTCGAGCGGATAACAGGCTGCCCGCCGCAATCTCGTATGCGGGAGCGCCCTATGCTCACCAGTGACGACATCCGCATTTTGCGCCGGGGCTACAGCGCCTGTGACGCGCTGTCCCCGGCGGAAGCCTGGCGGCAAATCGGGCAGCCGGAACCCGCCGCGCTGGTCGCCTTCTGCCGCGCGCAGATGGCGCATCCCGACCGCAACCAGCGGGTGTTGATGCTGCGCGCGCTGGCGCATCAGCAGGGGGCGGAAGCCGCCGCTGCCGTGCTCGCCGGGCTGCGGGACGAAGCGCGCCGCGTCATCGCGGTCGCGATTCAAGCCTGCCCCAATTTCCTGGCGGATGAGGCGATTGTGGCGCGGCTGGAGGCAATCACGCGTGACTGCCGCCAGAAGCGCAAATTGCGCCGCCGCGCCTTGAGCATGCTGGCGGGGCATGAAGGGCGCGCTCAAGGCGATCTCAGCCCCGCCCAATTCGCCGCTCTGCGCCGGCTGCGGCTTGACGAAGCCTATCGCTTTCCCATACTTTTTGGCTTGGCGCGCCTGCCCTTGAAGCCGCGAACAGAAGCGCTGCTGCGGGAATTCGCCGCATCGGCGGACGCGGCGGAGCGCGCGCTGGCAAGCCGCGCCCTGGGCGGCGAGCGCGTCATCCACATCGACGCTTATGCCAAAGACGCGGCGCTGCATGCGCGCATAATGGCGACCTGCGAGCGCGCCCACGGGCGCATGTTCTATTGGATACCGCGCCAGGGGCTGCCGGCGCTGACATTGCCCTAGCGCCTCAGAAGAGCGGCAGGCCGGCGATAAGCGTCCGCGCGCGATACAAAGTGCTGATGCCCGTCAGAAAGAGGCTGCGCAGATCCGTGCCGCCGAAGCAGAGGTTGGTAACCTGCATCGGCGTACGCAGCCGCCCCAGATACTCGCCCGCGGGGCTGAAAACCTGGACGCCGCCTTGGGCGCAGCAATAGAGATTGCCCTGGCAATCCAGCTTCATGCCATCGGGCACGCCGGGACCATCGCCGCCAGTTTCCGCGAAAAGGCGCTGATTTTCCAAGCCGCCGTCCGCCGCCACATCAAAGACATAGATTGTGTATTCCGGGCTGTCATTGACATAGAGCCGCGTTTCATCGGCGCTGAAGCACAAGCCATTGGGGCGGTTGAGCGCGCTGGTCAGCAGGCGCAGCGCCCCAGCTGCCGCGTCCCAGCGGTAGACGCCATTATGTTCAAGCTGGACGGCGCGCGGGATGCCCACTTTTGCCTCGCGCCCATAGGGCGGGTCGGTGAAATAGACGCTGCCATCGCTTTTGACGACGATGTCATTGGGGCTGTTGAGCTCGCGCCCGCCGTATTCAGCGGCGAGCACAGTCATCGCGCCGCCATCCATGCGCGTTACGCGGCTGCTGGCGTGATGGCAGCTGAGCAAGCGCCCCTCGCGGTCGTAGGTGTTGCCGTTTGCCATGTGGCTGTTGGCGCGGTAGAGGCTCAAGCCCGCCGCCGCCGACCATTGCCAGGTGCAATTGCCCAGAATATCGCTGAAGCGCAGGTGCTGCTCATAGGGGTGCCAGGCGGGACCTTCGAGGAATCTGTGCCCGTCCGACAGGCTTTCGAGCGCGGCATCAGCGCTGAATATAGCAAGCAGGCGCTGGTCCTGCGCTTCAAGTTCAAGTGCTGGCATGTCCGGTCCTCTTCTACAAGCTGGGTGGCTATCAGCAGCGGTTCAGCCGATGCTTATGGTCAGCTCCGCCGCGCCTTTGAGCGTGTTGGCGACGATGCAAGCCCGTTCCGATAATTTTACCAGCTTCTCGAAGGCGGCGCGGTCGGCATAAGCGGAGCTGACGACCATATCAATCGCGGCGAAGCGGGCGGGTGCCGCCGCCAGCTCGCCACTGACGGTGATGTGGATGTCGTCAATATCCAGCCCGCGCGCGCGGATTGCCGCCAGCAGATTGCTGTTGAAGCAGCCGCCGAGCGCCGCCAGCAGCAGCTCGCCGCCCATGGCGCCGCTGTCGCGCCCGCCCTTGGCTTCGGGCCTGTCGATGAGCAGCCCGTGCTGACGGATCTGCGCCGCTGTCGCCGCGTCATCAATTTGATGTAAATGTACCGTGATGCTTGGCATATTCCGCCCCCTGTTTCTCTGTATGTTTAAGTAAGTTATGCGGATCAATATGCCCTTTGCTCAAGTATCATACCCTCACAATCTGCCAAGCCGTAGGGGCGAAGATTCAACAGGGATTTTACCACCGAGTACACCGAGAAAAAATGAGAAATCTCTTTAAATCTTTACTCGGTGTCCTCAATTTTCCTCTGTGTTCTCGGTGGTAAGGGCTGTGTACAGACTGCTCAGTAAGCACTAGATTGTTGCATAACTTACTTGCATTTACATCTGTGCCACTGTGGCAGTTTTTGGGCGACCCGGCGGGTCGCCCGCGTTTCTACACGAATGGCGGGGCGTTCAAGCGAAACGCCCCTGCACTTGCTAATTGGCGCTAATCCCCCGCCAGCTTCTCCAGCGCTTTGACCACCTCAATCCAGCGGTTCCAGCCGCGGTCACGATAGATTTTCGCCTCGCTGACGCCCATCGGGTTGTTGTGGCTGGCTTTGCCAAATGCCGCCAAAACCCGCGTCCAGCGCTTGTAATGGTCGGACTCAGTGCCCTGCTCCGCCCGCCAAACCCTGATGTTGTCTATCAGGCTTTGCGGCACGGTATAGCTCTGTGGAACTGGCGTGTTTGTCGGCGG
>JAJDWK010000019.1 GCA_022825675.1 Anaerolineae bacterium | reverse complement strand
TGCCCGCAATCGCGCCGCTGCTGTGCAATTCCGACAGAAATCGGCGCTGCGCCAATTGTGGGAGACCAACCTCGAAGTCTTCCAGCGGGACAAGCTGGCGCTCTTCGGCTTGATTATCTTCGGCATCTTTTTGCTGGTGGCGCTGTTCGCGCCGCAAATCGCGCCTAATGACCCGCTGACGCCGCTGAAAAATGCCGATGGCGACTGGATCAAAGACGCCTTGCCCTACTGGCTTGCCGAGCCCGGCGAAGATGTAGCCGAGGGTTATGTCAACACCTTCCTGCTGGGCACCACCAACATCGGCCGCGACATTTTTTCCCAGCTGATTCACGGCTCGCGCTCGGCGCTGCTGGTCGGCTTTTCGGCGGCGGCGGCGGTGGCGGTCATCGGCACGGTGGTGGGCTTGCTGGCGGGCTATTATGGCGGCAAGGTCGATGCCGTGCTGATGCGCGCCGCCGATGTCGCTTTTGGCATCCCCTTCATCCCCTTCATCATCGTGATTTCAGCTTTCCTCGACCCCAGCATTTGGAATGTGGTGGTGGCGATGGCGGTGCTGCTCTGGCGGGATACCGGGCGCGTCATCCGCTCCCAGGTGCTTGTCATCAAAGAGCAGGCATTTGTCAGCGCGGCGCATGTCTCTGGCGCCAGCGATTTGCGCATCATCTTTGTGTATATCGCGCCCAGCATTTTGCCGCTGTCCTTTTTGTATGGCTCATTCGCCATCGCCTGGGCGATTTTGACCGAAGCCTCGGTCAGCTTCCTCGGCTTCAGCGATCCCGAGACCATCAGCTGGGGTTTTATGCTGCAGGACGCCTTTAACTCGCTGGCGCTCTCCCGCGAGGCATTTTATTGGATTGTGCCGCCGGGCATCTGCATCATGCTGACGGTGATGGCGGGCTTTTTCATCGGCAGGGGCTACGAAGAAGTGCTCTTCCCGCGCTTGCGGAGGATGTAAATCCCATGTCAATCCTGTCGATACGCGACCTCAAAGTGCATTACGCCACCGCCGATGGCACCGTGCAAGCGGTGGACGGCATCTCGCTGGATGTGGAAGAGGGGCAGCAGTTGGGGCTGATTGGCGAATCCGGCTGCGGCAAAACCACCCTGCTCAAAGCGGTGGTGCAGGTGCTGCCGCGCAATGGCAGGATCGCCGGCGGCAAAATCCTCTTCCAAGGCTTGGATTTGCTGCAATTGCCCGCCGCCGAGATGCGGCAGCTGCGCTGGCGGGAGATTGCGACTATCCCGCAGGCGTCGATGGATTCGCTCAACCCGGTGCAGCGCGTCGGCAAGCAGTTGACGAAGCTGCTGCGCGTGCGCGGCGGCTATGACCGGCGGGCGGCGAAGCGGCGCGCCGCCGACCTCTTCGACCTCGTCGGGCTGGATACCGAGCGGCTGATGCACTATCCGCACGAATTTTCCGGCGGCATGAAGCAGCGCGCCGTCATCGCGATGGCATTGGCGCTGGAGCCCAGCCTCTTGATAGCGGACGAGCCAGTTACCGCCCTTGATGTCATCGTGCAGCACCAAATCCTCAGCGTCTTGCGCGAATTGCAGGCGGAGCTCAACCTGACGGTGATGCTCATCACGCACGATATTTCGGTAGTGGCGCAGGTCTGTGATTCTGTCGCCGTGATGTACGCCGGGCGCATCGTCGAGCAGGCGGCGGCGAAGCCCTTTTTCGCCTCGCCCGCCCATCCCTACAGCCTGGGCTTGCAGCAGGCTTTCCCCAATCTGGCGCGCCCGCGCGATGTGCTGGTTTCGATAGAAGGCTATCCGCCCGATTTGCGCCAGCCGCCAAGCGGCTGCCGCTTTGCCGAGCGCTGCCCCTTTGTGCAAGCCGACTGCCATACTATCGACCCGCGCCTGGAACCTGTCGGCGAGGGGCGGCTGGCGGCTTGCCTGCGCTCGCGGGAGATGGACAGCCTGCGGCAACAGGCGGAAGACCCCACCCTCTGGCAAAAAGTGGAAGTGGCGCTGCCGCCCGCTCCTTTGCCCCCGCCCCCTAGCCCCCATGAAGCGGGAGGGGGGATGCCCCCGCCCCCTAGCCCTGCCGCTGATGTGGCGGCGGCGGACATATTGCTCGAGTTGCGCTCGGTGTCCAAGCGCTTCAAAATTGGCGGCGGGCTGGCGGGTTTGCTGCGCGGCGACCAGGAGCAGACGGTCTACGCCGTCAACAATATCTCCTTCAGCTTGAAGCGGGGCGAGAGCCTGGGGCTGGCGGGGGAATCCGGCTGCGGCAAATCCACCACCGGCAAGCTGCTCGTCAAGCTGATTGACGCCAGCGATGGCGAAATTGTCTTTGATGGCGCCGAGCTGACGCAGCTCGAAGGCGAGGCGCTGCTCGGCTTCCGCGAGCGCGTGCAATTGATGTTCCAAAACCCCTTTGAGGCGCTCAACCCGCGCTTCACCCTCTACCGCTCTTTGACCGAGCCGCTGATAATTCACGGCTGGAAAGACGAAGACGCGCGCACCCAGCGCGTGATTGAAACTCTGGACCGCGTCAACCTGCGCCCGGCGGAAACTTTCCTGGACAAATATCCGCATCAGCTTTCTGGCGGGCAATTGCAGCGCGTGGTGCTGGCGCGTTCGCTGGTATTGCATCCCGATTTCCTGGTGGCGGATGAGCCCGTGTCCATGCTGGATGTCTCGGTGCGCGCCGGCATCTTAAACACCACCCGCCAGCTCGCGCGGGAGCTGGGCTTGGCGACCGTCTATATCTCGCACGATTTGTCGCTGCTGCAATATACCTGTGACCGCATCGCCATCATGTACCTGGGCGAAATTGTAGAGATTGGGCCGAGCGCGGAAGTCATCAACAACCCGCAGCATCCCTATACCCAGGCGCTGATCGCGGCGGTGCCCGTGCCCGACCCGACCATTGAGAACCCGCCGCTGCGCATCCAGGAGGGCGTGCCGCGCCCGACAGAGCTCGCAATCGGCTGTCCCTTCGCGCCGCGCTGCCCCGAGGTGATGGAAGCCTGCCAAACGATCCGCCCGCCGCAAATTACGCATGAGCGGCAGCATTCGGCGCAATGCCACCTCTTCGGCGAACATCGTGATTCGCCCAAGCTCAAACGGGCTTAAACCCCGTTTTTGGCTCACCACCGAGTACACCGAGATTTTTCCGCATATTCGCAAAATAAGTAGATAGATGTAAGGCTTGTCCGCTACTGCCCTAACATACAAGGGTGGCTAGCGCTCCATCTGGTCGTCCACATTGGCGATTAAGCAGGATGCCCATATTATAAGCAGCCATCTTCGCCGCCAGGCGCGCGAGCATCCCATGCTCGCTGTG
>JAJDWK010000078.1 GCA_022825675.1 Anaerolineae bacterium | reverse complement strand
TTTGCCAAATGCCGCCAAAACCCGCGTCCAGCGCTTGTAATGGTCGGACTCAGTGCCCTGCTCCGCCCGCCAAACCCTGATGTTGTCTATCAGGCTTTGCGGCACGGTATAGCTCTGTGGAACTGGCGTGTTTGTCGGCGGGATTGGAGTGTTCGTGGGCGGGACGGGAGTGTTTGTTGGCGGGACGGGCGTGTTTGTTGGTGGGATTGGTGTATTCGTTGGCGGCACGGGCGTATTCGTCGGCGGAACTGGCGTGTTCGTTGGTGGGACTGGCGTGTTTGTTGGCGGCGGCTGCAGCTGCGTCAGCGCATCAACTACCGGCTGCCAGCGGCTGCTGCTGTAGGTGTCCCGCATGTCCTTCGCCTCTTGCAGCGTCATTGGCGATTCGCCGCTGTCCCAGCCCAATGCCGCCAGCGCCCGCTTCCAGCGCTTTTGATGCTCCGCCCCGTAATCCTCCTGCGCATAGACTATTAAGGTGCTAATCAAAGCGGCGTGAGGTCCGCTGGGCGCGGGTGTATTCGTTGCCGCTGGAATCGGCGTGTTCGTCGGCGGAATGGGCGTGTTCGTCGCCGTCGGCAACGGCGTATTTGTTGGCGTCGAAGTGGCGGTTGCAGTCGCGGTCGGCGTTGAAGTTGGCGTTGGCGTGGGTGTATCATCAACTTGCTGTTTCTGAGACTGTTGCTGCATCTCCGTCAGCGCATCGACCACTGGCTGCCAGCGGCTGCGGCTGTAAGTATCCGCCATATTTTTGGCTTCCGCCAGCGTCATCGGATTGGCGTGACTGCCATGCCCCAGCGCCGCCAGCGCTCGCGCCCAGCGCTTGTAATGGTCGGAAGTATCAGGCTGCTCATCGCGGTAGCCGATTAAAGTCTGAATCAGACTTGGCACGGGCGTATCCGAGGCGACCGGCGTATCGGTTGGAATGGGCGTGTCAGTTGGAACCGGAGTGTCCGAGGGTATCGGCGTATCCGACGGAATCGGCGTCGCTGTCGGTGGTCCGGCGGAGGCAGAGGCGGTCTTGACATGTTCCGAGACCACGGGATTGACCCCGCTCTCCAGATAGGCGGTGATGCTGACAGTATAGGATATGCCCGCCTTCAATCCTTTGAAAGTATGCGCGGTTGTGCCCGCGTTGGGCGTTACGAAATCGTAATGACCGCCGCCGCTGATTTCAACGAAATAGAGCAGCACCTTGCCCATGTCGCTCCACTGGACTTTGATATGGTCTTTGGATACCTGGAAGATCATGCCCAGCGTGCCATCGGTGGGCAGTTGCGGCTGTGGTATCGGCGTATTGGTGGGGGTTGGGGTGCTCGTCGGCGTGCTCGTCGGCGTGCTGGTCGCGGTGGGCGTAGAAGTTGCGGTAGCGGTACTTGTCGGCGTGGCGGTCGCGGTTGGCAGGGGCGTATTTGTTGCCGTAGCCGTGTTGGTCGCGGTGGGCGTAGAAGTTGCAGTCGGCGTTGGCACGGCGGTTGCGTTGGGGTCGGCAGCGGTGCGGCGCGTTTCAGACACGGTCTCGGTCTTGCCGCCCTTGTAATGCGCCGTGATGCTGATGGTGTAGGCGGTATCCGCCTGTAAGCCGCTGAAGATATGCGCGGTTGTGCCGGCGGGAAGCGTATGGCTCTCGCTAGAGCCCCCGCCCGAGAGTTGCAGCGCAAATTGCGTAGCCTGCTGCCCCGGGTCAGTCCAGGAAATATGGATGTGATCCTTGGACACAGCGTCAAAGATGAGGCTCAAACTCTCTTCCGACCAGGAAAACAGGCAGCGCCAATTCTTGGGATAAGACTCGTCGACATGGGTGGTCAGAGCATTGCTGCTTCGGCAAGACGCCAGCGCCGAAGCCGCGTCATCGTAAGGCGCTACGGTGAGCAGATGCGCCGTTCGCGTCGTACTGGCTGGCGCGTCTGTCGTCTCGCAGCGGTATACATATTCGCCAAGGTATTTGTTCACGTTGCCGATTGTTTTGCTGTTGTTCTCGGCGCAGATCGCCCAGGCGAAGCGCACGCTCGGGGCGTAGGCATAGCCGTCTGGCTCCACATCCACATCGGCGTCACGCGTCTGGCAGGTGGCGTCAGTGTAGGGCCAGATGTTGCCGCTGAGGAAATTGCCGGCGCCGAATTCCAGATACAGCTTTTGATAGTTGTCGCCCACATTGTAATAGGCGCAGTTGCTGACTGTGGGGGTCGGCGAGGCTGGCGTCAGGCTCTGCGATTGGCTCCAATCGCCCAGGAGTTGATAGACAGTTTCATCGCCCATCGCCCGCACCCGCACGGTGTATTGCGTGCCGGGCTGCAGACCCTCGAAGGTGAACTGCGTCTGCGGCGGATCGACCCGCTTCAAAATGCGCTCGCCAACTGGCGGATCCAAACGAACACGATAACGGTCAGCGCCATTGACGGCATCCCAGGCGACCGTGTTGCCCGCAAGCACGCGGAAGTTCTGCGGCGCTGGCAGCTTTGGCAGCGGCGTCGGGGTCGCCGTCGGGGTCGCCGTTGCGGGGGGCGCCGCGGTCGCCCCGACCTTCTCATATTCGATGTTGTCGCAAGCCGCGTTTGTCTGGCTGCCCCTGCTGTGGGCGACGCACCAAACGGGACCGTTGTCATGCGAGGCAGTATTGCCGCTGAAGCTGCTGCCGCTGATGCTCAGCTCCCCCAGGTCGCCCACATAGAGTATCGCGCCGCCGGTGTGGCTGACGCTGTTATTGGTGAAACTGCTGTTTGTCACCGTCAGCGAGCCCGCTCTGTCGACCCCGAGCCATTCGCCATTTCCCTCTGGATCACGGGCGTTTGTGGCGCCATGGTAGATAGCGCCGCCCTTGAAGCTGGCTTCGTTGTTGCGGAAGCTGCTGCCGCTTATGGTCAAATCGCCTCGGTTATGGATGGCGCCGCCCCGGTGGCCGGTTTCATTATTGCGGAAGGTGCTGTTGTTGATGGTCAACGTGCCGCCGTTGAAAATCGCCCCGCCATAAAAGGAGGTTTCATTGTTGCGGAAGGTGCTGTTGTTGATGGTCAGCGTGCCATTATTAAAAATCGCCCCGCCATAGCGAGCGACTTTGCCTTGTGTCAGCGTCAGGTTATTGATAGTGACTGTGCCGCGCATGATCGTAAAGAGGCGGACCTGCTCATTGCCGTAGCGCTTTCTGGTTTCGCGGTTGAACGTTCGTCCGGCACCCTCGATGGTAATGTCGGAGGTGATCGCCGGCAATCCCAATGGACCGTGAACAGTCAAATCGTTACGAAAGGTGATGGTATCCGCGCCATTGCCGGCCGGGCAGGTGCCGCTGGCGGCGTCGCTATTGGCGGCGTTGATGGCGTCCTCCAGATTGCAGTGCGTACCGTTAAAAATGATCATCCATGCCCCGGGCGTAGGCGTGGCTGTGGCTTCGGGCTCGGTTTTCGTGGTGACGCTGGCGGATTGCGTAGTGCCATCGCTGAAACGCGCCGTGATGCTGACAGTATAAGTCGCGTTCGAGTTCAAGCTGCCGAAGGTATGGCTGGTCGTCCCGGCGGCGGCGGTCGCGGTGGTGTTAGCGCCCGATTCCGGTTGCAGCGTCAGCGTGTAGTCCAGCGCCGCCGGCAAATCAGTCCAGCCCACGGTGATGTGGTCCTTCGATTGCTTGCTGACGCTGATGCTGAAAGCGGGCAAAGTGGCGGTGGGCGGGACGGGCGTGTTCGTTGGCGGCACCGGCGTCGCCGTCAGGTGAGCGTTCGGGTCGGCTGCGGTCCGCGCTGATATGCTGACAGTTTGTGTGGGATCGAGCCGGCTGTCTTTCGGCGGACCATCATCAAGGTAAGCGATGATGTCAATGATATAATCCGTATCTGGCGTCAAGCCGGGGAAGGTGTAAAACAGCTTGCTGGCCGCGATGGCGACCGAGTAGTCTTCGCCCCGTACCCTCAGACGATACTGGTACGCCGTATGGACCTGGCTCCACTCAAGCGTGATGCTGTCAGTCGATACATTATTGACTTTTGCCCAGAGATTGGTAGCGGCTGTGCGCACCGATGTTGCGCTGGTGGAAATGCAGCCATTGTCCATCTCTGTAGTGGTGACGGTGATGTCATAAACCGTGTCTTCCTGCAAACCAGCGAAGGTGCGCGTCGTGTAAATGGAAGAGAGGCTCCTGTCATTAACGATGCCGCCGCCGCGCAAGACGACATTATAGAGATAGCTGTCCCCAGCTGATACGACCGTCCGGTAATTGGGCCACCTCACTGTGATGTGATCCCTGGTAACGCCGAGGACATCGATCCAACCCTGAATACGGCAAGGCGTCGCGGACGGCGTGGCTGTGGCTTCGGGCTCGGTTTTGGTCGTGACGCTGGCGGATTGCGTAGTGCCATCGCTGAAACGCGCCGTGATGCTGACAGTATAGGTCGCGTTCGAGTTCAAGCTGCCGAAGGTATGGCTGGTCGTCCCGGCGGCGGCAGTGGCGCTGGTGTTAGCGCCCGATTCCGGCTTTAATGTCAGCGTATAATCCAGCGCCGCCGGCAAATCAGTCCAGCCCACGGTGATATGGTCCTTCGATTGGCTGCTGACGCTGATTGCGAGGTTGGCGGCAAATACGGTCTGCGAGAAGAACAGGACGAGCAGTGGCAGCAGAAAAAGCAAACGCGGGCGCGGTACGCGGCAGGCAAGCATAAACATATCTCCAAAATCAGCGCGAGTGAGCGCATTACTATATTGAAAGTATAGCTTAATTATGCGCCGCTGTCGAGTTTTGGGGGGAGGGCAATGGCATCAAATAGCTATTCACCACAGAGGCGCAGAGAGCACAGAGATTTTTCTGCATATGCGCAGAAAGAGGAGATGATGTAGGGGCGCTTCGCTGAAACGCCCCTACAATCGACTTCATGGGCGACCCACCGGGCCGCCCTTACCGTTGGGATGTGGCGCGGGCGCGCCAGCGGCTAGCCGAAGCGCCGGATGTCTTCGGCGCGGGGCTTTGGCGGCGGGAAAGGCTCGAAGTCATCATCGCCGTCCGTCTGCGCCAGGAAGTCGGCGAAGTCAGCGTCTTCGTATTCCGCCTCATAATAGCCCGGCGCCGGGCTGATATCGGCATAAGCTTCGTCATATTCGGGCTGGGCTTCGCTGTCGCCAGCGGCGAAATCGCTGTGCTGGTCGGCATGCCGCGAGAAGCTGAGCCCGTCATCGGCTTCGTCAATCACAATCAAATCGCCCGCGCGGAAGTCCCCCCGCAGCAATTGAATGCTCAGCGGATTTTCTATCAGCCGCTGGATGGCGCGGCGCAGCGGCCTCGCGCCGAATTGCGGGTCATAGCCCTGCTTCGCCAGCCAATAGCGCGCCGGCTCTGTGAGGTGAATCGCCAAGTCCGCTTCCGCCATGCGCTCCGACAGGTCTCGCAGCTGCACATCCACCATGCGCTCGACCGCTTTCAGCGTCAGCGGCTCGAAGATGATGACTTCGTCAATGCGGTTGAGGAACTCGGGGCGGAAGGTATCGCGCATGGCTTTTTCGATTTTGCGGTGGTCGGCGACAGCGTCATCATCGCTGGGCAAGAAGCCCAAAGCGCCGCCATGCCGCGCGAATTCTGTGCCCAGGTTGCTGGTCATAATCAGCACGCAGTTGCGGAAGTCAACAACATGCCCCTGGCCATCGGTCATGCGCCCGTCTTCCAGCACTTGCAGCAGGACGCTCCAAACATCGGGGTGGGCTTTTTCGATCTCGTCAAAAAGCACAACGCGGTAGGGGCGGCGGCGGATAGCTTCGGTGAGCTGCCCGCCAGCTTCATAGCCGATGTAGCCGGGGGGCGCGCCGAAGAGGCGGCTGACGGTGTGCTTCTCGCGGTATTCGCTCATATCAACGCGGACCAGGCTGTCCTCATCGTCAAAGAGGAATTCCGCCAGCGCCTTCGCCAGTTCGGTTTTGCCGACGCCGCTGGAGCCGAGGAAGATAAAAGAACCGATGGGGCGCTTGGGGTCCTTTAAGCCGCTGCGGGCGCGGCGGATGGCATCGGAGAGGGCGGCGACCGCATCTTCCTGCCCGATGACGCGCTCGGTTATCGCCTGTTCCATGCGCAGCAGCTTTTCCGATTCTGTCTCCAGCATATTTTGCACGGGGATGCCCGTCCACTGCTCCACAACTTGCGCGACATTATCCGCCGTCACCAGCTCGGAGAGCGTATTCTCCCGCCGCCAGTCCTCATGCGCCTGCCGATAATCCTCTTCAATTTGCACGCGCTGCATCTTGCAATTGGCGGCGCGTTCATAATCCCGCGATAGCCCCGCCGCCTGCTCTTCCAGCGCCAGGTGGTCGATTTCCTCACGCATATTCTTGAGGTACTGCGGCATGGAAAAAAGCGCCACCCGCAATTTTGCCGCCGCTTCGTCCAGCAGGTCGATGGCTTTGTCGGGCAATTTGCGCTCGGTCAAATAGCGGGCGGACAGGCGGGCGGCGGCTTCGATAGCGTCATCCGCGATGTTGACATTGTGATGCGCCTCATAGCGGTCGCGGATGCCATAGAGCATTTCAATCGTGTCATCGATGTTGGGCTCCTCCACAAAGATGGGGGCGAAGCGGCGGTCAAGGGCGCTGTCTTTTTCGATGTGCTGGCGGTATTCGTTCATGGTGGTGGCACCGACAGTCTGCAGCTCGCCGCGGGCAAGCGCCGGTTTCATCATATTGCCGGCGTCCATGGCGCCAGCGGCTGCGCCCGCGCCCACCACCTGGTGCAGCTCGTCGATGAAGAGGATAATCTCGCCCTGGGAGTGTTGAATCTCTTCAATCGCGCCTTTGAGCCGTTCTTCAAATTCGCCGCGGAAGCGGCTGCCGGCGAGCATGCCGCTGAGGTCCAGGCTGAGCACCCGTTTGCCCAGCAGCAATTCCGGCACATCGTTGCTGGCGATCTTCTGCGCCAAGCCCTCGACAATCGCCGTTTTGCCCACCCCCGCCTCGCCGATGAGCACGGGATTATTTTTTGTGCGCCGGCTCAAAACCTGGATGACGCGCAGGATCTCCCCATCACGCCCGATGACGGGGTCCAGCTTGCCCGCCAGCGCCAATTGCGTGAGGTCGGTGCTGTATTTTTCCAGCGTGCGGTAGCGGCTTTCGGCTTGGGGGTCGGTCACGCGTTGGCCGCCGCGGATGTCTTTGATGGCGTCCGAGACGCGGTCGCGGGTGACGCCATAATTCGCGAAGGCGCTGGCGATGGGGCTGTTGCGCTCGGAGAGCAGGGCGAGAAAGATATGCTCGGTGCTGATGTATTCGTCGCGCAGGCGGTTGGCTTCTTCGTTGGCGCGGTCGATGATATTTTTCAGGCGCGGCGTGATGAACACCTGGCTTTCGGACCTGCCATAGATGGTGGCGCTGCGGGGGCTGGCGCGCAGGATATCGTCTACCCGGTGGCGCAGGGCGCCGATATCAGCCGAAAGCCGCTCCAGGATTTGGGGCACAACGCCATCCGTCTGCTCCAGGAGGGCGAGCACAATATGCTCGGCGTCAATTTGGTAGT
Source organism: Anaerolineae bacterium (assembly GCA_022825675.1). GTDB lineage: Bacteria > Chloroflexota > Anaerolineae > Aggregatilineales > Phototrophicaceae > UBA6055. The sequence goes on along the minus strand of JAJDWK010000078.1, from coordinate 5,224 downwards.
GGTTGTAGCGCTGCAGGATTTCGTAGGCGCGGGTGGCGGCATCCTGGGCGCGTTCGGTGAAGCGGTCGAATTGAAACATCAGCACTCCTCCAGGGCAGGCAATCGCGGCTTGCCCGGCACTTGGTCACTTTCTATTGTAGGGCGCTGCCGAATTTTCGCACGGCGTATTGAGAGGATAACCGGGCTGTGTTAGAGATTTATCTGCATGGAAGATGAAATATGTAAATTACCTATGCCATCAAAATAGCGATTGGCGGCGCTGGCGGGGCTATCCAGCTAAGGCTTGAATCCAATACAAAGGGCGATGGCAGCCTTCACATCATCAAGCAAGGCTCGTGATGTAATTGCCCCTCTGCGGTCAATGAATCGATCAACGGATACCGACTTGAACTGGAAGGTATCCGCGAAGGAATCCTGATTTAATCCATTTTTAGCATTCGCGCGGATACCGACCATCCAAAAGTGGCGTGAAAATCCAGAATTTCCAGTTGTGATAGGCACTACCATGCGCAAGTTGAGACGTCCCGCTTCGCGCACATTCATTACAAGCGCAGGCCGTACTTTGCTGATTTCATCGCCGCGTGTTGGGTCAAAATTTACATTCCAGATTTCACCACGTTTGGGATCTATGCGAGCCATTTTTAGAATTCTTCTTCCCCGTAGGCTTCAAAGACTTCAAAGTCTAAGTTTTCCGCCAATTCAAACATTTTCACCATCCATTGCTGACGTTCGTCTTCATCCATAGCCAATAGCTCGGTGGCGGAAGGGTAGTCACCTCGCGGCATCATGTCATCGTCAAGCCCGGCATCGCAAATGCCCAGATGCTCGAATCTATCCGGAGCAACCAACCCCTCTGCGATCGCGCGTTGTGCCATCTGTTTGAGTTGCAGGGGTTCTTCATCCCCCAGGTATTCGCCAGGTTCGTCGAGATACCAGCCCTTGGCTCGTAGGTATCGATTCATAGATGCATAAGTGTTCTTACTTATCATTTCCAAATCACGAGCGCGGCGTATCCAGGCAGCCATGCTCATGCCATATTTTCGTTTGAGCGACAGCAGTTCTCCCCAGCTGAGATTTTTACGCCATTCGCTTAACTCGTGGACAGCATGCGCCGCCGGTGCCAGCAGCGCCGCCGCGAACCGATAGGCGAGTTTCTCCTGCTCTTTCTCGCGCATCTCTCCAACTTTCATCACGAGATGTCCGATTTCATGCGCCAGGCTGAGGCGCTTGCGGTCGGCAGGAACATTAGATTTTACGACTGCGATGGGATGCGCGCCGCAAACTCCTGACAAGCCATCAAACAAGCCCGTGCTGTCGTACCAGTCGATGACAATTATGCCCCGATCTTCCGCAATCTGAACCAGATTGTCGAGCGGGCGGTCGCCGACCTGCCAAGTTCTTCTTAGCAACTCAGCAGCCCGTTCAGCATCTTCAAGTGTTTCTACTGGCATTGATGGCAGCGCGGGCGCAAATCCTGGATACAGCAATTCTCGTAATTCAATATGAAGTTCCGCCACATCGCTAGCGAAGGCTTTGATACGATTTCTTTCCGCTTTGCTGAGGCGCGCGCGGCAGCGAAACGCATGCCACTGCACAGTTTTCGTGGCGATGTGCAAGAAATAGGCGCTTGGTACTTCGAGTATCTCGCTGGCAAGCAATAAGAATTGCGCCGGGGGCTGGCTCTTTCCTCTTTCATATTTTGAAATCGCCGAAGAAGTTATTTTGTAATCACTTTCACACATCACATGTGCCAAGCCTTTTAGCGTCATGCCCGCCAGCAAACGCGCCTGCTTGAGTCTCGCTCCAATCATGCGGCACCTCCCCGTCTCGTTGACAAGTCTACACTTTTGAAGCAAAAAATCAACGGCAAGGTCAGCCACCGCTCACAGCAAGCGCGCGTACAGCCCCTCCAGGCGGGCGGCGACGCTCTCCCAAGTATAGTTTTCCGCCGCGAGCCGCCGCGCATTCGCGCCCAGCGCCTGCCGCCGCGGCGCATCCCGCAGCAGTTCGCCCAGCTTTTCCGCGAAGGCATCGGCAGTGGCGGCGAGCACATAGCCGGCGCCATAGTCCGCGACCTCATCCAGGTTGCAGCCCGGGGACAGCAACAGCGGCAAGCCCGCCGCCAGCGCCTCCAGCGCCGCGATGGGCTGCCCTTCGCCCGTGGCGGGCAGCGCGAAAATATCCGCCGCCGCCAGCGCGCCCAGCCGCATCTCCCCCGCCAGATAGCCGGTGAAGATGATGCGCCGGTCGCCCGCGGCTTGACGGCGCAGGCGCGCCAGCATGCCCTCGTCAGGACCCACAATGCACAAGCGCGCATCCGAATCCGCCGCTTTTTGGAAGGCGGCTATCACAATATCGACGCCCTTGCGCCGCTGCAATCGCCCCAGATAGAGCAGGATGGGCGCGCCCCCCAGGGCATAACGCTGGCGGAAAGCCGCCGCCAGCTCCGGGTTGATGTCAGCGCCCAGGCGCACGCCATTGGGGATGACATCAAAGCGGGTCGGCGCTTGCCCCGCGCCGAAGCGGTGCCAGGCGGCTTTTGCCTCCGCGCGCTCGGCGGCGGACAAGGCGATAACCTGGTCGATGCGCCGGGCAACCGCGGGGCTGAGCAGGCGGTCCCACGCCCGCTTGAAACTTGCGCGCCCCGTGCCCAGCGTCAAAGTGCCATGGGGCGAGAGCGCTATCGGAATCTTGAGGTCCCGCGCCAGCGGACTGACCAGCAGGTTCTCCAGCGTGCGGAATTCGTGAAGATGCAGGATGTCTATAGACGGCAGGATTGCTTCCGCCGCGCCTTTCATGCCGGCTGGCGTCGACAGGTTGAAGCGCCCGCGCAGCCACGGCAGGCGGTTGCGGCAGCGCAGCACGCGCAGGCCGTCAAGGATTTCTTCCGCCGCGCCCGGGCAGCGCCGCTGCTGGTTTAAGGCGTCCGTTGTCAGCACGGTGACCTCATGCCCGCGCGCCGCCAGAGCGGTCGCCATGCCTTCGACCGCGCGCACAACGCCGCCAAAAGCATAAGCGGGGCGGTAATAGGGGCTCAAATGCAGGATGCGCATGCGCTCACCCGCTCACCACTGCCGGTCGACATCACGCTGCCAAAAGCGCATCAGGAAGCCGCCGCCAGGCAGCGCCGCCGCCAGCCGATAGAGCAAATCCCAGTCGTCTTCGCCCAGCACCGCGCCCAGCCGCAGCCCGCCGAGATATATGCCCAGCCCGCCAGCGAGCGGCAGCAGAAGAGCCTGCTCGCGCAGCAGCAGCATCCACAAAGCTGTCGGGATTGCCAGCAGAACCAGGCGGCGGGCGCTTTTGGCGATGGCGCCCGGCTGCCAGCCGCGGGCATGAAAAGCGCGCAGGAGCAGCGCCACCACCAGAATTTCGCCGAATATAGACGCGAGCACCGCGCCGCGCGCGTCCCGCCAGCTCAGCAGCAGCAGGGCGGTCAGCGCGATATTCAGCGCCAGGCCGCCAGCGCGTATCAGCAGCAGGCGGCGCTGCCGATTTTGTATCAGCAGCGCTTTGCTGAAGACATTGCCGAACATGGTGATGGCGGTGTACCAAATCAACAGGCGCAGGATAGCGGCGGAAGGCGCGTATTCCGCCCCCAGCAGCGGCAGCATAATGCGCTCCGCCAAAATGCTGACGCTGAGCGCCAGCGGCAGCCCAATCAGCAGCATATACAGCGCCAGCTTCTGCACCATATAGCCGAAGAGGGGGCTGCGCCCATCGTCATAATAGCGCGCCAGCAGGGGGTATGCCGCTACAAGCACCGTGCTGCTGAAGAGCTCTATCATGCCGAAGTTGATGACAAAGGCGGCGGTCAAGAAGCCGGTGCTGCGCTCGCCCAGGATGCCAGTGGTCAGCAGCTTGTCCGAATGTTGATAGGCGAGCGTCAAAAATGCGGACAGCGCCAGCGGCGCGCTGTTGATGAAAAGCGGCGCGGCAAGCGACCGCTGCAATGGGAAGCGCGGGCGCAAACCCGCCCGCAGGTTCAAGCCCACCAGCAGGCAGGAGCGCAGCGCCCCGGTGACAATCGCCGCGGCATAGACCCCCAGCAAGCCCCAGCCCAGCGTCAGCAAAAGCCAGGCGCTGCCGATGCGCAAGAAGATATGCGCGATTTCCACCAGCGAGGTCGTCACCATGCGCTCCCGCGAGAGCAGCAGGTCATAGCCCATATTGCCGAAGAGGTCGATGAAGAGGTTCAAGCCCGCCAGCGCGGTGAAGGCGCGCACCGCCTCGCTGTAGCCGCTGGCGACGCCATTCATGCCGAGGAAGGCGAGCAGCGCCAGCGGCGTTTGCAGGAAGAGCATCGCCGTCCAATAGGGACCTGCTTTTTCGGGCGCGCGCGCGACATCGCGGATGACAATCAGCCCCATGCTGAAGCTGGCGACAGACGCGGCCGTCGCCATCAGCGCGCCGACAGTGCCATAAATGCCATATTCGCTGGGTCCCAGCAGGAGGGACAGGGCAATCTGCCAGATATACAGCGCGCCTTTGCTGAGGATGCTGGCAAGCATCAAAGCGCTGACATTGCGGGCGGCGCGACGGGCATCGCCGCTGGAGACTGCGCTGGCGCCGCCCATGTCAGTTTGCCGAAGCGCCGGAGAAAGGCGGCTCGATTGCGTTCATTTTACCTATCCGCATGAGCATTCTTTTTGTAAAGAGGAAGTATCATAACGCTATCGCCTGTACGGCAGCGCGGGAAATCCGACGCTAAGCGGGGAGCAGTGATTATCGTGCAAAGTATTCACTTAGCAAACACAATACAGGATTTTAACCGCAGAGAACACAGAAGTAAGCGCAAGTAAGTAATGCGACAATCTAATGCTTACTGAGCAGTCTGTACACAGCCCTTACCACCGAGAACACAGAAGTAAGTACAAGTAAGTCATGCGAAAACAAAATGACCTTTGTCCTAGTATCTCATACCCACACAACATCCCAAGCCGTAGGGGCGAGCCTTGGCTCGCCCTCTCCACATTAGCAGTATGCCTTATGTCTGGAGTTTAGTGCGGGCGGTTAAGCGACGTTACCCCTCCACCTTTGTTCACGTGGGCGAGCCAAGGCTCGCCCCTACATTTCCAATTACCTTGTTGGATTTACTGAGATTTTCTCATGTTTTTCTCGGTGCATCTCGGTGGTAAAAATCCCTGTTGACTCTTCGCCCGTACCGATTCTCATTATGTAACGGTAACTGCATCTGTGCTTAAATAGTCCTGAGACCGCTCAC
>JAJDWK010000029.1 GCA_022825675.1 Anaerolineae bacterium | reverse complement strand
TCGCCGATATGCACCCCCAGCCGCGCCAGCTTTTTGACGGGCATGTACCCCAGCGCTGTCGGCGTCAACGGCAATGGCTTCGAGACTTTCCCGCGGCATTATCAGGACCGGCTGCTCTCTAAAGTATTATACGCTGCCGGCTACGATTGCGGCTTGGTGGGCAAGCTGCATCTCGCCAGCGCTTTCCTGCGGCGGGAGGAACGGGTGGACGATGGCTACAGTTATTTCCAGTACAGTCACGATCACAAAGGCGGCAATGAGCGCGGCAACGAATATGTCGAATGGCTGAAGGGGCAAGGCATCGACCCGGACAGCATCCTGCAGCGGCGGGGCGTACGCTCCACGGCGGACTATCGGCAGGCGCAGGACGACCCGACATTCGGCGGCTTCCGCGAGCCGACAGCGGCGCGGGATACGGTGCCGCCGCGGCTGCATCAAACGCATTGGTGCACCGAAAAAGCGATCGAGTTCATCCAGCGCAACCGCGAGCCGGAGATGCCCTGGTTCTTAAGCGTGAATCCCTTTGACCCGCACCCGCCTTTTGACGCGCCCTGGGAGTATTATCGGCGCTATGATGCGGCGGCGCTGCCAGGGGCGCATTTTATGGGGGGCGATTTGGCGCATCAGCAGCGGCTGGCGGCGGCTGGCATCGACTTCCAAACCGAGCCGCGGCACCCGGACGCGCTGCGGCACAAAGCGCTAAAAGCCTCCTATTACGCGATGATCGAATTCCTCGATGAAGAATTTGGGCGGCTGCTGGACTATCTGGAGCGGACGGGGCAGCGGGAGAACACCATCATCATCTTCATGAGCGACCACGGCGAGATGCTGGGCGACCACGGCTTGCTGCTGAAGGGCTGCCGCTTTTATGAGGGCTTGACGCGGGTGCCGCTGATGATTTCCTGGCGCGGGGTGATAGCGCCGCAAATCACTGACGCGCTGACGGAACTGGTGGATATCGCGCCGACGCTCTATGGCTTGCTGGGCATGCCGCTGCCGCCCTGGCTGCAGGGGATTTCGGCGGCGGGCTGGCTGCGCGCTGACGAGCCGCAGCCGCAGCGCGAGTTCGTCCGCTGTGAGCATTACGCCGCCACCAACCTCGCCGATGAGACGCATGCCACGATGTATCGCGACCGCCGCTGGAAGCTGGTCGTCTATCATCAGAAGGCTATATGCGAGCTTTATGACCTGGAAGCCGACCCCTGGGAGCACAATGATTTGTCCGAGCGGCCGGAGTACGCGGCGCTGAAAGCGGACTTGCTGCAAAAAAGTTTTGACGCCGCCGTCTACGCCAAGCCCGCGCAAACGGACCGCTATGGTCCGTTTTGATGCCGGCGCGTCCGCAGCACACAATACTTCACCACAGAGGCGCAGAGGGCACAGATGTACGTGCAACAAAGTAATTGAAAATGTAGGGGCGTTTCGCTGAAACGCCCTCAATATCCAGGCAAATTGCCTGGGCGCTATTTGCCCAACTTCTCCAGCGCGTCCACCACCGCGATCCAGCGACTCCAGCCCTTCTCATCACGATAGATTTTCGCCTCGGACGAGGTCATCGGGCTGTCGTGGCTGTCTTTGCCGAAAGCCGCCAAGACCCGCGTCCAGCGGATGGCATGGGCGCTGTCTGGAGCCTGCTCCGCCCGCCAATCTTTGATGTCGTCAATCAGGCTCTGCGGCACTGTATAGCTTTCCTGCGGCGGTGGGACGGGCGTATAGGTCGGAGGCGGCGGCGGTGGGACGGGGGTGTTCGTTGGCGGCGGCGGTGGGACGGGAGTGTTCGTTGGCGGCGGTGGCGGCACAGGCGTATTCGGTGGCGGCGGCGGGACGGGAGTGTTCGTCGGCGGCGGCGGCGGGACGGGAGTGTTCGTTGGCGGCGGCGGGACGGGAGTGTTCGTTGGCGGTGGCGGCGGGACAGGCGTGTTGGTTGGTGGCGGCGGCTGCAAAACCGTCAGGGCGTCAACCACCGGCTGCCAGCGCGAACGGATGAACTCATCCGCCATATCCTTCGCCTCTTGCAGCGTCATCGGGTTGGCATGGCTGCCCCAGCCCAGCGCCGCCAGCGCCCGCGTCCAGCGCTCAACATGGGCAGCGCCATGCTGCGTTTCGCCTTGATAGCCAATCAAAGTTTTGATCAAACTGGCGTAGGGACCGCTTGGCTGAGGCTGCTGCTCATCCTCCTCGGATTGCGCCTGACTGTATTGCAGTTGCTGCTGCACGCTGTCTTGCTGCTGTTCGCTGTCCTGTGACGACTGTTTTGGAACCGGTGTATCCGTTGGCGGCGGCGGCACAGGCGTATTCGTTGCCGTTGGCGGCGGCGGCGGATCCGCCATGCCGAAATGCGCGCTGCCTGCGCGCTTCGAGCCATCTTGCAGGTAAGCCGTCAGATAGGCGGTGTAATCGCCGCCGGGCGTCAAGCCATTGATGCGCTGGCTGGTCGCGCCCGCGCCCAGCGGGTACGTATAACTTTCGTCATTCCCGCCGCTGACTTGCAGCAGGTAGGCGCTCGCGCCATCAACGGCGTCCCAGGACAGCGAGACATCGGTCAGGGGATTGCCGGGATACTCGACCTCAATGTAGAGGGATGGGATGGCGTCGGTATCAACCACACTATCCTGAGAATCCTGCCCCAGCGGCTGGCCAGCGCCGATGGGCAGCGTCGTTAGTTTGTGCATTGTCGCGGCGATGCGATTGGCAGAATTGTCCGCATTTTTCCGCCATGCCTCCAGTTGGATATGGAAAGTCGTTGCGGCGGGCAGATTGCAATATCTTACAGATAGATTGTCGTCTGTATCGCCTGCATGAGAGGATGCGATCCCCGTGATTTTGAGATCCCAAGTGAGTACCCTGCCATTTCTGTCGGCGGGTGTGGTTTGTTCAAACGTATAAACGGCTGGTATCGCTAGTCTTCCTTGTATTCCAGGTTCTTGGGTTGCAGCAGGAGATACTTCGACCCTACGGGTAGCGCTGCAACTTCCGCCACTGACGCCTCGGAAGCTACCGCGATCTCCAGAAAACCTTGAGACTTTGTAGAAATTCGCCCCAGCGAAGGGAACGATATCGAAGCCGATGCTGTGATCGGTCCTCACCAAGTTGTGAATATCAACGCCGGGAATGCCGGCGCCGTGGCTGTGAGTCGTCACCGTCAGGCTGGCGCTGGCCAGGGCTAGACCCCGACCGTTTTGGGCTTGCAATTGCACCGTGTAGGTGGTGCCGGGGTTGATAAACTCATTGTCCTTGTCAAGGTAATGGCCACTGAGTTTGCCAAATTGCACAACAATGGGGACTGTTTTATTGCCGAAGTTTTTGCCCCAATGTGATGTGATGCCGCCGCCCGTCGCTACTGCGGAGACCATGGTTGTATTCGCCGGCACTGCCGTGATTTCGATTTTAAAGCTGTGGAAACCGATCAAGCGAACGTGGCCCGCGAAGCCGTTACTGTTAAAACTTTGGGCTTGGGCGGGCAGGCCGGGCGCGAGGGCGAGCAGGCAGAACACGCTGAACAGAGTGATTCTAAAATATCTCCCCGCGGGGGAAATCCGTTGTAAAGAAACGAGGGACGAGAAGAAATTAAGCATTAGCCTTTCTCCTTAAAGAGCTATTTGCTTGATGGCACCTTCCTTTGTGATGAAAGATGGATAAGTGGGGAGATATGGCACAGCAGCGCAATACCGCGCCGCGGGCGGATAAGAGAGCTTCCGAAAAAGCGGATCAACAAGCGCCAGCTAGGTTCCGGCGCTTATGTATGGCCTCGAAGGTATAGAGCAGCCCAAGGTTTTAGAACATATTTTCGGGGGGGGGGGGGGTAAGATTGCGTTATATTGGCGAGCATTAGTTTTATCCTCCGTTACTAATGCCGCGTACGAGAGCAAACTGTTAAGTAAGATGGAAAGTTTGCGTATTCAGTACTATAACAAAGCAATGCGTTTATGCCAAGTTTTAGCCAGGGCAATTGCATCAAAACAGTATTCACCACAGAGTATTCACCACAGAGACACAGAGGCACAGAATTTTTCTCGTGCTTTTCTCGGTGTATTCGGTGGTAAAAATCTTTGTCGAATCTCCGCGCTTTTGTTACAGTTTGGGCAAGTTCAACATGCAATGCAAAAGAAAGGAAGCTGCCCATGTCTATCCCCACCCTCCCCGGCATCAGCGCCGAGACTGTCAGCACGGCGCGTTTGCGCACCCGCGTATTGTTTTCTGGCGCGCCTGATGGCATCCCCGTCATCTTCGCGCATGGCAATTTGACCTCCGCCACCTTTTGGGAAGAGACGATGCTGGCGCTGCCGGCGGGCTATCGCGGCATCGCGCTGGACCAACGCGGCTTCGGCGAGTCTGACCCCGGCGCGGCGGTCGATGGCAGCCGCGGCTTGGCTGATATGTCTGACGATGTCCTGGCGCTGATGGACAGCCTCGGCATCGAGCGGGCGCATCTGGTCGGGCATTCGATGGGCGGCGGCGTACTTTGGTCTCTGCTGGGCGATGCGCCGGCGCGGCTCTTGAGCGCCTCGCTGATTGCGCCCGTTTCGCCCTATGGCTTCGGCGGCAGCAAAGACGCGCAGGGCAGCCTCTGCGCGCCGGACGCGGCAGGCGCTGGCGGCGGCGTCGCCAACCCGCAATACGCGCAGCTGCTGAAAGACGGCGAGCGCGGCGATGGCGATATGACCCCGCGCCAGGTGATGAACAATTTCTATTGGAAGCCGCCCTTCCGCTCCCCGCGGGAAGAAGATTTGCTGACATCGGTGCTGCAGACGCATACCGGCGAGCGTGATTATCCCGGCGATTCGGTGGCATCGGAGCATTGGCCCGGGGTAGCGCCGGGGCGCTGGGGCGTCTTGAACGGCATGGCACCCAACAATCAGCCAGATATCAGCCGCCTCTACGCGATTGAAGACAAGCCGCCGCTGCTGTGGCTGCGTGGCGATAGCGACCAGGTCATCGCCGATATGTCGATGTTTGATTTGGCGACTTTCGGCAAATTGGGCGTGGTGCCTGGCTGGCCCGGCGATGATGCCTGCCCGCCGCAGCCGATGATAGCGCAGATTAAACAAGTGCTGGACAACTATGCCGCGGCTGGCGGCGCAGTTACCGAAGTTGTCATTGAAGACTGCGGGCATACGCCCTTCCTGGAAAAGGCGGAAGCGACGCATCGGGCGCTCTTTGCTTTTATCAGCGGCTGAGATGACCTTGGGGAGTGGCTAACAGAGTGGATATTCGAGCCCGCCCCACTTGAAGCACAATTGCGCCCAGAGTAAAAGCGGAGCGAGGAAAAGCATGAGCGGTGACGCGCCCTTGAGCGGCATCAAAGTGATCGACCAGACGCAGGCGCTGGCGGGACCCTACTGCACGATGATACTGGGCGATCTCGGCGCGGAGGTCATCAAAATTGAGCGCCCCGGCATCGGCGATCAATCGCGGCAGTGGGCGCCGCCTGCTATCGGCGACCAGGGCTGCTATTACCTGGCGGTCAACCGCAACAAACGCGGCATCGCCCTCAACATCCGCGCCCCGCGCGGGCGCGAGATTATGCACAAACTGGTGGCGGATGCCGATATTTTTCTGACAAATCTGGCGACTGTCGGCTCGCTGCAGCGCTCTGGCATCGATTATGAGACTTTGCGGGCGGTCAACCCGCGGCTGATTTACGCCTCGATTAGCGGCTATGGGCGCACGGGACCGCGGGCGGGGCAGCCGGGCTATGACCTGGTCTCGCAGGCGGAATCGGGCACGATGGCGCTGACGGGCGAGGTGGCTGGCGCGCCGATGCGCTTCCCGACGCCGATTGCCGATATGACCTGCGGCTTGTTCACCGTCATCGGCATTTTGGCGGCGCTGCGCTCCCGCGAGCGGGATGGCAGCGGGCAATTCCTGGATATGTCTTTGCAAGAGGGGCAAATCACCTGGCTGGAAAATTATGCCGGCGAATATTTTGCGGACGGCATCGACCCGCCGCGGCGCGGCAACCAGCACCCGCAGGTGGTGCCGTACGAAGCGGTGCAAGCCAGCGATGGCGACTGGTTCATCCTCGGCGTCGGCTCGGACAATGTCTGGGGCGCTTTCTGCCGCCATGTCGGGCGCGACGAGCTTATCGCGGATCCGCGCTTCGCCAGCAATGCCGACCGCATCGCCAATTATGCGGCGCTGCTGCCGATAGTGCGCGCGATAATCCGCGGCAAACCCTGCGACCAATGGCTGGAAGAATTACGCGCCGCGGGCGTGCCCTGCGGGCGCATCAACACAGTGGCGGAGGCGCTGGGCGACCCACACCTGCAAGAACGCGGCATGATAATCGAGCTGGAGCATCCGGCGCTGGGCATCGTCAAATCGCTGGCGACGCCTGTGCATTTGGCGGAGACGCCGCTGGTCTACCGCCGGCATCCGCCGCGCCTGGGCGAGCACAGCGATGAAGTCGCGGCGGAGCTGGGTTACAGCCCCGCTGATATCGCGCGGCTGCGGGCGGAAGGGGTCTTGGCATGACGCATCAGCAGCGCTTCCCCAAGTTGAGCGCGGCGCACTATCGGCACCTGTTGAGGCCGCCCCGCGGGCGCGTCCGCTGCGTCATCGATACCGATGCCCGCAACGAAATCGACGACCAATTCGCCTTGGCCTGGGCGCTGCTCTCGCAGGATGTTCTGGATATCGAAGCCATCTACGCCGCGCCTTATTCCTTCCAGCGCCGCTGGCGGGAGCTGCAAGCCGCCGCCCGCGCCAAAGCCAATCCCGGCGGGGCGAGCGCGGCGGAATTGGCGCTGCTGGCGGCGTATGGCGGGCAATTAGACAGGCTGGAGCGGGCGGGCACCGACATCAGCGACCGCGCCCAAATCGACCCGCAGGGCATCACCATGGTCTCGCCGGGGGAGGGCATGGAGCTGAGTTATCGGGAAATCCTGCTCGTCTGCGAGAAGCTGGGCATGGACTTCCGCGAGCGCGTTTTCCGCGGCTCGCCACGCTATCTGGAGCGCTATGACGCGCCGGTGGAAAGCGAAGCGGCGCGGCATCTTGTCGCCGCCGCGCGGACCGCCTCGGCGGACGCGCCGCTCTATGTGCTGGCGATCGGCGCGACCAGCAATGTGACTTCCGCGCTGCTGATGGCACCGGAGATTATAAACAACATTGTGGTGCTGTGGACGGCGGGCTACCCCACAACCGTCACCGATATCGCGCAGCCCTCCTTTAATATGGAACAGGACATCCTGTCTTCCCAACTGCTGTTTGACAGCGGCGTGCCGCTGGTCTATCTGCCGGGTTTCCATGTCGGCGCCCAGCTGAGCCTGTCGCTGCCGGAGATGGAAGCCTGGGTCAAAGACGCTGGCGCTATCGGCGAATACTTATATTGGCTGTACACACACAACCCGCATTATGCCTTCCAGGGTTTGAGCGGGCACTTCGGACGCACATGGATTATATGGGATTTGATTAACATCGCCTGGCTGCTGGAGCCAGCTTGGGTGCCGAGTTTCTTGACGGACGCGCCTTATTTGAGCGCGGACTGCAAGTGGCAGCGGCGGGGCAACCCGCGGCATATCATGCGCGAGGCGCTGGATATCAACCGCGATGCCATCTATCGTGATTTCTTCGCCAAGTTGGCAGCCGCCGCCAGCTGAAGCGCCTCAAACCGCGAGCGCGGCACCTTTGTAGGTGGGCGCGCCTTCTTCGGCGAAGATGCGGTCGATGGCGGCATAGTCTGCCGCCGTCAAGCGCCAATCCGCCGCCGCGACATTCTCTTTGAGCTCGCGCTCGTTCCTCATGCCGACCAGGGCGACAGTCAAGCCCGCCTGCCCCAGCAGCCAGGCAATCGCCAGCTGCGCCATTGATTTGCCATAATCGCCCGCTAGCGCTTTCAGCCGCTCGACAACGCGCAGCGCCCGCAGGAAATGCTCACGCTGGAAGAGGGGCAAGCCAAAGGCATCGCCGCGGCTGCGCCAATCCCAGCTGACAAATTGCGTCGCCGGCGAAAAAGCGCCCGCCAGCAGCCCAAATGCCAAGCTGCCATAAGCCATGAAGCCGATGCCTTGCGCGCGGCAATAGGGCAGCACTTCCGCCTGGACGCGGCGGTCAAAGAGGTGAAAGCCGACCTGGTTGGCGGTCAACTGCCCGTGCCGCTGGCTGTCTCGCAGCATCGCCAGGTTGTAGTTGGAGACGCCATAATGGCGGATTTTGCCCGCCTGCCGCAGCGTTTGCAGCGCGCCGATGGTCTCCGCCTGCGGCGTCGAATGGTCGTGCCAATGCAGCAGCAGCAAGTCGATAGTATCCGTATTCAAGCGCCGCAGGCAGCCCTCGGCATGGGCGATGATGTTGGCGGCGGAAGAATCGCGCTGGTCGGTTTTCATCGCGCCGGGATGCTCGGGGTCATCACAAAAGGTGAAGCCGACTTTGGTAACCAGCGTGACCTCTTTGCGCCGTTTGCCCAGCGCCTCCCCCAGCAGCGCCTCCGAGGTGAAGGGACCATAGGTCTCGGAAGTATCAAAGAGCGTGATGCCGTGGTCAATGGCGCTATGCACGGCGCGCGCCGCTTCGGCGGCGTCAATATGCCCATACTGGCGCATGCTCATCTCCCAGGTGCCGAAGCCGATGGCGGAGCTTTCCAAGCCGCTGTTGCCGAAGCGCCGAATTTCCATGCCGCCCCCCTAGCCGTAGCTTTCGTACCAGTTTGCCGAGGCGCTGGGCGGGCTGTAGAAATCGCTCCAGGGGCGGGCATAAGCCGCGGCGATATCCAGCAGCTGGCGCAGCCGCTCCCGCGCGGTGCCCGCCAGGAAGTCCGCGCGGGCGGCGGGCGGCATTGCCGCCGCTTCTTTCCAAATGGCGCGCCCGGCGAGGAAGCCGCTGGCGCCGCATTGGCAGGCGACCTGCGCCTGGGGCGCGAACTGCGCGAAGTCGACGCCCGCGCTCAGCAGCACCCAGGGCACGGCGCTGGCAGCGCTTAGCTGGCTGCAGGCGGCGCGCCAGGCGTCCTGGTCGCTCTGGAACTGGATATCCAGCGGGAATTCCAGCTTCAAGACATCCGCGCCCGTTTGCGAGAGGCGGCGCGCGGTCTCGATGAGGACTTCCGCCCGCCCCTCGGCGAAGGCGGCGCTGTTTTTTGCGATCGCCGGGTCAAGGCTGTACGACATCGGCTCGAGGAAGACCGGCAGGTCCCAGCGGTGGCATTCCCGCGTTAGCTCGCGGATGAAGGCTTCCAGCTCTTGCGCCAGGTCGCCGCTATCGGGGTGGTAATAGACCATCAGCTTGACGGCGCTGGCGCCAGCTTTGCGGATCTTTTCGGGCGTCCAGCCGGGCAGCAGCTCGGTGCGGCGGAAGCTGGAATCGCCGCTGTAGCCGCTTTTTTCCAGCGCCAGCAGCAAGCCGGCACTCCCGCTCATTTGCATGGCGGCGCGCAGCCCATAGACCGGGTCAGTGAGAATGGCGCTGGCTTGCTGGGAGAGCGCGCCGATGATTTCCTGCTTGACTGCCGCCAGCTGGGCATAGCTGCTGCCGGGCGGCATCATTTTGCGGTAGCTGCCGCGCTGGTCAAAGGCGACAATGCCAAAGACATCGGCGGCGGCGAGGCTGCTGGCTTTTAAGCCGCGGTAGCGCCCCGGCGTCAGGGTGGTGGGCATGGCTGTCCTTTCTGCTGGTTTCCTCAGCAAACAGTACACAAGTTTTTAACCACAGAGAGCACAGAAGTAATTCCAACAAAGTAATTGGAATCTGTAAGTGTGGAGATTCGACAAGGATTTTTACCACCGAGTACACCGAGATACACCGAGAAAAAATGAGAAAATCTCTGTGCCTCTGTGTCTCTGTTGCAACGACGGGCGAGCCACCGGCTCGCCCCTACCGTTGGGATGAAGCGCGCTGTATCACCCATAGAGAAACTGCCAATTCCCGCATGATTTACTCGCACTTACTGAGATACTTTGCGTATATGTGAGAAAAACTCGGTGCTCTCGGTGTCCTCGGTGGTAAAAATATCGGAGCGCTTTGCGGGATCCCGCTCAAGCCATCACCGCGTTCTCGCCATTTTCGGCGCTGCCGACGATATGGCGCACGATGAGTTCTTCGGTCGCCTCCGCCCGCGGGATATTGGCGACAATGCGCCCGCGGCGCATAACCACCATGCGGTCGGCAACCGCCATCACATCGTGCATTGTGTGGCTGATGAGAATGACGGGGATGTCATTCTCGCGCAGCTGGCGGATGAGCGCCAGCACCTTGCGCTGCTCGGGCACGCCCAGGGCGGCGGTCGGCTCGTCCATGATGACCAACTGCGCGTTCCAATACATCGCCCGCGCGATGGCGACCGCCTGGCGCTGCCCGCCGGACATATTGACCAGCTTCTGCTTCAAAGACGGGATATGAATATCCAGCTCGTCGAGCACGCCAGCCGCTTCTTCGCGCATCAGCATGTCGTCCGTTACGGGAATTAAGCCGAATAGGCGGCGCGTTTTTTCTTTGCCCAGGAAGACATTCGCGCCGACATCCAGGTTCTCCGCCAGCGCCAGGTCTTGATAGATAGTCTCGATGCCGCGGTTGCGCACATCGGCGGGGGTGTGATGGGTGATGTCCTCGCCTTTGAAGAAGACCCGCCCCTGTTCGGGGCGGTAGACGCCGGCGATGCACTTTATCAGCGTGGATTTGCCGGCGCCATTGTCGCCCAGCAGGGCGACCACTTCGCCCGGGTAAATCTCAAAATCAACATTGTCCACGGCGGTCAAGCCGCCGAAGAATTTGCTGATGCCAGCGGCGCTCAAAATGGGGTCAGACATTGCTTCCAAACCTTTCCAGCGCCGATTGCAGCTGATTGACCAGCACGGCGATGATGATGACGACGCCCACCACGATGAATTGCCAAATGGACTCGATATTGAGAATGACCAAACCCGTCTGCAATACGGCGATAATCAACGAGCCGACGACCGCGCCCATGATATCGCCCTCGCCGCCGAAGAGGTTGGTGCCGCCGATGACCACCGCCGCCACTGAAGACAGCAGCGCCGCCTCCCCCGCTTGCGGCGCGCCCGCCGTGAAGCGGAACAGGTGCAAAACGCCCGCCACGCCCGCGGTGAAGCCGCAAATGACATAGATGAGAATCAAATGCCGGTCGACATTAATGCCAGAGCGGCGCGCCGCCTCTTCGCTGCCGCCGATGACATAGGTGTGGCGGCCGAACTTGGTGCGCGCCAGGATGAAGGCGAAGACGACCACCACCAGCGCCGTGATGATGACGGGATAGGGCAGCAATTGCGAGACCAGGCGCAATTGCTGCGGCGGCAAATCCGGCGGCAGCGCAAACCAGGTGAAGCCCTGGTCGGGGATGTAATAGAGCAGGCTGCCATTGCCGATGGCGCGCAGGGATTCCCGCAATTCCGCCGAGAGGCCGCGCACCACCTGCTGCCCGTCAGTCAGCAGGAAGGCGGCGCCGCGCACGATGCCAAACATGCCCAGGGTGGCGATGAACGGCGGCACTTTGATGCGCGCCACCAACAGACCGTTGACCAAGCCCGGTATCAGCGCGACCAGCAGCCCGGCAAACACCCCCGCCAGCATCGCGAAGGCGACATCGTTGCCGCTGGCAGCCAAATCCCGCATGACGCGGGCGGTCGTCACCGACGACAAGCCCACCGTCCAGCCGATAGACAGGTCGATGCCGGCGGTTATGACGACATAGGTCTGCCCGATGGACATCAGCATGATGAGGGTGCTTGTGGTCAAAATTGAGGCGAAATTGCGGACGGAGAAGAAACCCTGCCCGCTCAAAGAGAAGAACACCACTAAGCCAAGCAAAAAGAGATAGGACCAGCTTTTTGTCAAGAATTCGATGAAACGCGAATCGATGAGGGATTGGCGGGAGCTTTCCGCCGGTTTGCCAAGGCTTGTCATTGTTGTTTTTCCTAAAAGCTGACGCTGGCATGCCCGCCCTCACATTTGAGAGCGGGCATGCTGGTTAGTTCTAATACAAAACTGCGCTAGCCGCCGAGCAGAACTTCCGCTTCCCAATCGGCTTCTATCAGCGCTTGATATTCCGCCGCGATATCAGAGACCAGAGACGCCGCCAGCTCGGCGGGGTCGGCGGCCGCCTCGCCCAAGCTGTTGACCGCCGCTTCCAGCGCCGCGATATCGTCTTCGTCGGTTACGCGGCTGACATCAATGCCAAATGCCAAGCCGAAGCCGTTCTCCGGCACAACTTGCAGCGCCTGCCTGTCAGGGCGCAGGATGAGATCGGCAAGCACCAGCGCCGCCGCTTTGTTGGGCGCGTTGTAGGGGATGGCGACATAGTTAAAATCGCCAATCATGTTGTCGTCGAAGGCGAAGGCGCGGCTGGTGGGCGGGATGGTGCCCGCGGCGATGGGCGCGCCCGCGCCAGAAATCGCCTGCGTGATGCTGAAGTCAATCTCGCCATTGGCAAAAAGCTCGTGCATTTCGCCGATGTTGGCGGGATAGGTCTCGCCGCCGCGCCACAGGTTTTCTTCCCAGCTGTTGAGCATATCCCAGAGCGCTGGCGCATGTTCGTCATAGAGTTCTTGATTGAACTCGCCGACCCATTGCGCCTGCCCGCCGCTGATTTCAAAGAGCGCCTGCTTGACAAAGCGCGTGCCCTGGAAGGCACCGGGGCCGGGGGCAATATAGCTGAAGCGGCCGGGGTTGGCTGCGATCCAGGCGTCCAGCTCGGCATAGCTGCGCGGCAGGTCTTCCGCCGCCATGCGGGCGGAATCATAAATGAAGTGGAATTGCGCGCCCGACCAGGGGCTCTCCATGCCATCCACCGGGCGGCCGAAGTCCAGGTTCAAGGCGGGGTTGTCCCAATTTACATAGACGCTGTTGGGGATAGTCTCTGCCCAGGGACCGTAGAGCAATTCGGCTTGTTTGAGCGTGAAGAAGTTCTCGCCATTGATCCAAATGAGGTCGACAGTGCCGTCATCGCCCTCCACGCCGGCTTCGGCTTCGCTAAGCACCTGGTTGACGATATCAACAGTATTCGCCGGCACGCGGTTCAAAGTGATGTTGAATTCTTCCGCCAGCGGTCCGCCATAGACCTCATCGACAAAGGCGTTGATGCGGTCAGAGCCGCCCCACATATACCAATTGACAGTCGCGCCATCGGCGGCGGCGAGCACCGCGTCCCAGCTGTCGAAGCCGGGCGGCGAGTCCATCATGTCGTCATCCGCCAGCGCCGCGCCAAAAACGCCCAGCGCCAATGCCAGCAGCAGCAGTACGAGAAGTGATCGTTTTGCAAACATGATATTTCTTTCCTTTCTTAGGATACGGATTGTGCCATACAAACGCCCCGGTGGGCGGTCACCGCCGATTATACATTAACCCCCTCCCATTGCAGATAGCGCGCTTGCGGGATATGTTCGATGAGGCGCAGGCGCTTCCAGGCGGCGAATTCCATGAGTTCGTCGGTCACATCGCCTTGCCCGACAGCGAAGTGATGCTCGTGCCCGCGCACGGTTAAAGTGTTGATGAGGTCCATCAGCGAGACCGGTTTTTTGTTGAGCTCGAACTGGGCGAACCAGCCGCGGGTGCCATCAAAGCCTTTTTTCTCGTGCTCGATGATATCGGCGCGGATGACCAGCAGGCTGGCGCCATCATCGCCGATGTAGCTGACAGTCGTCTCCTGCGGGGCGAAGATTTGGTCGCCCGCCACGCCATAAGGTCCATCAGCGCCCTTGCGCCCCAGCGTAACATGGTCAACCCATTTGATGCCGGCATCGTTGGCGAAATGCCGTGGCGAGACGCCGCAATGCCACATCAGCATGGCATTGGTCTGCGGGTCAAGCGCGGTCATATCCAGCAATGTGGCGGAGCCTTCCCGCCCCGTCAAAACATTAAGCAGGTACATGCTCGCCGCGCCCTGCACATCGCCCTCGCAGGCGACTGCCAAGCCATCTTCGCTGCCCAGCCAGCTGTACGCCATGCAGGGCGCGACCTGGTAATAGCTTTGAATGTTGGACCAGCACTGCATGGCGAGGGCGTCATAGTCATGCTCCGCCGCCAAATCTCGCAGCGCCAGGTAGAGCCGGGTAACGCGGTCGAAGGCGCTGTCTTCGCTGACGGTGATTTCGCTGGCAGCGCCTTTGATTTCCTTGACGACCGCTTGCACTGGCTGCGGGTCATAGCCTTTGGCGCGCCGCACCAGCTCGCCCAATTCATGCGGCAGCACGGCGATGCCCAGGCGGCTGCGCAGGCGGCGCTCGTCAAAAATCATATCGTGGAAGCCGGGGGAGAGGTTGCCAATCCAGCCGATGCGGGCGCTTTCTATATGTTTTACGGCGGTCAGCGCGCGCACGGTAACGGCGAAACGGTCGCGGAAGTCCACCGTTTCCACATGACCATAGAACCACTTAAACGGGATGTCTTCGTATTTGAGATAGCGCTTGAGGATGGCGGCGAAGTGGCTCATCGAAACGACAGAATGGATTTTGATTTCACCTTCTTGATGCGGGTCAGGCGTCGCCCACAAGCCCAGGCGCGGTGCCGCTTGTATCAGCGGCAGCAACTGCTCGCCCATGCTGCAGGCGGCGGTTTGCAGCAGCAGGAAATCCACCTGCCGCTCGCGGAAGAAAGCGGCGGCTCGCGCGGAGCCCGCTTCCGTCATCACTTCGTCATGCAGCGGGACCAGCTCAAAATCCAGCTCCTGCGCCAGCTGCTTTAAGCCAGCGATGGCGCGCGGGCGCTGATTGTATTCGCCGGCGTAATAGGACGCGATCGAAGTGCCGATATAACCCACGCGCAGCTTATGTTTTTTCATCTGTCAAGTTCCTCCACCAGGTGTCCGCCGCTTCAAAGAGCAGCGCGATTGTTGTCGCGCCGGGGTCTTGTATGCCGATGGCGCGCTCGCCCAGGTATTTGGCTCTGCCCTGGCGCGGCACGAGCGACCGCGTCGATGCCGCGCCGGCGCGGGCGGCAAGCGCCGCCTGCCGCCAAGCTTGGCTGTAGTCATCAGCGGCGGCAAATGCCGCGACCGCCGGCGCCAGCGCGTCCACCATCGTTTTGTCGCCGACTTTTGCCTTGCCCCGCGCCATGACGCCCTCGAGCCCGGCGCGCAAAAGCGCTGCCATTTGGCATTTTTCCAGCCGCTCGACGCCTTGCAGCTGGCGCGCGCCGCTCAAAAAAAAGCTGCCAAAAAGCGCGCCGGATGCGCCGCCCATGCCATTGAGCAGCATCTTCGCGGTCCTCAGCCAGAGGGACTGCAGGCTGGCTTCACCCAGCGCGGCGCAATCCGCCGCCGCCAGCGCAAACGCGGCGCTGATGCTGCTGCCGTGGTCGCCATCGCCCAGCGCCGCGTCCAGCCGGTTGAGGGCGGCGCGCTCTTCCGCCACCCGCGCCGCCAGCGCCATCAGCATGCCGCGCAGCTCTTCCGCGCCGATGCTGTTCACAGCTGTTTCATCGCCGCGCCATTGGCGGGGGCGTCCCAAAGCGCTTTCAGCTGGGCATCCACGCGGCAGAGCGACAGGGCGAAGCCCGCCATTTCCTGCGTGGTGGCATAGGCGCCCACCCAGGCTTTGTAGACGCGGATGTCGGCTGCCGCCAGCTTCTGGGCGACGCGGCGGTACAAAATATAGAGCTCCATCAAAGTCAGGCTGCCGCTGTTGTTGAGCAGGACCAGCACTTCATCGCCCGCGGTGAAGGGCAAATCTTGCAGTATCGGCGGCAGCATCAAGTCGATTGTAGCGTCCGCGGGCAGGGATTTCTGCCTGCCCATGCCGACTTCGCCATGCAAGCCCATGCCGATTTCCATTTCATCAGCGGCAATCTCAAACATAACTTCGCCAGTTACCGGGCTGGCGCAGGAGCTGAGCGACATCGCCAGGCTGCGCGTATTGTCGCGCGCTTTTTCCGCCAGGGCTTTGGCTTGGCTCAGGCTGACCTGCCCTTCGCAGTATGCGCCCAGCATCTTCCAGACGAAGAATAAGCCGGCGGTGCCGCGCCGTTCCGCTTCTCTGCCCGGCGGCGCGCTGGAAATATCGTCATAGAGCAGCACCATATCAACATTGTTGATGCCCTCGGCGGCGCAAAGCTCAAGCGCGATTTCGGCATTCAGCCGGTCCCCCGCGTGGTGCGAGACGCATAGCAAAACGCCCGCCCCGCGGTCGGCGGCGCGGATGCCCTCAACGATGCTATCGGGGCCGGGCGCGGTAAAGATTTCGCCGGCGATATTAACATCAAAAAGCCCCTCGCCCACCCAGCCGAGCATGGCGGGCTCGTGCCCGCTGCCATTGCCGATGACCAAGCCGACTTTGCCCGCCGCCTTGGGCTGCGCCCGCTGTACCAGCCGCCCGTCCAGGCGCACGATATCGCTGTAGGCGGCGCAGAAGCCCGCCAGCATCTCGTCGACGATGGCAGCCGGCTGGTTGATGAGTTTGTGCTGGCGCGCGGTCATGGCTCTTCCTTTGGGTCTCGGGGCAGAAAATACATCAGATGAATCGGGTGGGATACCGCGCCTTCGCTGTAGGCGACTTGCACCGGCAGCCCGCGCCGCGCCTGGGCTGGCGGCGCTTTCAGCAAGTGGGGGAAGAGCGTGTCCGCGCCATCCAGCAGCACATAGGCGAACACATAAGGCGGCGTCAGCGCGCGTACATCGGCATTGCTGCCCGGCGAAAAATGCAGCGTCGACCAAGTCTCGACCATGCCCGTGCCAGGAAGCTGACGCCATTTTGTTGGCTGCAGGCAGCGCGGGCAGAGCGGGCGCGGCGGCGCAAAAGTTTTGCCGCAGCCGCCGCAGGTCGTAGCGAAGAAACGCCCGCGCTCCAGCTCCAGGAAAAAGCGCGACACCTTGCCCAGGCTGTATTTGTAGCGCTGCGTCAATTCCACAGTGATGCGCTCGACCTGGCGGAAGGCTGCCCAGGGGTCAGGCGCGGCCGCATCCTGCTGGAAGATTTCAAGTTGGCTGCTGACACGCTGGGTCATTGCAGTTTGCTCAATCTCCGCGTTCAAAGATATTCACCACGCTGATGCTGGCGATGCCGGCGTGGGTATCGGTCAAGCCGCGGCGGGCGCCCGCAACTTGCCGCCGCGGGTCAGCTTCGCCCCAGAGCTGCTGGGCGATTTCAATCGCCTGCAAGATGCCGGTAGCGCCCACAGGCGCGCCCCGCCCCATCAAGCCGCCGCTGGTGTTGACTGGCAGGTCGCCAGATAAGTCAAACGCGCCGGCGCTTACTGCCGCCCCGCCCTGCCCTTCGGCGACAAATCCCAGGTCTTCCACCGCCTGGATTTCGACGCCGCTATAGCTGTCATACAGCTCGGCGACATCGATTTCGCGCCGCGGCTCGCGGATGCCCGCCATGGCATAGGCTTGGCGCGCCGCTTCCCGCTTGGCGCGGAAGTTGCTGATATGCGGATAGCGATCGCCCAGGCGCATCGTATCGCTGCCGCAGCCGGTGGCGGCAAAATACACTGGCGGGCGCTGGCGGAAGCGGGGGCAATGCGCCCGCGCCCAGTCTTCAGTCGCCAGCAGGATGCAGGCGGCACCATCGCTGAGCAGGCTGCAATCCAGCAGCTTGTACGGCTCGGCGATGGGCATCGAGCCCAGCACATCATCAATTGTAATTTGCATCGGCTTTTGGGCGAGCGGGTTGTAGCTGGCGTTGTGGCGGTTGCGCACGGCGACATGGGCGAAGTCGGTTTCGCGCGTACCATAAGCCGCCATGTGCGCGCGCATCATCGCCGCGTAGAAGCCGGTATATGTGCCGCCAATCATCATCTCCCACTCGGCATCCGCCGACAGGGCAAAGAGTTGATTGGCGCTGCGTGAGGAGAGCCCGCGTCCATTTTTCTCGACGCCATAGACAAGGGCGGAAGCGCACAAGCCGCTTTGAATCTGCGCCCAGGCGGCGCGCAGCGCCAGCGCGCCCGTGGCACCGCCGCCTTCGATGCGCATGTTGGGCTTGGGAATCATGCCGATGGTGTCGTGCAAGACCGCGCCCAGGGTCATCTGCAGGTTGAAGTGGTCGCTTTCATAGCTGGTGATGCCCTGCTCGACCGCGCTGAGGTCAGCCAGGCCGGCATCGGCGAGGCAAGCCAGCACCGCTTCCGCCATCAAATCGCGGCTGGAGCTGGCGGCGTGCTCGGCTTTGACGGGCGTCGCGCCGACAGCGGCGATTACCGGCGCGGCGCGCATCGCGGCATCGCCCCCGGCGGGAAGTGGCAATCAAGCGCAGGCAGGAACATCGGCTAGGCGCGTCACTCGTTTGGCAGCAAGCGGACAAAACTAGGCAGAGCATAGCCAATTGCGCGGGCGCTGTCAAAAGCCGCTTCTGATGAGGGAGGTATGCCGAGCCCGACACATGCTAATGCGCCACCAAGGCGCAAAGGGGGAAATCGTAGGGGCGTCTCGCTGAAACGCCCTGCCATTCGTGATGGGAATGCGGGCGGGAGCAACCAGTGTAAGGAATGGGCGGCGGCGGACTGTATCTTATTTTCTTCGCAAAGATATCGCGAAGATTTGAGGAAAGCTACAGGAGGAAGCAAGATGAGAAAGTTTCTATTGGCGCTGGCGCTAGTGGCGGCGCTGCTGCCGTTGAGCGCCCAGGCGCACACTGCCGATATAGAGGCGCTCTATGGCAGCGGGCGCGTCCCATACCATATATCAATGACCCTGCGCTGCACGGTGGCGGGCGCTGGCGGCATTGCCGTTTACATCGCGCATTGGAATGCCTACGGCGGCATCAGCCGCATTTGGCGCGAGTATGTTACGGCGGGATTCGCCTCCAGCGCGCGTGAGCGTTGGGCGGGTTTCTATCGCTGGTACGAGCTCGCGCTGATTAAGCATGGCATTGGGGTGGTAGCGACCGCCAACTGCAGCGGGCGCTAGCGCGTTTGCTGGCAGCGGGCATTATCAGCGAGATGCCCGCGAAATATAACGATGGCTGGGCGTTTCGGCGAAACGCCCCTGCAGCCGACTTCACGGGCGAGCCGCCGGGGATGCGGCTTGTCATAGCGCCTGAGCTTTGCCATAATCAGCGATTGCATTTCAGTCATACTCTTCCAGGCAAGGGAAAAGGACATTTCATCGTGAAGACACAAGGCAAGTCGCCCGCGAGCGCGGTTTCGCGCCGGGAATTCCTCAACATATTCGCCGCTGGCGCCGCCGCGGCGGTCGGCACGGTCGCGCTTTCGCCGCTGGCGGGGCGGGCGCAGGCGCAAGGCGCGGGCACGCTGCGCATGGCTTGGCTGACGCCCGCCACCTTCGACCCGCGCTCCGCCTCTGGCGATAGCGAAATCGCCGTTTTGAACGCGGTTTACGATTATCTGATAGACACGGACGCCGCCGCCAACCTGGTGCCGCGCCTGGCTTCTTCCTGGGAGCACAGCGAAGACGGCTTGACCTACACCTTACACATTCGTGAGGATGCCACCTGGCATGACGGCAGCGCGGTTACAGTTGAAGATGTCCTGTGGACTTTGCAATGGCAGCGGGACGCGGGCGGCTCGGTGGCGGATTTGCTGGGCAGCGTCGAGACGATTGAAGCGGCGGGCGCGGGCGCTATCGCCATCAGCTTGAGCGCGCCCAACCCGGATTTCCTCTACAACCTCAGCGATAACAAGCTGGTCATGCTCAAAGCGGGGGCGGACAATATCGGCGTGGAACTCAACGGTTCGGGACCATTTATCGTCGAAGAGATTCTCGCCGGCGACCGCGTGATTATGCGCGCCAATGCCGACTATTGGGGCGGCGCGCCCAGCATCGAGCGCCTGGAATTTGTCTATTTTGACGACCAGCAAGCGGGCATCGCCGCCGTGCAGGGCGGCAGCGCCCATGGCATCATGCGCCTGGACAATTCCAGCTTCCTCGGCTTCAGCGGTGACGCCAATTTTCACGCGGTGGATATCCCCACCAGCGGGCATCACCTCGCCCGTTTGCGCGCCGATCGCGCTCCCGGCGCCGACGCCCGCGTGCGCAAAGCCTTCAAACTGGCGACTGACCGCGAGGCGATTTGGGAGCGCGTGCAGCTGGGTTATGGCGCTGTCGGCAAAGATTCGCCTATCGGTCCCGCGTTTGGGCAATACTTCCTGGCGGACGCCGCCGTGCCCGCCCGTGACCCCGCTGCCGCCGCCGCTTTACTGGCGGAAGCGGGCTATCCCGATGGCTTGGATATGACCCTGCATGTGCCTAACAGCGGCACTTGGCCCGATTTGGCGCAGGCGCTCGCCGCCCAATGGCAGGAAGCCGGCATCCGCGTCGAAATCCAACTGGAAGACGAAAACAGCTATTGGGTCGAGGATTGGCTGGAAGTGGACCTGGGCGTTACCGGCTGGGGCGCGCGCCCCATCCCGCAGCTTTATCTCGACCTCGCCTATCATTCCCAGGCGGCTTGGAACGAATCCCACTACAGCAATCCGCGCCTGGACGCCTTGATTGAGCTGGCGCGTTCTTCCTTCGATCAGGCGGAGCGCAGCGCCGCTTATGCGGAAATTCAGCAGATTTTCCTCGATGACGGTCCCATAATTGTGCCTTATTTCTTCGCGCAATTTATGGTGCTGGCGAGCGCCGTCAGCGGCTTGACCCTGCATCCCTTCGCCGGGCGCAGCAACTTCACCAGCGTCACGCTTGGCTAGGCGGCGCGGCGGCCACCTCCCGTGCGCAGCGCTGTGAGCGACCGCCAGCCCCGCCGAGCTTTTGCCGCAATCTGGCGGCTGCTGCGCGCCCTGCTGCGGCAGCCGCAATCGGCAATTGGCGCGGCGCTGGTGGGCTTTTTTCTGCTGCTGGCGCTCTTTGGCGGGGCGCTGGCGCCGCACCCCAATGCAAACGACCAAAGCCATGCTGTACGCCAGCCGCCAACGCTGGACCTGGGCGCGCTGCAGCTGGGCGCGCACCCTTTCGGCACCGACAGGCTGGGGCGGGATGTCTACAGCCGCGTCATCCTGGGCGCCAGCAGCATCTTCCGCATCGCCGGCTTGGGCACGCTCATCAGCGTCGTGCTGGGCTCGGCGCTGGGCATGTTTATGGGCTATCAAGGCGGCTGGCTTGATGAGGCGCTCGGGCGCATTATCGACGCCCTGCTGGCGATACCGGCGCTGCTGCTGGCGCTGGTGCTGGTCGGCATCATTCGCAACCTCGATTTTGAAATTGGCAGCTGGCAGGCGGGCTTGGCGGATAATGTCGTGCTGCTGGTCATCGCGGCGCTGTATATCCCGATAGTCGCCCGCGTCGCCCGCAGCGCCACGCTGGACATCAAAACGCGGGAATTTGTGCAGGCGGCGGAAATCCGCGGGGAGAGCCGCGCCTATATCATCTTCCGCGAGATTCTGCCGTCGGTCATCCCGGCGCTGGTGGTGGAAGCCTCTTTGCGCTTTTCTTACGCGATATTTCTGGTCGCGTCGCTGGGTTTCCTCGGCTTTGGCGCGCGCCCGCCCTCGCCCGATTGGGGGCTGATGGTCAACGAAAATCGGGGCGGTTATTATCGGCTGACGCCCTGGGCGCTGGAATTCCCGGCGCTCGCCATCGCCGCGCTTGTCATCGCCGTCAATTTGATGTCGGACGGCATCCGCCGCGCGGCGCAGAAAGGCGAATGACGGTGGCGGACAGTCTGCTTGATGTCGCCGATTTGACCGTCAGCTACCGCGTTGATGGCGCTTGGCTGCCCGCCCTGCGTGACTTCCGCCTGCGGCTGGGCGCGGGGCAGGTCTATGGCTTGGTGGGCGAATCCGGCTCGGGCAAGTCCACCGCCGCCCTGGCGCTGATGCGCTATCTGGGCGGCAATGGGCGGCTGGAAGCGGGCGCGCGGCTGCGCTTCGCTGGCGAGGACCTGCTGGCAAAATCCCCGCGGGAGCTGCGGCGGCTTTGGGCGCGGCGCATCAAATTTGTGCCGCAAAATGCCGGTGCCGCGCTCAACCCGTCACTCAAAATCGGGCGGCAAGTGCTGGAGGCGCTGCAAGCGGCGGAGGGCAGCGGCGGCGAAGCCGCGTACGCTACGATGCTGCGCATGTTCCGCGATGTCAACCTGGCGGCGCCCGAGCGGGTCGCCGAGCGTTACCCGCACGAGCTAAGCGGCGGCATGCAGCAGCGCGTTACGATAGCGATGGCGCTCATCAGCGACCCGCAGCTGCTCATCATGGATGAGCCGACTACGGGGCTTGATGTTACTACCGAAGCGGTCATCCTGGATCTGCTGCGCGGTCTCATCGCCCAGCGCGCTACTGGCTTGCTATTCATCACGCATAATTTGGGGCTGGTGGCGCAGCTCTGCCAGCGCGTCCTGGTGCTATACGCCGGCGAGATAATGGAAGACGCGGCGGTGGCGCAGCTTTTCGCGAGCCCGCGGCATCCTTATACTTTGGGGCTGCTCAATAGCTTGCCCCAGCCGGGCGCGCGCAAGGCATCAGCGCGGCTGCAAGCCATCAGCGGCAACCCGCCAGCGCTGCGGCTGCGGGCGCGCGGCTGCGCCTTCGCCCAGCGCTGCCCGCTGGTGATTGAGCGCTGCCACCGGGAAAAGCCGCCGCTGGAAACCCTGGCGGACGGAAGCCTCGTGCGCTGCCACCGCTGGCGGGAGGTGAGGCCGCCCTCAGCCTCGCCTCCTCCCCCAAACCCCCTTCATAAAGAGGGAGGGGGCTATACCAGTGGGGAGGACGAAGCGCAGCCCGCGCTTTTGCGCGCCCGCGGCTTAAAGAAGCATTTCCCGGTGCCGCGCAGCCTGCGCCAGGCGCTGCGCGGCATCCAGCCGCCGCCGATACAGGCGCTTGATGGCGTCGACTTGCAGCTGCGCGCCGGGCAGACATTGGGCTTGGTCGGCGAAAGCGGTAGCGGCAAAACCACGCTGGCGCGGGTCATCATCGGCTTGCAGGAAAGCAGCGGCGGCACGCTGGAAATCCTCGGCATCGAGGCGCGTGCCAGCGCCCGTCAGCGCCGCCAAGACATCCTCGGGAAACTGCAGATGGTCTTCCAAAATCCGCAAAATTCGCTGAACCCCTACATGTCGGTGCGGCAGGCGATCGCGCGCCCCTTACTCAAGCTGCGCGGGCTTTCGCCGGCAGAAGCGGAGGCGGAAACCTTGCGGCTGCTGGCGCTGGTCAACCTGCGGGCGGACTATGCAAACCGCTACCCGGATGAATTAAGCGGCGGCGAGAAGCAGCGGGTCGCCATCGCCCGCGCCTTCGCCTCGGAGCCGGCGCTGGTTTTATGCGATGAACCCGTCTCCGCCTTGGATGTTTCGGTGCAGGCGGCGGTGCTGAACCTGCTGGCGGATTTGCAGGCGGAGCGCGGCGCTGCCTATCTCTTCATCTCGCACGATTTGGCGGTTGTCGGCTATCTGGCGGATGTCATCGCCGTGATGTACCTGGGCAAACTCTGCGAAGTGGGCGCGGCTGAGGCTTTCTTCCGCCCGCCCTACCACCCGTACAGCGAGGCGCTGCTCTCCGCGATACCGATTGCCGACCCGGCGCGCAAGACAGCGCGCATCCTGCTGCATGACAGCCTGCCGCGCGCGCATCAGCAGCCGCGGGGCTGCCGCTTCCATCAGCGCTGCCCGCGCAAAATCGGCGCAATTTGCGAAGAAGAAGCGCCGCCCTGGCGTCAAGCGGCGGCGGGGCAAATCCGCTGCCACATCCCGCTGGCGGAGCTGGCGGCGGCGCAGGGCGCGCTGCCGCCGCCGGCGGCGGGGGGCTAGCGCATGCTGCCATTTCTCCGCCGGCGCTTTGTCTTTTTCCTGTTCACCTATCTTTTAAGCTCGCTGATGATATTTTTCCTGCTGCGCGTTTTGCCGGGCGACCCGGCGCGGGTCATCGCCGGCGGGCGGGAAGCCACCGCCGAACAAGTGGCGGAAATCCGCGCGGCGCTGGGATTAAACGCCCCGCTGCCCCAACAGTATGTCGCTTGGCTGGGCGATTTTCTGCGCGGCGATTGGGGCGAGACCATCGCCTTCCGCGGCGCGCACAATCGCGAGTTGGTGCTGGAGCGGGCGCGTAATTCCGCGCGGCTGGCGTTGGTGGCGCTTTTGCTGTCTGTGCCGCTATCGCTGGCGCTGGGCGTCATCGCCGGCTTGAGCGAGAACAAGCTGCCCGATATTCTCATCTCGCTGCTGACGCTCTCGGTCGTCAGCTTGCCAGAATTTGTCACGGGACTGTTCTTGATTAACACGGTGGCGCTGGCAGGGGGCGGCAGTCCACTGGCGGATGCGCTGGGCTGGTGGTTCCCCGCCAGCTCGGCAGTGCCCGCCAACGCCAGCTTCGGCGAGATGCTGCCGGCGCTGTGGCTGCCCGCCGCCGCCGCCACCCTGGTGCTGCTGGCATACATCTCCCGCTTGACGCGCGCTGGCGTCATCGAAGAGTTGAAGCGCGAATATGTGCGCGCCGCCGCGCTGAAGGGCATCCCTTGGCGCGCCGTCATCTGGCGGCATGTGCTGCGCAACGCGCTGCTGCCGACCATCACCGTCATCGCCATCAGCATCAGCTGGCTTATCAGCGGGCTGGTGGTCATCGAATTTGTCTTCGGCTTCCCGGGGCTGGGCGGCTTGCTGATAACCGCCATCGAGCGCCGCGACCTCTTGCTGGCGCAGGCGATTGTGATGGTCACGGTGACCATCATCCTCTTCGCCAATCTCTTTGCCGATATGGCTTACGCGGCGCTGAACCCGCGGGTGCGGCTGGGCTGACTGCATCGCCATGGCTTGCATGTAACAGGGAATTCACCACAGAGGCACAGATGTAAGTACAAGTAAGTCATGCGAAAAGTGGCGGCTTCTCTGCGGGTGATACAGCGCAATCATCCCACGGTAGGGGTGACCCGGTGGGTCGCCTATGAAGTCGACTGTAGGGGCGTTTCGTTGAAACGCCCAAGAGTCTTGGAAACAAGGGCGTCTCGGCGGACCGCCCCTACACCTCGGTTCGAGAGAGTCAGCGGCTCACCCGTACAGATTCTTTTTGTACTGCTGAAGACGCAGAGTTATTTCTCTGGAAAAAGATAAGAAGCAAAGGCCCTGTGATCACCCCTTACTTCTCAGTTATCGCCGCTGTCATTTGCTCAAGCTGGAACAGGCTCATGTCTTCGCCCACCGCATCAAGGGCGGCATTCAATTGTCGCATCCGGTCTTTTGGCGGCAATTCATAGCGCTTTCCCGGCTGCGGCTTGAGCTGGCGGCGCAGCAGTTGGCGCTCTTCGCCATCCAAATCAGCAACAGCGCGCAAAATTTCCTTGAGGACCATGTACTCTTCCCTTTCTGCCGCGGTTTCGAGCCACCGCAATTCTAGCCTCGAACCCCGCCCGCGGCTAGTGATACTGCTCCAGCGCCGCCATTATGCGCGCGATTTCGCGGGCGATAGCCGCGGGCACGGGCGGATTAAAAGGACCGCCGCTGCCGCCGACAACATCGTCAAAAGCGCTGCAATTGATCGCTTCCATCACGGCGGAATAATTGTAGGCGCGCTCCCGCATGAAGCGGATGTCTTCCAGCGGCGAGATTTCGTTTTCCAACTGGCGCGCCGCTTCATAATCGCGGCGGCGCTGGGCATTGTTGATCGCGTCGGATGCGCGGGCAACCACAATGTTGATGCCGGAGGTATGCCCCCGCGCGCCCAGCTCAGCCGCGGCGGTGGAGCGGTCGCCGATGCCCCAGATGACGATTTTGCTGGCGTCCAGCGCCTCGACAAAGGGCGGCACATCGTCTTCGTCGGTGCCGATTTTGACGCCGATGACATGCGGCGACTCCCGCGCCAGGCGGATGACCTGCTCACGGTCGCGCGGGCGGCGATAATAATAGAGGAAGCGGGCGCCATGCCGCTGCGCCTGCTCTTCGGCGAAGCGCATGAAAGTTTCGTATAAGCCCGCGGGCGCGTAAGTGCCGCTGAGGGGCATGATGAGATAGACATCGGGCGGGCGCGCCAGGGCGGCATAACGCGCGATAAGCGCGGCGGCGGCGGGCAGCGGGTTGGGCGCAATCGCCGCCATCAAAACGCCGGCGCCCGCCATGCGCTGCCCGGCGATATCCAGCAGCTTGACCTGGTCCTCATAGCTGACATGATGCACGAGGCTGGTGCCGGCGATGGATATCACCCGCGGGCGGCTGCCGCTCAAGCTGTTGCGGCGCATGAGATAGTCGATATTTTTGCCATGCCCGGCAAAGTCGATAGCGCGCCCGGCGAAGGGTATCAACGGGATGCCGATGACGCTGTTGAGCGCGTCCAGCAGCTGCGGGTTGGGGAGTGTCATCCTGCTTCCTTCACCAGCGGGTGGGCTGGAAGCGCCAGCCAGGCTGGATTTTTTGCATTTCGCTTTCGTCATCGCGCTCGCTCAAACCGCAATGCAGATACTTCTGATGCAGCTGCGCCAGCTTCTCGCGGTCAACTTCGATGCCCAAGCCGGGCGCGGCGGGCAGGGCGATCGCGCCCTCTTCAAATGCCAGCGGCTGCGTCAGCAGGTCATGCCCGTCTTGCCAGGGGTAGTGGGTATCACAATCAAAATTGAGGTTGGGCGTGGCAGCGGCAAGCTGCGTCATCGCCGCCAGCGAGATGCCGAGGTGGCTGTTGGAGTGCATGGACAAGCCGCGCCCGAACACGGCGCAGAAGCGCGCCAGCTGCAGCGAAGCGCGGAAGCCGCCCCAAAAATGATGGTCGGACAGAATAATCGCCTCCGATTGCTGCCGCAGGCTGCCGGGCAAATCGGCGAAGCTGGTGGTGCACATATTGGTCGCCAGCGGGGTATCCAGCGCCCGCGCCACAATTGCCATATTCTCTTGCCCGCGCACGGGGTCTTCGTAATATTCGAGTACGCCCGCCAACTGCTTGCCCGCAGCGATGGCGGTATCAACGCGCCAGATGGCGTTTGGGTCGAGGCGCAGCGGCATATCGTTCCCAAATGCCTCCCGCAGCGCCAGGATGGAAGCGACCTCAACCTGCGGCTCAAATGCGCCGCCTTTGAGCTTGATGGATTTGAAGCCGTACTGCGCGACCATGGCTTTTGCCTGGGCGACGATGCCGGCGGGGTCGAGCGCTGGCGCTTGCCGCGCCGCTGCCCAGCCGCTGGCGCTGTCATCGCGCCCGAAGCCGTGAACGCCGCCCGCGCCCGCGTGTTTGAAAAAGAGATACGCGGCGAAGGGCACCCGTTCCCGCACGGCGCCGCCCAGCAAATCAGCGACCGGGCGCTCGACCGCTTTGCCGATCAAATCGTAGCAGGCGACTTCGATAGCGCTTTTGACATGCACCCAGGCGCGCTGGTCCCAGGGGTTTGCGCCGCGTTCATCGGGCTGGGCGAGGGCGCTCAAAACCGCGTCAATGGTGTTGAGCTGCCAGGGGTCACAGCCGATGAGGCGCTCGGCGGTATGCTCCAGGGCGGCGCGGGCGCTTTCGCCGCCGGGGATTTCGCCCCAGCCGGCGATGCCATCCGCGCTGACAATCTCGACGATGAGGCGCAGGGCATAGGGCGCGTGCAATCCCGCCGCGTTGAGCAGGGGCGGGTCGGGCACGGCAACGGGGGTGATGTGAATATCGCGGATTCGCATAGGCTGCTTCCCGGATAGCGAGCATTGTAGTTGCTAGGTTTACCACAAAGACAGAAAGGACACAAAGTGGTATCGCTAACTCCACAGATGATCGCGGGACCATTCGTCATCCCAACTGTCGCTGGGCGCGAAGTAGCCGGCAGCGCGCCCCGGGCGCTCGTCCATGCGCTCGCGGATGGCGGCTTCGTCAAGCTCGCCGAAGCCCAAGCCGGGCGCCTCGGGCACGGCGGCATAGCCATCAACCACCAGCGGCTTGTTGATGCCGTCGATGAGGTCTTGCCACCAGGGCAAATCCACCGAATGGTTCTCCAGCACATAGAAATTTTCGGTGGCGGCGGCGCAGTGGATATTGGCGAGGAAAGAAATCGGCGAGCCTGCCATGTGCATCGCCATCGGCACGCCGTAGTCCTGCGCCAGGTCGCCGATTTTTTTGGTCTCCATGATGCCGCCCGATGTCGCCAAATCGGGGTGAATTACCGAGACGGCTCCCGCTTCCAGCAGCGGCAGAAAGCCCTCTTTGAGGTAGATGTCCTCGCCGGTGCAGACGGGGCTCAGCACCGATTGTTTGAGGCGCAGCCACTGGTCGGTGAATTGCCAGGGAATCATATCTTCGTACCAGGCGAGGCTGAAGCGGTCAAGCGCCTGCCCCAGGCGGATGCAGGATTCGACATTGATATGCCCGAAATGGTCGGCAGCCAGCGGGATTTCGTAGCCGATAATCTCGCGGACCTGGCGCGTATACTCCACCAGCGCCTCGACGCCGAGGTCGGTCAGTTGGATGCCGGTGAAGGGGTGCATGACATCGCGGCTTGCCAGCGCGCCTGGCGGCGCGGAAACCGCGCCCGGCACGCCCTTGAGCAAGCCGATGCCGATGTCCATCTTCAAGAATTTGAAGCCCTGCTCCATGCGCCGCTTGAGCCGCTCGCCCATGGCGCGCCCGTCCGCGACCGTGTCGGTATCGGCATATATCAGGACTTTGTCGCGGAACTTGCCGCCAGCAAGCTGATAAGCGGGCAAGCCATAGGCTTTGCCGGCGAGGTCAAAGAGCGCCATTTCAATGCCGCAGACGCCGCCACCCTGCCGCCCATGGAAGCCGAATTGCTTGATTTTGCGGAAGATTTTGTCGATATTGCAAGGGTTCTCGCCAATCAGGCGGGATTTGAGCAGCAGCGCATAGGTGGGGCTGGCGCCATCGCGCACTTCGCCATAGCCGCTGATGCCCTGGTTGGTATCAAGCCGCAGCAGGGTTACATCATAGGGCAGCGCCTTGAGGTTGACGATGCGCATGTCGGTGATGCGCAGGGCGGAGGGGCGGGAATGGCGATTGATATTCGCTTCAAGATTGGCTTCGGACATAACAGCTTCGCTTTCGAGTATGTGTTCAGCTTGCGCCAAGCATAGGACCTGGTCTAAGCTCTTTGCCGACAAAACCAGGGTGGTCCGCCGCGTATTTGCGCGCGCGGAAGAGATACCTGTTTTCTTCATTGATGGGGCTGATGAACTCCCATACGACCTCACCCGCCGCCGTAACTTCGATTAGACGACCGGAAGTGCCTTCGGTGATGAGCGTGTTGCCATTGGGCAGCCGCTGAACGCCAGAGATGATTCTGGAATAGAAGCCCTTGTCATATTGCCATACAACTTCGGCATCGGCAGCCCAATCGTAGCTGCCGTCTTCACGCAGCGGCAGCCTCACTTCGAGGACTGACGAGTATTCATCGTCCGCTACTTCATCTTCGCGCAGGACATTGTTGCGGTTGTTGTATATCAGGATATTGCCGGCGCCCGGCAGCCCCGCGTCAATCCATTGCGCATCGTGCTGCTGGTGGAGCATTCTGTCGTCAGCCATGTCGCCTTGCCCATAGGCGAACGGGTTGCCCCAGCGATAGAGCAAATCGCCGGCGGGACCGGCGGTAGTTTCCGTGTTGTGACTGTGGTCAAAGATCCAGAATTCATCGAAGCGCAGTACGCTGATAACGATTTGGTCGAGCGCGGGGTTGTAATTGACCGCGTTGGAATGCATCCAGTCCTCGGGACCAGCGCTAAAGTCCAGCGGGATGCCTTTGAGAAAATATGGCTCATAGTTGATGTCCAGCCGTTGCGGCTGGGCAGAAGGATCGCCGAAGTTGGGCATGTCGGCGTCGGTATTCTGCACAAGATGGTCCCATGCTCGCCATTCCCAGACGGTTTCGCCGCTGGCTGGGTTGATTTCCAAAACAGAATCGGGCAGGAAATGGTTACTTTCCTCGAAACTGCTCGCGATGATATCGGGGCGCAAGCCTCTGGCAGCCGCATCATCAAGGCGATGATAGTCCCATACGAGCGCCAAGATATTGCCATTCGGCAGGATGTCGATGCCATGATGATGCCGTCTCTTTCGGTCGTCAAATGTGTATTCCCACAGCAATTCGCCTTCCCATGTGTATTCGGCAACTGAGCCGTCAGGAGGATAGCCCAAGCCGATGAGCGATGTATCCAACGGCTCCCGAGGCGCTTTGACGATGACAACATTGCCGCTTTCCAGCAGATGAATTTCGCGAGTGCGCGTGCCAACATCCCACTCTTGAATCACCCGTCCGTGATTGTCTATGGCATAAGCCTTGGTGTTGATGTTCGGCGCAATGAATGTATAGCCTTCCAAGGCACCCGCCTGCTTTGCCAAGACGCCGCTCACGGAATTTTGCGCCCACATCGGCACGGATGCGCAGCAGAAAAGCAGCAATAGGGCTACATGGCGCAGAGATACAAGCATTATCACGCTCCCATTCTGAACGAAAGATATACACACGGTTTAGAATATACCCGCAGGGGAAATACCGAAACCGCATCAGCCTGCAATGTGGCACAGGTTAGATTTCAGCGGCGCAGCAGCTTGCGCGCGCGGTAGGCGCTGGCGGCATCGCGGATGAAAGCGGCATTGCGCGCCGCGCCATACTGCCGCTCCAGGTAGTCCGCCAGCCGCAGCAGCTCGTCATAGCTGGCGCGCTGGGGGCGCAGCATTTCATAGACGCGCAGCAGCTCATCATCGGGCACATCGGTCAGCTCCGCCGCGCGCCGCAGATTTTGCGCCAGCTGCGGGTAGCCATTTGCGTCGGCGATGGCGGCTTGCTGGCGCAGGGTATCGGCATGAACGCGCAGGTCATCACCGCTGATTTGCCCCGCCGCCAGCGCCGCCGCCGTGATATCACCCAGGGGAGCGCCGCTGTGAGCATGCAGGTCGGCGCTTTCCCGCAGTGGATAGGCGCTTTCGGCAGCGCTTGTCATGCCGGCTCCCAATCAAAGCGCAGTTCTTGCGGCGGTGTATCGGGCTCGATCGCCTCGGTCTCGTGCCGATGCAGCAGCGCCGTCTTGACGATGAGGCGCAGGCGCGCGCCATTATCAATCGTGACCGCGACGGGCACGGTCGCCCGCCCCCGGGCATAGCGGGCGGCGTTGACGCCGATGTGCCGATAATTTTCCAGGGTCAGGCTGGGCGATTGCGGGAAAAGCTCAAGGTTATTGAGCGGCGCCAGGTCCCGCTGATGGATGACGGCGGTGCCGCGTGATTGCAAGCCGATGCCGATGCCACTGCCGCTGAGGCGGGCGGCGACATAGCCGATGGCGGCGCAGTCCGCGCTGTGATAGACGCGCGCGATGCGCGCCGCCAGCCCTTCGGCGGCGATGCCGCTCAAAATCGCTTTCAGCACATCTTCGTGCCCCAAACCGCCGATGGTGAAGCCGAGGCTGCGCCCAAAGGCGGGACCAAGCGCCAGCACAACTTCCCGTCCGCTGCCTTTGGCGGCTGGTCCCAGCGCCGCCAGGCGCGAAAGCGGCGGCGCCCGGTGCGGCTCGATGAAGCCTTCGGGCGCTTGCGCCTGCGGGATGGCGCAGATTTCCCGCCAGCGCTCGCCTTCCAGGCGGTAGCCGCTGCCGGGACCGGCATAGTCATTGGCGTCGTTGATGGCGCTGCGCACAGAGAAATCGGCATCGAAGATGGCGGCGGGCTGCAGGTAATCGGCGGCGATGCGCTGCCGCCCCATCTCAAGGATATTAGCCGCCACATCGGGGAAATCAGCTTGCTGCAGGGCGCGGATGACGGCGACAAAATCCCGCTCGCTCGCCATGAACTTGTCGGCGGCTTCCAGGTCAGGCAGGATATCGCGCTCAGGCATATCATCGCTGCTGTGGGCGCTGGTGGCGGCTTCCACCTCCGCATCGCTGATGGGCGGCAGCCCCAGCTCTTGATAGACCGCTTGCAGGGCGCGGGCGGCTTTGTGGCGGCAACGCAGCGCTTCGTCTTCGCTGATGGGGCGGACGCCGCCGTCAATTTGCATATCCCGCTGCAGCACATTGTAATCGTCAAAATCTTCGGCGTCGAAGTTGCCGCCGCCGAAGAGGTTATCACGCTTGGGGATGGCGCTGTAGCCGCTGAAGATAAAATCCGCGCCGGGGATGAATTGCAGCATGAGCTTGGCGGTCTTGCGGATGCTGGAATGGGAGGCGAGCGCGTCGTTGCCAGCGGCGACTTCCAGACCCAGCATCGCCGCCAGCAGGTTCTCCGCCAAGACCGCGCGCACGCCACCGGGCAAAGCCTCGGGCAATGCGATGCAGGAGATGGAGCCGTTTTGCACGCCTTGGCTGCCCGCGCCTTTGACCACCAGCAGGCAGCGCGCTTCCAGATAGAGCATGGATTTGCCCTCCGCCGCGCCCATCAGCGCTTCGGAGCCAGTGCCGGATGTGAAGCGGATTTTCACGCCGCGGGAGGCATAGGCGGAAGCGAGAAAGGCTTTGGACCAAGGGCTGTCATCGCCATCGACGAAGGATTGCTCGCTGCCATAGACCGAAAGCGTCTCGGCATAGCTGGTCAGCCCTTTCATCGCCAGGCGCAAGCCCAGCGCCTCTTCCACCGAGCATTGGGTGAGCACGCCGCCGCGCCCGCTCTGGGTGCCGACCAGGATAGCGAGGGCGTTGAAGGGGGCGAAGCGCGCCACGCGCACGGTCGTCTCGACTTCGGCGAAGCCGCGCCGCGCCGCTTCCGCCGCGTCCGCCGCCAGCAGCGCCGGATGCTCGCGCCAGTTGGTAACATGGGCTTGGTTGGCGGGCTGGCGGCGCACGCGCATTTTCGCCAGCGCCATCATCATCTCCAGCACATTCATGCCGCGCAGGATGTCGCAAACTTTGGCGGGGGTGCAGCCGGCGATGAGGCGGGCGATTGCGGCGCGCGGCACATTGATATCGGCGAGCATGCGCGCGTATTGCGCCGAGGGCAGCGCCATCGCCTCTTCCGCCAGCGTGAGATCGAGGGCGTGGCTGGCGATGAAGCGGTCGATGGCGTCAAATTCAGCTTGGGGGCAGCCATCCATCTCGATGACTGCGCCCGCGCGCAGCGTCAGGCTGGGCTGAGGGTCGGCGGGGCTGTCGGCGACAATCAAACCCGCCTGCGCCCAGGGCTCGACGAAGGTCTCTTTGTTGATATCGCGCTGCGCCAGCAGGTCAAAGCGCTTGGAGCGTAATGTCGAAGTCATGCGGCAAATCTAACACATCGGGCGGGCGCTGTCTAATCGCATGTGTATTTTTCGCCTCAAAAATCTCGCCACAAACATCCCCCCGCTAAGCCCGCGGCTCTGACAGCAGCTCCGCCAATTGCTCGCGGGGGAAATGCCGGCGCAGCGCCCAGGCAACACCGCGCGTGGCGATATAGGCGGAGAGCGACAGCGAAAATATGAGCAGGAAGGCGATGGGCAGCGCCAGGCTGATAAGCAGCGGCAGCAGCGCCGCCACCGCAAGCAACAGGCTGTGCAGCGGGCGGCTGAATGTCAGCAGCAGGCTGAGCTTGAGGGTGGCGCGCAAAGGCAAGCCCAGCAGCGGCAGCAAAGCCCAGGCGTAGATATTGGTCAGCAGCAAGAGCGCGCCAAAGCTGACCGTCAGCGCCAGCGACAGCATTGTCAGGTAATCCTGCAAGCGCATCAGCGGGAAGATGCTGAGGTTGATGGCGATAAGCGCGAAGCCCGCGCAATCCAGCAGCCCCAAGCCGAGGGCGGCGCGCCAATGGCGGCGCATGGCGCCAAAATAGACGCCGAAAAACTCGGGCGAGCGCCCCCACGCCAAGTCGTTCATGTAGGCGAAGAGGCTCACAAGCGCCAGGGGCGCGCCCAGCAGGCTCATCAGCAGGCAGGCGCTGAGCAAATTGGCGAGCAAAAAGCCGCTGATGCGCTCGATGCTGGCGTAGAATCCGCTAGTTTGCAGCCGGTTCATCGGGCATCACGCGGGGGCGGCTAGCCTTTTAAGCCGGTGGTGGAAATGCCCTCGACCAGGTAGCGCTGGAAGGCGATGAAGATGACAAAGACCGGCAGCAAAGAAAGCGCGGACATCGCAAATATCGCGCCCCAGTCGGTTTGGCCCGATGGGTCCGAGAAGGTGCGCAGCGCCAAAGACACCAAATACAGCTCAGGGCTATTAAGGTAGATTAAGGGGACGAGGAATTCGTCCCAGGTCCAATAGAAGGAGAAGATAGCGGCGGTGATGATAGCGGGCGTGAGCTGCGGCAGGATGACGAGGCGGAAGATGCCGATTTTGCTGGCGCCATCAATCATGGCGGCTTCGTCCAGGTCCCGCGGGATGCTGCGGATGAACTGGATAATCATGAAGATAAAAAATGCGGAGCCGCCGATGCGCGGCAACAGAAGCGGGTAAAATGTATTCAGCCAGCCCAATTGCTTAAACACGATGTATTGCGGGATAATCTGCACCTGCGTGGGCAGCATCAAAGTAACCAGCATGATGGCGAACCAAAAGCGCCGCCCGCGGAAGCGCAGCCGCGCGAAGCCATAAGCGACAACGGCGGAAGCGCTGACGCTGAGCAGGGTGCCGACAGTGGCATAGAACAGCGAGTTGCGATAAAAGGTGGTGAAGCTGATGCCGCCGAAACCCGCCCAGCCGTTGGGATAATTCTGCGGATAGAACTCTTGCGGCAATATCGCTGTCTGGTTGGTCCAGATTTCGTCGGGCGGCTTAAAAGAACTGCCGACCAGCCACAGTATCGGGTAGAGCATCAGCAGGGCGAAGAGGCCAACAAAGCCGTGATAGACCAGCGCCCGCAGCGGCTTGCGCTGATGCCAGGGCAGGGGCGGGCGCGCTGACGGATTGGCTCCCCGCTGCGCCATCAGCTGCCGTCCCCCGCTTCATAATGCACCCAATAGCTGGACGAGCGGAAGACCAGCGCCGTCAACAGGGCGATGACCATCAGCATGACCCATGCCATCGCCGAGGCATAGCCCATCTCGTTCTGTTCAAAGGCGCGGCGGTAGACATACAGCGCATAAAAGAGGGTGGTATCCAGTGGTTTGCCCTGGGTTACGATGAAAGCCTGCGTGAAGACCATAAAGCCGGAGATGAGCTGCATAATCAAGTTGAAGAAGATGATGGGCGTCAGCATCGGCAGGGTGATGCGCAGGAAACGCTGCCAGGCGTTGGCGCCGTCAATCTCCGCTGATTCGTAGAGATGCTTGGGGATATTCTTCAAGCCCGCCAGGAATATCAGCATGGGCGAGCCGAATTGCCAAGCCGCCAAGATGATAAGCGTCCAGATGGCGGTTTCGGGCCTGCCCAGCCAATTGGGACCGTCGATGCCCAGCAGGTTCAGCGCGAAATTGACCAAGCCATCGTTGCCAAAAATCTCGCGCCACATGACGGCGACGGCGATGCTGCCGCCGATGATGGACGGCGCGTAAAAGGCGGCGCGATAGACGCCGACGCCGCGGCGATAGCTGTTGAGCAGCATGGCAACGCCCAGCGCGAAGACCAGCCGCAGCGGCACCGAAAAGACGACATATTTCAGCGTCGCGTTCACCGAGCGCCAGTAGCGCCGGTCTTCGAAGAACATGCGCTGGAAATTGTCCAAGCCGATGAACTCGCCGCTGTTGGCGAGCACATTGTAATCGGTGAAGGACAGCAGCAGCGAAACCGAAATCGGGATGAAAGTGAAGAGCAAAAACGCGGCGAGCCAGGGACCAATAAACAGGTAGCCGACCAGGTTATCCTGCCCGAAGTTGGATTTTTTGCGGCGCTTGGCTTTGTTGAGGGTGGCGGCTGCCATCGGGTTTTTGTCTCACTTCTGCCTGCAGCGGGAGGGCGGGGGGCGGCGCTGAGGCTGCCCCCTGCCCTGTCAGATGCGCGCGATTATTGCGCCGCCAGGATGCGGTTGGCTTCTTCCCGCAGGTAGGAAGCCGCGTCTTCCGGCGAGATCATGCCATACATGACCGGCTCCACAAATTCGGGGACGAAGATGTTGTTGACAACATCGGCATGGGCGGCGGGGTCCGCCGGGCGGATGGGGCTGTTGTCCATCTCGATGACGCCCAGGTAGTTAAACATTTCCGCCTGCGCCGCGCCGAGGTTGGGCAGCAGCGCATCCCGCACGACTGAAGAAATCGGCACGCCGCGCTCGGCTTCCAAGATTTCGTTGGCTTCCACCGAGTTGACGAACCAGTCGATGAACGCGGCGGCGGCATCGGGCTGCTCCGCCTGGGATGTAATCGAGAAGAACATCGACGGTTTGATGTAATTCTGGGATTGACCGCCTTCGGGACGCGGGATGGGGTACATGACGAAGTTGCGCTCGGCGCCCGAGGCATTCCATACCGCCACGATTTGGTTGCTCCAGTGGTATGCCATCGCCGCTTCCTGGCTGACGATGAGCTGGGCTTCGACGCCTTGATCGCCACGGGCGACCGAATCTTCATAGCTTTGCATGCCGCCGCTCTCTTGCAGGCGCAGCAGCATCGAGTAGTAGTCAATCAGCGGCTGGTCGTCTTCATAACCGAGGGACATGCCATCAGCGGCATAAGACCATTGGTCGCAGCAGCCCATGTATTGGGATTTCCACAATTGGTCGCTGGTCAAAACGCCGATGCCATGGATGCCCAGGCTGTCGTGAATTTGGTTGGCGATTTCTTCAAATTGGGTCCAGGTCCAATCCAAGGGCGGCAGCTCGATGCCAGCTTCGGCGAAGGCGTCCGTATCCAGGGTGAAGACTTCGGAGTTGTTGCCGAGGTTGATGCCATACATCTGGCCGTCCACCATGCCGCCTGCCAGGGAAGAATCGGCGATGCTCATGGTGTCGATGGCGCCGCTTTCGATGTAGCCGTCCAGCGGCATCAGCAAGCCATTGGCGACCCACTCTTCGATGCGGGCATAGTCATGCTGCATGATATCGGGCAATTCGCCGCCCGCCGCCTGGGTGGAGAGCTTGGTCCAGTGGTCGCCCCAGCCCTGGAATTCGTAGACGATGTCAATATCGTGGTTGAGCTCTTCGTAGAGTTCAATCGCGGCGATGGTGCGGTCGTGGCGGTTCTGTGAGCCCCACCAGGAGATGCGCACTTCGGTCATGTCTTGCGCCATCAGCGCCAGCGTCGGCAAGACGAATAGCGCCAGCGCGAGAATGATGAAAAAAGCTTTTTTTCGTAGCATGAGGGTTTCCCTATCTGCTGAGATGGACATGGTTGCGCCTGCCCGCGGGCAAGCCGCAGCGCCATTATAGGGCAAAGTAATTGTAAATACAATTGGCTGTAAACGGCGGGAGCGCTAACCCGCCATCTCGACGAATTGCCGCTCGTAGAGTTCGTGATACAGCCCGCGCCGCGCCAGCAATTGCGTATGGCTGCCGCGCTCGCGGATGCGCCCGTCCGCGACCACGCAGATGACATCGGCGCTGGCGATGGTGCTCAGCCTATGGGCGATGACGATGGCGCTGCGCTTGGAGAGCAGTTTGTTGAGCGCGTCTTGAATCAAGGCTTCGGTTACCATATCAACGCTGGATGTCGCTTCGTCCATGATGAGGATGCGCGGGTCCGCCAGGAGGGCGCGCGCGATGGAAATCAGCTGCCGCTGCCCGACCGAGAGATTGGCGCCATCTTCAAAGATTTCGGTGGCGTAGCCATGCGGCAAATCCCGCGTGAATGCATGCACATTCGCCAATTTTCCCGCCGCTTCGACTTCCGCCATGCTGGCATCGGGCTTGCCGAAGCGGATATTGTCGGCGATGCTGCCGGCGAAAATGAAGGGATCTTGCGAGACCAGCGCCATCTGCCGCCGCAGCGAGCGCTGCCGCACCGCGCGCAGGTCGATGCCGTCTATCAGCAGCGCGCCCTCGCTGACATCATAAAAACGCGCGATGAGGTTGGCGAGCGAGGTTTTTCCAGCGCCGGTGGGACCAACAAGCGCCACCAAAGTGCCCGCCGCGATATCCAGGTTGATGCCGCGCAGCACGGGCAGCCCCTCACGATAGCCGAAGCTGACATCGCGGAATTCGATGCGCCCGGCAATCGGCGGCATGTCGCCCGCGTCCGCGCGGTCTTGCACCGCCGGCTCGGTATTCAGCAGGTTGATGACGCGCTCGCCGCCCGCCATCGTCGTCTGCATGGTGGCGTAGAGCTGGCTGAGCTCTTGCACCGGCAAAAAGAAGCGATTGACATAAGCGAGGAAGGCGATGACCGTGCCCAGGGTCAAGCTGCCTTGCGCCACGCTGATGCCGCCGAAAAGCAGCACAATGCCAGTCGCCACCATGCTCAGCAATTCTACAGTTGGCAGGAAAACAAAAGACAGCGACATCGCTTTGATATGGGCATCGCGATTGCCCTGGTTGACTTCGTCAAATTTTTCCGAGCTGCTGTCTTCGTTGGCGAAGGCTTGAATCACGCGGATGCCGCTGAGATTCTCCGCCAAATCGCCAATCATGTGCGCGTTGCGGGCGCGGCTGTTGCGGAAAGCGCGTTTGGCGCGGCGGGCGAAAAGCATCGTTACCAGCACGATGATGGGGATAATCGAGAAGGTAACCAGCGCCAGCTGCGCGTTGAGCGAGAGCATCACCAGGATGATGCCGCCCAGCAACAGCGTATCGCCCAGCAGGGCGATCAAGCCCTGGGAGAGCAATTGGTTGATGACCTCAACATCGCTGATGACGCGGGAGATGGTAACGCCGATGATGTGATTGTCGTGATAGGACAGCGGCAAATCCTGCAAATGGCGGAAGAGCGCATTGCGCAAATCGGAGAGCACTTTCTGCCCCACCCAGCTGAGCAGGTAGCGCTGCGCCATCGACGCCAGGTACAAGCCGCTGAAGGCGAGCAGAAGCAGCAGCGCAAGCTCGTTAAGCGCGTTGATATCGCCCGCGGCGATGGGACCGTCAATCGCCTCTTTGACGAGAAAAGGCGTCAGCAGCGTCAAAGCGGTTACCGCCAGCATCGCGAGGAAAGCGCCCGCCATGCGCAGGGCATAGGGGCGGACGAATGCCAGCAGATACCAAAGCACGCGCAGGTTGAAGGCGCGCCCCTCGACCTTTTCGGCATAGCCTTCCAGCGTGCCGCGCGGTCCGCCGCGGGATAAACCCGCCGTGCCTATCGAAAAGCCCATAATCGTCTTCACTCCCGCAGGTTGCGATAATAGATTTCGGCGTACAAGCCTGATGTCCGCAGCAGCTCTTCGTGCGTGCCAGCGGCGGCGATGCGCCCGCCCTGCAGCACCAGCACCTTGTCCGCCATGCGCACCGTGCTCAGCCGCTGGGCGATGATGAACGAAGTCCGCCCCACCATCAGCCGCTCCAGCGCCAGTTGAATCAGGCGCTCGGTTTCGGTATCGACGCTGGAGGTGGCGTCATCCAGCAGCAGGACGCGCGGGTCTTTTAACAGGGCGCGGGCGATGGCGATGCGCTGTTTCTGCCCGCCGGAGAGCGTCAAGCCGCGCTCGCCCACTTCGGTGTCATAGCCCTGCGGCATCGCCGTGATGAAGTCATGCGCCTGCGCCGCTCGTGCCGCTTCGATGATCTGCGCCTCGCTGACATTGCTTAAGCCAAAGGCGATATTTTCGCGGATGCTGGCGGCGAAGAGCACCGTCTCTTGCAGCACGATGCCGATTTGGTCACGCAGGGAATTGAGCGTCGCTTCGCGGATATCGCAGCCATCGACAGTGATTTTGCCGCCGCTGACATCGTAGAAGCGCG
The DNA here is from genome assembly GCA_022825675.1 of Anaerolineae bacterium. GTDB lineage: Bacteria > Chloroflexota > Anaerolineae > Aggregatilineales > Phototrophicaceae > UBA6055. The sequence continues at coordinate 12,248 of JAJDWK010000029.1, read as the reverse complement.
GTATCAAATTGATGATGGTCGATTTGCCGGAGCCAGTCGCGCCCAGCAGGGCGACCACCTCGCCCGGCTCGGCGTTAAAGCTGAGCTTTCTCAGCACTTGCCGCTGGTTGAAATACGAGAAGCTCACATTTTCAAAGCGGACGCGCCCTTGTATCGGCGGCAGCGGGCGCGCGCCAGGCGCGTCTGTCACTTCGGATTGGGCATCGAGGATGGTATAGACGCGCTCGCCCGCGGCGGATGCCATCGCCACCGCCGGGATGATGATGCCCAGCCGCCGCACCGGCGCCACCAACTGCCCGAGGTAGGTGGTGAAGGCGACCAATTCGCCGATGGTCAAGCTGTTTTCGATGACAAAGCGCCCGCCCAGCCAGAGGATGATGACTGTGCTCAGGCTGGCGATAAAATCCAGCAGCGGGATGTGCCGCGTCTGCGCCGCGACCTGCTTCTGCGCCAAGCCGAACCAGGCGCGGTTCTGGGCGGAGAAGCGCTCGATTTCCGCCTCTTCCTGGGCGAAAGCTTTCACAATTTTCGCGCCGCGCAGGTTCTGCTCCAGCACCGTGGTCATCTCCGCCAGTTGATGCTGCAAATCCAGCGAAAGCGGGCGGAAGATGCGCCCGAAGCGAAAGGCGACATAGCCCATCAGCGGCATCAGCAGCATAGCCAGCAGGGCGAGGCGGGCGTTCATCAGCGCCAGCGCCAGGAAGGTCAGCAGCATCAGGCTGGAATGTTGGAAGAGGCGCAGGATCGCCCGCCCGGTGAGGAAGCGGATGCGCTCCACATCCGAGATGGAGCGGGCGAGCAATTGCCCGGTCTGCGCTTGATCGTGGTAAGAAAAAGAAAGCGAGCTCAGCTTGCTGTAGATGGCGTTGCGGATATCGTAGGCGACGCCTTGGGAAGCGACTTCGGTCCAGCGCCCCAGCAGGAAGTCTATCGGCGCTTTGATGGCGCTCAGCAGCAGCAAAATCAGCAGCGAGTTGATGAGAATTTGTGTATCGCGCTGGACGATGCCAGCGTCGACAACCCAGCGGATGGTCTGCGGGATGAGCACCGCCAGCCCGTTGGTCAGCAGCGCCAGCAGGTAAACGCTGACGGCAAGATGTCGGTATTTCTTGAGGAAAGTGAAACTGCGCAGCAAGGAGCTTCGGGGCGCGCTCCTTTTGGGTAGGGGACTGTCTAATGCGATTTTTGCCATAAGGGCGACGGCTGGCGTGGCATTCTCCTGTTATCTCTTCAGTTGGGGAGCGGGCATTCTATGATAGCGGCATCGCCGCTGGGGATAAAGGCTGAGTTTGGGGCGGAGCAATCGCGCTTCATCCCGACGGCAGGGGCGTTTCGCCGAAAGTCCCGCAAGATTCTGTTGATTTGCGTGGACGATCCAAGGTTCACTACTACATTTTGCTTGATTTATGCGACGCTTTTGATGTTTATGCTTCTGGCGCGATTGCTCTGCCCCCCGGTCGGATACATTGGATTCACGCCGGGATGATGCTATAGTCGCGCTATAGGTGAAGCGCAGAAATATCGAGAAAAACGGGGCTCGATGGCTATCAAAGAGATAAACTCGCTGACACAGTCCCGACAATGTCTGATGTGGCGGGTTGGCGCTGGCATCGCCTTGTCCGCCGGTATCGCGCCCTTGCTTCTCTACATCATCACCAGGCTGCCAGCATCCTGGTGATGCGATTTTTATTGGCTCAAGTGGAGTAGGGGGCTGCCCGCGTGGCGGCTGTTTTCGACTTCGTCATCATCGGCACGGGCATGGGCGGCGGCACGCTCGCCTATGCCCTGCGCGAGAGTGGCGCGCGCATTCTGCTGCTGGAACGCGGCGGCTTCCTGCCGCAGGAAGCGCAGAATTGGCAAGTCGCCGCCGTCTTTGGCGAAAACCGCTACAAACCCGCCGAATACTGGATTGACGCCCGCGATGGCAGGCGCTTCAAGCCTGGCGTGCATTATTTTGTCGGCGGCAATACCAAAGTCTATGGTGCCGCCCTGCCGCGCTTCCGCCGCCAGGATTTCGCGGCGCTGGAGCATGAAGGCGGGCTCTCGCCTGCCTGGCCCCTGAGCTACGAAGAGCTCGAGCCCTATTATTGCCTGGCGGAAGAACTCTTTTTTGTGCATGGCAGCGCCGGCGCTGACCCCAGCGAGCCGCCGCGCTCCCGCCCGTATCCCTTCCCGGCGCTGCCGCACGAGAGCGCCATCGCCGAGCTCTGCCAGCGCTTAAGCGCCCAGAGCCTGCGCCCTTATCCGCTGCCGATGGCTGTCGACCGCCGCCCTGGCGGGCGCTGCATCCGCTGCGCCACCTGTGATGGTTTCCCCTGCAAATTGCATGCAAAAGGCGATGCCGAAGTCCGCTGCGTCCGCCCCGCCCTGCAGCATGACAGCGTCGAGCTGTTGACACATACGCGCGCCCGCCGCCTCTTGACCGATGGCAGCGGCAAACGGGTCACGGCGGTTGAAGTCGAGCGCGGCGGCGAAATCCACCGCATCAGCGGCGACCGCTTTGTGGTGGCGTGCGGCGCTGTCAACTCGGCGGCGCTGCTGCTGCGCTCCGCCAACAGCCAGCATCCCGAGGGGCTGGCGAATGGCTCGGGCATGTTGGGGCGCAATTATATGATGCACAACAACAGCGCCTTGACCGCGGTCGCGCCTTTGAAAATCAACCCGACAGTCTTTCAAAAGACGGTGGCAATCAACGATTATTATTTCGGCGATGCGGATTTTCCCTATCCTATGGGCAATATCCAGGCGCTGGGCAAGCTGCAGGCGGGCATGCTCTCCGCCGCCAAGCCTTATTTGCCGCCGCCGCTGCTGGCGGCGATGGCGCGGCGCAGCGTCGATTGGTGGGTGATGAGCGAAGACCTGCCCGACCCGGAAAATCGCGTCCTGCTCGGGGCGGATGGCAGCATCCGCGTGCAGTGGACGCCCAACAATCGCGCCGCGCACCGCCAGCTGCTGCGCCGCGCCCGCGCTATGATGCGCGCCGCCGGCTATCCGCTGGTATTCACCGAAACCCTGGGCATCGAGACCAACTCCCATCAATGCGGCACCGCCCGCTTCGGCGAAGACGCCGCCACCTCGGTGCTTGACCCCTTCTGCCGCGCGCATGACATCGACAATCTCTATGTTGTTGATGCGTCTTTTTTCCCGTCCTCCACCGCCATGAACCCGGCGCTGACCATCTGCGCCCAGGCGCTGCGCGTGGCGGATTATCTGCAGGGCAAACCCAGCCTGCGGGCGGAGTGGCAAGCATGAGCCATGTCATCGGCATCGACCTCGGCGGCAGCAAAATCGCTCTCGGCTTAATCAGCCCGCGGGACGAGATTATCGCCCGCCGCCGCATCGAAACCCGCGCCGATGCTGGCTTAGCCAGCGTCATTGGGCGCATCGCCAGCGAAATCGAGGCAGTAAGCGCGGCGCTGCCGCCAGGCGGGCGCATTGACGCTGTGGGCATCGGCGCGCCTGGACCTGTCGATCACATCAGCGGCGACCTGCTCACTTTGGTGAACTTGCCGGGCATCTCAAATACACCATTCCGCCGCGTTTTGAGCGAGCGCCTGGCGCTGCCGGTGGCGCTTGATCACGATGCCAAAGTCGCCGCATTGGGCGAGTTCCATTATGGTGCCGGGCGCGGGCGCAAGAGCATGATTTATATCGTGCTGGGCACGGGCGTTGGCGCCGCCATTATTTATGAAGGCGCGCTGCTGTATGGCGAGGGCAACAGCGCCGGCGAAGCGGGGCACATGACGGTCGACCCTGATGGGGCGCGCTGCCACTGCGGCTCCCGCGGCTGCCTGGAGACCTTTGTCAGCGGTCCCGCGCTGTCACGGCGCTATGCGGAAGCCAGCGGCGCTGCCATCAGCGGTGGCGAGGTGGCGGGGCGCGCCCGCGCCGGCGAGCCAGCGGCGCTGCGCGTGATGCGGGGGGCGGGGCGCGCCCTCGGCATCGCCATCGCGTCGCTGGCGATGACAGTAAATATCGAGCTTTTTGTCATCGGCGGCGGCGTCGCCCAAGCGGCGGATATGCTGCTGCCGGCGGCGCTGGCGTCGGTGAAGCAGTATTCTTTCCGAGCGGTCTCGGCGCGGGTGCGGGTGCGCGCCTCCACCCTGGGGGAGGCTGCGCCGCTGCTGGGCGCGGCATACCTGGCGCGCGCCGCATCCCAACAGTAGGGGCGTTCCGCCGGTTGCTGTTGAAAAACACCCCTATCCCCCGATTCGCCATTTCTATGGCGCATGGATTTAAGGTGGGGGGAAACGAGTATTTCAACAGCGTACGCCGAGACGCCCACGTTTCCATGACGACTGGCAGGGCGTTTCAGCGAAACGCCCCTACATCGAGTCCTTTTCTGCGGATTTATAGGATTATCTTTGTGTCCTTTGTGTCTTTGTGGTGAAGAATAATTTTAAGCGATTGCCCTGTATACTAATACTTGCAAGCATTCCGAACAGGAGGAGTGCCGATGTACCTTCACGCAGAGCAACTGCCCGCGGGCGCGGTCTTGAGCGGCTTCGACCTCTGCATTGTCGGCGCTGGCGCTGCCGGCATCGCCATGGCGCAGCGCCTGGCGGGTAGCGCGCTCTCCGTTTTGCTGCTGGTCAGCGGCAGCCCGGGCGAGCGCTCCCGCCCTGACCCGGCGCGGCAAGCGCTGTATGGCGGGACGACTGGCGATTTCCTCACCCAAGTTGACCCCGACTTCCTGCAGCGCTCGCGACTGAATATGTATGGCGGCACCACCAATCACTTCGGCTTTTGGGCGCGCCCGCTCGACCCCGCCGATTTTATGCCGCGCCCCGGCTATCGCGCTGCCGGTTGGCTCTTCGGCTTGGAAGAGCTGCGCCCCTGGTATCGCGCTGCCCATGCTTTTGGGCGCTTCGGTCCTTTTAATTATGACGATATGGATTTTTGGCAGCGCGTGCTTTATGCCCGCCCCTTCCCGCCGCAGCCGGGAGACAAGCTGCAAGGCGCTATCATGCGCGCGCAATACGATGCCAATCTGCACGATTTCCAGGTGCAATTCCGTGATGCGCTCAAAAACTCGGCGAATATCACGGTGCTGTTCAACGCCCATTTGCTGACGATTGCGGCGGCTGAAAATCAGCGCCAGGTGCGGCAGCTCAATTGCTCCAGCATCATTGATGGGGCAGCGGGCAAGCCCTTCGCTGTGCGCGCCCGCGCCTATACCCTGGCTTGCGGCGGCATCGAAAATGCGCGCCTGCTGCAGCTTTCGGGCGCTTTGGGCAATAATCGGCGTGACCAGCTCGGGCGCGGCTTCATGCTGCACCCGCTGCTGACAAATGCCGCCCGCGTGCGCTTCGAGCGGCCGGTCGCCAGCGATATCCGCAATTTCTTCCGCGAGCAGCAAATCCGCCTCAAGCCGCCGGCGGCTGCGGGCGGCGCGTATGAGCATATGGTCACGCCGCTGGTCAACCCGGAGCTGGTCTATGAGTATCTGATGTTTAACGCCTGGGGCGTGCTGGCACCGCGGCAGGAGACCTTGCTGCAAGAGGTTATCGGCAATTTCCGCGTGATTCTCTATTTCGGCGCTGATGGCAAATCCGCTATCGTCAATCTCAATTGGGAGCAGCTGCCGGACGACTCCAGCCGCATCACGCTTGACCGCGAGCGGCGGGACCCGATATTCGGGCAGCCGGTCGCTCATGTGGATTGGCGGCTCAACGATGTTGATAAACGCAGCGCCGCCCGCGCCCTCGAGCTGACCTTAAATTACCTGCGGCGGCAGGGCGGCGCGCGGCAAGAGATGATTACCGATGTCAGCGGCGGCGCGCGGCGCTGGACCTTCCCGCCGGCGGCGGGCGCTTTGGAAACTGGTGACCATCACATGGGCGCGCTGCGCATGTCGGCAAGCGCGGCGGATGGCATCGTGGATAGCAACGCGCGCCTGCACACTGTCGAGAATCTCTACATTGCCGGCTCGGCGATATTCCCCACCGGCGGTTATGCCAACCCGACCCTGACCATTGTCGCCTTGTCGCTGCGGCTGGCGGACCACCTGAAGGCGCTGCTGGGCTAGGTTTCTATCAGCAAGCCGCGCGGCGTCAGCGCCACTTCCAACTGTCCCAGCACATAGTCCGCCAATATCGCCAGCAGCGCCGCCGGGATCGCGCCCAGCAGGATGAAGGCGTCCACCGTCATTGATAAGCCGCTGGCGATCGGGATGCCCAAGCCGCCCGAGCCGACAAATGCGCCCAGGGTCGCGGTGCCGATATTGATCACCATGCTGGTGCGGATGCCCGCCATGATGATGCGGCTGGCTATCGGCAGCTCGGTGCGCAGCAGAATCTGCCGCGATGTCATGCCCATGCCGCGCGCCGAATCCACTATCGAGACGCTGACGGATTCGATGCCGGCGATGGTATTGCGCACCACCGGCAGCAAGCCATAAGCTATCAAAGCCACCAGCGCCGGCATAAAGCCCAAGCCGATGATGGGCGCCATTATCGCGACAATCGCCAGCGTCGGCACTGTCTGCCCGCTGTTGACCAGGTTGTTGACCAATGGCAGGAATTCTCGGAAATTCTCCCGCGTTACCATGATGCCCAGGAACAAGCCGAACGAGATGATATACAGCGACGAGGTCAAGACCAGCTCCAAATGCTGCGCCGTGAAGTCAATCACCGTGCCTTGCGGGTGCGCCAGCTGGGCGCTGGTGGGGAAGATGGCATGCAAGATCGCGTCCCACAGCGGCTCGTGCCCGAAGATGGACCAGAAGAGCAGAAATACCGAGGCGATATGCGTCAGTAGTATCAGCAGGTGTTTTTTGCCATCAGACGCCAGCAAAAAAATGCCGCCTTCCACCAGCACCATCAGCAGCGTGAACAGGAAAAGCGGCAAGCCCGTTTGCAGCGGCTCCACCCCGATCGCCAGCAGCGGCGGGATGATTTCCAACTGCGCCGTCAGCAGCCAGAGATTGGGCGCGAGCGACGCCCGCGGGTGAAAATCGTTGAGAATCTCGCGCATCGTGCGGGCGAAAGGCTCCAGCGCCGTGCCCTCGGCATAGCCGATGAGCAGCCGCGCCGGCTCCAAACGCAAAGTTTGCGCCGCCCGCGATTCGCTGACGATGTAGCGCGCCAAGGGCGAGCCCGCCTCGGCGGCGGCGCGGCTGTCATACTCTTCGACAGTTGGCACCAGCGCCGGCTGATACTGCGCGTAGAGGAAGCGCTCATCGCTGGTTTGGAAGATGATGGTCTCGCCCGCCGCTTCCGCCGTGATGCTGCCGCGGTCATTGGCGACAGCATTGTTAAACGGACGCCGCAAGCGGCTGCGAACCCGCTCGGCATCGGCGGCGGCATCTTCGTAGCGCGCAGTAATCGTCTGTGGCTCCAGCGTAACTTCACTGATGCTGTCCAGCGCGTCAAAGAGGGCAAGCGCCACTTGTGGCGCGTCAGCGTCCCCGCGGCGGTAGCGCCCGCTGGGCACGGGCAGGATCACCTCAGGCGTGACGCCGTATTCAAAAGTGCCCGCCGTCAGGTGGAGAATCAGGCGGTTTTCGCCCTCGACTTTTTCGACCGTGAAGTCAAAATCGCCGACGAATTTCTCGCGGTCCTGCAGGGTTACCGTCTGGCTGCCGATGACGACGAGCGCCGCTGTTACCAGCAGCCAGATCAGCGCGGCGAACGGCAAATGCCGCCCGGCACCATTCTCGGCGCTTTTGGCTTTTGTGTCTTTCATGGGCGGCCATCCCGCCCCGCCGCGTGAATGCCGGGGACTTCGACCAAATCTTGCAGGCGCTGGATGCTGACGCCGCCGGTTAAGACGCCATCGGCGTCAATCACCGGGGTTACATCAAAAGAATGCGAGAGCAGCACGCTCAAAGCCTCGCGGGCGGTGGCATCTTCGGGCACGGCGATGCTGGCGGCGGGCGCGCGCTGCATCGCTGCTGATAGCGACTGGCTCGCTTCCAATGCCGCTTTTTCCACCCAGCCCAGCAGGATGCCGTCAGCATCGACGACAAAAGCGCTTTCGCTATGGTGCCGCTCCAGGCAAGCCCGCGCTTCTTCCAGCGTGGCGTCATGCTCGCAGCAGGGCACGGACTGCATCATCGAATCTTTGACTGAGATGAGATGCAGCCGCTTCAGCGAGCGGTCCGCGCCGACAAATTCGCGGGCAAAGTCGTCCCGCGGCATTGCCAGCAGGTCGTCCGGGCTGTCATATTGCACCAGGCGCCCGGCGCGCAGCAGGGCGATGCGGTCGCCCATATAAATCGCTTCGTCAATATCGTGGGTTACAAAGAGGATGGTCTTGCCGACTTCTTGTTGAATCTGCAGGAATTCTTCTTGCAAAATCGCTCGGGTGATGGGGTCGACCGCGCCAAAAGGCTCATCCATCAGCATGATTGGCGGGTCCGCGCCCAAAGCCCGCGCCACGCCCACGCGCTGCTGCTGCCCGCCGGATAGCTGCCGCGGGTATTTATCGCCGTGAATGCTGGGGTCGATGCCGACCATATCCAGCAGCAGGTCCACCCGCTGGCGGATGCGGCTCTCGTCCCAATCCAGCAGGCGCGGCACAATCGCGACATTGTCGCGGATGGTCATGTGCGGCAGCAAGCCAATCTGCTGGATGGCATAGCCGATTTGCCGCCGCAGGACTTCGGGCTCAAACTCGTCATTGGGCTGCCCATCTATCAAAATCTCGCCGCGGGTAACATCAATCAGCCGGTTGACCATGCGCAGCGCGGTGGTTTTGCCGCAGCCGGAGGGACCGATAAGCACACAAATCTCGCCATGCCGCGCCGTCAGCGTCAAGCCATCCACCGCGCGAAAGCCGTTGGGGTATTCTTTGATGACCTCTTTGAACTCGATCACGCGCTTGCTGCCTTTCCCCGCTGTTTACTTGCCGCGCCCTCATGCCTGGCGGATGCCGGGCGAGGTCATCAGGCTTTCCAGCAGCTTCAAAGCCGCGTCCAGGATGACCGCCAGCAGCACCGCCGGTATCGCGCCCAGCAAGATTTGGTCAATGGAAGTTGAGTTGACGCCCAGCAGGATAAAATCCCCCAATGCGCCCGCGCCGATGATGGAAGCCACCGCCGCGATGCCCACCAGCGAAATCGCGGCGTTGCGCACCCCCGCCATTATCACCGGGAATGCCAGCGGCAGCTCGATGCGGAAGAAAGACTGCGCCGCGGTGAAGCCCATGCCCCTGCCCGAATCGATGATTGCCGGGTCGATATTCTTCAGCCCGGCGTAGGTATTGCGCACCAGCGGCAGCAGGGAATACAGGGTCAGCGCGATTATGGCGGGCGCAGTGCCGATGCCGGAAACGCCGAAATCGCGCATGGTCAGCTCCGCCAGCTCCCGCTGGCGCAGCAGCGCGCCCGCCGCTTGCGCCAAGAGTATCAGCGCGCCCAGCGCCGCCAGCAGCAGCGGCAAAAAACGCCACTGCCGATAGCGCGGCAGCCGCCGCTCCAGGCGCAGGCGCTCTCCCGCTGCCATCAACAGCAGGAAGAGCACAAGCGCCAGCCCGGTCGCCTCTCGCAGCGCCGCCAGCTGGGGCAGCGTGAGCACGGTCAGCACAACTTCGAAGCCGAAGGCGATACTCAACACCGCCGCCAGCGCCAGCGGCAGCAGCGCCAGGATGAAGACGGCGAGCATGGCGAATTGCCGCGGGCGCGCCGGCAGGCGGGCATAAAGCCGCCGCAAAATCAGCGCCGCCGCGATTGCAAGCGCCGCCAGCAGCAGCCATTCCCGCGCCAGCGTCAGGAAATTGGCATCGCCCAGGCGCGCCAATGGTGCCAGCAGGATGCCGAATAATGCCAAGCTCGGTATCGTCTGGATGATGCCAACGGCGTACAGAATCGCGTCTTCGGCTTTGGCGTCCCGGCTTGCCCACAAGCCGAGGGCGATGCCGACAATCAAACCCGCCGCCAGCGCCACCAGCACAAAGACAATATGCTCCAGGAATCGGAGCGCCAGCGCCTCGCCGCGGGCATGATATTCCACCATAATCGAATAGACATCCAGCGCGCCGCCCGCCAGCAGCAGCGCTATCAGCAATGCGCCCGCCGCCCCCGCCAAGCCCCGCGCCCACCGCGAGACGCCGCTGGCTTCCAAATCCAGCAAGCCGGCAAAAAGCGTGATATAGCCGCCCGCCAAGCCAGTGGCGATAGCGGCTGATGTTAATATGCGCGGGTTGCTGATGCGTGTGCCCGCTTCAAAGAGCGCCTCCGCGCCTTGCAGATAGACGCCGCCCGCCAGCGCCGGCAGATACAAACTCAAAAGCGCCAGCAGATTGCCCACCGCCACCAGCGCCCAGCCGCGCCGATTGCGCACCCCTAAAAATGCCAGCAGCAGCGGCGACAGCGCCAGCAGGAAAAGCAGCAGATAACGCCAGTCCCCGGGGATTTCCAGCAGAGTTACCGGCAAGCCGGAAGCCAGCCGGTTCGGCTTAAGCTCGATGACGGGCAGGAAAAAGAAGCCAAAGCTGGCGATGCACCCGCCCAGCAAGGCGATCAAATTGCTCCTGTGAATTGCCGCGCTCCTCCGGTTCAAGTTAGCCATGCGAAAATCGAAAGTCTGTTGAGCGGTCGGTACACAGCCCTTACCACCGAGGACACAGGGATATTGAGGACACCGAGTATAGCCAAAAAGAGGTTTCTCATGTTTTTCTCGGTGTACTCGGTGGTAAAAATCCCTTTCAAATCTTCGCCCGAACAGTTTCTCAGGACTTTGTTGCGCTTGTTAAGTTGGGGAGTGGTGAATTTCGTGGGCTTACCAAGCTCCGCCAACGCAACGCAAAAAATCTCTGTGCCCTCTGTGCCCTCTGTGGTTAAAAACCTGTGTCGTGTTTGCCTAGAGAGCCATATCCGCGATACTCACCACTGCCCTAAGTTGTGTTTCTTGCGATTGTCCGGCGCGAAGGGCTGGCTCCCCGGGGTGCCAAGGCAAAGTCCCCCGGGGAGCAAAATCAGCATTTCGCGGCGGCTAATTGCCGATGAAGCCGCTTGCCTGCAGCCAGGCGCGCACCGCCTCCGCCGGGTTCAAGCCTTCGACTTCGACTTCCGCGTTCAGCGTCTGCAAGGTTACATTGTCCAGGGCGCGGAAGATGGGGTTTAAGATGCCGGCGATTTCCGGGTTGGCGCGGATGACTTCGCCGCGGATGACTGGCGTTGGCGCATAGATGGGCTGCGCGCCGTAGGGGTCGTCCAGCACCACAAAGTTGTACGCCATCAAGGCGCCGTCGGTGGCGTATGCCATCGCGAAGTTGACATTGTTCGCGCCTTCGTTCAGCGCTTGTTCGGTTTGCGCCGGCGTCGCGTTGGAGATTATCAGCAGTTGGTCTTCGGTCAAATCGAAGCCGTAGGTCTCCTCAAAAGAGGCGATGCCATCCGGGCGCTGCGCGAATTCATCGCCCGTCGCCAGATAGACGAAGCCGCCGTCGTTGACATAATCCGCCATATCAATGACCGAATAGACGCCATTCTCCTCGGCAAACGCTGAGGTTACGGCGAAGGCGTAGGTGTTGTTGGCGGGCGTCGGCGCCAGCCATACCAAGTCGTTGATGGCGGCGTCCAGCGAGCTCACCAGCGCATAGCCCAATACACGATGCCCGTATGCCGCATGCGGGATATCGTACCAGGGCACATCGTTGAAATAGTTGTAGAGCGCCGTGCCTGTGTATTCGGCGTAAATGTCAATCTCGCCATTGACCAGCGCGTCGCGGTTGACCTGCGTGCCGCCGAGATTGGTGCGGTCGACGACATCCAGCCCGGCATCTTCCAGCGCGGCGACGATTATCTGCCCCAGCACAATCTGCTCGGTAAATTGCTTCGAGCCGACGCGGATTGGGCTGTCCTGCGCGCTGACGGCGGTAAGCGCGCCGACAAATAGAACAACTATAAGGAACCAAAATGCGAGTTTTTTCACAACACACCTCCTCAACGATAATAGATGTTACGAGCGTCAAGCTGCCTTGGCGCATTTCTTGTTCTCAATCGGCTGTGCAGCAAAAAGAACTTGGGGAGTCCACCGACCGCTCAGCTACATGGAACTATGTTGTTGGCGCGAATGGCGGACGCGGCGCTTGAGCCGATTGAATGTAAGAAATATGCCTTTAGTATAGCAGAAATGCCGCCCAGCCCAAAATCCGCCGCTAGATGGGAGTGTCTAATGTTGTGGATATAGGAAGTCAATGAGGTGGGCATCATAAGCAGGGTACTTCTGCTTGTATAGCTGGCGTTGATTCCATACATAGACAAACATCTTTACCGCCCGCCGCAAAGCCTTCACACATCGGGA
>JAJDWK010000094.1 GCA_022825675.1 Anaerolineae bacterium | reverse complement strand
AGGGGCGAGCCTTGGCTCGCCCTCTCCACAATAGCAGTATGCCTTATGTCTGGAGTTTAGTGCGGGCGGTTAAGCGACGTTACCCCTCCACCTTGGTTCAAGAGGGCGAGCCAAGGCTCGCCCCTACATTTCCAATTACTTACTTGCACTTACTTCTGTGGCTAAATCACCCGTGACAGATCCACAGCCACCCCGGCAAATGCCGCGAAACTGCAATCCCGCGCCGCCAAGCCCAGGCTCGCCTTCACGCTCAAGAAGATATCGGCATAACTCCCGCCCATGCGCCGCGCTCCGCCCAAACCCAATTCCGCTATCAGCCGCTCTATCGTGGTGGCATCACCCTCTATCTCGGTGAAATTGCCATAAGGCAGCTCGTCCAGCACAATCTCAGCGCCGCCCAGCGCATAAGTGCTGCGATATTTCTCATACACGAGCGTTACCTCATAACCCAGCCGCTGCAGAATCACATGCATCGTATCAAAATCGCTCACCTCGACCTCCGCCTCGAAGCGGCTGACGATGCCCCGCCGCATGCGCGCGCCCGCTTTGTAAGTCAGCTTTGCCGTTTCATCCTGCCGCAGGCGCAGCACAATGCCACGCGCCGCCAGCCCGCCATCGGCGCGGTCATAACGCTGATTGCGCTCGAATACCCGCGGCTTGACGCGCTGCGCCCCCGCTGCCAACAGCGCCCGCCGCACCACCGCCAAATCTGGCGTATAGAGCTTGACTTCGACCTCGCGCCTGCTTTGCGATTGCGGCATCAATTCCTCAGCGGTATTTCGCGGATTGCTTCGGGCAGATAGGCGTCGATGGCGTTCACGATTGCCGAATAGGGCAGTTCGGGCGCTGCCGGCGCGATTATGATGCCGTGCACATGGCTGCCGGCCGCGCGCTGTATCAGCCACAGGCTGCCGCCATAAGGCAGCTGCACCTGGTCGCCCAGCCGGGAGAATTTCACCTTGAGCAAAACGGCGTTCAGCTTGTCCATGCGCTCGCGCTTGATGGGCTGGCGCAGCGGGCTTGCCAGGCTGAGCCCCTCAAAGCTGAGCCGCAGCTCAACCGCGCCGGACTGGAATTCGAGCGCTTGCGCGACCGAATGCCGCAAGGAACGCCCGCTGTAATAGGCGGAAAGCTGCAATACGCTCATCACGCCGGCAGCGCCCGCCACCTGCGCCAAATCCGGCACCGCCAGCCGGCTCGCCAAGCGATAGACATCCGCGCTGTCAGCTAACATCATCTACTCTGCTGTCAAAGCCCACATTGCATCCGCGAAAGCCCTATGGCGCGCTAATTGGCGAGAGGCAATCAAAGCTCCAGCACAATTTTGCCGAAGGCTGCGTTCTCTTCCAGCAAAACCTGCGCTTGCCGCGCCTCTTTGAGGGGCAGCCGCGCGCCGATGACCGGCTGTATGCGCCCGGCGAAAACTTGCTGCATAAACGCGACATAATCGCGATGCGGTCCCATCGTGCTGCCTATCAGCGCGATTTGCCTCGCGAAAAGCTGCGCCAGATTAAGCTCAAAGCCATAGCCGCTGGTCCCGCCGACAATCAAAATCCGCCCGCCGATGCGACAGGCGCGCATGCTCTGCTTCAGTGTCGCCGCCCCGACATTATCAACCACCACATCGACGCCGCGCCCCCCGGTAATTTTGGAGACGGCGCGCCCCCATTGCGGCTCCTCCGCGCGGTTGATGGTAACATCCGCGCCGATTGCCGCGGCGCGCTGGCATTTTTCGGCGTTGCTGCCGACCACGATGACCCGCGCGCTAGCCAGCTTGGCGATTTGAATGCTGATGCTGTTGACGCCGCCGCCCGCGCCCACTATCAAGACCGTCTCGCCCGCCCGCAAGCCGCCGCGCGTTATCAGCGAGTGCCAGGCAGTCACGCCCACCAGCCCGACCGCTGCCGCCGCGCCAAAGTCAAAATCAGGCGGCATCTTCAGCAGATTGCGCTGCGGCAGCACGATGTATTCGGCGGCAGTCCCGCTGTGATGCTCACCCAAAATGGCGATGCGCGTTTGATTTTCCAGCCCAGTACTCAGCGCGGGGTCATCGGGCGGCACGATAGTTGGGTTGATGCAGACGCGGTCGCCGACGCTGACGCTGCTAACACCCGCGCCCACCGCGTCGACCAGCCCGGCACCATCAGCGCAAATCACATGCGGGAAATCCAGCTGCAAACCGCGCCAGCCCGCCCGCACCCACAGGTCCAAGCGGTTGAGCGCCGCCGCCTTTATGCGCAGGCGCGCCTCGCCCGCCCCCGGCTGCGGCAGCGGCATATCCTCAATATAGTCGACGACTTCCGCGCCGCCATGCCCCGTCAAAACTGCTGCTCTCATCTCATGCCCATCTGCAGCGCTATGCGCCGCTACGCTTTCGACATCAGTCCACTTAGTATACCATTTGAGCATAGGAGCAAAGCTAGGAAAGGGCGGCAGCCATGCCAAATTCTCAGCGGGAAGCGCCGATACAGCTCAATCACATCGCCTTGGTCGTTGAGGATTTGCAAGGCGCGCTGGCATTCTGGCGCGATGGGTTGGGGCTGACTGTCGAGGGGGAGATTCAGTCGGTGCCAGAAGAAGCGGTGGCGATCGTCAAGATTGCTGTGGGCGACAGCCATATCGAATTGATAAGCCCAAGTACCGCTGGCAGCGGTGTGGCAAAATATCTGGCAAAGCGCGGACCGGGCTTGCATCATATCTGCCTGGAAGTGGCGGATTTGAATGCAAAACTGCGTCAACTGCAGGCGCTCGGCTGTGAGCTTATCAACGAGACGCCGCGCGAGCGCGCTGGCTGGCGCTATGCTTTCATCCATCCCAAGAGCAGCGGCGGCTGCCTGCTGGAACTCTATGAGCGCCTTTGACTAAGCAGCGCTCCGCCGCGCCGCGGACTTGCGCAGCCCGCCCTCTAAAGCAACTGGCAGAGGCGCTACAATAGCGGCTGAGCCTTAAAGGATATGTACGGCTATGAGCACACAAGACATCACCCTGCCCGTAACGGGTATGACCTGCGCCATGTGCGTCAAAAATGTCGAGCGCAGCCTCACGCGCGCGGAGGGCGTCGAAGAAGTCCAGGTCAACCTCGCTACCGAGCAGGCGCGGGTGCGCTTTGATGCCGCGGCGCTATCGCCCAAAGAGCTCGTAACGCGGCTGGAAGGCGCTGGCTATGGCGTCGCCGCCGCTTCTATCGAGCTGCCCATCACCGGCATGACCTGCGCCATGTGCCAGAAGAATGTCGCCCGCGCTTTGAGCCGCGTTGACGCGGTGCTGGGCGCAACGGTCAACCTCGCCAGCGAGAAGGCGACCGTAACCTATCTGCCCAGCCTGGCGGGCCGCGATGACCTCGCCGCCGCTGTCGAAAACGCTGGCTATGGCGTGATTGACAGCGCCGATAGCGCCGCGCCCGTTGATGCCGAAGCCGCCGCCCGTCAAGCCGAAGTTACGCGGCAAACGCGCCTGGTCGCTTTTGGCGCGGTCTTCACCATCCCGCTGACACTGCTCAGCATGACGCGGCATTTTATGCACCAACTGCCATTTCTCATGGAGAGCTTCCCCTGGCTGCAGGCGGATGGCTGGCTCTTTGTCTTTGGCGCGCTGGCGACTCCGGTAGTGGCGCTGCTGGGCGCGCAATATATCAAAGGCGCGTATAAATCGCTGCGTAATGGTACGGCGAATATGGATGTTCTGGTGGCGATGGGCTCGCTCGCCGCCTACCTGTATGGCATCATTGTGCTGCTGGGCATGCTTTTTGACTTTTCTGATGTTGTTGGCACCGCCGATTATTTTGAATCCGCCGCTGTCATCTTGACCCTTATTACCCTGGGCAAACTGCTGGAGGCGCGCGCCAAAAGCCGCACCAGCGCCGCCATCAAGAAGCTGATGAACCTGGCGCCCAAAACCGCCACCTTGCTGAGCGCTGGCAAAGAAAAGACAATCCCCATCGCCGAAGTCACGGCGGGCGATACGCTGCTTGTCAAGCCGGGCGAAAGCATCCCGGTCGATGCCATCGTCATCGACGGGCGCTCCGCCGTGGATGAATCGCTGCTCACGGGCGAAAGCCTGCCGGTCGATAAATCCGCCGGCAGCGAAGTCATCGCCGGCACAATCAATCAGCAGGGGCGGCTCATCATCGAGGCGCGGCGCGTCGGCGCTGATACCGTGCTGGCGCAAATCATCCGCTTGGTGGAAAGCGCTCAAGCCAGCAAAGCGCCCATCCAGGCGGTTGCTGACCGCGTCGCTGGCTATTTTGTGCCTGCCGTGATCGTGCTCGCGTTGATTACCCTGCTTGGCTGGCTGGCAATCGGTGGCGCCAGCTTCCCCAGCGCCATGCTCAACATGATTGCTGTGCTCGTCATCGCCTGCCCCTGCGCCTTGGGTTTGGCGACGCCAACCGCCATCATGGTTGGCAGCGGGCGCGGTGCCGAAGCCGGCATCCTTTTCCGCTCCAGCGAAGCGCTTGAGCGGGCGGCTGCATTGACAACCATCCTGCTTGATAAAACTGGCACCATCACCCGTGGGCAGCCGACAGTCAGCGATATCGTCGCCCTGCCGCACACAAATGCGGAGGCTGTGCTCCAGCTCAGCGCGGCTGCCGAAGCCGCCAGCGAACATCCGTTGGCGCGAGCCGTGCTCAAGGCTGCCGAAGCGCGTGACCTCAAAGTGCCGCCGCTGCAGCATTTTGAGGCGCTGCCAGGGCGTGGCATCACTGCCACTATCGACGGCGCTGAGCTGCTGGTGGGCAGCCCGCGCTTCTTCCGCGAGCGCGCTATCGACATCCGCCCGCTGGCGCAAGCCATCGCCGCTGCGCAAGGGAACGGGCAGACTGTCATCTTGCTGGCGGTGGATGCGGCGCTGGCAGGCGCTATCGCCATCGGCGACACAATTAAGCCGGGCGCGCGCGCCGCCATACAAGCGCTGCAGGCGCGCGGGCTGGAAACTGTCATGCTGACGGGCGACAATCGCGCCACTGCCGCCGCCATCGCCCGCCAGGTCGGCATTTCCCGCGTGGAGGCGGAGCTGCTGCCGGCGGATAAAGCGGCGGCAGTCGCGCGGCTGCAAAGCGAGGGCGCGCGCGTTGGCATGGTCGGCGACGGCGTCAATGACGCGCCCGCGCTCGCTCAAGCCGATATTGGCTTTGCTGTCGGCGCTGGCGCCGATATCGCCATCGAAGCGGGGGATGTGACGCTGGTCGGCGATGACCTCAAGGCGGTTGGGCATGCCATCGCGCTCAGCCAGGCGACCTTGCGCGTCATCCACCAGAATCTCTTTTGGGCTTTCATTTATAATATCGTGTTGATTCCCGTAGCGATGCTGGGGGGGCTGCTGCCGATGTTCGCGGCGGCGGCGATGGCTTTTTCGAGCGTGTTTGTGGTGAGCAATTCCTTAAGGTTGCGGGGGCGTCAGTTCCCACCGCTGGTATAGTACGCTAGCTTCGACTCAAATCTTACCATATCATCCAGAAAGTTTGTGTCAATGTTAAATTGCTTGACGTCAGGCGGGTAGACTGCGACTGTAAGACTTGTACAAGGTGTTACATCACGACAAGATTCCACAAAAGTACGCAAAATGTGTTGCACAATTTGCTCGCGCTTCAACGGCATTCTACCATGTTGTGATCCGATTACAGGTACTACTATTTGGCTAAATGTAGCTCGTGTTGAGAGAAAGTTCCAAAGCGACCTAAGTGATGACAAGAGCTCATCTTCGTTGCAACTAGCCCGACCATCCTGCGAAAGTCGGGTGTTTGCCAACAGATAGAATTGACGTCCATCCTTTTTGATTGGCAACACCGTTCCAAGTGGATACTTGGTTACAGTTCGCCCATTGCTCCAATCTTCACTTGTAGTTTCGAGCCGAGTGTTTTCTTCGGCGAGCGCAGCATCAATTGCCCGTTGGAGGGCACAAGGTTGACCAGCGTAATGCTTGCGAATCAGCGCCCCTTGGATACTTTGTGCATTTAACATCCGCCCATTGATATCTGCTACAAAGTACAGATTAGTGGGAACGACAAGCGCCCCCTTAGTATGGAAAGCGTCGATTAGATGAATTGCGATATTCAAGTCTCGGCCCTTTAACCCGTACCTAAATAAGACTTTGGGACGAATATGATAAATGGCGTATACCAAACTGAGCACGACGACGGATATGAGGGAGTTTGGTTTCTGCGCGACGATGTAGCTTCCCACTTCTGGTATGAAGAACGAGGTTGCCTCAATTAGAAGCCAAATTAGTCCAAATACACCGATGCCGCGAGCGGCAAACTTCTGCCAGGAAAAGCTACCTTTCCAGTGGTGACGAGAGAAGAACGAATGTATTTTCCACTTGTTCACAGACCGAGCTTTTCATACACGCTTTCCAAATAGTGGCGTGGACCTGTGACGTCGTCCTTGCGATGCTTGCGGTGCAAATCTCCCCAATTGTCGATTGCGTATTCAATAATCTTTCGGTGGTAGCTTACGTGAATTGCCAGTTCGTTTCGCATTATCGCTGGGCATCGTTCATTGTCGATCTTCCGTTTCTTGTTCAAGTTGACCACGACGATAGGGATATCAAGATTCAGAGCCTGCTCTTGTTCCCAGCGAACAAACTTGTGCAGATTCTTCGTCTTTTCGCCAACAAGCAGAATGAACAGTTTTGTGTTATTCAGTCTTTCTTTCAGCTTCCGCTTTATGGTCTGTTCATTGCTGGTCGTCAGCAAATTGTTTAGATCATGCGCGTCGTGGAAGTCGAACGATACGTTGTCACTTGCCTTCCATGCCTGCATCATTCGATAGTAGCGAATGTCATTGTCTGCGTCGAATGCGACGTATGTCTTGTTGCGGTATGCCACGATATGCTCCTTACAGTGAATTGATTGCATTAAATTACAATACATATTGTACAACTTTTCACTCACAACTCCAGTGATATTTATTAATATTCCATAAGAAATTGTATTTCTCTCAAGCATCTCTATGATTTCTGATTACATGCGCCTTAGTGGTAGAAGAAAAACTCCATGCGCTCTGCCCCCTCTTCCGTTACAATCACAGCTCCCAAAACCCGCCCAACCCAAGGACCCCGCCATGACCGCCAGCCCCATCAGCCCCGAGAAGATCGCCGCCGCCGAAACCCTGCTCGGCATCCAGTTCAGCGCCGCCCAGCGCCAACAAATGCAAAAGACACTCAACGAGCGCCTTGGGCAATTTGCCACCTTGCGCGCTGCCCCGCTGGACAATGGCATCGCGCCGGCGCTCCACTTTAATGTTGAAACCGCCGCCAGCCCCGCGCCCGTCCCGCGCAGCTATCCCATGAGCGCGCAGCCGCCCGTGCAGCGCCCGGCTGACCTGGAAGCGGCCGCCTTCTACCCCGTAACCCAGCTCGCCGAGCTTATCCGCAGCCGCCAGGTCAGCTCGCTTGAGCTGACCGAGATGTATCTCCGCCGGCTCAAGCGCTATGACGCGGCGCTGCAATGCGTCGCCGCCTACACCGAAAAGCTCGCCATCGCGCAAGCCAAGCGCGCCGATGAGGAGATTGCCCGCGGGCTTTATCGCGGTCCGCTGCATGGCATCCCCTGGGGCGCGAAAGACCTGCTGGCGACCCGCGGCTATCCCACCGGCTGGGGCGCGAAACCCTACGCAAACCAGCTCATCGACCTTGATGCCACCGTTGTGCAGCGGCTTGAAGAAGCGGGCGCGGTGCTCATCGCCAAGCTGACGCTGGGCGCGCTCGCCAATGGCGATGTCTGGTACGGCGGCGTGACCAAAAACCCCTGGGACAGCAGCGAAGGCAGCAGCGGCTCTTCGGCGGGTCCCGGCACCGCGACTGCCGCCGGCTTGGTCGGCTTTTCCATCGGCAGCGAGACGATGGGCAGCATCGTCTCGCCCTCGACGCGCTGCGGCGTTTCAGGATTGCGCCCGACTTTCGGCCGCGTCAGCCGCTATGGCGCGATGGCGCTCAGCTGGAGCATGGACAAAATTGGTCCCATGTGCCGCTCGGTTGAAGACTGCGCCCTCGTTTTCAGCGCTATTTACGGCGCTGATGGGCGTGACCTCTCGCTGAGCGCCGCGCCTTTCGCCTGGGACCCCGCCCTGGACCCGCGCCGCCTGCGCATCGGCTATGTCGCCGAGGCATTTGACGCGGCGCAGGCGCGCCAGACGCAAGCGCATCACCGCCCCGCGGGCGAAGCGCTGCAGCGCGCCAACCAGGTCAACAGCGCCGCCGCGCTCGAAACTATGCGCGAGCAGGGCTTCGAGCTGACGCCAATCACGCTGCCCCCGCTGGATACCTCCTGCCTGTGGCTGATATTGGCGGCGGAAGCCGCAGCCGCTTTTGACGAAATCACCCGTGACGGCCAGGTGGAAACCTTAACGCGCCAGGATGATGACGCTTGGCCTAATATCTTCCGCGCCGCCCGCTTCATCCCCGCTGTTGAATACATCAACGCCAACCGCATCCGCAGCCAGCTGATGGCGGCGATGGCGCAGGTCATGCAAGATGTCGATGTCTTCGTCTCGCCCAGCTTCGGCGGGCGTACGCTGCAAATCACCAATTTCACGGGGCATCCCGCGGTTGTGGTGCCCAATGGCTTCACCGATAGGCAGACGCCCACCAGCATCAGCTTCGTTGGCGGGCTCTGGAAAGAGGCGGAGACCCTCGCCGTCGCCAAAGCCTATCAAGACGCCAGCGATTGGCATCAGCGCTATCCAGATTTGTCACAATTGTGATGCAGCCGCGGCAGGCGCGGCTCATGCCAACAGCGCCGCCACCTCATCCCGCACCCGCGTATCCTCTTCCCGCTGGTAGAGGTCGGTCAAGAGCTTGACGCTGTCCAAGCCCATCGTGCGCCACAGCGCCCAGGCGGCATGCCCGCGCACCAGCGCGCTGCCGTCAAAGAGCAGTTGAATCAAATGCGGGATGGCGACTTCGCTCCGCCAATTGCCGGCGGCGATGCAGGCGTTGCGCACGATGCGCTCGCGTCCAATGCGCTCAAGCGGCGTCCGCCGGAATTGCGCGCGAAAGGACTCTTCGCTAGCCATCAGGATATCGATGAGCAGCGGCGCGACACGCTCAACTTCAAAAGGCAGGAAGGCCACTTCGTTGGTTTCCTGGGCGAAACGCTGGAATGGGCAGGCATCCAGGCAAATGTCGCAGCCAAAAATCCAATTGCCGAAGCCGGCGCGCAGCTCGCGCTCGATCCAGCCTTTGTTTTCGATGGTGTGGTAGCTGATGCAACGCCGCGCATCCAGCACATAAGGCTTGGGGAAGGCATCAGTCGGGCAGGCAGCCAGGCAGCGCGTACAGCTGCCGCACATTGTTTCTCGATGCGGCTTGTCATAGTCGTCAAATTCGAGCGCGCTGATAATCTCGCCGATGAAGAAGCTGCCGCCGCGCCGCGGGTGAATCAGCATTGTGTTTTTGCCGATAAAACCCATGCCCGCTTGCTGGGCGTGGCTGCGCTCCAGCAAAGCGCCCGTATCCACATAGACCCGCTGCTGCGGCTGAAGCCTGCTGGCGCTCGCCAGCCAGTCGGCGAGCTGCTGCAAGCGCAGCCCCAGCACATTGTGATAATCCAAACCCCAGGCATAAGCGGCGATGCGCCCGCGCGCCGGGTCCCTGAGCGCCGCTTCGTCAGCGAAGCGGGCGTGATAGTCCAAGCCGACCACGATGAGCGATTTGGCGCCCGGCAAAATTTTGCTTAGGTCCTGCCGCCGCTGGATCCGGTCCGCCCGCGCCATATAACCCATCGCGCCGTGCATGCCGCGGTCGATCCAGCGCAGATAGGCGCTTAAAGTCGGCGATGGCAGCGCCGCCGTGATGCCGCAGAGGTTAAATCCCAGCGCTTTTGCTTTCCGCTTGACAGCCGCCGCGCTCAGCGCCATGGTTCACAGGTCTTTCGGGCGATGACCAGCGTACCAAATCCGCTTGATTTAGCCCGCTGCCGGCGGATATTCAATTTCTTCGAGCGCCGCGACAATTGCTTTCCATGTCGCCGGCGCTTCGTATTCGACTTCGATAGAGCGCTGCGCCGCATCGCCGCTTACGCTGGCGACGCCCGGCATTTGGCTCAGCTCCAGGCGTATCGCCTGCACACAGCCGCCGCAACTGATATTCGGGATTTGCGCTGTTTTGCTGGTCATGCGGTTTCCTCCTACTCGTGAAGCTGCGGGATCGCGCCGCCGCATCACATAAATGCCTGTATGCCCGTTTGGGCGCGCCCCAAGATGAGCGCGTGAATATCACTGGTGCCTTCATAAGTGTTGACCGCTTCCAAATTCATCACATGGCGGATGACATGAAATTCGTCCGCGATGCCATTGCCTCCGTGCATATCGCGGGAAGCGCGCGCGATGTCCAGAGCTTTGGCGCAGGAATTGCGTTTGACCAGCGATATCATCTCTGGCGATGCCGCGCCCGCGTCCAGGAGCCTGCCCACGCGCAAAGCGCCCTGCAAGCCCAGGGCGATATCGCTCATCATATTCGCCAGCTTAAATTGAATCAACTGATTCGCCGCCAGCGGACGCCCGAATTGCACACGGTCGAGCGTATATTGGCGGGCGGCATGCCAGCAGAATTCCGCCGCGCCCAACGCGCCCCAGGCGATGCCATAGCGGGCGCGGTTCAAACAGCCGAAAGGAGCGCGCAGCCCGCGCGCGCCCGGTAGCAGATTGTCGTCCGGCACAAATACTTCGTCCATCACAATTTCGCCAGTGCTGCTGGCGCGCAGGCTGAACTTGCCTTCAATCGCCGGCGCGGATAGCCCCGCCATGCCCTTCTCCAGGATGAAGCCGCGGATTGCGCCCGCTTCGGCATCGCTATCGCCATACGCCCGCGCCCAGACGATAAAGACATCGGCGATAGGCGCGTTGGTAATCCACATTTTGCTGCCTTGCAGCGTCCAGCCACCAGCCACCTTGGTGGCGCGCGTCTCCATGCCGCCGGGGTCGCTGCCGTGGTTCGCTTCGGTCAAGCCAAAACAGCCGACCCACTCGCCGCTAGCGAGCTTGGGCAGGAAGCGCTGGCGCTGCCCGTCACTGCCATAAGCGTAAATCGGGTACATGACCAGCGAGCTTTGCACGCTCATCGCGCTGCGATAGCCGCTGTCTACGCGCTCTACCTCGCGGGCAATCAAGCCATAACAGACATAGTTCAAGCCAGCGCCGCCGTTTTCTTCGGGCAGGGTCGCGCCGAGCATGCCCAGCGCCGCCATTTCGTAATAGATATCGCGGTCAAAATGCTCGTGGCGGTTGGCTTGCAGGATGCGCGGCATCAGCTTGGACTGGCAATACTCGCGCGCGGCATCGCGCACCATGCGCTCTTCTTCGCTCAGCTGCTCGCCCAGCCGGAAGGGGTCATCCCATTGAAATGCCGCTGGCATGTTCACCTCAACAGTTGCTTGACACTGAGTCCCATCATACCGCGTCTGGCGGGTAAATTGTATGCCGAGCGCGGGACACAGGCGGGCTTGGGATTGTCAATTCAATTCCCGTGAATCCGCCGCTATAATTCGGCGGCTGGGCAGCTGGGGACAGGCAGCCGCATGCAAGACAAAATAATCGTGCGCGGCGCGCGCGAGCACAATCTCAAGAATATCGATGTGGAAATCCCGCGCAATCGCCTGGTGGTCATCACCGGGCTATCGGGCTCGGGCAAATCTTCGCTGGCATTTGATACCATCTTCGCCGAGGGGCAGCGGCGCTATGTCGAGAGCCTCAGCAGCTATGCGCGGCAATTCCTGGGGCTGATGGAAAAGCCTGATGTCGACCAAATCGAAGGCTTGAGCCCCGCCGTTTCCATCGACCAGAAAAGCGTCAGCCACAATCCCCGCTCGACCGTCGGCACCGTAACCGAAATATACGATTATTTGCGCCTGCTCTATGCGCGCATTGGCATCCCCCATTGCCCGCAATGCGGCGCTGAAGTCGCGGCGCAAAGCGCCCAGCAAATCGTCGACCAGGTGCAGGCTTTCCCCGAGAACAGCCGCATTCAGGTTTTGGCGCCAGTGGTGCGCCGCAAAAAGGGCAATCATGTCAAGGCGCTGCAAGATATCGGCAAGCAGGGTTTCGCCCGTGTGCGCGTCGATGGCATCGTGCGTGACCTCGATGAAGACATTGACCTCGATCGCTATGTCATGCACGACATCGAGATTGTGGTCGACCGCTTGATTGTGCGCCGCTATCGCCCCGAAGAATACGAAGACGCCACCGCCTTCGAAACGCGGCTGACGGACGCGGTCGAAACCGCGCTGGAGCAGGGCGAAGGGCGCTTGATAATCCAGGATGTTAGCGACCGCGACAATCCGGTCGATCACCTCTTCAGCGAAGATTTGGCTTGCCCCAATGGGCATGGCAGCGTACCCCAGCCAGAGCCGCGCCTCTTCAGCTTTAATACGCCCAGCGGCGCCTGCCCCGTCTGCCAGGGGCTCGGCTTCAGCCAAGAGATTGACCCCGATATGATTGTGCCCGACAAAGAGCTTTCCATCGCCGATGGCGCGATAAAAGCCAACGGCTTTGGCTTGGAAGACCGCAAAGGCTGGAACTGGAATGTCTTCCAGAGCCTGGCGCGCACTTTCGGCTTTCGGCTGGACGCGCCCTGGAAAACTTTGAGCAGGCAGCATCAGGATTTGCTGCTCTATGGCTCCCGCGGCAAGCGCTTTGATGTAACTTATTACCACTCCAGCGGGCAGCAGCGCACCTGGTCAACGCAGCATGAAGGCGTCATCCCCAATTTGCAGCGGCGCTATCAGCAGACTTCCTCCGATTTCATCCGCGACCGCATTCAAGGCTATATGCGCGATATCGCCTGCCGCGCTTGCGGCGGGCAGCGGCTGCGGCCCGAAGCGCTCTCGGTTACCATCGGTGGCAAAACAATCCACGACATCACCCAACTGCCGATTGACGAACTGCGGGACTGGGTAGACTCTCTGCGCGGTGACGGGGCGCTCTTGAGCGCTCGCGAGCAGAAAATCGCCCGTCAAATTCTGCGGGAGCTGACGGCGCGCGTCGGTTTCCTCTGCAATGTCGGCTTGAATTATCTGTCGCTTTCGCGCAGCGCGGCGACTTTGAGCGGCGGCGAATCCCAGCGGATTCGGCTGGCGACCCAAGTTGGCAGCCAGTTGACCGGCGTGCTTTATGTGCTTGATGAGCCGTCTATCGGCTTGCATCAGCGCGATAACAAGCGCCTCATCGCCACTTTGACCGGACTGCGCGATATGGGCAATACGGTGCTGGTCGTCGAGCACGATGAAGATACCATGCGCTCTTCCGACTGGCTGATTGACCTCGGTCCCGGCGCGGGGGAGAACGGCGGCGAAGTTATCGCGGCGGGCAAGCCAGCGGATGTCGCCCGCAGCGAGAAGAGCTGCACTGGCGCGTATCTCTCCGGGCGCTTTCAGATCCCGCTGCCGCCGCAGCGCCGACCCGGCTCGGGAGAGTATCTGACAATCAAAGGCGCGCGCGCCAACAATCTCAAAAGCATTGATGTCGCGTTCCCGCTGTGCAAATTCATCTGCGTCACCGGCGTTAGCGGCAGCGGCAAATCCTCCCTGGTGGTGGAGACGCTCTACCGCCGCCTGGCGCAGGTGATAAACCGCAGCCGTGAGCGCGCCGGCACCCATGATGCCATCCACGGCGTCGATAATATCGACAAAATCATCAATATCGACCAAAGTCCCATCGGCCGCACCCCGCGCAGCAACCCCGGCACCTATACCAAAATGTTTGATGACATCCGCAGCCTTTTCGCCGAATTGCCCGAAAGCAAAATCCGCGGCTACAAGGCGGGGCGCTTCAGCTTCAATGTTAAAGGCGGGCGCTGTGAGAATTGTGAAGGGCAGGGGCTCATCAAAATTGAGATGCAATTCCTGCCCGATGTCTATGTGCAATGCGAGGTTTGCCGCGGCAGCCGCTACAATCGCGAGACTTTGCAAGTGCAGTATAAAGGCAAGTCTATCGCCGATGTCTTGGCGATGACGGTCAGCGAAGGGCTGGAATTCTTCGAGAATCTGCCGCGGATTCAGCGTAAGCTGGCGACGCTGGATGCAGTCGGGCTGGGTTATATTCGCATCGGGCAGCCCGCCACCACCCTCAGCGGCGGCGAAGCGCAGCGCATCAAACTCAGCCGCGAGCTTTCCAAACGGGCGACAGGCAATACCTTGTACATTCTTGATGAACCATCGACCGGGCTGCACGCTTATGATGTAGAAAAGCTGATACAGGTCTTGCAGCGCTTGGCGGATGCCGGCAATACCATTGTTGTTATCGAGCACAATCTCGACATCATTAAAGTCGCCGATCATATCATTGACCTTGGTCCAGAAGGCGGTGGCGGTGGCGGCGAGATAATCGCGCAGGGCAGCCCCGAAGAAGTGGCGCGTGTTCCCGCAAGCTATACCGGGCACTATCTCGCGCCCTATCTGAAAGCGCTGCAGCCAGCTTAGCGGGAAAAGGGACAGTGCGGCTTGGCTTCTTTTTGGTTTGTATCGGCACCGCTCTACAGCCACAGCGATTGGGGCGGCTTCCTCAAAACCGCGCAGGCGCTGGGCGAGCGCGGGCATGACATCCTCTGGCTTAGCGAAGCGCCGCTCGCGGGGGCAATCACGCGGCAGGGCATCCCGTTCGCCTCAATGCGTCAAAGCGGCTGGCTGTGGCCGCCGCCCCCGCCGCCAGATGTAAAAGCGATGACGCCGCAGGATGCGGTGGCTTTGCGCTACAAACGGGCTTTGGACACCTGGCTCAGCGAAGACCTGGTCGCCGATGCGGTCGAAGCCATGCTCGACCTGGAAGACGAAATCGGCGCGCCTGATGCCATCGTCTCCGACCCGTTTTTGAGCGCGTCCGCCCTGGTGGCGGAAATCCTGGATATTCCGCTGATAATATGTGGCTGGCCCGCCCAGATGTCGTTGGATGAACGCAGCCTCTTCCCAGTCCAGCGAGATTTGAGCAGCGACAGCCAGCGGCGGATTCAACGGCTTTGCGACCGCTTCGGCATCGCCGGCAGCAACTTCAGCAAAGGCGTGGCACCAGCCATCGTCAGCGAGCGGCTGCATGTCGTCTACTTCACGCCGGGCTGGTATCAAGCGGAACTGCCGACACTCCTGCCGCAGACGCAGTTTGTTGGCGGCGCGGCGGAACCTGGCGAAGGAGCGCCGCCGCAATGGCTGCTGGATATGCCGCCGGGGCAGCCGCTGGGCTTGGTCACGCTGGGCACGAGCTTCACTGGCGACTTGGGTTTCTACAGCTGGGCGGCGCAGGCGGTCGCCAGCGCGGGTATGATCCCAATCGTGACGCTGGGCTGGAATCCCATCTCGCCAGAAAAGAAGGCGGAGCTCAAGCGGGCGCTGCCAGCGGGAACGCGCCTGCTGAATTGGGCACCGTATGAACATGTGCTGCCGCGCTGCCGGCTGATGATACATCACGGCGGCATGGGCACGACGCACAGCGCGGTGATTCACGGCTTGCCGCAGATAATCGTGCCGCACGCGGCTGATCAGCGCATCCAGGGGCGGCGCGCCGCGGAAGCGAAAGTCGGCTTGCATTTGACGGCGCATGATGTGATGCAGGGGCAATTGCGGGAGGGAGCGCGGGCGCTGCTGGCGGCGGACTGGGTGGTGGCGAATGCGCGGCGGCTGGCGCGGGAGATGGCGGTGCTGGGCGGTCCCGCGCGCGCGGCGGCGCTTGTTGAGGGGGTGGTGGGTTAGGGGGAGGAGTCTATTATGGATTGGACGAGTTTGTAGACGCGGGAGCCAATTCGAAGGATCCAGGGCGAGTTGGGTTTTATATCTGCTGTATAAGCATTCTGGATGGCTATTGTTATGTATGGAAGAAAGTCTGATTCACGTATGCCGCTCTTATTATACTCTCCGCATATCCTGACAAGTTCTACCTCTAGCCTTGTACGATTACCGATTCTCTCATTCTGTTGTAGTTCTTTAAGTAGGTCGTCGGTGTAGTCGCTCAATGGCTTACGATGTAGCAGTAGCCAGAGTTCAAAACACGGATTGCTGTCCGCAACAAGTAGGCCATTACAAACAGCTTTACGCACTACTTTTTCGATTACCTTTGAACATCGCCCATTGATATCAATTACGATCCAGTGTTCCTTTGTGTTGTTCCTACGGAGGGGTTCATTATTCTTGTATTCGATCAAATCTTCAAGAACCCGCATTGGATCGCTACAGCTATAGTCTCTTGGAACAATTTCAATGTTTGCCCTGCGAAATTTGCGCTGTAGATAGATGAAGTAATCAGGTTCGGTCTTTTCACCTTCAGTGGCAATGACGATAGTCTCTCTTTCTGTCAATCCTATCGGCTTGCGCTTCGCGTGTCTGGATCCGCTTCTAGACATCACTACTTTGCCCAGTCCAAGTTGCTAACACTCAGAATTATAGGAATCGCGCCGTATCGTCCTTTCAGATATCTATTCCTTATCCCGCTGTCTGCCCGTGGTACAAAGTCCTCCAACGAAAACATTGTCGATATTCCTTCGGAATTCTTTTCGACAAACCAAATCTCGTCTCGTCTTAGAAACTCCAAATCCAAGAGTCCGGATTCATGTGTTGTAACAATGAGTTGGTTTGGCTCTCGGCCGCTATTTTCCAGAAACATCTGTACGATGGCATAACTCAACTGTGAATGAAGTTTACGGTCGAGCTCATCAATTACATATACGCGGTCGCTTTCTCCGCTCAAAAACTCAAGGATGGTTGGTGCAAGACTAAATAAGCGTTGTGTTCCGGCAGATTCTTGAGCCATGTCGAAAATCACATCTCGATTCTCGTGTTCAACGCGATGAATCGTATGAAGATTTACAGACGTGATTTCGATTTCTTCGTCGACGTCAAAAAGCAATGTAGTATCGTGCATTTGGACTGAGCCTTGCATTGCAGACGGTCGTGGCAATTCAAGTATAGTCTTCCGAATGAACTCCTTTAATTCAGTAGGGAATCGCGTGTCTTTTTCGAAGTCGATTTCCTCCAGTTCGACGCCTTGAATGCCTACATCAAATACATTCATTAACTTTCCAAGCCTTGTTTGGAATTCATCATCAATATTCATGCGAAAGTGAATTCCCGTAGGTCTTGTATCAGGATAAATTAGTACGAGGCGTCGGTCAAACCAGTTGTACACATTCTGAAAGTACTTTATGTTCCGTTCCAAAGATTCTGTTAGGAAAAGCTGGTTCGGTCGTGTCCCAGCCGCAGTAAAGGCCAGAAAATCCATTGAATGTTCTGCGGATAAAGGGAAGGTGCCGAACCGAACGCTAGTGTTTCCATCTTCGTTAGTATCTCGCTCGAACAGAAGCCTTTCGCTGCTAGGTCGGATTTCTCGCAGCCACTCGCTATGAACACGCTGAGCATCCAAGCAAAATCCATATGTGTAATTCTTCTCGTCACATTTGATATCAAATACAAACTGTGTTGGGCTCTCTTCTGCTCTTCTATCTAGGAGAAAAGGCATCACTGGTATACTTTGTGTAGGTCGAGTGATCATGCGACCCGTAATCAGATCGCGTGCAAAGTCCATCGCTTTTATTAGATTTGTCTTTCCTGCAGCATTAGGTCCGTAGATCACAGCTGTCTTGAGCAACCGAAAGCCACCCCGCTTTCCGCTAGTAACAATATGATTCTTATGTTTATGAGCTTTTCCCGCAATCATTGAAAATTCCACCTTATCCTTAAAGGATAGGAAATTCTCTATAGTGAAGCGAATGAGCACGTCTCTATTCCTTTCACGCACACGAAACGAGAATAAATCTCGTTTCCCGCATTGTACATTATCTGTTCAGGGATTCAATGAACATCTTATTACTGGAATAGGATTGTTGATTGACGCTACAATATCCCCCATCCTTATCCCACATACTCAGAAAGCTCTACCCATGAACCTTCCCCTCGACAATATCGCGCGCTGGCGCTGCATCGGTCCCTTCCGCGGCGGACGGGTTGTCACCGTCGCCGGGCACCCGACAGAGCTCGGCACCTTCTATTTCGGCGCTTGCGCCGGCGGCGTTTGGAAAACGGAGGACGCCGGGCAATACTGGCGCAACATCTCTGACGGCTACTTCAACACGGCTTCAGTGGGCGCTATCGCCGTCTCTCAAACTGACCCCAATGTCATCTACGCCGGCACGGGCGAGGCGACCATCCGCATCGATGTCTCGCATGGCGATGGCGTCTACAAATCCACCGACAGCGGGCGCAGCTGGCGGCACATCGGCTTGAGCGATACCCGCCACATTGGCAAGATTCGCATCCACCCGCGCGACCCAAACACAGTGTTTGTGGCGGCGCTGGGGCATGCCTTCGGGCGCAACCAGCAGCGGGGCGTCTTCCGCTCTTGCGATGGCGGCGAGAACTGGGAGCAGGTATTTTTTGTCAGCGATACGGCAGGCGCGGTCGATTTGAGCATCGACGACAACAATCCACTTATCATCTACGCGGCGATTTGGGAAGCCTATCGCGATTTTTACACAATCCGCAGCGGCGGCGAGCACAGCGGCATCTGGCGCTCGGCTGATGGCGGCGACACCTGGCAGAACATCAGCGGCAATCCCGGCTTGCCGGAGGGCGTTTTGGGCAAAATTGGCATCGCCGCCTCCCCGGCACAAGCCGGGCGCGTCTACGCCTTGATTGAGCACGAAGAAGGCGGCATGTACCGCTCGGAGGACTATGGCGACAGTTGGAGCTTTGTCGCGCGCAACAACGACATTATCTCGCGCGCCTGGTATTACATGCACCTGACGCCTGACCCCGGCGATGCCGATACCGTCTATGTCAATAACCTGCGCTTTTGGAAGTCGATAGACGGCGGCAAAACCTATGGCTTGATTGGCACGCCCCACGGCGATAATCACGACCTGTGGATCGACCCCAGCAACCCCAAACGCATGGTGCAAGGCAATGACGGCGGTGCCTGTGTATCGCTGAATGGCGGCGATTCCTGGTCGACAATTTTTAATCAGCCGACAGCGCAGTTCTATCATGCCGCGACCGACAATCGCGACCCCTATTTTGTCTATGGCACGCAGCAGGACAACAGCAGCGTCGCCGTGCCCAGCCGCAACAACAAGTCCTCGCTGATGTGGCTGGACGGCTTCATCGCTGGCAGCGGCGAAAGCGGCTACATCGCTGTCAAGCCGGATAATGACGATGTGATTTTTGTTGGTGCCATCGGCAGCTCGCCCGGCGGCGGCAACTGCCTGCAGCGCTATGACCACAGCAGCGGGCAGCTGCGCCTGGTGACGACCTGGCCCGAAATGGCTTCGGGCGAGGCGGCGGCGGATTTGCAGCATCGCTTCGCCTGGACCTACCCAATTGTCTTCTCCCCGCACGATGCCGATACCTTATACATCGGCGGCAATCGCATCTTCAAATCAACCGACGAAGGGCAGAGCTGGCAGGCAATCAGCCCCGATTTGACGCGGGCGGACCCCGCGACTTTGGGCATCAGCGGCGGTCCCATCAATCGTGATGTGGGCGCGGCTGAGGTCTATGCCACCGTCTACGCGCTGGCGGAATCGCCCCTGGAAGCGGGCTTGATTTGGGCGGGCTCGGATGATGGCTTGCTGCACATTTCCCGCGACAGCGGCGCAAGCTGGCAAGACATCACGCCGCTGGACCTGCCCGAATGGTCGATGATTAGCATGCTGGAGCCATCGCCCTTTGACGCCGCGACCTGCTACCTGGCGGCAACGCGCTACAAGCTGGACGACTACGCGCCTTATCTTTATAAAACTGTGGATTACGGCAAATCCTGGACGCAAATTGACGCCGGCATCCGCCGTGATGATTTCACGCGGGTAATCCGCTGTGACCCGGCGCGCCAAAGCCTGCTCTATGCCGGCAGCGAAACAGGCGTGTACATCTCTTTTGATGACGGCGCGCAGTGGCAGAGCCTGCAACTGAACTTGCCTGTCGCCCCGATTTATGACCTGCTGGTCAAGAATGGCGATTTGATAGCGGCTACCCACGGGCGCTCTTTCTGGATTCTCGATGACCTGTCGCGCTTGCA
The DNA here is from genome assembly GCA_022825675.1 of Anaerolineae bacterium. GTDB lineage: Bacteria > Chloroflexota > Anaerolineae > Aggregatilineales > Phototrophicaceae > UBA6055. Next base: position 169,576 of record JAJDWK010000094.1, on the reverse strand, counting down.
TCAACTGGCGGATAGCCCGCAGCCCTCAAGCGCCCGGCTGCTGCAGCCGCGCCCCACCCAACGGATTCTGGAAAGCATCGACGCCCGCCGCTTGCTTGACCAGCCCGGCAAGACTTACATGAGCTCAACTGGCGTTATGGCACCCTATATCCACCGGCGGACGGCGGAAAATGTTGTCGAGCGTGAGTTCTTGGATTCTGGCGAGAATCTTCCACGCGGTGTCATGCTCGCCTATTTTCTTCCAGAGCTGCCCGCCGATACCATTAAGCTGCGTTTCTTTGACAACGAGGGCGAGCTGCTGCGGGAATTCCGCAGCTTGAGCGCGGAAGACCGCCAGCAAAAGGCAAAGCCCGCTAGCGCAATCACCTACCTGACGGCGGAGCGCGGCTGGAATCGCTTCGTCTGGGATATGCGCCTGCCGCCTTCGCCCGCGCTTGATGGCGACGACCCGCAGTTTGAGCGCATGCCCGGTCCCACAGTCGCGCCGGGGGCATATCGCGTTGAGCTTGAAGTTGACGGTGCCCTGCAGACGCAGGCTATCGAGCTTATTCAAGAGTCAACTTCAACCGCATCTCAGGAAGAGTTGGAGCAACAATATACGCTCTTGCTGCGCATCTATCGCCGCTATTGCCAGGCGACCGAGGTGATAAACGCGATGCGCCGCTGCCGCTCGCAGCTGGGGCAGCTGGCGGAACGCCTCGCCCCCGGCGCGAGCAGCGATTTGGCGGCGGAGGCGAGCGCCCTGCAGGCGCGCGTCCTGGAGATTGAGGCGGGCATATTCCTGCCCGACCTGCGGGAAGGCTGGGCGGGGCGCGTCAACCAGGGCACGGATTTGCTGCGCCGGCTGGCAGGGCTGCCGGCGGTGGTCTCGCTGGGCGAATACCCGCCGACCGAGCAGGCGTATGCCGTCTTCGCCAAGCTTGATGGCTCGCTGCAAGAACGCTTCAAGCAATTTGAGCAGCTGCAGCGGGAAGACATCGCCGAATTTAATCAGCGGCTGGCGCGGCGCGGCATCACCGTCATCGGCTAGCCAGGGAGCGCCAGCAGCGCATCAAACACGGGCTGGCTCTGCGTTATCAGCGCTGCCGCCCCCACGCGCGCTTCCTGCAGCAGAAGAAAGGCGATTGCGCGGCTGCCATCATGCCAGCGGATGAAGCCAAGCAACCAAGTTTGCAAGGCGTCCCCCGCTTGCGAGCGGTAGAGGGTGGCGCCGATAGCGGCTTCGGGCGCGGCGCGCCCACTGAGCGCTGACCAGGATGCGCTAAGCTGATGCCGCAAGGCTTCCGCCACCGCTGGCGAAAACATGCGCGCGCGCCCTGTTGGCGGGGCATGGGCAAGCCAGGACTCTGCCGCGGGCGGTCGCTGCGCCGCCAAAATGTTGGGCGCGGCGGCGCTGCCGTCTGCGGCAATCGCGCTGAGCACGGTCATGAGCTGCAGCGGCGTCGTGCGCAGCGCGCCTTGCCCCAGCGCGTTGCGCAGCGCCAACTGCCCCGCGTCCACGGCGTCGCTGGCAGGGGCAGCCAGCGCTTCGGGCGCGGGAAATCCCGCCAGCGACAGCGGCTGTTCAAAGTCGAATTCAGCCTTGATATGCGCTTGCGTCCCCGCCAGATTTTGCTGCCAATACAAGAGGAATGGCGCCGGGCAGCCGGCGATGAAGGCTTGGGGCAGAGTTAGCTGGTCGCTCGGCGCTTCCTGAATGCAGGCGACTGTGGTGCCGCCGCCCAAGTCAACAGCGGCGGACGCGCCCGCAAACTGCTGGGATAAGTCAAAGCCGCTGTCTATCGCCTGCGCCAGCAAGAGCAAATACGCTGCGCCGCCAAGCTGATAGTTGCCTTGCAGCGCGCGGTGAAAGAATGGCTCGCCCGCGTCAGCCGCCAGCCGCGCCCAGTCTTCATCCAGCGTATTCGGGTTGAAAGTCGGCTGACTTGCCAATGCCAGCAGCGCGCCTGATGTCGCATCCATCACCAAACCCGCGCCCGGCAGCGCGCCCATCGCCGCAACCAGCGCCTCCTGTACTGCCGCATCCAGGCTGAGGCGGATGTCCGCGCCAACTTGCGGGGGACGCAGCGTATGCGCCCGCAAATAGTCGCTGATGGTGGCGATTTCGCGCTCGCCTGATAGGGCGGCATCAAAGGCGGCTTCGGTGCCACTGCTGCCATAGCGCAAGCTGAAATAACCGACCGCGCTGTAGCTGGCGGGATGGGCATAGTTCCGCGTGAACGCGCCATCAGCGGCGACAGAGTCCGCCAGGAGAATGCCGTTGCGGTCAAAGATGCGGCCGCGCTCAATGCGCCGCTGGGCTTCAACAACGCGGGGATTGTCCTCACGCAGCAGCAGCGTCGATGCCCCGCTGACAGCCCAATAGGCGGCGGCGATGCCGATGAGCGCGAAGGCAGCCAAACTGGCAGCCAGCAGCCGGCGAATTTCGCGGGCGAAGGGCATCAGCGCTCGCTCGCCGATAGGCGCAGCAAAATGCCAACCATGAAGAAGCTGACCAGCAGCGAGCTGCCGCCATAGCTGATAAAGGGCAAGGTCAAGCCGGTGAGCGGCAGCAGCTTGAGCACGCCCGCCATTATCATCAGCGCCTGCGCCACCAGCATCAAAGTCAAGCCGACTGCCAGCAGCTGCCCAAAGGCGGATCCCGCCCGCTGCAGCGCGATGGCGAAGCCGCGCCAGGCGAGCAGCCCGTAGCAGCTTACTAGGGTGATTATGCCCAGCAAGCCCCACTCTTCGGCGATGGCGGCGAAGATAAAATCGGAATGCGCGACCGGGATATAACCGGGCGCGCCCATGCCAAGCCCGCTGCCGAAGATGCCGCCCGCCGCGAATGCCATCAGGCTCTGCACAATTTGATAGGCGCGCCCATCCGCATCCGCCCAGGGGTCGACCCAAATGTCCACGCGCAGCTGCACCAAGTCAAAGAGGAAATAGGCGGCGAAAGCCGCGAGCAGGACGAGCATCACCGCCGCCGCGATGATGCGCCAATCGCCGCTGGCGACATAGAGCAGCAGCATAAAGACGATGAATATCAGCATGGCGGTGCCCAGGTCGCGCTGCCACAGCAATATCAGCAGCGCCAAGAGCCACATCAGCAGGATGGGACCAAGCAGTCGCGGCGACAGGTTCATGCCGGCGCGCGCTTTTCCCAATAACGCGCGCATGGTGGCGCTCTGCTCTGCCAGATAGCTGGCAAAAAATGCGACCAGGATGACCTTCATCGCTTCCGCCGGCTGGAAATAGATCCCGCCCAGCCCCAGCCATAGCCGCGGCGCGGCTTCAAAGCCGGAAGGGTTGGTGCCAACGGCGATGGTCGCCAGCAGCAGCGCCAGCGCCAATGTCAGCAGCACATAGCGGTATCCGCGCAGCCAACGCAGCGCCTGCGGGAAAATGGCTGCCAACAGCATACTTGCCATCGCGGGGACGAGCCAAATCGCCTGGCGCTCGGCGAAAGCGGGCGCCAGACGCTCAATGGCGAGCAGTCCCCAGCCGCTCAGCAGCATCACCGCGGGGTAGAGATAGGGGTCGCGCGCCGGCAGCTTAAGTTCGAGCAGAAATGCGCCGCCAGCAGCGCAGAGCAGCCACAAGCAGAAGCCGCTCCACAGCGCGGGATCGCCCGGGCGCAGCAGCGCAAGCGTCGTGTAGCCCGCCAAGACAAAACCACAAGCGAGCGCCAGCAATGCCCAGCGGAAGCCCTTGCCGCTGTGCAAACCTGAGGGCGGCGCTGTTGATTGCGTCAAATCAACCCGCATCCAGCCCCAGCGCCCGCGCCAGGATAGGGCGCAAAGTCGCGACAGTCTCGGCATCCATATTCGCGGGCGCCGTCGCCAAAGCGCTGTCCAGAGCGTGATGGGCGGGCAGCAGCTTGTCTTCATCCAGCCGCGCGATGGTTTCGGTCAGCGCTTTCTCGACGGTGTCGATGTTCTGCGCCAGCGTTTTTATCACCAAATCGGAGCTGACGGCTTCGCCCTCTTCCCGCCAGCAATCATAATCGGTAACATGGGCGAGCGATGCATAGGCGATCTCGGCTTCGCGCGCCAGGAATGCTTCTGGCGCGGCGGTCATGCCGATTAAATCGCAGCCCCAAGCGCGAAACAGATGACTCTCGGCGCGGGTGGCGAAGCGCGGACCATCTTCTATCAAAAATACGCCGCGGCGATGCACCGTGCCGCCAACCGCCTCGACCGCATCGGCAATGCAATTGCGGAGATAGCCGCAGAACGGCTCCGCCACCGCGATATGCGCGACCACGCCGCGCTCAAAAAAGCTCCGCGCCCGCGTATATATGGTGTAGTCGATAATCTGGTCGGGCGTGATGATGTGGCTCGGCGCCATCGCCTCTCGCAGCGAGCCGACAGCGTTCACGGCGATGATGAAGCGCACGCCCAGGGTCTTCAAGGCGAAGATATTGGCGCGATAGGGCAGGGCGGATGGCGACAAGACATGCCCCTCCCCGTGCCGCGGCAGGAAGGCGACGCGCTTGCCCGCCAGCCGCCCGATGCGGATTGCGCCGCTGGGCGCGCCAAATGGCGTCCTTATTTCAGCCGTCCGCACATCGCTGATTGCCGGCATGTTGTATAAGCCCGAGCCGCCAATCACGCCAATTTTGACTTTTTCCATTGCTGCCCTCCTCTCTGTTTTTTATTCTCTCGTTGAAAGCGCGAGGCGATAGCGCCACTTCCCGATGCCGATGATGTCGCCGTCAGCGAGGATAGTGCGCCCGCCGATAGGCTCTCCATTCAAACGTGTGCCATTGCGGCTTTGGCAGTCTTCCAGCCAGAGTTTGCCTTCACTCTCGCTGATTTGGGCATGCAGCGCGCTGGCAAAGGCATCATCGACGACAATGCTGTTGCTGCCCGCTCTGCCCAATGTCAGCGGCGGGCGCAGCGCATGGCGCTCCGCGGGCTCATCTTCGCGCAGCAGATAGCCTTGCGGCTCGGCGGACAATTTCAGCAGCGCTTCGCTTTGCCGCATTTGCCGCATGATGACGGCAAATAGCGTCAGCAAGAAGGCGACCAGGCTGATACCCGCGAGCAGGCGCAAGAGAAAGATGGCGACTTCTATGCTCACGCTGCCCGCCTATTCCAGCAGCATGACCTGGGTCGTGGCGCCATAGCTGTGGAGAGCCGCCTGCTCGGCAAAGACGAGCGCGCTGCCGCCAATTTGGATGAGATCGCCATTTTGCAGGCGATGCTCCCGCACCGCGGTCGCGTTGACGCGGGTGCCGCCGCGGCTGTTGACATCAAAAAGCATATAAGCGCCGCCGCGCCGCCGCAGCTGCAAATGGTGACGCGATACCTGGGCATCGGCGAGTACAATATCATTGGCAGCGCCGCGCCCGATGTTTATCACCGCCTTCGCCAGTACAAATACCTGAGTATCTTTTAAGATGAGCAGCGGCTGCTGGCTGGATTGCGCGTGCGCCTCCGGCAGAACTGGCGGCATCGCTGCCGTTTGGGCGGCGGGCAAGGGGCAGAGGCTGGCGCTGACGCTTGCCTGGTGGCGCGCCAGGCTCGTGTCTTCCAGCAGGCGCGCTTGCGGCTCAATTCGGTGCTGATAGCCGTAAGTTTTGCCCAGCTCAACGATGAGTTCCGCCAGCCTCGCTTCGGTATCCGGCTGCTGCGCCTGCACTTGGCGCGCAATTTCCGGGTGCAGGCGGATTTCGTAGAGCAATGGCGGCAGGGCGCGTGAAGAGGAGCCGTCAAGCGCCAGGGTTTCCGCTTCCATCGCGCGCAGCAGCAGCACGGCGATATCCCGCGCCTGGATAGAGCGGCGAAATATGCGCGTGAATGCGCCTTCAATGAAGGCTTCCAACTGCGATTCCAGCTTGTCGACCGGGTTAAATGGCATGGCTTTAGTATAATTCAGCGGCGATTGCGGGCAATACAGATTTGCCGCATAGCCATGCAATAACAAAGAGCGAAGCGCGGCAGGCTTCGCTCATTATCAAGGATTTGCCGTGATGGCTGTCGGCACTTAACTGCGCGGGATGTAATTCAGCCAGGAATCGAAGATTTCGATGCTCTCGCTCTGCGCTTCGCGCAGGCTCTCTTGCAGCTCCGTCAGCTTCTGCTGCTTGGCTTGATCGCGCTGCGCTTCCAACTCGGGACCGCTGCGTTCTTCCAGGACGCGGACCTGCAAAATGTGGAAGCCGAATTCGCTTTCGACAGGTCCCACCAGCGCGCCAATCTCGGCGGATTCGATGGCTCGGCGGAATTCGGGCACATAATTGCCGATGTAGGCAATGCCAAGCTCACCGCCGCGGGCGCCGCTGCCGGAGTCGCTGGAAATGGCGCGCGCCAATGCCGCGAAGGACTCGCCCGCATTCAGCGCTTCCAATGCGGAGAGCGCCGCCGCCTCATCTTCCACGAGAATATGCCGCACATCAGCATAAGGCAAGCCGGCATCATCCGGGAACAGGCTGTCCGCCAGCGCGGCTTCCAGCGCGCTGCGCTCAAAGAAGCCATCCAATGTTTCGCTGGCGACGCCGACACGATCGAAATAGGCGCGATAATCCTCTTGCGTCTGTTCAAACGCATCGCGGACTTCTTCCGCGTTTTGCGTCGGCTCAACAACTGTAGGCTGCGGCGTGACCGTCGGCTCGGCATCTTCGGCAGTTGCGCTTGGCTCCGCAGTCGCTGCTGGCGTTGGGCTGGGCGCAGGTGTATTGCTGGGCGTGGGGGAAACAAAGGGGCTGGGCGTCGCTGATGGCTCGAGCGTCGCTGTCGGCGCGACGCCGATCAGCGCTGCCTCGGTTGGGTCATAGCCGAAATAGCGTTCGACCGCCCGCGTCAGCGCCTCGTCATCAACGGCAATGTTGCGCGCCGCCGCTTCCTGCGCCAGCAGCATGTCATCGACCATATCGTTGATGACGCGCAAGCCCAACTGGTCGGGGATATTGGCTTCGCTAATCCAGGTGCTGTACGGCTCCTGCTGCGCCAACTGCTGCATATCAAAGCCGGAATTTTGAATTTGGTTGAGCTGCAGCAAGAGGCGGTTACGCTCCAGCAAGAACTCCTGGCGAAACTCCTCAACGCTGATGGGCTCGCCATTTACAGTCGCGACCGGCTGCCCAGGCACGACAATCTGCTCCACAACAAAGGCGGCAGCGACAAGCAGCGCCAAAATCGCCGCCACCGCCACCACCCCGCGGATTGCCCAGCGCTGCAGCTCCGCTTCTCTTTCGGCGCGGCTTTTGTAGCCGGCTTCCGCCTCGCCGCGCGCGCTGGCATCGGCGGCCTCGGCAGTGGCGCGCCGCCGCCTGCGCTTTGGTAGTCCTGTCGTTTGAGCCCTTTTCGACATGGCTGCTTACACTCCTGCAATCGAAGGCGAGTAACGCGGACTGCGCGCGGCGCTAATCCGCGACAACATAGGGCAGCAGCGCCAAGTGGCGGGCGCGTTTGATTTCGCGCGCCAGTTCTCGTTGGCAGCGCGCGCAGTTGCCAGTCTGGCGGCGGGGTTTGATTTTGCCGCTTTCGCCGATGTAACGCAGCAGGATATCGACATCTTTGTAATCAAAACAGCGCCCTTTGGGGCAATATGCAGTTTTGCCGCGCCGCCGCCGCCCGCGCCGCCGCCGCCAGTTGCCGCCACCGCCGCCGCCACCGCTGCGCCGCCGCGGGGGACCGCCGCGCTCGCGCTGTGGGGGGGCGGATCTTTGAGTTGGTCGACTTTCTGTAGTTTCGCTCACAACTTGTTCTCTCCATTCATCGCTGTCATTCGGGAGGCGCGCTGATAGCGCTATGCCGGGTTCGCCGCGTCACGCGGGCTCAGGCAGAGGCTTTGACGCCGGGTTCTTCGCGCACCAGCAAATAACGCAAAACCGGCTCAAAGAGCTTGAGCTCGGTTTCCAATTCTGGCAGATGCGCCGGGGCAATGGAGGCGCGGATGAGCACATAATGCCCATCGCGCTGCCCGTTGATTTCATAAGCCAGGCGTCGGCGGCCAAATATCTTGCGGTCGACGCTTTTAACAACGCCAGCATCGCCCAGCTCTATGAAGCTGATAACCTGGTCAATCGCCTGGTTGACTTCTTCGTCTGAGGGCAATATGCGGACGATAAAAGTGAGTTCGTAGTCTCTCATGGCATTCCTTTCCTCGGGAGTATGCCCCGCGAGCCATCTTGCGCGAAGCGGAAAGCAGGGATTCAAATGTCAGCGCATCATGCTAACGCAAGGGCAGGGCTTGCGCAAGTGCGGCTTTGTCCGGCTCCCCAATCAGTCGCCCGGCATGCAAAATCGCTTATTCTTGAGCGTTGGCGGTGGCGAGCATCAGCCGCGAGCTGGCGAGGCATAAGGCGACTATCAGCCAGAACCAGGTTATCGACGCCTGAAAATCGAGGCGGAAATAATATAGATCGGCGATTGCGTTGACCAGCCCCGTCAGCAGCGCCGCGTGATAGCCCAGATGAATCGCCGCGAGCGCATCGTTATCCCGCGCCCGCCGCCACGCCCGCGCCCCATAGAAGAAAACTGTCGCCATTGTCAGCAGGAAGATGGCGACGCCGGTCAGCCCAATCTGGTTCGCCATAATCAAATACATATTGGCGACATCGGTATAAATGTCAATCTCGGGCGTACCCGTGAAGCCCACGCCGAATACCGGGTAGCGGCTGATAAGCTCCAGTGAGTCGCGCCATTCGCCGATGCGCATCTGTGTCGCCAGGTCTTCGCCGCGAAAGGCTTGCGCCAGCCGGTCGAGATAGGCTTGGGTTTGCGGCAAGAAGAAGAAGAGCAGCGCCGCCAGCGCCAGCGCCGGCAACATGCGCCGATAGCGCAGAAGCGCGATGACCAGCATGCCCGTGCCCAATGCCAAAAAGGCGGCGCGCGATGCCGTCAGGAAAAGCGCCAGGATTGTCAACGCAAATATCGCCAAGCTCAGCCAGCGGCGCGCGATGACCGGCTTCTTGGAGGCGACTTGCGGCAGCAAAATCACGGCGGCGGTGGCGAGCGTGCCGCCGAGGGCATTGGGGTCGACCCAGGTGCCGATGGCGCGCTCGCCCAGGGCGGGATTGTCTTCAATGTAGCGTATCACGCCGCCGCCGGGATAGCCGATGCGCGACAAACGCAGCAGCAATGCCTCCGCCAGGCTGTCTGGCGCCAGGTACAAGCCAATCGCCAATAGCGCTTGCGCGCCGATGGCGAGGCATATCACCAGCGCCAGCCGCCGCAGCATCGCCGGGCTGCGCAGCAAATCGACAAACAGAAATACCATGCCGATGCTCAGCAGCGTCTCCGCGAATTGGCGGATGACGGTCGCGGTCGGTCCCGCATGGCGCAAGCCCAGCATAAAGGCGAATATCAGCCACATCGCATACAGGGAGACGAGGGCATGCGCCGGCGTCAAGAGCAGATCTCGCCGCTGCCCGGTCATGCGCTGCATCAAATAGACCAGCAAGAAGCCGGACAGCGCCAAATCCAGCAGCGTGGGCGTCAGCGCGATTTTGACCGGGAAGACGCCGAAGGGCAGCAGCAGCACAATGCCGATGACGGCGTAGAGCGCGGCGCGCACATCGGTGATGACATACAAACCCGCCACGATGCCGCCCAGCGCCGCCAGCCCCAACAGCGGACCCGCCACGGCGATAAAAAAGCCGGTCAACGCGCCGAGCGCGCCGATAGCCAAGCCGACAGCGATGGAATATGCCCGTTCCCCTCGCCGGCTAATCCAGATTTGCAGCGCGTTGGCGGGGCGCATCGTCAGCTCCTCCGCGATTTCCGCAGCGCGAATGCGCCCAGCAGCAGCCAGGCGAAGAGGCTGATGAGCGCGCCCAGACGATAGCTTAGGGGGCTAAAACTTAGCAGCAGATGATGTTTGCCCGCCGGGATTTCCACCGCGCTCAAGCCGGCATAAGCGCGCAGCAGCTCGACATCTTGCCCGTTCAGCCGCGCTTGCCAGCCGGGATAATGCGGCAGCGCAAGCGAAAGGATGGCGTTTGCCGGGCTGTCGATTTCAAGCAGGATTTCTTCGGGCGCGAAGGACAGCACCTCGGCTTCCCCGGCGCTGGGCGCGGCTGGCAGCTCCAGCGTGGGCGCTTTTAGCAAAACGACAGCTTGGCGCTCGTCAAAGCGCGGGTCGCGCATCAATTCCAGCGCCCAGGCATCGCTCGTGACCACCGCCGCTTCCCCCAACAGCAAGGCGAAAGGGCGGGGATTTTCCAACTGAAACAGGGTTAGGGGACCGTCGCGGTCGCTGCCGCTGTTGATAGCGCGCGCGGGCACGGACAGAGCGCTGGACTCGCTGAAAACATATTTGACGGCGAAGAGCTCCCATGCCAGCGGGTTGTCCACATAATTCTCATATATCAGGCGCTGCGGTCCCGCCAGGAAAAGCGGGCTGATGCCGCGCATATCCATGATGCCATAGAGGCTGCCGAAATTGTCTTGCAGCCCGCGGAAGCCATCGACGCGGAAGGGCGCGCCGCCATCAGCTTGCAGCAGCGGCTCCAGCAGCGGCGGCGGCGACATTGAAAGCTGCTCGGAATGCGGCACTGAGTCGTAAGTGGCGGGGTCGTCCATAGTGACGGTGAAAAGCTCAAAGGCAATCAAAACGGCGAGGGCGAGCTGCAATTCTCGCTTGCCGGGCGCGGGCACCCAGGCGCGCAGCAGCATCGCCGCGGCAAGCGCAAAGAGCGCGCTGCGCGCGGCCGCCTCAAAAAGCGCTTCCCAGCGCGCGCTATCGCCCGTCCAGGCGGCGAATAGGGCGAGCGTGATGGCAATCAAGCCAGCGCTGAACCCGCCCCAAGCTCTCAATGCGCGACGCTTTTGCGCATGGTTGGCGGCATTGGCGAAGGCGACGACGCCGATGCCAGCCAATATCGCCAGGCTGTTGGCGACTAAAATGGCGGCGCGCTCCTGCCCGCGGAAGAAGCGCAAGCCCGGGATGAAATTGTAGCTGACAGTGTACAAAGCGCCATTTGCGCCCAGGCTGTGCAGCAAGCCGACAAGCGCCACCAGCAGCCAGAAGCGGCTTGCCCGCGGGCGGAAGCTTAATGCCGCTGCCACAAAAAACAGCGCCGCGATGCCCAAATACAGCGGCGACCATTGGCTGAGTACGCCGGGGAAAAGCATTTGCAGGATATCACGGAAGGGGAAGCCGTTGCCTTTTGCGTCAAATCCCAGGCTCTCCCGCGATGTCAGCAGCAGGTATTCGACGCCAGGCAAAAGCGTTACCGCCGTCAGGCATAAAGTTGATGCCGCCAGCAGGAGAAATGCGCCGCCGAAAGCGCGCCAGCCGTGACGCCCTTGCCTACAGCGCCAGCCGAGATATGCCGCCGCGAGATAAGTCATGAAGAAGCTGGTCTGCGGATGCCCCGCCAGCCAGGACAGGCTCAAGCCGAGCGCCGCCAGCACAATATAGCCGTAGGCGAGACGGCGCTGGCGCGTGCCTTCCAAGATGCCCAGCAGCATCAGCGGCAGCCAGGCAGCCGCTTCCAGTATCGCCAACTGCAGCGGCGGATAGCCCGTGAGGTAGCCGCCATAGCCGATGAGCGCCGCCGCGATGAACGCGCCCAGGCAGCTATGCGCTTCGCCCAGCGTCAGCCGGCGGACGAAGGCGTACATCAGCAGCGAATAGAGCAGGACATGCGCCGTCATTTCCAACTGCAGCGCATGGTAGCTCCAGCCGCCCGCCAGCGCGCTCAGCCCGATGGTAAGCCAGCGCGGCGGATACATCACCGCCGCCTGCGTATCGGCGATGAAGGGCAAGCCGCCGTTGTTGTAGGGATTCCACAGCGGGATTTCTCCCTGCGTCAGCCGCTCGAATTGATAGCCGGCGAAGGCGACAAATTGCCCCGAGAAATCCCCCAGCGCCAGGGAAGCCTGATCTTCAGCGATAGGCGTGAAGAGCCGCCAGAAAAAGAGCAGCCAAAGCAGCGCCAAGCCCGAGAGCGCGCGGGCGTCATCTTTTTGCCACAGTCGCTGTAGCCATGCCATCGGGCGCGCTACCCAAGCAAGCTCTCGAAGAATGCCAGCGCATCGCTGGCGATGTCGTCCCAATGGAAGCGGGCGCCCAACTGGCTGGCGCCCTGGCGCAACTGGCGCAGTTGCGCGCGGTCCCGCATGAGTTCGGCGATGGCGGCTTCAAGCGCGGCTGTCGATTCCCGCTCCGCCAGCCATAGATTACGCCCATGGCGAAAGTCGTCAATAGTAAGCGTCGGCCTGGTGCTGACCGTGGCGCAGCCTTGATGTAATGCCGCGATTAGGCTGCTGCGCCCGAAGGAAGCACCATCGCTGAAGGGCAATACCATCAAGTCCACCGCCTGCATAAAAGCCGCCACCTGGGCGCTCGGCAGCGCGCCAGTCGCATGCACCGCCGCCGTCATGCCACTGCGCTTGATGCGCTGGTCAAGGCGCGCCAGATACTCGGCGTCAGCGCTGCCATCAAGGGCGTTGCTGCGCTCGCCGATGAACACCAGGCGCAGGTCATGCCCGCTTTGGCGCAGGCGCTGCATAGCCTCCAGCAGAAAATGCACACCTTTAATCGCTTTGATAAAGCCAAAAAAACCCAGCAGAAAGCTGCTGCAATCAGCGCCGAGTTTGCGGCGCAGGCGGGCGCGCGCTTTGACATCGGCAGGCAGCCGCGGGATGCTGCTGCCCAGCGGGATCATGCGGCGGCGCGGCAGCGCGCTTAGACGCTGACTGTCTTCGTGATTGGTGCTGATGACGCCGCGGGAACTGCGCGCGAGCTGCCGCACAATCCAATCCCGCAGCGGTCCCGCCTTGGGGAAAAGATAGGGATGGCGCAAATCGTGAAAGGTGGTGACAACTGGCAGCGGCAGCAGGCGCGGCAAAAAATGCACCAGCGGCGACATGTCATAGGCCGCCGTCTGATATTGCAGAGAGACGATATCAAGCCGCTGGTCGCACGCCCAGGCGCGCAGCTTGGGCAGGCAAGCCAGGCTCCAGCCCTTGACAGTATACAAAGGCAGGGTCTCGCTTTTGGTGCCGCGGCGGCTCATGATGGAGACTTCATGCCCCGCGGCGGCGATGCGCTCTGCCAGGAGGCGGGAATACTGCCCGACGCCGCCCGGCATCGGCGGGAATTCGCCAGTGATGATGCCGATTCGCATCACTGCGCCTTCAAGCCGCTGCGCAGCGCCTGCCAATAGCGGCGCACACGCTGTACGCGCAGCGGTCGTTTGTGCCCCAGCGCGCCTTTGACCGCTTCCAGCGCCAGCTGCCAGCCAAATTGCAGCAGCAAATTCGCGCGCAAAATCCAATAAGCGCCAAGCCCGTGATGCTTGCGGAAATAGCGCAGCTTGCTGCGCTGAAAATGTATCTGGGTGGCGGCGGCGCTTTGTTCGCTGCTCTTGCCGCCGTGATGGGTGATGACCGCGCCGCCATGATAGCGCACTTGCCAGCCCTTGGCTTTGGCGCGCCGGCAAAAATCCATCTCCTCAAAATACATGGTGAAGCCCGTGTCCAAGCCGCCGATATCCGCATAGACCTCGCGCCGCAGCATCAAGGCCGAGCCTTGCACCCAGTCGGCAGCGACAACCGCGTCATCGGCGGTATCCAACATGCGATAGCGCGCATCGAGGCGGGCGGGCGCCCAGGGCGCCAGCCAGGTGCTCTCAACAATTCCTGTGAGCAAACTCGGGAAGCGGCGGCGCGTCGACTGGTGGCTGCCATCGCTGTTGAGCGTATGCGGTCCCACAATGCCAACAGTGGGCTGCTGCCGCAGATAGCCCAGCATGATGCCGAGAGAATCGGGGTGGACTTCGGTATCCGGGTTGAGCAGCAGCAAAAATGCGCCGCGCGCCTGGGCGATGCCCAGGTTGTTGCCGCGGGTGAAGCCGATATTCTCCGCTTGCGGCAAAAGCGTCACCAGCGGGTATTTTTCCCGCAGCATCTCGGCGCTGCCATCAGCGCTGGCGCAATCCACCACGATGATTTCAGCCCGCGGGCGCTCGTCCGCCGCTGCATCGGTAAATGCGAAATCTGTCGCCAGCAAACTCGCCAGGCACTTGTCCAGCAAGTCGCGCACATTCCAATTGACGATGATAATCGACAGGTCAAGCAAAGCAAGCGCTCCCGGCAATCCGCTTAGCTGCAGTGTAGCATTTTTCACGCCTTCTGTGGGCGGGCGCGGCGGCATTCGCCCATCAGACGAGGGCGAAGAGGCGCTCGGCATTTTGCGTACTGCGCGCCGCCATCTCCCCCGCGCTGATGCCGTGCAGCGCCGCCAGCCTGGCGTTGATATACGGCAGATAGGCGGGCTCGTTGCGTTTGCCGCGTTTGGGATGGGGCGCGAGGAAAGGTCCATCCGTTTCCAGCAGCAAGCGCTCCAGCGGGGCTGACTGGGCGATAGCGCGCAGCGCCTCCGCTTTTTTGAAAGTCAGCGGACCGGTGAAGCCGAGGTAGAAGCCCAGCTCCAGCGCCTGCGCCGCCATATCGGCAGTGCCGGAAAAAGAATGCAAAACGCCCAGCCGCCCGTGCAGGCTGGCAGGGGCGGACGGTGCCCACTCTTTTAAAATCGCCAGCACATCAGCGCCAGCTTCACGATTATGGATGATGACCGGCAGCTCCAACTGCGCCGCCAGCTCCAGCTGCGTTTCAAAGCTGCGCTGTTGGGCCTCGCGCGGGCACTTGCGCCAATAATAGTCGAGGCCAATCTCGCCTATCGCCACCACATTCGCCGCCGCCGCCAGCGCCCTTAACGCGCTGATATCGGCATCGGCGAAAGCGGCGCTGCTGTTGGGGTGCATGCCGACAGCGGCGTATATGCCAGGCTGCTCGCGCGCCAAATCCAGCGCCTCTTGCGCGCTGTTTAAGTCGATGGCGGGCACGATGATGCGGCTTATGCCCGCTTCCCGCGCCCGTTGCAGCACCGCGCCGCGATCTTCGTGATAGCGCTGGAAATTGAGATGGCAGTGGGTGTCGATTAAGTCGGGCGCGGGCATCAAAGCGCTTGCCCTGGGGTATCACGCAAGAGGCGCAAATCGGACTCTACCATCATGCTGATGAGTTCTTCGAAGTTCACTTGCGGCTCCCAGCCCAGCCGGGCATGGGCTTTGGACGGGTCGCCGACCAGCAGGTCGACTTCCGCCGGGCGCATAAAGCGCGGGTCCTGCACGGCATAATCGCGCCAGTTGAGACCGACATGCTCAAAGGCGACTTGCAGCAGCCGTTCGATGGAATGCGTCTGCCCGGTGGCGATGACATAATCGTCAGGCTGGTCCTGCTGCAGCATCAGCCACATCGCTTCGACATAATCGCCAGCGAAGCCCCAATCGCGTTTGGGGTCGAGGTCGCCGATGCGGATCTCGTCCGCCAGCCCCAGTTTGATTTTAGCGGCGTGATAGGTCACCTTCCGCGTGACAAATTCCAAGCCGCGCCGCGGGGATTCGTGATTGAAGAGGATGCCGCTGCAGGCGAAGAGGTCATAACTTTCGCGATAGTTCACGGTGATCCAGTGTCCATAGACTTTGGCGACGCCATAGGGGCTGCGGGGGTAGAAGGGCGTCCGCTCCCGCTGGGGCACTTCTTGCACTTTGCCAAACATTTCGCTGCTGGATGCCTGATAGAAGCGGATAGCGGGGTTGACTGTGCGCAGCGCTTCCAGCAGCCGCGTTACGCCCAAGCCGGTGATATCGCCAGTGAATACCGGCTGATTCCAAGAGGTTGGCACAAAACTCTGCGCCGCCAGGTTATACACTTCATCCGGCTCGGCGGTGCTGATGGCGGTGATGAGGCTGCTCAAATCGCCCATATCGCCTTGCACCAGCTCAAGCTGGTCTTGGATATGCTGTATCCGCTCGTAGCGCACCGTGCTGGTGCGCCGCACCATGCCATACACTGTATAGCCCTTGCCCAACAGGAACTCGGCAAGGTAAGAGCCATCCTGCCCCGTGATGCCGGTGATGAGCGCTCTTTTTGTCATAGGCTGTCTCCACTATTTTGTGTTTTGGCGATATTCTGCCGCCAATCGGCAAGCACATCGCGCAAAGTTTCTTCAAAGCTGATGCTGGGCTGCCAGCCCGTGTGCCGATAGAGCTTGCTGGCGTCGCCGATAATCTCGGGGATGTCCACCGGGCGCAGGCGGGCGGGGTCAACCCGCACTTCGATTGTGATATCGCTGTGCCGCAGCAAGCCATTCAGCAAGGTTTCTATGCTGTATGCCCGCCCCGATGCCACATTGTAGGCTTCGCCCGCCTGCCCTTTTTCGACAATCAGCCGATAGGCGCGTACGATATCCCGCACATCCGTGAAATCGCGCTTTGCCGCCAGGTTGCCAACATAGATACGCGCCTCGCGCTGATTTTCCTCAATCTGGGCGATTTGCCGCGCAAATGCCGGCGCAACGAAGCGGGGGTTCTGCCCCGGACCGATATGGTTAAAGGGGCGCGCCCGCATGATTGGCAAGTTATGGCTGAGGAAGTATTGCAAGCCCAACATATCCTGCGCCACTTTGCTGACGCTGTAGGGGTTGGCGGGTTTCAGCGGGGTATCTTCCGCCATCGGCATGCGCTCCCGCGGGACTGCGCCATAAATCTCGGCGGAGCTGACGACAAGCATGCGCGGGCGCATGTCCAGCTCCAGGCAGGCGGTGATGATATTCAATTGGGAGCGGATGTTGTTCTCCAGCGTCTCCCAGGGGTCTTCAAAAGAGCGCGGCACAAATGCCTGCGCCGCCAAGTGATAAATGGCAGCGGGACGCCAGTCGTCCAGCAGCTCGCGCACCCGCGCATAGTCGGTCAAGTCAAGCTGGCGCGTCATGCTCACGGCGGGATGCGCCCGTTCTGTGGGGAAAAGCGTTGTGCCCAGGAGCGTCGGCTTGGGCGAATGCTGGCTGAGATGCGCCGCCAGATGCTTGCCGACAAAGCCGCCAGCGCCGGTAATCAGTACGCGCAAGCTGGTTTCCTTTTCCCGTTCGCGCTGCCAAGCGCTGGCGATATGCCGCCCGCTGCGCCGTCTATTCCGCCAGCCCGAAACCTAAATCATCATACACCGGCAAGAGGCTCATCACATAGTCGCGCGCGTACACGCGCCCTCGCAGCAAGAGCTTGACATATTGCGCCGCCAGCCAGCCATCGCGCTCCAAATAGTTGGTGCGGAACCATTCGCCATTTTCGGTCATGCCGCCAATCAACATCTTGGAGCCGGCGGCAAGCAGCGCCAGCGATTCCGAAGTGGCGTCCGGGTAGCGGCGCAGATGCAGCATAGCGCCGGGGTCCAGCGCGATTTCGCCGACGATGCCCTCGCTCATCATATCCTCCGGCGGCGATACTGGCGTTGGCGCGTCGGGGTCAACAATGCGGATGCGCCCCCGTTCCCAATCGCTGATGGTGGGGGCGACTGTCGGGTCAAGCGTGCGCAAGGCGGACACAGTTACCGGGCTGTTGTTCAGCAGCAGCTCCACAAAATCTGCGCTGACCCAGCCGCGGGTGATGGTCTCCGCCTCTTCATATTCGATCATCACCCAGGCTTCCGCCAAGTCCAGCCCGATGAGCTTCACGCGCGCGTCCGGCGGCAAATGCCCCAACACTTCTGAGCCAACATCGTTGCCCGCGCGAATGTTGAGGAAGGCGTTTGCGTCCAGGTTGCTGACGCGCACACTGATATGGTCGGACAATTCGGGCGGGCGCAAGGAAGTGTGCAAGGCGCTGCCGGGGTAATTCTGGCGCACCAGCGCCAGGCTGCGCAGGCGCTGCGCGTCGCCGATTTCGTCATATACATTCAAATAAAAGGCGTTTACCCAGCCATAGAGCGCGCCGCCATCGGGCGTTTCGTACATCACATAGAGCCAGGTGTCTTCGGGTGCCAAGTCCTGATACGGGTTGAGGTTCTGCGCGGGGTCGACAGTTAAATCGCTGAGGTCAACTGGCACATCGGCAGTCTCGCCTTCTTGAAAGACACTGGGTCCCCGCCTTCCCAGCACCATTAGATCGCTGCCGCCAGTCAAGAGCCCCAGGGAGAGCGCGCGGCTGGATGGATATTGGCGCAATTGCAGGTTCGCGCTGGGGTCCAGCGCGACCGATGCGTGCGGGCTCAAACCAAGGAAGCGGTTGGCGCTATCGACAGCGGGCTCGTTGATCTCCGCCGCTGCTGCCGCTGGCGGCGGCGCTTCGTCTTCGCTGGGCGCGGCTGATGCCTCGGGCTCGTCTGATATTTCTGCTGCGTCTGCTGTGTTTTCGGCGTCTTCGGCGTCGCCCATGTCATCAGCGGCGATGGCTGCTTCTTCAGACGCCATTGCCGGTGACATTTCTTCTTCGGGCACGGGCATGAGGGCGCTGATGCGCCGCTCCAAACCGGATTCGGCGATGAGCAAACGCGGGGCGGAAAAAGTGCCGCCAGAAAGCGCGAACAGGTTATAAAATGCGCCGCCATAGAAGCGCGCCCGCGGCACGGGAATCAAGCCGCTCTCATCGCCGATGAGAAGCGAGAGCGACATCGCTTGCGCGCCGGGCGGGATGCTGACGCTGGGGGCGGCACCGGCGAAATGCAATTCTTCGGCGATGGCAGCGCCGTCTTCCAGGCGCAAATGCTGCACTGTGCTGCTCGGAATGCCGTTGATGAGCCGCAGCGCGGCGGAAGCATCCTCCAGCCCCAGCGGGTCATCAGCGAAGGCGGCGATATGCAAAGAGCCCGGCGAGCCGAGCAGCGCCACCGTGCCCATCTCATCAGCGCGTACTTGTAAATATATTGTCGCCAATTCCGCTGTGCCCAAGCGCACGCTCAGCTCGTGCTCGCCCGCGGGCACCGCGATGTGCGGGGAGGCGCTGGCAAAAGATAGACCCGGCACAATAAGCGTATCATCAAGCACCAGGTCCATCGCGGCGGCGCCTTGCACCGCATGGGCAAAGGACACCCTGCCCGCCCCCTCGATGCCATCGGTGGGCGCGCTCGCCAAAAGCAGCTCAGGCTTGTCAGCGGCGGAACGCACAACGAGGATGTTGCTGGTGCCAGCGTGTAAGTTGGCGCGCGCTTCCAGCGCCGAGCGGTCGCCGTTGCCGGGCACAAATGCCAGATCCAACCCGCCGGCCGCCACTTCAAAAGGACCCGCCGACTGCCCAAGCGCTATCGCTTCTCCGATGGGCGGCTGCCCTGGCAGCGGGGAAGTGCTGAAGATGACGCCATCGGCAAAGGCGTTAAATATGAGGATGCGCGCCTTGCCAAATTCCAGCGGGCTGAGGTCGTCGGCAAGCAGGGCTAAACCTGCGCCGGGCGCGAGCACGACAGCGGCGTCCGCTGCCAGCGGCACCGTGTCTTGCAGGAATACAGACCCTTCGCCCGCCACCAGCGCCGATACTTCAAGACTGCCGGCTGGCAATGTCAAGGCGCTTGAGGCTGCGCCCGGCACCAGCGCTTCAAGCGCAAGCTCGCCATTGATATACAAATCTATGGCTGGCGCGCCGGCATGCGCGTGAATGAAGCGCGCCCGCGCCTCTGCCTGCGCGCCAACAACATTCCCCAGAAACAAGTTGAGCGGCAGGCAAAGCAGCGCGACAAGCCAAAATATTCTAGTATTCATGCGCTCCATGCACTCCTATTGCTTTTCGCGCGAACATCGCCCAGCAATAAGCGCGGCAGAAATGACGAAAGATTGCGGAGCGCCGCTCGTGGCAGTAACGATCAAGTGCCTTCTTGCCACTGGTTCAGGTAGGCATCCTGCTCGTCGGTAAGCTGGTCGATGCTGACGCCCATGGCAGCCAGCTTCAGCCGGGCGATTTCCTTGTCAACATCAGCGGGTATAGTATAGACCTGCGCGGCCAGATTCGCCATATTTCGCAGCATATATTCCGCGCCCAGCGCTTGATTGGCGAAGCTCATGTCCATTACCGAGGCGGGATGCCCCTCGGCGGCGGCGAGGTTTATCAGCCGCCCCTCGCCCAAAACATAGATGCTGCGCTGCCCCAGGGTATAGGCGTCGACAAAGGGGCGGACGCGCGCCGGCGCGCCTGTCGCCAGTTCCGCCAGCGCTTCCAGGTTAATCTCTACATTAAAATGCCCGCTGTTGCAGACGATTGCGCCGTCTTTCATCGCCGCGAAATGCTGGCGGTCGATGACGCTGGTGTTGCCGGTCGCGGTTACGAAGATATCGCCGATGCCCGCGGCTTCGTCCATGGGCAGCACGCGGTAGCCATCCATCACCGCTTCCAGCGCGCGCAAGGGGTTGATTTCGGTTACGATGACATTCGCGCCCAAGCCGGCGGCGCGCATCGCGATGCCGCGGCTGCACCAGCCATAGCCCGCCACCACCACCACGCGCCCCGCCAGCAATATATTGGTCGCGCGGATGATGCCATCGAGTGTGCTTTGCCCAGTGCCATAGCGATTGTCGAACAGGTGCTTGGTGGCGCTGTCGTTGACGGCGATGACAGGGAATTCCAGCGCCCCGTCTTTCGCCATCGCCCGCAGGCGGATGACGCCGGTGGTGGTCTCTTCGGTGCCGCCGACGATATCATCCAGCAGCTCGCGGCGGTCTTTGTGTATCGTGCCCACCAGGTCAGCGCCATCGTCCATCGTGATATGCGGTTTGTGATCCAGCGCCGCATGGATGTGCTGATAATAGGTTTCGTTATCTTCGCCTTTGATGGCATAGACTGGAATCTCATCGTTGACGACCAGAGAGGCGGCGACATCATCTTGCGTCGACAGCGGGTTGGACGCGGTCAGCACGACATCCGCGCCGCCCGCTTGCAAGGTCTGCATCAAATTCGCCGTCTCGGTAGTAACATGCAGGCAAGCGGAAATGCGCAAGCCATCCAGCGGCTTTTCCGCCGCGAAGCGCTCGCGGATTTGCTTGAGCACTGGCATTTCTTGCCCCGCCCAATCGATGCGATAACGCCCGCCAGTAGCCAGCTCTAGGTCTTTGACATCATTTGCAATCGTCATGGTTTCTCCTGAATCGCGCCTCGAAAGGGACCGCCAGCAGTGTAGCACAAATGCTTATGCCTGTCCGCCGCGCGGCTGCTGTTTCAGGGCAATTGCATCAAATTATTCTTCACCGCAAAGACACAAAGATAATCCTATAAATTCGCAGAAAACGCCCCTACGCAAGTTCTCATGTGGCGGCGCTTGATTCCAGCAGAACATCCAGCATGCCAGCGTCATCAACGCGGGCGCGGAAGCGCTCGACAAAGTCCCTCAGCGTGAAGCGATGGCTCTGCGTGCCGACTTCTTCCAAAGCGTAGGTGGCGCAGAGCGCGCCAACTTGCGCCGAAAGCGGCAGCGGCAAGCCCGCGCCCATGCCCACCAGCATGCCAGCGCGATAGGCATCGCCAGCGCCGGTCGGATCAGCGATTTGATGCGGCGCAAAAGCGGCGACTTTCTGCGCCGCGCCCGCGCTGTAGATGGTGGAGCCGCGCTCGCTCTCCGTGATTACGACTGTCGCCACCCGCGCGCTTAAATCCGCCAGCGACAGCCCGGTCTTCTCATAAATCACATTGGCTTCATAGATGTTGACGATGAGAAGCGCAGCGCCTTCCAGGCTTTGCCGCAGCTCCGCGCCATTCAAACGGGCGACTTGCTGCCCCGGGTCATAAACGAAGGGGATAGCCCGCTCGCGGCATTCGCCGCAGAGCTGTATCATCGCGACCGGATCATTGGGCGAGATGACGACCAGGTCGGGCACCGCGTCCAGCGCATCAGCAAGCCGGTACTGGCGCGCCAGGTTCATCGCGCCGCCATAAAAGAATGCCAACTGGTTGTTTTCTTCATCGGTATTGGCGAAGAAGGAGGCGGTGAAGACCTCATCAATTTGCAGGACCGTGCTGCAATCGACGCCGTTCCCCTCCAGCCAGCGCCGATAATCGCCGAAATCCCGCCCGACTGTGCCCATGAGCTTGGGCGGCGCGCCCAAAAGCGCCATCGTGTAGGCGATGTTCGCGGCGACGCCGCCCCAGTGCTTGGTCATATCATCGACCAGAAAGCTGAGGCTCATTGTATGCAGGGCTTCGGGGATGAAATGTTCCTGAAAGCGCCCGGGGAAGCGCATCAAATAATCGTAGGCTATCGAACCGGTGATGACAGTTTGCATGGCGGCGCTTCCGTCAAGTGGCACTCAAAACAAGCGCGCAGTATAACGCAGTTGACCAAATGCGGACACGGATATAAGTACAGGTAAGTAGTGAGAACTTATTGCGGCAAAGATTCGACAGGGATTTTACCACCGAGTACACCGAGGTACACCGAGAAAAACATGAGAAAGTCTCTTTAAATCTTATTCTCGGTGTCCTCAATTGTCCTCAGTAAGTACAAGTTAATTATGCAACAGAATTCCACATATTCCCCCACCCCAAACCCATGCGCCATCTCTATGGCGCATTTTCCCATAAAGAGGGAGGAGCTTAAAACCCTTGTAATCACTGGGGATTCTCCCCTTCCCTCATTTTGGGGATACTTCGCCATAGAGATGGCGAAGGGGCTGGGGGATGGGGGCTTGAGGCGCGATTTCGCATGACTTACTTGTACTTACTTCTGTGCCCTCGGTGGTAAGAGGTGTGTGCTGATTGCTCAGCAACCATTCGATTGTCGCATGACTTACTTGCATTTACTGAGAATATAGGCGGCTGCCGCTTTACAGCGCTTCCCCAGCGACAGCGCGGCGCAGGCTCGCCGTGAAGGGCGGGCGGGCGATGCCATGCTCGGTAATGATGCCGCTGAGATAGCGATGCGGCGTCACATCAAAGGCGGGATTGCGCGCTTTGAAATGCGCGGGCACGATGGCATTGCCATAGGGCGTGGTAACTTCGGCGGCGTCCCGCTGCTCGATGGGGATTTGCTCGCCGCTGCTCAAGTTGAGGTCAACAGTGGAGGTGGGCGCGGCGGTATAAAAGGGGATGCCATGGGCTTGCGCGAGTATCGCCAGCTGATAAGTGCCGATTTTATTGGCGAAATCGCCATTGGCGGCGATGCGGTCAGCGCCGACAAGTATGATATCAACTTCGCCGCTGCCCATGTAATAACCGGCGGCGGTATCAGGGATAATGTCGTAGCTGACGCCCAGCCGCTCCAGCTCCCAGGCGCTCAAGCGGGAGCCTTGCAAGCGCGGGCGCGTCTCATCCAAGAGCACATGGAAATGTTTGCCTTGCTCGTGGGCGGCGCGCACCACGCCCAGCGCCGTGCCATAATCGACAGTCGCCAGCGCTCCCGTGTTGCAATGGTGCAGCACAGTCGCGCCTTCTGGCAGCAGCTTTGCGCCGATAGCGCCGATGCGGCTGTTGATGGCGACATCATCATCCGCGATTTGCCGCGCCGCGCCCAGCAAAACATCACGCAGGTCAGCGACTGTATGGAACTCGCCGCTCTCCGCAATCCGCAGCAGGCGCTCCACCGCCCAAGCCAGGTTGACCGCTGTCGGGCGGGCGGCTTTCAGCAAAGCTGCTTTTGCCCGCAAATCCGCTACAAGCGCGTTGACTGTGGTCGCCTGGCTTTCTTGAGCGGCGAGCGCCATGCCGAAGCCGGCGGCAGCGCCGATGGCGGGCGCGCCGCGCACCGTCATATTGCGGATGCTTTCCGCGACCGCCGCCACCGTTTCCAGGCGTACATAACGCAGCTCCCAAGGCAGCGCCCGCTGGTCAATCATCGTGACGGCGCCGCCGTCCCAATCCACAGTGCGCATATCGCCGTGCCCGCGGGCGCTTAGCCGCCAGCCTGCTGCACCAAAAGTCCCAGCTGCTCAAAGGTGGGCTGCTGCCCGATGGGGCTGGGCTGGGGCGCGCTGTCGCCCAGGCGATACATGACCGTTGGCGTGCCATTCACATCGTGCTGCACCGCCAGCTGCGTGTCGACGGTGAACTGAGACGCATCCTGCGTGCATTCCAGCAATTCGGTATAGGACATGTCCATTTGCTCGGCGAAGGTGCGCGCCGAATTGTCGCTGAAGGCGCGCGCGCTGGCGACTTCAAACATGACATCATGCGCCCGCCAGAACGCGCCCGGGCGCAGGGTATCAGCGCATTCCGTCAGCCTTGCCGCTTGCGGCGAATAGCCCTGATGCACGACCGGCAAGAAGCGGTATTCAAAGCGCGCCATGCCCGGGGCGACATATTTTTCTATGAACTTGTCCACGGTCGCTTTGTAGCGCTGGCAATGCCCACAGAGGAAGTCCTCAAAAGCGATGATGGTGATGGGCGCGTTGGGGTCGCCCAGGACAAAGCCGCCATCGGGCTGACGCCCCTGCGGGATAGCGGCATAATCAACCGCAGATTCGCTGAAAGAACTCTGACTGGAATACAGCACAAAAGCCGCCGCCACAATCACCGCGGCGGCGATGACGCCGCCGACGAGAAGCATTCGCCTGTTGGGCGCTGAATTTTTTGACTTTTCTGTCACTTCACTTACCTCGCGTCTACTCTTCGTCAGGCTTGTTCTGGGTGCGCGCCAGCTGTCGCGCTCGATGTTTATTAAATCCTACATTCCATTTGCCGCGCCGTCAATTCTCTGTCGACTATCGTGCCAACTGGCAAGAGCAGAGTTTTCGCGACTTAAAAAGCGGCGGCTGGAACTGGTCAAGCAGCTATGTACGCTGTCCTCAGCGCATGACCCGTCTAATCGCAATCCTTGTCGTAGCCTATGCCTGGACAGTAAGCATGGGCTGTCATGCCGTAGAAAGGGGCTTGGCGCGTCCGCTAACGCGAAATCAGAAAGTCCAGCCGAGACTCTCTTCAGCATTGCCCATTGAGGCGATTCACCGTATCTCCTCCACCGCCCAGTGGTCGCCCATCGCCCGCCGCCCCGCTGCCAATCCCGCGCCTTCCGAAACTTCCCGCGTCATATCCGCCCGCCGCAATGCCGAGTCCCGCAGCCGCAAACTCAAGCCGGGACCAGTCGGCAGGCGGAAATGCCCATCAGCGACCCGCGGCGCATAGTCCGTCAAAGTGTCAAAATACCCCTTGTAGAAGGCGCGGCAGGATTCGACGAAATACAAGTTTGGGATATGCGCGCCCAGGTGCATGCAGGCGGCGTGACAGATAGGTCCCGCCACATTGTGCAGCACCAGCGGGACGCCAAATGTCTCCGCCAAGGCGGCGATCTTGCGCGTCTCGCCGATGCCGCCATTCCAAAGGGCATCGGTCATCACTATCTGCGAGACGCCCCGCTCCAGCCATTCGCGATATTGCCAGCGCGTCATCAACAGCTCGGAGCCAACGATGGGGATGCTGGTTTTTGCCGCAAGCGCCTTGATTTCGGCGGGATAGACCGCCGGCAAAACATCTTCCAGGAAGAGAATGTTATAAGGCTCGAGGGCGCGGGCGATGCGCTCCATCGAGGCGCGGTTCCAACGAAAATGACACTCGATGCCGATTTCCATGCGCTCGCCCACGGCGTCGCGTATCTGCTTGATTGGCAGCAGCCCCGCTTCAATTTCCACCAGGGTGATGCGCTGCCCCAAGCTGCGCTCGCTGAAGCGGTCGAAGGGCCAAATCTTCATGGCGCTGATGCCATCGGCGAGCAAACTCTGCGCCAGCGCGCCGGCGTCTTCGTGCCAAGCCTGATAATCCCGCAGCGCGCCGAAGCTGAGGCAGGTATTGTAGGTCGGGATTTCTTCGCGGGTTTTGCCGCCCAGCAGGTGATACAGCGGCGCGCCATAATGCTTGCCCATTATGTCCCAGAGCGCGATTTCAAAGGCGGAGAGGGCGCGCGTCTCGGCACCGGCATAGCCGTGATACATGATGTTATCCATCACGAAGCGCCACAAGCCTTCGATATCCAGCGGGTCCTGCCCCAGCGCCAGCGGCGCCACCGTGCCATGCAGCGCGGCTTCGGCACCGGGAATTTTGTCGACGGTCTCGCCCAAGCCGATGAGCCCGCTGTCGGTAAAAACGCGCACCGTCAGCAGGCGCGGGAAGGCTTTCCATTGCAGAGTTTCGATTTTGGTGATTTTCATGGCGCACCCCCGCCCCGACACAATTCCTTTATGCCCGTCGTGCCCTTGTGGTGAAACTATATGCCTCGGCTCGCCCTAACTCCCTATACCTCAACCACATAATTCCGCAGCTCGCCGATGCCCGCAATCGCGATGCGCACCCTGTCCCCCGGCTGCAAAGTGAACTCCGCCGGCGGCACCACGCCCGCCCCCGTCAACAAAATGACCCCGCTGGGATAGCGGTTGCTGCGCCCCAGGTACTCAAGCAATTCCGGGATGCTGCGCTTTATCTGGTCGGTCGCGGTAGCGCCGTGGAAGACCTCTTCGCCATCCCGGCTGATGCCGAGCTGGATTGTCGCCTCCAGCCACTTATCAGAAGGCGCCAGCAAAATGCCCGGACCCAGCGCGCAGGAGGCGGTATAGACTTTCGCCTGCGGCAGGTAGAGCGGGTTCGCGCCTTCGATATCGCGGCTGCTCATGTCGTTGCCGATGGTGAAGCCGAGCAGCTCCATCGCCGAGTTCGCTGCCAGCCCCAGCTCCGGCTCTGGCACATTCCAGTTGGAATCCGCGCGGATGCCGACGGCGTCCAGGGGTCCCACGGTGTTTTTGGCGCTCGCTTTATAAAATATCTCCGGGCGCTCGGCAGTGTAGACGCGGGCATAGACATCGCCGCCATCGGTCGCTTCTTCCTGGCGGGCGATGCGGCTGTCGAGGTAAGTTACGCCCGCCGCCCAAACTTCCTGCTCGTCCAGCGGCGGCAGCCAGTGGGGCTTGTCGGCGGCGGGAATGTTGTTCAAATCCGCCGCGGGGAAGCGGCGCGCCGCTTCCGCAGCCGCCCGTCCCGCGGCGGCGATGACGCCCGCGACATCGCCGACAGAATCCTGGAAAAAACTCGCCAGCGTCGGGAAGCAGCCGCTGATGTCATGCACCGTTTCGCCGCGCAAAATGCCAAGCCTTGCGCCTGCGCCCGGCTGATGATATCGGATGAGAATAGGCGCTTCAGTCATATCCTGCTCCTCAGTAAACACAAGTAAGTTATGCGAAAATTCGTGACGCAAACCCCCATACCCTAACCCCTCCCCGAGAGCTGAGGAGCGGACACGCAAGATTTGATTTGCACTACAGAAATTCATCAATACCCTTTCTATATGGAAGAAAGAAACGAAAGGGTATCTGATGAATCCAAAGGTACTTTACCAGTGGTTTGGCCAAATGGCGAGCGGGAGTGGTGAATTCTATTGACTTACGAAACTCCAGCAAACAAACATAAATCTCTGTACGTGCAACAAAGTAATTGGAAATGTAGGGGCGAGCCAAGGCTCGCCCCTACGGCTTGGGATGTTGTGTGGGTATGAGATACTGGGACAAAGGTCATTTTGTTTTCGCATGACTTACTTGCATTTACTTCTGTGCCCTTTGTGTTCTCTCTGTGGTAAAAAACCTGTGTCAAGCATGCCAAGTGAAATATATCCATGATAATCACCACTTCCTGTTGCATAATGTACTTGCATTTACTGAGATTTGCTCATGCTTATCTCGATGCCCTCGGTGGTAGAAACGCTGTTGAATCTTTGCCGCTATAGGTTCTCACTACTTAATCGCATTAGCGGGTATTATTGAAGCAACCAGAGTTGCGCCGATATGAGTCCCGGGAGCGCCAGCCGAAATGAGAATGATTGATCTAATCGAGAAAAAGCGCGATGGCAAGGCGCTATCGGCGGCGGAAATCAGCGGCTTTGTCCAGGCGCTGTGTGCCGGCGAAATCCCGGACTATCAGACGGCGGCGCTGCTGATGGCGATTACGCTTAAGGGCATGAACCGCGCCGAGACGGTGGCGCTGACGCGGGCGATGGCGGGTTCCGGCGATATGCCCGATCTCTCCGACATCTGCGCCTATGCCATCGACAAGCATTCCTCCGGCGGCGTCGGCGACAAGACGACCCTGGTGGTCTTGCCGCTGGTGGCGGCATTTGATGTGCCCGTCGCCAAGATGAGCGGGCGCGGCTTGGGCTTCGGCGGCGGCACGCTTGATAAATTGGAAGCCATCGACGGCTTCACCGTCAACCTGTCCGAGGCGGAATTTCGCCGAGTCGTAAAAGAAACCGGCATGGTGTTGGCGGGGCAGAGCGCGTCCCTGGCGCCAGCGGATGGCATCCTCTACGCCTTGCGGGATGTCACCGGCACCGTGCCCAGCCTGCCTTTGATTGCCAGCAGCATTATGAGCAAGAAACTGGCGGCAGGCGCCGATGGCATTGTGCTTGATGTCAAACTGGGCTGTGGCGCTTTCATGAAGACTTTAGAAGAAGCGCGCGCGCTGGCGCAGGCGATGGTGCGCATCGGCGTAGATGCCGGGCGCGATATGGTCGCGCTGCTTTCGGACATGAATCAGCCGCTGGGCGTTGCTGCCGGCAATGCCTTGGAAGTGGCGGAGGCGGTCGCAACCCTGCGCGGCGGCGGACCCGAAGATTTGCGGGCGCATTGCGTCGAAGTGGCGGCGCAGATGCTGCGGCTGGCTGGGCAGGGCGAGCGCTGGACGGATATCGCAAATACCCGCGTTGAAGTCGACGAAGTTTTACGCAGCGGCGCCGCCTTCGAGCGCTTCCGCCGCATGGTGGCGGCGCAAGGCGGTGATGTCCGCCAGCTTGACGAACCCAGCCGCCTGCCGCAGGCGAAGATTCGCTACCGCGCGCGCGCCCAGCAATCGGGTTATATCGCCGCGCTCTATGCTGATAAAATCGGCTGGGCGACGCTGGCGCTGGGCGGGGGACGGGCGACCAAAGAATCGTCAATTGACCATGCCGTGGGTGTAGAAGCGCATGCCAATGTCGGCGATGCCGTGCAAAAGGGCGACCTGCTGCTGACGCTGCACGCCAATGATGAAACCCGCCTGAATGCGGCGCTGACAGCGCTCAGCGGCGCGATTGTCTATAGCGATGCGCCGGTGGAAGCGCTGCCGCCTTTCTACGGCATAATTGATGGGACGCGGGCTTAGCCCGCCGCGATGAGCCGCCCGGCTTGGTAGCGATAGCGGTGGATAGGCGCGCCGCGCCAATAGCCGTCTTCAAAGTGAAATTCGCCATTGATGCCGCGATACGCGCCGCTGCCGACAGCCTGCCCAGTATTGACCGCATACAGCGCGAGGCGCGCCGCGTCATATACCAAAGTCGCCAGCAGATTTGGTTCGCTATCCGTCAGCGCCTGGTAGCGCGCGCGGAAGTCATCAGCCGCCAGCGCCGCGCTGCTCGTGAATACAATGTCTCTTAAATCTTCGCCTGAATCGCGCGCTGGCTCCAGCATCAGCAAGTCGTCAGCGGAGCGCGCCGCCACCAGCTGCGCATGCGCCAGGTAGAGCGCGTCGTCATCAGCGCGGGCATGCCCCCAATTGCCCAGCAACAGCAGCGGGACGGTGGCTTCGGCTTGCGCTTGCGGGTGGCTGGCGAAGGGTCCCAGCGCGATGATGGCAGCGACAGCGGGGTCAAGCGCCAGCGCGCGCATGCGATCAGCCGCGGTGTGGACGCTGCCGCCGTCATCCACTGGCAGCAGCCGCGCCGCGCCCGCGTCCCCTTCAGCAAATGCCAGTTGCGCGGCGTAGAGCGCGTTATAGCCGATGGCGCGATAGCGCCCCTCAAAGGGTGCCAGCAGCGCAATCTTGGGCAGGGACGGTGCCCGCGCCACGCCACAAGCAGTCAGCAAAAGCGCCAGCGCCAAGAGCGGAAATCCCGCCCGCGCCTTGACCGCCGGGCAGCGCCAGCTAACAGCCATTTGCCAGATGTTCTTCAAAATTGCGGGCGAAATTGTGCCGAAAGGACTGATCGCAAGCGGCGCGAAAATAGAAATACTCTGACTCCGCCGGCTGCAGCGCCGCTTCAATCGCCGACAGCCCGGGGCTGGCGATGGGTCCCGGCGGCAAGCCCGCGTGGCGATAAGTATTATAAGGTGACTCGACGCGCTGATAATCCGCCCGCGTGATTTGGGGCCACCAACTCCCGCGTCCGCCTTGCAAGCCATATTGCACTGTTGGATCCGCTTCCAGCAGCATGTTGATGGCGAGGCGGTTGCGATAAACGCTGGCGATAAGCGGATGTTCATCCCGCCAGACCGCCTCCCGCTCGATGATGGACGCCAGCGTAACCGCCTGATGAATGCTGAGCCCTTGCGCCTGGGCGGCGTGCCACAGCTCCTCGCCGACGCGGGCGCGGAAGCTGCGCAGCAGCAGGTCACGCAGTTGCTGCGCGCTGATATCCGGCGGCAGCTGATAGGTATCGGGGAACATATAGCCTTCGAGCGATGCCCCCGCCGGGATGCCAGCCCAGTCCGCGAATTCCGCTGGCAGCGGCGCGCCAATTGCGACAAAGGCATAGAACTCGCCGCCGCTAAAGCCGAGCAATTTATTGTTGTCGATAGATGCCGCCAGCTCTTCGATGCGCGCGCCTTCCACCGTGCGGAAGCTGATGAAACTTTTGCTGGAATCGGTCAGCGCCGCGGCGATTTGCGCAATTGACTGCGTCTGCTTGAGAAAATAGACGCTGGCTTCAAAGCGGCGGTCCAAGCCTTCAACGCGGGCAAAATCCAGGAAGAGGCGGGCATCGCTGATGAGCGTGGCGGCTGCCAGGTCCGCGGCGATGCTGGCGGCGCTGGCACCGGGCAAAATCTCAAAGCGTACGGTGTCTTGGTTGCTGCTGTAAGGCGCTGTCAGCTCCCCTTGCCGGGATTGGAGTTGCAGCCGCAGCAGCAAGACTTGCGCGCTATCCAACAGGTTGCCGCCGCTGACGAAGTTGACAGCCGCCAGTACAAGCGCCGCAATTATCAGCAGGCTGATACCTAAAAAGAGGAGCAAATGCAGCGCGCGGCGCAAGGAATCCGCCTTCCTTACGCGGGCTTAAGTGGCGGCTTCAGACACATGCCATGCCTCGCTGGCGCGGGGCGGCTCAACCTTGCGCATCGCTGGCATTAAATGCCGCTGCCCCCAGCTCGGCGCGCTGCTCACTGAAGACCACCGAATCCAGCCCGCGCATAATCGTTACCCAGCTGCGCCCCGGCTTAAGGGTGATGGGCGCGCCGTCCGCGTAGGTCAATTGCAGCGCCGCCCCCCGGTGCTGCTCGGGGCGATGCCAAGAACCGGCGATGCGCCGCCCATCGCGCAAGACATAGGCGGGTCCCCGCCCCCACAGCGCAACTTCGTAGGATTCATCAATGGAACCCGGCTGAAAGAGATCGGGGCGGCGGTTGTGCGGAACTTGCAGAAAAATCAGATTGTCCGCCGCCAGTTGGGAGCCATCAGCCGCGTCCAGGTGGGCGCTGCCATCGGCATAACGCAGATAGCGCTCGTGTACATCATCATATTGCCAGCGCACATCCGTGCGGTTGTACCAATTGGTATAGACATCCAGCACCGCCGTGCCGCCAGCGGGCGCATCCAGGCTGAAGGCGAAGCCAACGGCGCGATAGCCGATATTGGCATTTCGCAGGTCCGCCCGCTGCCACATCATTTGCGTGTCGCCAAAAAGCGTATGCTCATAGCTGCGGTCCCACAAGGTTTCATCGCGGCAGAAGCCAGCCGTCTCGCAATTGTCGTTCAAAGATGGCGATAGCAGGGCGGGGCGGAAGGGCGCGGTCTCGTAAATGGATTTGAGTGGACCGCTGGTGCCCGAATATGCCAGCAGCGCCGCGTACATCGTCAGCAGCTCGATATCCAGCAGGCGCGCGCTGCGTATAGAGCCGACTTTGGCGGGCGCGTTGGAGCGGTAGAGCGCGGCGAAGCGCGTCACACCGCCTTCCGCTTCATATTCGAAAACGATATCGGCTTGATTAATGCCATGCTGGGGGCGCACTTCCGGCGGCCAGTTCGAGACCTTGACGATGAGATTGCGGCGCTCGCGCGCGGCATCATCGGGGTAGGGCAAGCCCGTCAAGGGGTTGATGCCATAGGGATAGGCGCTGGGTCCCACCGGCAGCTGCGACGCCGGCTGATAGTCTTCCGCCAGCGCCTGCCGTATCAGCCGTCCGGCGCTAGCCCCGCTCGTGTCCTGCGCCAGGGTTGCGCCGCAGCAGAGCAGCATCATGGCGATGCCTGTCAGGCAGTGTGGCAAGCGGGAGCATATAGATTTTGCGTTCAATTGCGCACTCTCATTCTTCCTATCGTCGAAGCAATAGTATAAAAAAGCGCCGCCACCATCGGCAAGACACAGTCAGTATACAAGGGAATCGCGAGCAGGCGCTGCCGAAAGTGGTGATTTGTTCTTGTTCGCGGTGGCAAATGCCGGCTTAGCGGCAGGACGGGTCGCTGTTGAGATAGCGCGGCAGGAAGCTGTCGGCGTATTGTTGCAGCTGCCCGTCGATGATGGCTTGGCGCATTGCCGCGACATGACGCTGGAGAAAGTCGATATTGTGCAGGCTGAGCAGATAATGCCCCAGCAGTTCTTTCGCCACCACCAGATGCCGCAGGTAGGCGCGGGAAAAGCGGCTGGCATAATTGTCCAGCGCCGGGTCCAGCGGCGCTTCCTTATTTTTGTGGCGGGCGTTGCGCAGGTTGAGCCGCCCCTTATGCGTGAATGCCGCGCCGTGACGAGCGAGCCGGGTGGGGATGACGCAATCGAAAATGTCAACGCCGCGCCGAATGCCTTCGACAAGGTCGTCAGGCTCGCCAACGCCCATCAAATAGCGCGGGCGCGGCGCTGGCAATGCCGGGATTGTATGCTCCAGCATCGCGTACATTTCGGCTTTGCTCTCGCCCACCGCCAAGCCGCCGATGGCATAACCCTTGAGGTCGAGGCTGGATACAAACTGCGCCGATTGCTCGCGCAGGTCGGGGAAGATGCCGCCTTGCACGATGCCAAAAAGCGCTTGACGCGCATCGCTGGGGTGCGCCTCGCGGCAGGCGCGCAGCCAGCGGTGCGTGCGCGCCACCGCCGCTTCCACCTCGGCGCGCTCCCGCGGCGGCGGGCATTGGTCAAATGCCATGATGATATCAGCGCCCAGATTTTGCTGAATCTGCATCGAGCGCTGCGGGCTGAGGCGTTTGGCGCTGCCATCAAGGTGGCTGCGGAAGGTGACGCCATCTTCGTCGATGCGGTTGATGCCCGCCAGGCTGAAGACCTGGAAGCCGCCAGAATCCGTCAGCAGCGGTCCCTGCCAGCCCATGAAATGGTGCAAGCCGCCCAAATCCCGGATGAGTGTATCGCCCGGTCGCAGGAACAAATGATAGGTATTGGCGAGCACCAGGCGCGTATCAAGCGCTTCCAGGTCACGCGGAGGCACGGCTTTGACTGTGGCGGCGGTGCCAACCGGCGCGAAAACGGGCGTGGGGATGTCCCCATGCGGCGTATGCAGTATGCCCGCGCGGGCGGCACCATCTCGGGCGATGACTTCAAAGTCAAAGGACATTACATTTCCTAGGCTCAAGTTTTCGCAGCGAGCAGTATATCACAGGCATCTGCGGCGAATGCGCGGCAATCAGCCCCCAGCGCAGGGCGAGCGCATTCCGCCGCTGCTATACTTTGCCTGTCTCATCCCCTTGAAAAACGCAAGCCCCTTGCGCTGGAGCGCGATGCGCACTTACCACGAATTTGCCCCGATTCCTTCGCCGCTGGCAGCTTCGGCAAGTGCCAGCATGTCCGGCGCTCCCAGCCAAGTTACTGTTGATTTGCGCGCTATCGCCCACAATACGCGCTGGATAAAGGCGCGCATCGGCGCTGATGTCGCGCTGATGGCGGTGGTCAAGGCGAATGCCTATGGGCACGGCGGGGAGCAAGTGGCGCAGACGGCGCTGGCGCAGGGCGCGGACATGCTGGCGGTCGCCAACCTGGAAGAAGCGGCGGCGCTGCGTCAGGCTGGCATCAACGCGCCAATTCTGCTTTTGAGTTATATCCCGCCGCGGGCGCTCCCGCGGGCGCTTAAGCTGGGGCTAACTGTCTCGTTATATGACGCGCGCTTGGCGGATTCCTATCAGGCGGCGGCGCAAAAGCTGGGGACGCGCCTGCCAGTCCATGTCAAGGTGGATAGCGGCATGGGGCGGCTGGGCCTGACTCTGCCTGAGGTGGCGGCGCTTTGCCGCCGGCTGCGGGCGCTGCCGAATATCCGGCTTGATGGGCTGTACACGCATTTCGCCAGCGCGGATGATGACCCCGATTTCACTGCCTTGCAGCTGCGGCGCTTCCAGCGTGTTCTGGCGGACGCGCGCGGGCAGGGCGCGCCTATCAAGTTCGTTCACGCCGCCAATTCCGCCGCGCTGCTCAACAGCCCGGGGAGCGTCTTCAACCTTGCGCGCGCCGGCTTGCTGCTGTATGGGCTAAATCCCGCGCCGGGGGCGGCATCTCCCCGCGGGCTGCAGCCGGCATTAACCTGGCGGACGCGCATCGCCCAGCTCAAGACCTTGCCGCCGGGCAGCCCTGTTGGCTATGGCAAGGCCTATCACACCCGCGGGACTGAGACGATTGCCATCCTGCCTGTGGGCTATGCGGATGGGCTGCGCCGCTCGCCGCTGACCTGGCGGCAAGTGCTGGTGAGGGGGCGGCGGGCGCCGCTTGTCGGGCGCGTGAGCATGGAGAAAATCACAATAGATGTCAGCCACATCCCCGATGCCGCTGTTGATGACGAGGTGGTGCTTTTGGGGTGGCAAGGCGCTGATGTAATCAGCGCGCAGGAAATCGCTGGCTGGCTGGATACTATCAGTTACGAGGTAGTCGCAACGCTGGCGCCGCGCGCCCCCCGGCTGTATATCAACGGCTAATGCGCCTGCTTCAAGCGGAGAGCAGCGCCCGCATGTCCGCGGCGATGGCTCTGGCAGGCGCGCCGAAGTGATAGCGGGCAATCCAATGTCCCGTTTCATCCAGCAGGAATGCGCCCGCTGTATGCGTCACTTGGTAGCTGCCTGTTGTATCGCTTTCGCCAAGCGCAAAATCCAGCCCCAGCGGGTCGCCCAATTGGCGCACCGCCGCTTCGTCTCCCGTCAAGCCGAGCATGGCATCAAAGCCGCGGAAGTCAAAGTATCGCTTAAGCGCAGCGGGGCTGTCGCGGGCGCCATCAACGCTGACAAAGACAAAATGCGCGCGCTCGGCAAGCGCGCCCAGCATCTGCTGGATTTGCTGAAATTCATTTAAAGTCAGCGGGCAGATGTCGGGACAATGCGTGAAGCCGAAGGTCAGCAAAATGTGCCGTCCGCGCAACTCTTGCAGGGTGGTTTCCCCGCCATCATGATTGCTGAGGGAAAAGCCGGGCAACGCCAGTGGCGGCGTAATCTTGACGATGCCGTCGACATGCCCGCCGCTTTCCGCGCTGAATAGGGCAGCTTCGAGCGCTGCCCGCCCGCTCAGACGGTCATGCAGCAGGAAGAGCGACAGCGCGGCGATGCCCAGGATAAGCCCCGCCAGCAGGCTATAGAGGACAAATGTGAACGGCTTGAGCATAATCCCCGGCAATCCAAAGCGTTGCGGACTCACATAATACGCGCTACACTATGGCTGTTGCAAGAAGAGAGATTTTGTCCGCGGACAAAACGCCGAAGGGGCAAGCGACAAGCCAGCCAACTTGCGTGAAACTCTCAGGCAAAAGGATTCTTGCGGCGGCAAGCTCTGAAGGTCAACGGACTGACAGGGCGCATTCTGGCATGGGATGCGCCCTTGCTTTGTATTGCGGGGAAGGAGATGACTATGGGCGACTGGCAAACACCAGCCGGGTTGAAATACGCCAAATCTGACGAATGGTTTGCGGTGCAAGGCGATACCGTCACCATCGGCATAACCGACTACGCGCAAGACCAGCTTAACGACATCGTGTATGTAGAATTCCGTGAAGAGGGCGAAAGCCTGGACGCCGGCGACTCTTTTGGCGAAGTTGAATCGGTCAAGGCGGCGGCGGAGCTTTATAGCGCCGTGCCCGGCGAAATTGTCGCCGTCAACGCCGCGCTGGAAGACGAGCCGGAAGTGGTCAATGCCGACCCCTTTGGCGCTGGCTGGATGGTCAAAATCCGCGCGGATGACCTCGCGCCCTTAGAAGCGCTGATGGACGCCGCCGCCTATGACAGCTATTGCCAGGGGCGCTAGCTTTAGCCGCTGCTGAACTCCCGCGAGGAAACAGAACCGTGAGCTACATCCCACATACCGAAGCCGATACCCGTCAAATGCTGGCGGCGATTGGCGTACCTTCTATTGACGCGCTTTTTGACGCGGTGCCAGCATCGCATCGCTTCCCCGCGCTGGATTTGCCGCCACCCATGAGCGAAATGCAAGCCGCCAGCGAAATGCTGGCGATAAGCGAGGCGAATGACCACGGCGGCGATTTCGCCATCTTTCGCGGCGCTGGCGCCTATCACCATTTCATCCCTTCGGTCGTGAACCATATCCTGCTGCGCGGCGAATTCTACACCGCCTACACGCCCTATCAGCCCGAGATATCGCAAGGGACCTTGCAGGCGACTTACGAATATCAAAGCATGATGTGCGCGCTGACGGGCATGGACGCCGCCAACGCCAGCCATTATGACGGTGCCACCAGCCTGGCGGAAGCCGTCACTGTGGCGCTGGAAGCGTCGCGGCACCGGCGCAAAAAAGTCATCCTCAGCCACGCGATCCACCCGCAATATCGAGAAGTAGTGCGCACTTACCACCAAGGGCGCGATATCCGCATCATCGGCGACCGCGGCCGCGGCGAAATTGTCGACCTCATCGAAATGCTGGACGACAATACCGCCATGATTGCCGTGCAATATCCGAACTTTTTTGGGCAAATCGATGACTTGTCGACGCTGGCGACCGCCGCGCATCAAGTGGGCGCGCTGCTGGTCATCGTCGCTAACCCGATGGCGCTGTCCCTCTTCAAGAGCCCGGGCGAGCTTGGCGCGGATATCGCCGTGGGCGAGGCGCAGCCGCTGGGCGTGCCCCTGGGCTTCGGCGGACCGTATCTCGGCTATTTCGCCACGCGCAAAAAACATGTCAGGCGCATCGCCGGGCGCATCATCGGCGAAACGCAGGATGCCGATGGCAAACGCGCCTATGTCATGACCCTGCGCCCGCGGGAGCAGGACATCAAACGCGAGCGCGCCAGCAGCAATATCTGCACCAACCAGGGGCTGATGGCGCTGGCTGCCTCCATCTATCTCGCGCTGATGGGCAAAAATGGCTTGCGGCGCGTCGGCGAATTGAATTATCACAAAGCCCATTACGCCGCCGAGCGCATCGACCGCCTCGATGGCTACAGCGTCGACAAAAGCAAAGCCTTCTTCAACGAATTTACTGTCGCATGCCCGCGCCCAATCGCGGACATTAACGCCGCCTTGCTGGAAGCAGGCATCCTCGGCGGCTATGACCTGGGGCAGCATTATTTTCACCTGCAAAATCACATGCTGCTCTGCGTTACCGAGATGAACAGCAAAGAAGAAATCGACCGCCTGGCGGACACCCTGGCAGGGCTGGCATGATGACATCTTCATCCGCTTAAAATGGGATGGAGAGCGAGCAAAGGAGAACAGCGCCGATGGCGACAGAAGAACTGCAGCCGCTGATTTACGACCTCGGCAGCCCGGGGCGCATCGGCGTCAACCTGCCCGAATGCGATGTGCCCGCCGCGTCCCTGCCGGCGGAACTGCTGCGAGAATCGCTGCCGCTGCCAGAAGTCGGCGAAGTGCAGGTGGTACGCCATTTTGTAAAGCTGAGCAAACTCAACTATTCCATCGACCAGGGTTTGTACCCGCTGGGCTCCTGCACGATGAAATACAACCCGAAAATCAACGAAGACGCGGCGCGGCTGCCCGGCTTCGCCCAGCTGCACCCGCTGACCGATGAAGACGGCTGCCAGGGCGCGCTCTACTTGATGCGGGAATTGCAGACCTGGCTGGGCGAAATTAGCGGCTTCAAGGCGGTCAGCCTCAGCCCGGCGGCTGGTGCCCAGGGCGAATTCGCCGGCATCTTGATGATCCGCCAGTATCACCTCGACCGCGGCGATGCTCAGCGTGATGTCATCCTGGTGCCGGACAGCGCGCACGGCACCAACCCCGCCACCGTCACCATGGCGGGCTTAAACGCGCATGAATTGCCCGCCGACAGCCAGGGCAATGTCGATTTGCAGGCGCTGCGCGCCGCCTGCGAGGGCGACCTGCGCGAGCGCATCGCCGGCATGATGATTACCGTGCCCAGCACGCTCGGCTTATTTGAATCCACTATCCTCGAGGTCATTGACGCGGTGCACGCCGCCGGCGGCTTGATGTACATGGATGGCGCCAACATGAACGCCTTGATGGGCGTGGTCAAACCGGGCGCGCTCGGCTTTGATGTTATGCACTACAACCTGCACAAGACCTTCTCCACGCCTCATGGCGGCGGCGGACCTGGCAGCGGCGCTGTCGGCGTCAACGCCAGGCTGGCACCGTATCTGCCCGGTCCCATCGTTGAGATTGTTGAGGAAGAAGAGGGGGAAGAGCCGCCGCTCTACGGCTTTGTCATGCCCGAGAAGAGCATCGGGCGGCTGAAAGCTTTTCACGGCAACTTCGGCATGCACCTGCGCGCTTATGCCTACATCCGCGTCTACGGCGACAGCGGCATCCGCGATGTTACCCGTTATGCCGTGCTCAATGCCAATTACCTGCGGGCGCGGCTGATGGCGACCTACCATCTGCCGTATCCGCGCTATTGCGGGCATGAATTTGTGCTGGAGGGGCATATCGAGGGCGCGGACGCGGTGCACGCGCTTGATATTTCCAAGCGGTTGATGGATTATGGCTTCCACCCGCCGACGAACTATTTCCCGCTCATTGTGCCCGAGGCGCTGCTGATTGAACCGACCGAAACCGAGGTCAAGGAAGATTTGGACGCTTTCGTCGCCGCCATGGAAGCGATTGCGGCGGAAGCGCTGCGCGAGCCGGAGACGCTGCTCAACGCGCCGCATACCGCGCCCGTGCGCCGCCTGGACGAGGTGAAAGCGGCGAAGGAGCTGGTGCTCTGCTGCGCGCCGGCATTGCCGCGATAAGCTGCCAGCGGGCGGCACCCTGTACCTTTACCGCCCGCCAGAGTATCATCGGCGCTTAAATCACCCGCAATCGTTTGAGTTGCCGCTGACTTTCCCGTGCTCGAACTGCTGACCATCTTCGTCGACAACATGATTCCCGTGCTGGCGATCGCCGCTGTCGGCGTCATCCTGCGCCGCCGCTACCGCATCGAGCCCGCCGCGATATCCCGCATGATGTTTGTGGTTTTTTCGCCGGCGCTGGCATTTGACGCGCTCTTCACCCGCGATATCAGCGGCGCGGATTTCGCCCGGCTCTATTTGGGCACGCTGGCGCTGCTCGCCGCGGTGGGCGCGCTGTCTTTCTTTTTGCTGCGCCGGCAGAAGATGAATGCCAAAGAATTCGCTGCCGCGCTGGTTTCTACATTTGTCTTTAACGGCGCGAACTTCGGCATTTCGATTGTGAGTTTCGCCTTTGGCGGCGAGGCGCTGGGCTACGCGGTCATCATCTACATCGCTGGCTCGACCGCCGCCTGGACGCTGGGACCTTATGTCTCGTCAAGCGGCAGAGCCTCGGTGCTGCAGTCGCTGCAAAATGTGCTGCGCACGCCGGTGGTTTATGCCCTGGCGCTGTCCTTTGCCTTAAAAGCCGCTGGCATCCACGAGCTGCCGCCAGCGCTCGGGCGCGCCTCCCGCCTGCTGGCGGACGCCTCTATCCCCATGATGCTCATCCTGCTGGGCTTGCAGCTCGGCGGCTTTCGCAAGCCCGATCGCTGGCGGCTGCTCTTCCCGGGGACGGCGATTCGGCTGCTGCTGGCGCCGGCGGTCGCGATTGGCTTTGCGGCGCTCTTCGCTTTGGAGGGTGCCGCTCGCTCCGCCTTCATCTTGCAGGCGGGCATGCCAACCGCGGTGCTGACGATAATTCTCGCTTATGAATTTGATACCGACAGAGACCTCGCGCTCAACCTCATCATGACCACAACTTTGTTGAGCCCGCTAACGCTGACGCTGCTGATTTATCTGCTGCAAAATGGCATCGTCTGAGGTAATTTGCCGCCGCTGACTCCCTTTTAATAGTAAAGCAATAACCATTATAATTGCTGCTGCGCTGTCGCTGTCAGGGGAGACATTTGTGCCGGTCAATCAACATGTTGAAGTTGTCCCGCCCAAAAAACGCGGACGCCATCTGCGCGTGCTGCGCGTCGGGCTGCATGATACACGCGCGCTCCTGCATGAATTCCGCAAACCGCTGCTGGTCTTTTTCCTGGCGGTTCTGCTGGGCGGCGTCATCTATATGCAGCTGAACAACACCCTGTCCGACAACACAGCGCTGAAGCTCATCGACATGCCCTATTACATGCTGGCGATGATGGTGTTGGAATCGGCGATAGAGGCGCCCGACGAGCCTTATTTGATTGTGTTTTGGTATGTCATGCCGCTGGTGGCGGTGTATGTGCTGGGCAGGGGCGCGGCGGACTTCGTGAGGCTATTCATCGATCGTGAGCAAAGGCGCAGCGCCTGGGAGGTGGCGGTGGCATCAACATTTCGGCGGCATATTATCGTGGTAGGCATCGGGCATACCGGCATGCGCATCACCCGCGTCCTGGCGCAGATGGGCTTTGAAGCGGTCGCTGTCGACATCGACATCGATAGCGATGCGCATGAACGACTGCACAGCCTGGATGTGCCCCTCATCGCTGGCGACGCCCGCAACGAACATGTGCTGGAGCAGGCGCAGCTGGAGCACGCTTCCGCCGTAATCGTCTGCACATCGGACGATTACATCAACCTGGAAGCGACCATGCGCATTCGCGATATGAACCCGGCGGTGCGCATCGTAACGCGCATGTGGGATGACCGCCTGGCGCAGCAAATCGAGACTTTCTTTAATGTCGAGGTTCTCAGCGCTTCCGATTTGTCGGCGCCCGCTTTTGCCGGGGCGGCTGTCGGAGCAGAAATCACGCAGAACCTGCATATCGCCGGCATGGAATACAGCATGATCCGTTTGGTGGTGCGCGCCGGCTCTTTCATGGATGGCGCAACGGTCGATGGCATCCAGGAGACTGAAGGGGTCGATATCGTCTTGCTGCATCGCCAGGATGGCAGCTTGCCCGATGTGCATCCCGACGGGCAGGTACTGGTCAGCGGCGGTGATACCATCGTGCTCTTCGCGCAGCACGACCGCATCACCGAAATCCTCGGACGCAACGAAAAGGGGCGGGCTTCGCGTTAGGCTGCGCTCACTTGCGCCGCGGGAAGCGTGAAATAATCGTCAGCGGCTCCGGCAGCTTGGCGCGCCCCCCCAGGCGCAACTTGGCGGGGGCGATTGGCTTGGCGCGGGCGGCGCTGGCGAATACTGCCAGCGCCGTGCCCGGCTTGCGCCAGCCGCGGTCCAGAAGCGCTTGCCCGGTCTGCCCGCCCCCGCTATCGATGTTGCAGCTGGTGACGATGCCGACCACGCGCCCGCGGGAGTTGACAATCGGGTCGCCATAATGCGCGGGACGGGCGCCGCGATTGTCCAGGCGGAAGCGGCTGATTTGGCGTTTGCGCTGCGCTTCATGCGCGATGAACGCCGCTTTGCCGATGAAAAAGGGCTTGTAGAGCTTGACATAAGCGCCGAAACCGGCATCCGCCGGGTTCAAGCCCAGCTCGCCCGCCAGCTCAAAACCATAGAGCGGCAAGCCAGCTTCGGTGCGCAGGCTGTCGCGCGCCGCCAAGCCACAAGGCGTCGCGCCCAAATCCACCAACGCGCGGAAGAGCGCCGCCGCCCGCTCGGGATGCGCAAATAGCTCATACGCGACGCGCTCGCCAGTGTAACCCGTGCGGGAGACAATCAAGTCGAAGCCGCCCAGCGTCAGGCGCGTCACGCCCGCCCAGCGCAGCCGCCGCAGCGCCTCCAAATCGGCATCGCTGCCGCCCAGCGCCAGCAGATACTCACGGCTTTTTGGTCCCTGCAAGGCGATATCGACGCGCTGCTCCGCGCCTGATTGCGCTGCCCGCAAGTCACGCAGGCGGAAGCGGTTCGCGCCTTCGATGCGGCGGCTGGGCTGCGCCGCGTCAATCATAACTTCGCCGTTTTTCACGGCATTCAGCCATGCCCAGTTCACATCGTTGTTGGCGGCGTTGACAACCAGCAGAAAACTTTCCGCCGCCAAACGGTAAATCAATAGATCGTCAAATGGCATGCCATCAACATCCAGCAGAAAGCTGTAGTGGGAGCTGCCGATGCGCAGGCGCTTGACATCGTTGCTGCTGACTATGTCAAGGAATTGCGCCGCTCCCGCGCCGGCAACTTCAAAGACACCCATGTGCGCGACATCGAAGATGCCGGCATCCCCGCGCGCGGCGGCATGTTCCGCGCTGACCGAGGCGTACCACAGCGGCATCTCGTAGCCGGCGAATGGCGCCAGCTTCGCCCCCAGCTCGCGGTGCAAGCTGCCCAGCGGCGTCTCCCGCAGCATATCAACCGCCGCGATTTCGGCGGTGAAACGGGGCAAATCCACTGCCGATGGCGGCAGCGCCCGCGGCGTGTGCATGCCGATGCCGTATGCTTTCTGATCGTAGCCGGCGCTGCCCGCCAACATTGGCGGCTCCGCCGCGCCCAGCACCGTCACCGCGACTGGTCCTGGCGCTTTGGCATGAATGTCATTGTCATCAAAGCGTACAAAGCCATCGCTCAAATCCCGCAGCCAGGCGACTGCGCGTTGCGCGCGCCCGGCAAGAATCAAGCGATAGGCCTCCATTGAAATCCGCTGGACAGTGCCGCTCGCCATTTCTGCGCCGTCACGCTCCAGCAAGCGGGTCGGCTGGCGCTCGCCATCCGCCAGCGCCGCGATATCGCTGGTGGTCACGACATGCAGGAAGTCGCCCGCCGCCGCGCCGCTGACTTTGACTTCGAGGCAGCTTTCCTCGTCGGTCGTTTCCGCGCCGTAAAAATGTGGATAGCCGTCGGCAGGCGCGGCGGTATCACAGCCCAACCTGCGGCTAAGCTGGCGCGCGCGTTGACGGGCGCTGCGCAAAATATCGAAGTCAATCTTGGCGCGCGGCAGCGGACGGATGCGCCCGGTCAAGCTGAAAGGCTGGCAAGCCCGCAGCAGCTCGGCGATGATGTCGCCGAGTTCGTCGATATCGGCTTCCGTGATGCCGCGCTGTGTCAGCCAAGTCGCGCCCAGGCGGATGCCGCTGGGACGCAGCGCCGAGCGGTCACCGGGGATAGTCTGGCGGTTGACGACAATGCCCGCCAGGTCGAGGATGCGCGCCGCCATATCACCGCTGAGCGCGCTGCCATCAGCGCCCTGCACCGACTTGCAGTCCAGCAGGAAGAGGTGCGTGTCGCTGCCGCCGTGAGGCAGGCGGAAGCCGTGGCTCGCCAGCCTATCCGCCAGACGGCGCGTATTCACGAGGCTGCGACGATGTAATTCGTGGAATTGCTCGCTTGTCGCCAGCTTAAGCGCGATTGCCAGCCCCGCCATCGCGTTGATGTGGGGACCGCCCTGTTCGCCGGGGAAAACTGCGCGGTCCAGCTTTCGCGCGAGCTCTTTGCGGTGGGTGATGAGCACCGCGCCGCGCGGACCATTCAAAGTCTTGTGCGTGGTGAAGCTGACGACATCGGCAATGCCGACGGGGTTGGGATAGACGCCAGCGGCGATCAAACCCGCCACATGGGCGACATCAGCCAGCAAATACGCGCCGACAGCATCGGCAATCTTGCGATACTTCGCCCAGTCCGCCGCGAAGGGATAGCTGGAAAAACCGCCGATGATGAGCTTGGGTTTGTGCTCCAGCGCCAGCGCCATCATCTGCTCATAGTCGAGGCGCTCGCTTTCCGCATCCACCGTGTAGCTGACGATTTTATAATTGATGCCGCTGCGATTGACCGGGCTGCCATGCGTCAAATGCCCGCCCATAATCAGGTCCATGCCCATGACCGTATCGCCATGCTCCAGCAGGGCGCTGTACACGGCATTATTTGCCGGCGCGCCAGAAAGCGGCTGCACATTCACAAAGAGGTCCGCCGCCGCAATGCCATTCGCGGCGAAGACTTCCGCCGCCCGCCGCCGCGCCAGCGACTCCAAAATGTTGACATATTCTGTGCCTTTGTAATAGCGCTGGTCGGCATTGCGCCGATATTCGCTCAGCCGCGCCGCATAATCGAGAAGCTCGCTTTGGCGCAGGCGGCGCGTGCTCTCCAGCGGATAGCCCTCGGCATACAGATTGTGAAATGCCGAGCCAAGCGCCGAACGCACCGCATGGGGCACAGTACTTTCTGACGGGATTAGTATCAGCTTTTCTTGCTGGCGCGCCGTCTCGTGGCGGATAAGCTCGGCGACTGCCGGGTCCAACTCCTCAACACCGCCGCGGAAGAGAAAGTCTTTGTCAGTCATTTCTGGGGGCGACTCCTTATTTCTTCGGCATCGCCGCGATTCTATCACGGCAGGCTATGCGCGGCTATGCGCATATACCGCTGCCGCGGGCATTGGCGCTAGCCCGCTGGGAGCGCGGCATCGGCGCTTATGAAGGCGGCGGGGTCCGCGAAGCGTTTCAAGCGGCAGTCGCCACTGTTGACGCAAGCGGCAAGTTCCTCCGCGACGACATCCGCCAGCGCACTATGCAGCGGCGGTCCATAATGCTTGGTCGCGCTCCAATTGGCGTCATCAAGATAGCTGGGATCAAGATATTCTTCAAAGGGGATGTAGTGATAGGCGGCGCGGCTGTGTTTGAGCAGGAAATCATATATTGGGCGCGGGCGCGGCAGATCGCTGAAATAGCGTGTCAGATGAGGCTGCAGCGGTAGATGCAACACAACAAACTCGGAACCAGCTGCCAAAACATCCTGCGCAAAAGCATCAACTATCGCTTTGCCCAGCTCGCCGCCTTCGCTGCCCGCCGCGTAGACGCCGGGGTCTTCATCATGCGCGCGCAGCGCTTCAAAGACGAGGCTCAGCAAGCGGCTGCCTGACCACCAGCGCG
The DNA here is from genome assembly GCA_022825675.1 of Anaerolineae bacterium. Lineage (GTDB taxonomy): Bacteria > Chloroflexota > Anaerolineae > Aggregatilineales > Phototrophicaceae > UBA6055. The sequence continues at coordinate 124,864 of JAJDWK010000094.1, read as the reverse complement.
CCGCGCTAAAGCGGCTCTGATAATAGTATTCATAGGGTGCCAGCGGGTGCTCGCCGAAATTCTCGAAAACATCCAGCAGCTGCTCGGGCGGTATAGTCGGCGCATTTAACAAGTGAAGTTCATCGTCTATCAAGGCGAAGCGCGGTTTGGAAAATGGCGGACCGCTGCGATGCAGCAGTTGACGGAATACATTCACATTCCGCTTGAGATTCTCGGGCTGCAAGCCAAATAGTACGATATCGGGCGCGAAGCTTTTGCCCAGGTGCTGCCAGCGCAGATATGCCTGCCCCATGCCATAGGCGCCAACGCCGAAATTGAGCACCTCGGCGCGGATGCCAGCGGCATGTAAGTTGCGCTCCAGCAAATAGCCCCAAACTTCTTCGTCGCTGACATCATCGCCGGCGGTGAAAGAATCGCCGAAGAGCGCGATGCGCAGGGTATCGGCGGGCGGGTTTTGGGCATAGTCCCGCTGCGAGCGGAAACCGGCGCTGTTAAGCGTGAAGCTGCCCGCCTGCCGCAGTGAATCGGGACGGAATGCCCAGCCCGTGTTTTTGTCATATATCACAACCGCCCGGTCTTTGTTGGCGATATAGCCGTCGATATGCCCGCGCAGCTCGTGTATCGGCAGCTCAGCCGGCTCCAAGTGATAGTTCAGCAAAGTGAAACGCCCTGCGGCATCAGCGCTGCCGAGCAGGCGCAGCGCCGCCTCCAATGCTATCAGCGAGACCAGGATGGCGCTGATGACGAGAATGGCATTTGTGATGGCATTGCGGGACATCAGTTTCCCCAGTCGCCGCCAACTTCGCTGATAAACGCTGATAACGAGCGGCAGCGGCATCGCCGTGAGTATACATCAGCGGCGTCAGCATGATAAAGACAGTTCAAAGCGGCGATATGGCACTTTGACAATCTCGCCGCGCGTCTATACAATTCTATGCGCCAGCGGCGCAAAAGCAGCCGCCATTTGTCAGAGTCTGGGAGCCAGTAGCGGCTTCTGTTAGGGATGATATCACTATGAAGGAATATCAAACGGAAAATATCCGCAATGTCGCCTTGGTCGGGCATCAAGGCTGCGGCAAAACATCGTTGGTGGAGGCGCTGCTGTATAGCACTGGCGCCAGCACCCGCATGGGCAACATCTCGGAAAAGAATATGATTTCCGATTGGGACGATGAAGAGCGCGAGCGCGGCTTGTCCCTGTCCACCTCCTTGGCGCCAGTTGAGTTCAACGATGTCAAGATAAATGTGCTGGATACGCCCGGCTTCACCGATTTCCAAGGCGAGCTGCGGAATTCGATTTTGGCGGCGGATTCGGTGGTGGTGGTGGTTGACGCCGTGTCTGGCGTCGAAGTTGGCACCGAGCTGGCTTGGGAATATGCCCGCGCCAGCGAACAGCCGATTATCGTTGTCATCAACAAGATGGACCGCGAAAATGTCGATTTCGATGCTGCGCTTGAGCAGTTGCGACTGCAGTTTGACGATTACAAGTTCATCCCCGTCATGCTGCCGATAGGGGCGGAGTCGGATTTCAAGGGTGTTGCCAATGCCCTGACGCAAAAAGCCTATTATGAGGCTGGCGCTGACCGCGCTGACCTGCCGGCGGACTATGCCGATGATGTAGAAGCGGCGCACATGGAACTCCTGGAAGCGGCGGCGGAAGCCGATGACGAGCTGCTTGAGAAGTATTTTGAAGAAGAGACGCTCAGCTTTGACGAAATACGCGAGGGCTTGCGCAAAGCCTCGCGCTCGCCCGAGCTGAAGACCGTGCCCGTCTTCGCCACCTCCGCCACCAAGAACATCGGCACGATCCCCCTGTTGGAAGCGCTGATGCACTACACTTCCTCGCCAGCCGAGCGGCGCGTCAAAGTCACGCGGGGGGATGAGGCGGCATTGCTGACGCCGCCGCACAGCGATGCCGACCCGCTGGTTGCCTATGTCTTCAAGACCATCAACGACCGCTATGTCGGCACTTTGAATTACTTCCGCGTATTTTCCGGCACAATCTCCAGCGATGGGCGCAACCTCAACGCCAACAGCGGCGCGATGGAGCGCTTCAACTCCCTGTTTGTGATGCGCGGCAAAGAGCAGTTGCCAGTGGCGAAACTTCACGCCGGCGATATCGGCGTGGTCGCCAAGCTCAGCGCCACCAAAACCGGCGATACCTTCGTCGATACCGATACCGAAGTGCGCGTGACCGCTCCCGAATTTCCCGCGCCCTTGTATATGCTGGCGGTGCGCCCGCGGGCGCAAGCCGACAGCGCCAAGATGGGTCCCACTCTCAGCAACCTCTGCGATGCCGACCCGACATTGCGCTGGCGTCAAGATGGCGATACCCGCCAAACTGTGCTTGAAGGCATGGGGCAGATTCATCTCGATGTAATGCTTAAACGGGCGGAATCCCTCGGCGTCAATATCGATACCGATATGCCCAAAGTGCCTTACCGCGAGACGATTACCGCTGACGCGGAATCGAGCTACACGCACAAAAAACAGACTGGCGGCGCCGGGCAATACGGACGGGTGGACCTCAAGGTGGAGCCGACGCCAGAAGCCTTTGAATTTGAATCTTCGGTCTTCGGTGGCGCCATCTCCCAGCAATTTGTCGCCTCGACCGAAAAGGGCATCCGCGCGGTTCTGCCCGATGGCGTCATTGCCGGCTTCCCGGTGGAGCGGGTTAAGGTCAATGTATTTGATGGCAAAGAACACCCCGTCGATTCCAAGGACATTGCCTTCCAAATTGCCGGACGGGAAGCCTTCCGCGCCGCCTTCCGCAAAGCCAAACCCGTGCTGCTGGAGCCGATTATGGATGTGCGCATCACCGTGCCCGAGACGATGATGGGCGACATAATGAGCGACCTCAACACCCGCCGCGGCCGTGTGCAGGGCATGGACACCATCGGCATAAAAAGCATCGTCACGGCGGAAGTCCCGCTGGCGGAGATGCTGCGTTATGGCAACGATTTGCGCTCGATGACTGGCGGGCGCGGCATCTATGCCATGGATTTCAACCGCTATGACCGCGTGCCGACGCATGTGCAAGAGGACATCATCAAAGCGGTGGAAGCCGAATCCAACTAGGCTGGGATTACAAAAGAACAGGGCGATTTCTCGCCCTGTTCTTTATCATAGCTGCCTGCGGATTTGATTTAAGCGTCGGTCTCAGCCGGTTCTACGGCATCAGCGCCATTTTGCTCGGCTTTTTGCGGCTCGCGCAGGTGCTCCGCCACCGAGCTCGGCAGGATGTCTTCCGTATCATCTTCCATGCCGAGGATGCGCAGGATCTCTTCGCGCTCGACCGTCTCTTTGGAGAGCAGCGCCTCCGCCAGCGCATCCAGCGCGTCCCGGTGATTTTGCAGCAGCGCTTGCGTTTCTTGATAGGCGACATCAATGATGCGCTTGATTTCGGCGTCCAGCTTGGCGGCGGTATCATCGCTATAGTCGCGCCCGCTGGCGATGGAATAGCCGAGGAAGGGCTGGTCGGAGTCATCGCCATAATTGACCATGCCGACAGAATCGCTCATGCCAAACATTTTGACCATGCGGCGGGCGATTTGCGTAACCTGCTGGATATCGTTGGCGGCACCAGTGGTAACATCGTCAAAGACGACCTCTTCGGCGATGCGCCCTGCCAAACCCACGCGAATGAAGGCTTCCAACTGCTTGCGCGATTGATGCAGGGAATCATCTTTGGGCATATAAAATGCCACGCCCAGGGCGCGCCCCCGCGGGATGATGGTCGTCTTCAACAGCGCCATCGCATCAGGAATCAAGAAGGAGACCAGCGCGTGCCCCGCTTCGTGATAGGCGGTGATGCGGCGGTCTTTGTCGTTGGAAAGCGGCGGGCGCTTGGTGCCGAGGCGGATGCGCTCGTAGGCGGTCGTGAAATCCGACATGGTGATGAGGCGGCGGTCAAAGCGGGCGGCGTGCATAGCGGCTTCGTTGGCGAGGTTGGCGATATCGGCGCCGGAAAAGCCGATGGTGGCGCGCGCCAGCGACTGCAGCTCCACATTTTTGCCCAGCGGCTTGTTCTTGGTGTGAATCTTGAGGATCTCGTAACGCCCCTTGACATCAGGCAGGTCGACAGTGATTTGCCGGTCGAAGCGCCCCGGGCGCAGCAGCGCCGGGTCCAGCACATCGGGGCGGTTGGTGGCGGCAATCATGACGATGTTGGTATCGTTATCAAAGCCGTCCATCTCCGAAAGCAATTGATTCAATGTCTGCTCGCGTTCGTCATGCCCGCCGCCCAAGCCGGTGCCGCGCCGCCTGCCTACGGCGTCAATCTCATCGACGAAGATGATGGCGGGCGCGTTGTCTTTCGCCCGTTTGAAGAGGTCACGCACGCGCGAGGCGCCAACACCAACAAACATCTCAACAAATTCAGAAGCGGCAATGCTGAAGAAAGCCACATTCGCTTCCCCGGCGACAGCGCGCGCCATCAAGGTTTTGCCCGTGCCCGGCGGTCCAATCAGCAAGACGCCGCGCGGCACTTTCGCGCCAACTTTGACATATTTCTCCGGCTGTTTGAGGAAGTCGACAACTTCTTCCAATTCCAGCTTGGCGGCATCTTGCCCGGCGACATCGCCAAAACGGATCGAAGGCATCTCCGGCGTTTTCTCCCGCGCTTGTGATTGCCCGAAAGAAAAGATGCCGTTCATCTGCCCTTGCGCCCGCCTGCCCATCCAAACGAAGAAGCCAATGATGAAGATCAGCGGCAAGAAATTGAGGATGATGCTGGGCCAAGGCGAGCTCGAGCTGTATTCCTGGCGCACGGGAGCGATAGCATTCTTGACGCGAAACTCTTCAATGACCGGTCCCGCGAAGATGGGAATGTTGGCGGTGAAGCGGGTGACGCTTTGTGTGCGCCCCGATACTGTCGGCATATACACGCTGCTGCTCAGCTGCCCAGTCACATTTGTCGTGTCGATATAGCTGTAGGCTTCGACATTGTTGAGCCGAAATTGCTCGTACAAATCTGACCAGCCGATCTCCGGCGTGGAGTTGAAGCCGCCCAGCAATCCCGGCGACGAAATCAATGCCAAGAGCATGACCAGGACGAGCAAACCCGGCGAGACCCAGCGGCGCCAATTGGGGCTTTGAGGCGGACGATTGCCGCCGCCGCTCTCGCCGCCTTCTTCCTTATTGTCGTTGTTCCAAAACTGCATGAATACGCAGGTCCTTTGCTCCGGTGACGAATTGCCCCGAGTATACCTTAGGCGCGCGCGGGATTCCGCAAGACTTGTCTAAGAATCGGGCGCGGCAAGCCGAGGGCGCAAGCGCTCGCCCTTAGCGTAGCTTACCATGTTTTACGGGAGATTTCGCCCCTTGGTTGCGGGGGACAGGGCAATCGCATCAAATCATACAGCACCACAGGGGTTGACATTTTCTGCCGCGATGCTCCGCAGTATCGCCAGCCGCCGAAGTCGGGTATGCTACCTGTTGTGTGCATTCCTAATCGGCAAAGGCGAGGCATGAATCGGCTAACTGGCGAAAGCAGCCCCTACCTCCTGCAGCATGCGCATAACCCGGTCGATTGGCACCCTTGGGGGGAAGAAGCCTTCCGCATCGCGCGGGCGGAAGACAAGCCGGTGCTGCTCAGCATCGGCTACAGCGCCTGCCATTGGTGCCATGTGATGGCGCATGAAAGCTTTGAAGACGCGGCCACCGCGGAAATGATGAACGCCCTCTTCGTGAATATCAAAGTCGATCGAGAAGAGCGCCCCGATGTCGACGATATCTACATGGGCGCGGTGCAGGCGCTCGCCGGGCAGGGCGGCTGGCCCCTGACCGCCTTCCTGCTGCCCGATGGCAGGCCCTTTTATGGCGGCACTTATTACCCGAAAACGCCGCGCCATGGCATGCCCTCTTTCACCCAGCTGATGGGCGCGGTGCACGATGCCTATCACAAGCAGCGCGAGCAACTGGAAAAGCAGGCGGACAGCCTGCACCAAGCCTTGAAGCGCGATCTAATCGCCATCGGTCATGCGGATGACAGCGGGCTGAGCCTGGCGATGCTGGACGCGGCGGCGCGTAAGCTGATGGCGGGCATGGACCGCAGCAATGGCGGCTTCGGGGCGCAGCCCAAATTCCCCAACCCCATCAGTCTGGAATTTCTGCTGCGCCATTATCAGCGCGCGGGCGCTGAAGAAGCGCGGCAGCTCCTCACATTGACCTTGCGGCGGATGGCTGACGGCGGCATTTATGACCAGGTGGGCGGCGGCTTCGCGCGGTACAGCGTGGACGCGCGCTGGCTTGTGCCGCATTTCGAGAAGATGCTCTATGACAACGCGCAGCTGAGCCGGCAATATCTGCGCGCCTGGCAGCTGACGGGCGAGCGATACTTTCGCGCAATCGCCGAAGAGATTTACGACTACATCCTGCGCGAGATGACGGCACCTGCGGGCGGTTTCTTCAGCGCGACTGACGCCGACAGCGAAGGCGTCGAAGGCAAATTTTTCGTCTGGACGATAGCAGAAGCGCGGACGGCGCTGGCGCCGCTTGCGGATGAAGTGCCGCGGGCATTGGAAATCGCCGTTGAATGTTTTGGCATGTCCGCCAGCGGCAATTTTGAAGGCAGCAACATCTTGCATTTGCCGCGCCCGCTGGAAGAAAGCGCTGATGCGCTTGGCTTGCCGCCCGCGGAATTGACTGAAGCGCTCGCGATTATCAAGCGGCAGCTCTATGCTGCGCGCGCCAATCGCATCCCGCCGGGCTTGGACGACAAAATCCTGAGCGCCTGGAATGGCATGATGCTGGCGAGCCTGGCGGAAGCCGCCCGCGTCCTCCAGCGGGATGACTATTTGCAGGCGGCGCGGCGCGCAGGCGACTTTTTGCTCGAGAATATGCTGGACGAGCGCGGACGGCTCTACCGCACGCACAAAAATGGCGCGAGCAAGCTCAACGCATATCTCGAAGATTACGCCAATATGATGGACGCCCTGCTGGAGCTGTATCAATCCAGCTTTGATGAGCGCTATTTCCGCGAGGCGCGGCGCTTGGCGGATGTCGCGCTGGCGCATTTCCCGGCGGAAGATGGCGGCTTCTATGACACCAGCGATGACCACGAGCGCTTGATAGTGCGCCCCCGCAACCTGCAAGACAATGTTACGCCCTCCGGCAATGCCATGCTGGCGAAGCAATTGCTGCGCCTCGCCGCGTATACTGGAGATTCCCGCTACGATGCCGCCGCCCGCTTAATCCTGCGCAAATTGGCGGCGGCGATGCCACAGTATCCGCAAGCCTTCGCCGAAGCGCTCAACGCCGTGGATATGCTTGCGCGCGGGCTCGCCGAAGTCGCCATTGTCGGCGATATCTCCAGCGCGGAGGGCAGCGCTATCATGGAAACCTTGCGCCGCGGCTATCGCCCGAATGTGATTGTGGCATGGGCAAGCGGCGCCGCTGATGAAGAATCGGCAGTGCCGCTCCTGCGCGGGCGGGAGCCGCTGGAAGGGCGCGCCACAGTGTATGTCTGCCGCAATTTCGCCTGCCGCCTGCCGGTGACCAGCGCGGCGGAAATGGCGGCTCTGCTGGCGGAGTTCTGATGCTGGAGCAGCGTCAAGCGCCGCAAGAATATTTCCGCACGCTCTTGCAGACGGTCATGGGGCAGGCGCTGGCTGCCGCCGGCTATCATTTGGAGGCGCGCCCGCTGCAATGGGCGGGCGGGAAATACCGTTATGTCAAGGCTTTCAGTGATGGCGGCTACGGCATCATCGATATCCAGGTGCTGGTCTACAGCGATACCATCTGGGCGGCGGGCGGGCAATCGCGCTTCCGCGTGATGCTGACGCGGGCTGCCGACCGCCACGGGCGCAATCGTCAAGACTCACGCGGATTGAGCCAACTGGTCGTCGACGATTTCGGCGTGAAGATTCTGCCAGCCGCCGACCATTGGTGGACCTATGAGGGAACTGATTCACTGGGCAAAGCGCTGGCGGAAGCGGGGCATCTGATTGTGGGTTATGGGCTGCCATGGCTCTCGGGCGAGCTGAAGCCGCAAAAACAAAATCCGCCGTAAGCGCATGTAGGAGTGAGAAGTTGTTCGGGCAAAGATTCAAGAGGAATTTTTACCGCCGAGTACGCCGAGTTACACCGAGAAAAACATGAGAAACTCTGTTTTTCTGTGATGAATACATCGCCGCAATCGCCCTGATAGCTGAACAGCCTTGCTTGACAGGAGCAGTGCCCATCCGTACTATAGCTAAGCTCGCCCTGCTTGAAGAAAGTTACATTGTGCGTTCTTATCGCCTCGCGCTTTTGCTTCTCTGCCTTGTTATCAGCGCTTGCACCATGCGCCAGGACGACAGCGCCCTGCCCACGGCTGACGCCAACAATGTCATCTATGTGACGGCGACGCCTCAGCCGACAGCAACGGCGACCGCCACGGTTACCGTCACGCCAAAGCCAAGCCCCATCCCGCCGACGCCAACGCCAGAGCCGGCGCTATTGCTGGAAGCGGGCGAGCGCTTTGTGCGCAACGGCTATTTTGAAGAAGCGGCGGCAATCTATCGCTCGCTGCTCAATTATGGCGCGGCGGTAGCGCCGGGATATCGCGCTTTTTCCGCCTTTCGGCTGGGGCAGGTCGCCTTGCGCGCCGGCTATTTTCAGCAGGCGCTGGACGCTTTCAGCCTGCACATCAACGAATTTCCCGGCCATCCCAGCAGCGCGCAAGCCTATTTTCTGCGCGGCGATGCCCGCTTGGGCTTGTCGCAATGGGCAGCCGCCATCAGCGACCTCGAGCAATATCTAGCGCTGCGCCCCGGGCTGATTGACAGCTATGCGCACGAGCGCATCGCGGACGCGCAGGTCGCCTTGGGGCAGCATGACGCCGCCTTGCAGAAGTATGCGCTGGCGATTGCTGCCGAGCGCTCCAAAGTGCCTCTTCTGATACTGCGCGAGAAACTGGCGCAGATATATCTCAATTTGGGGCGCTGGGCGGAAGCCGTCGCCCAATTTGACGCGATCCTCGCGGTGGCGCGTAATGCCCCTTACCGCGCCAACATCGCCTTTTCCGCGGCGCAGGCGCAGCTTGACAGCGGCGACACGCAGGATGGCATCAAACGGCTGGCGGCGGTAGTCAACGCCTATGCCGGCACGGCGACTGCCTGGCGCGCCATAAATGCGCTGCGCCCGCTGGGCATTGAATACGATGGCTTGCAGCGCGGGCGCGCCGCTTATATCGCTGGCGATTATCAGGCGGCGATTGCGGCATTTAATCAATTCACCGCCAGCCACCAACTGGCGGCGATCCCGGCGGACTTGTTCCTCTCGCTGGGGCGCGCCTATCGTCAGATTGGCAATTCGGCAGCGGCGACAGTCGCTTTCCAAACCGTCATCGACCAATATCCCGAGGATCCGCTGCTGGGCGCTGCCCTGTTGGAGCGCGGGCGCACGCGCTTCCTGGCGGGGGATAGCCCCGCCGCGATTGAACTCTATCTGGCAATCGCCGATGACTACCCCGGGTTGAGCGCGGCCGCGGGGGAAGCGCTCTGGCGGGCGGGTTATCTCTATGGCACTAACGGCAATAGTACGCGCTCGCGACAAGTTTTTACGCGGCTGGCGGATAGCTATCCCGAGCATGAACTGACCACCAACGGGCTCTTCATCGCGGCATCAGCGGCAATGAGCGAAGAAGCCTGGGCGAATGCCGAATATCTGTATTCCAGAATCGCCAGCCTGGCAGCGGGTTCGGAACAGGCGGCGGCATACCTGGGGCTGGGGCGCATAGCGCAGCTTCAAAACAACTCTGAGCTGGCAGCCGAAGCCTTCGCCAGCGTGATTCAAGCCGCTCCCGATAGCTTTTACGCGGCGCGGGCAAGCGACATTCTCATCGGGCGCGCGCCATTTCAAGCGCCAGCCGGCTATCAATTTGATTTCGATGACAGCGCGGACCTGGCAAGCGCGGAAAGCTGGCTGCGCCGCGTCTTTTCTATCGAAGATGAGGGCGCTTTATGGCGCTTGACACCCGCGCTCACGGGCGACCCGCGTTTGGTCCGCGGCATCGAGCTGCACGCTGTCGGCGCATTTGCCGAAGCCTTCACCGAATTTGAAGAGCTGGTAGACGAAGCGCGTGAGCGCGGCTCCGCTCTCGACAGCTATCGGCTGGCGCTTTATTTGCGTGGCTTGGGCGCATATCGCGAAAGCATCATCGCCGCGGCGGATGTCATCATCGCCTCGGGGCAGGGCAGCTTACATGTGCCGCCCTTCATCGCCCGCTTGCGCTTCCCCGCCTATTATCACGATGTCATCCGCCCCGAAGCCGCCGACCGCGGTTTTGACCCGCTGCTGCTGCTTTCGCTGATACGCCAAGAGAGCCTCTTTAATACCTTCGCCACCGCCGCCGCTGGCGAAAAAGGCTTGACCCAAGTGATACCCGCCACCGGGCAATACATCGCCGAGAGGCTGCAATGGTTCGATTATCAGCACAGCGATTTGTTCCGCCCCTATGCCGGCATCGCCTTTGGCGCCTACTACCTGGACGAGCAGCTTGAGCTTTTTGACCAGAATGCAATCGCGGCGCTGGCGGCATATAACGCTGGACCAGGCAGAGCATTGGATTGGCAGGCGCTTTCCGGCGGCGACCCCGACCTGTTTATGACCACTATCACCATCGAATCAACGCGGCATTATGTGCAATTCATCTACCGCAATTACGCCATCTATCGCGCATTATATGGCATAGATGGCGGCTGATGCGCCCGCCCTTTCGGGAACTGGCAAAAGCATCGCCGCGCCCAGCCGCCTCTCAACAAAGTCTTGATATTATGTGCTAAACTGGCGCTATGGCAGCATCAGCGCCAAGCGGGGCAAGCATGCAATCACAGCGCTTACTGGAAAATTTGCAGGCGCAGCAGAGCAAGTCGCTTGACGAGTTCTTTGGCAACCCCCGGCTCGTCGACGGCCGGCATTCGGTCGCGCCGTTCGCGTCTGTCAAGCGGGTGGCAATTTTGGCGGAGTCTTTTTTGCCAAAGGTGGATGGCGTCGTCAAAACGACCTATCTGACGACGCGCTATTTGCAGGAAACCGGGCGCGAGGTATTGATATTCGCGCCTGATATCGCCGTGGATTATGTCGGCGAATCCCGGGTGATTCCGCTGCCGTCCATCAGCTTGCCGCAAGCGCCAGAGACGCGCATGGCGCTGCCCAACCCGATTGTCGCCCGCCACATCGAAGACTTCGCGCCCGACCTCATACATCTCTTCAGCCCGGCGGCGATGGCGGTCAACGGCATGGCGGTTGGCAGGCACCTGAATCTGCCGGTTATCGCAAATTATCAGACAGATTTGCCCGGCTACACCGAGCAGTATGGCTTCCCGCTCTTATCCGGTCCCGTAAACCGCTGGCTGCGTTATATCCACAATGGCTGCCACCTGACATTAGCGCCGACGCAGACCATCATTGAGCAGCTGCGCGCTGTCGGTTATCGCCGCGTACGCCGCTGGGGACGGGGCGTGGATACCGAAAGATTCAACCCGTTGCAGCGCCGCGCCGCCATGCGCCAGCGCCTGCTAAACGGGCGCGCCAGCGACTCTTTGCTCTGCCTTTTTGTGGGGCGGCTGGCGCATGAAAAGCGCATCGACTTGCTGCTGCAAGTTGCGGAGACGGCGGGCGTCTCGCTGACCATTGTCGGCGATGGCGCGCTGCGCGGCGCGCTGGAAGCGCAATTCGCGCATACCGACACCGCTTTCACCGGCTACTTGATTGGCGATGAGCTGGCGCAAGCCTACGCCAGCGCCGATATATTTGTCTTCCCCGGTGAGCACGAGACCTTCGGCCAGGTCATCCAGGAGGCGATGGCTTCCGGCTTGCCCGCCGTTGTCGTTGATGCGGGCGGCGCGCCCGAAGTGATTATCGACGGACTAAGCGGCATCACCGTCCAGCCGACGCCGGCCGCCTTCGCCGAGGCAAGCGCCCGCTTGCGCGACCTGCCCGAAGTGCGGCAGGCGATGAGCGCAAATGCCCGCGCGCTCGCGGAGCAGCGCCCCTGGGCAGCGCTGATGGCGCAGTTGGAAGGCTATTACGCCGAAGCCTTTAGCATGAATCAGCGCTTCAAACGCTTGTTCGGCTTCACAAATTACCACCGCCCGCTCGCGATACCGTCGCGCCTGGTGCGGCGCCCACGGAGGCTTGCTTTATGACTTTCCCGATCACATCCCCGCCCATCGATTTATTCCGCCGGTCGCTGCCCTATGCCTGAACAAAGCGCGCAAAAAACGCTCGCCTTAATCGCCCACGATGGCAAAAAAGCGGACATGGTCGCCTTTGTCATCGACCATAAAGCGCGCCTGCGGGAATTCAACTTGGTCGCTACCAAGACCACCGGGCAGCTCATCAAGGAAAAAGCTGGCTTAGATGCCAGCCGCATGCTGTCGGGTCCTTACGGCGGGGACGCGCAAATTGCCGCCATGGTGGCGGAAGGGCGGGTTACCGCCGTCTTCTTCTTTGTTGATCCGCTGGGCAAACACCCGCATGACCCCGACATCCAAAGCCTGCTGCGGATTTGTAATGTGCATAATGTGCCCTTGGCGACCAACGCCGCCACCGCTGAGCTCTTGATTCAAGCATGAGCTGGCAGATTTTACAATTTTCTTGCGTTTTATTTGCCATTCCTCAGGCATAATTCTAGGCGGGCAGCCAGAAAGCCCATGGACTGGAATGAAACTGGACTACCGCTGTGGCTGAACAAGACCCAGTCATCCTCACCTGGGTGCAGCAGGCTAAGCAAGGCGATCAAGATGCCTTTGCCGAGCTGCTATACCTGTTTCAGGACCCAGTGTACAACCTCTGCTACCGCATGTTGAGCGACCCGGCAGAGGCGGAAGACGCCACGCAAGAGACTTTCTTGCGGGTTTTTGTGAACCTGCATCGCTATGATATCGCCCGTTCAATCAAAACCTGGATACTTTCGATTGCCTCAAACCACTGCATTGACCGCTTGCGAAAGCGCCGCATGCAGCTGGTTTCGCTGGATGACGAACCAACGGCAGCCGCGCTGGCATTAAGCAGCAGCGACCCCCTGCCGGAACAAGCCGCCATGCAGGGGGAGCTGAGCGCATTCGTCCAGGGCTTGCTGGAGCATTTGGACGCCGGCTATCGCCTCGCCGTGATTTATCGCTATTGGTATCACTATTCCTATGCCGAAATCGCCGCAGCCATGGGCACCACCGAAAGCGCGATTAAATCGCGATTGCATCGCGCGCGCAAAAAATTGGCTGGATTGCTACAAGACGCGGAAGAAAGCGACCGCCTTGCCGACCCCAGCGGGAAAGGAAATTGACATGGCTGATGAGCGGACGCGCGCCTCGCAAGACATGATGCAGCAAGCGCTTGACGGGCAGCTCCCCGACGAGATGACACAAAAACTGGCGGAGCTGCTGCATAGCGACCACTCCGCCGCGCGGGAGTTCAACCGCATGCAGCGGGTGGATGCCCTGCTCAAGCGCGCCCCGCACAAGCGGGCACCGGCGCGGCTGGCGGCAACGATTATGGCGCGCGTCGCCGAGCACATGCGCGCGGAAACAGAATTGGCGGGCATGTCGCCAGAAGCGCAGCGCCTGATGATGTTGAGCTTGTCCGCCGCGATGATGGCGATGATGCCGATGATGGAAGCGGCTTCCTGGCTCGTTCTCAACGCCCGGCGGGAGCCCGAATTGCTCAGCACGGTGATGCTGGAGACGGTCGGCTGGGTCTCGCTGGTAACTGACGCGCTGATTCAACTCTTGCAGGATGCCGAATCCCTCGCCCGCAGCGAGCCCGAAGTGGCGACTGCCACGCTCGCGCTAACGCCTTATCTGCTTTCCAGCGTGCTGGATTATCTGGAAGATTTGCCAATTGCGGATTAAGCGCTGTCTGGCATTAGGTCGCGTGCTGTTTGCGGTCTCAACCGCGCGAGCACGGTAAAAAAGAACAAAAATGAGGCGCTGCCAGAGCGCCCCATTTCATTCTGATGGCGGCTGCCCCGCTTAGATTGCATCGTCGGGAATCGCTTCTATTTTCAGCACCTTGAAGGTCACGAGCCCATTCGGCACTTGCACCTTGACGCGGTCGCCCTTTTTCTTGCCCAAGAGCGCGCGTCCCACCGGCGAATCGAGAGAAACGCCGCGCCGCCCATGGGTGATTTCTTCCGTATCAAACAAGTCCAGCGGGAATTCTTCCTGCTCTACGGTGTCGTATACGGTGACGCGGTTGCCGGGCGAGATTGTGTGCGGATCTTCATTGACATCAACAATAACCGCCCGGGCGAGCACATCCTGCAAGTGCGAGATGCGCTCATCAAGGCGCTCTTTGGAAACCATCGCGTCAAAGAATACCGCTTCTTCTCCCTGGTCATCCTCGCGCGCTTCCGCCAGCATTTCGGCAACTTTAGTGTTCTCCACGCTGGTGAGGACATGTAGCTCGCGCTGCAATTTGCGATAGCCCTGCTTCGTCAGCTGGATGCGTCTTCCTCGTTCAGCCATGATACTTCCCTTTCTTACTGCGAAGGCCTCTGCGGCGTCTTACTCCTTTGGTCTCAGCGACCTCCGCTCTTTCCTATGCTCCAATTTTGGGTAGTACAGAAGCGCCCTGCCCGCGGGACAGGACGCGCATCAGCGTGTCAACTGTGAGTACGCTGCAATTTTAGGCGGGATTTCTCACTTCGGCAAGCGGCGAATTTGCTATTTCGGTACTGGGGTATCGCCGCCGCGCCGCTAATAGATTTCCGGGTTGACGCAAGTGGGGAGGCGCTCGCCACGCAGCCCGGCGATGACATTGTCCACCGCCATCTCCGCCATTTTTGCGCGCGTGGCGACGCTTGCGCTGGCGATATGCGGCACCACCAGGCAGTTGTCCAGCTGCAGCAGCGGGTCATCAAGCGGGATAGGCTCCGGCTCGGTAACATCCAAGCCCGCTGCCAATATGCTCTTTTCTCGCAGCGCCGCCGCCAGCGCCGCCGGCTCGACAACGCTGCCGCGCGCCGTGTTTATCAGGATTGCCGTCGGCTTCATCAGCGCCAGCTCGCGCTTCCCGATGAGATGATGCGTAGCCGCCGTCAGCGGCACATGCAGGCTGACAAAATCGCTCGCTTGCAGCAGCGCCTCCAGCGAGACCTTCTCCGCCCCCAGCGCTTGTACCTCGCTCTCCGGCTCCAAAGTGTTGACCAGGAGGCGCATATCAAAGCCGCGCGCGCGCTGCGCCACCGCCCGCCCGATGCGCCCCAAGCCGATGATGCCAAGCGTCGCTCCATAGATGTCTTGCCCCGCG
This sequence comes from Anaerolineae bacterium, assembly GCA_022825675.1. GTDB lineage: Bacteria > Chloroflexota > Anaerolineae > Aggregatilineales > Phototrophicaceae > UBA6055. Next base: position 109,630 of record JAJDWK010000094.1, on the reverse strand, counting down.
AGCACAGTCGGGTGCCAGGTCCGCCATTTGCCATCGCTGATGTATTTTTTGCCTTCGGGGATGCGGCGGGCAACGCTCATCAGCAGGGCGAAGGCGAAATCGGCAGTGGTCTCGTTGAGCACTTCTGGCGTATTGCCCACAGGGATGCCCCGCTGGCTGGCGGCGGCGACATCGATATTGTCGTACCCCACCGCCATATTGCTGACAACTTTCAGCTGGCTGGCCGCATCCAGCAGCGGCGCGTCTATGCGGTCCGTCAGCAGGCTCAGCAAGCCCTGGGCGCTTTCAGTTTTTTCGCGCAATACCGCATAGTCCGGCGGCAGAAAATCCTGCCAGACCTCCAGGTCACAATGCTGCGCCAGCCTGTCCAGCGCCGCGGGCGGGAGTTGGCGGCTGACAAAAACTCTATCTCTGCTCATACAATCGCTCCGATACTGTGACTATCGCGGTAGTATAACGCAATTCGCGCAGTCTATCTGCGCGTCGCTTCAGCGGAAAAATCGCCTGTGGGCGCGATGCCGGGCGTCTGACCGGAGGGAAATCTTTGTCACAGTGACGCCAGGCGCTTTCGTTCTCAAGTTGATTTTGCCGCCGCTGGCGACAATATACGCCTTCGCCAAATACAAGCCCAGCCCAAGCCCGGGGCTTTCGCTGTCCGCCTGCCAGAAGGGCAGATATATTTGCTCTTGCTCCGTCTCTTTGATGCCAAGCCCATTGTCAAAGATTGAATAGTCGACCCAATCGCTTTTCCGCTGCCACTCCAGCAGCAGATTCTCCTGCTTGACGCCGCCGTAGCGCATCGTGTTAAGCAAAATTTCGCTAAAGGCAAAAGCCAGGCTGGCTTCATCGCCGCTGACCCGGTAGTGGAAATGAGGCGGTTTGGCTCTGAAGTAGCCCAAAATCGAGCGCGTTCTCTGCATCAGCGCGCCGCCGAAAATATCCCGCACTTGGGGGCGAAACAGCTTATGTTTCAGCTCGGAATAGCGCTGAAGATTATTGACCATGCGCGCGACCGACTGGATGGACTGCAGCGAGAAGTTGATAATCTCCGCTTGCTCGGGCTGCAAAGCGCCATCATAGCCAGCCGCCAGATGCTCGAGCGTGGTCTTCGTGGGCTGATGAAGAGCGCTAAACCGCCGGCGGACGGCGGGGCGGGTGGCGGCATTTTCCCAGCCCAGCGCGGTGATGACATCCATCACCAAGGTGTTTAAGCCCCAACAGTTGGCGTGAATCCGTTTGAAGCACTCGCGCTGGTCGCCCGTAGTCGCGCCATAGGCACCCGCCAAGAGCGATTCCATCATCGAGATGATATCGCTGATGGGGTCGAACAGCTTGCTGTACGAAAGGCTCGGCATGGAACGCCACCTGCATACATATCAAAGCGTAACGCAAGTATAGCGCAGGGTTGGTGCCAGTCAGGCGCTTGCGCCCATGCCCCAACACAGAGGAGCCGGCGCTAGCCGGCTGCTCGGGGTGTATGCTGCTGCGCTTCTCCCGCTATGCAGAGGGGGCGAGAAAAGCGCTTGAATGCTTGAATGAAGAGGCGGCGCTATTTGAGCTCGACGGCTGCGCCCGCTTCTTCCAGCTTGGATTTGCCATCTTCCGCCGTGTCTTTGCTGACCTCTTCCAGCACCGTGGCTGGGGCGGATTCTACCAATTGCTTCGCCTCTTTTAAGCCCAAATCCGTGATGGCGCGAACCGCTTTGATGACATTGATCTTCTTCGGACCAATTTCCTTGAGCACCACATCAAACTCAGTTTGTTCTTCTTCGGGCTCGGCATCGGCAGCGCCGCCAGCGCCTGGCGCCATCATCATCATGCCGCCGCCGACAGCCGCTTCCACGCCCCAGGCGTCTTCCAGCTTCTTCTTCAGGTCAGCCGCTTCCAGGATGGTCAGCGCGCTAAGTTCTTCTACCAATTTGTCAAGGTCTGGCATTGTCTTCCCCTCGCTTCAGGCTGTATTCCAGCGATTATGCTCTTCACTTGGTTTGCGATACTGGGCGCTGCCTGCGCTAGGCGCTTTCAGCGCTCTCTTCTTCATGCTTGTCGATATAGGCTTGGATGACATTGACGACGCCGCCAGTCGCTTGATGCAGAACAGAGACCAGGTCCCGCGCTGGCGAAACCACCAAGCCCGCCAACTGCGCTCTTAATTCTTCCAGCGTCGGCAGTTTGGAAAGGGCGTCGACCTGCTGGGAATCGAGTATCTCCCCGCTCATGACGCCGCCGATGACTTGCATCTTCTCGTCGAATTGCTCATCAGCGATGTGTTTCAGCAGCGCCTTGGATACGCCGGGCATGTTGTCGCGGCCAAAGATGATCGCCACTGGTCCCGAAAACAGGTCTTCGGGCACGATCCAGTTGGCGTCTTGCAAAGCCCGCCGCATCAAAGTATTTTTCGCCACGATGTACTGGCCGTTCTGCTCGCGCACGGCATTGCGCAGCCCTTGCACCTGGCTCACGCTCAAACCCTGCGTGTGCACCAATACAAAGCCATCGCTCTCTTTGAGAATATCGACATACTGCGCAACAAGCTCTTGCTTGCGACTTCTGGAGATGGGCAAGTTTAGCTCCTTTCAATCAAAGCGCCGGCAAAGCACCAGGCTAACCCAGCTGTCCGCTGCCAGGCAGAGTTCCCCATATCGAGCTTTCGCAGGAAAATCGCAACAATCGATGCTAAATCTAGCGGCTTGCGCGACCCTCGGCAGGCGATTAAGGGAGGGCTCCCACCTGCTGTCTACGGTTCACTTCGCTATGCGGTTGTGTAATCGGCAGACATTGTAGCCGCGCTGGGCAGCCAGTCAAGGCTGAGTTTGGCTTGGGAGTGATGATTTTTGCGGATATAATGCTCTTGGCGAACAGAATACAGGCTTCTTCAGCACAGAGGCCACAGAAGTAAGTACAAGTATGTAGTGGGAACTTATGGCGGCAAAGATTCGACAAGGATTTTTACCACCGAGTACACCGAGGTACACCGAGAAAAACATGTGAAAGCTCTTTTAATCTTATTCTCGGTGTGCTCAATTTTCCTCTGTGCTCTCGGTGGCAAGGGCTGTGTGCTGAACGCTCAGCAACCATTTGATTGTCGCAGTACTTACTTGTAATTACTGAGTTTCTTCCGGTCGCTAGCTGATGGAGGCGCGAGAACGATGGAATTGGACCGCCTGGAATTACAAAAGAAAGTGCTGGCGCTCTACGCTCGTGAGCATGCGGAGTTGGGCGAGGCGGGCACATTGGCGCAGCTGGAACGCGGGCGCGGCTGGCGCTTGGCGGATACAGTAAGCGGCGGCGGCGCGCTGATATTCCCTCACGCCGGCGTACACGATTGCGGCTATCAGATTGCCGCCTGTGTGCAAGCTGCTCTCGACAGCGGCGCGGACAAAGTTGTCGTGCTCAGCGTCCTGCATGCTTTCACGCCGGCGATGGAGGCGGCGCGGGTGGCGGTCGCCGCGGGCGCAGACCCCGCCAACTTCGAGTTCTGGGGCATCCAGGGTACGGGAATAGACGGGCGCCGAGAATGGACTGGCGACCACGCGCTGATAAGCTGGCGGCACTTTTGGCGCGCCGAACTCAAACGCCGCGGCATCCCCGCTGATGATGCGCCCCGCGTGTATGAGCGCTACCCCTACCTCGCCGGCGGGCAGCCGCAGAATCTGCCAGGGATTGACGAGCTGGGCGCGCTGATGCAAGACGCCGCTGTTGTCAGCACGGCGGACCCTTTCCACCACGGCATCGGCTATGGCGACGCGCCAGAAGCGGCGTATCATCCCGATGTCGCTGGCTTGGCGCATGCCAAATCCGTCATTGAAGCGGGCATGCGTCTGCTGGAACGGGGCGAATATCAGGCATACAATCAGCACTGTGTCGAGGCGAAGAGCGACGCCCGCGATACCGGGCAGGTCTATCGCTATCTGCTGGGACCGCTGCAGGGCGAAGTGCTTGACCTCAGCGTAACCGATTCTTCGGCGCTATACAATCAACCCAAGCCGACTTGGGTTGCTGGCGCGCTTATCGAATGGAAACGGGTGGCGCGCTAGCGGCTGCTATCCGCAATCACGCGGCAGCCGCGTTTCAAACTCGCGTAAAGCCTCTTGCAGTGCTTGCTGGCGCAGGCTCTGCGTCAAGTCTCCCCGCGTCCGCTCCAACACGCCGCGCACGACATCGGTCTGCCGCCGCAGCCCCCGCGTCAAGGCATCGGGGAAGTCGAAGCTGACCAACTGGTCATAAATCGCGTCCATCGCCGTCAGCAGCTTTTCGGCTTCGGCGCTGTGACCATCATGCCGCCGCATGATGTCGAGGATGAAGCGGCGCAGCTCGGTGGCGGCTTCGCCCAAGCCCTTGAGCCAAGCCGCGCTTTCTATTTCAAGCTCGCTAGGCGCGGGCAACGGCTCCCCGCGGAGTATCGCCCGCGTCAGATGGGCTTCGGCAAGCTCTTTGAGGGCGTCCTGGGTATAGCCGCTGTGATACAGCTCCGGGTAAGCGCTGAGGCCCGCGGTCAGTTGACGGGCACCGGCTTTTGCCGCCGCCAGCTTCTTGTCAGCCGTCTCCCAATCCCGCCGATGTAACGCGCGAATGCCCTCCGAGCAGAGGCGAATTAACTGCCGCGAGCCCGCGATTGCCTGGTCACGCGCGCTGTTGCGCTCTTCCAAATCCTGGCGAACCTGGTCACATATCGCATTTAAGTTGTGCACTTGCAGTAACTCCTTCCGCACTCTCCCCGCGCTGAAAATGGATAATGCTATCTGTCTGTCTTATACTCTTAACTATTGAGAGTACAGACGAATTTGGAGCCAGCGATGCCGACATACATTTACCGCATCCAACCCGTCCGCCCGGAGATGCTTTCAGTGGGACCCACAGCGGACGAAGCGCGCATCGCCAGCGAGCATTTTGACTATCTCCAGGGGCTGCTGCGCGCGGGGCTGCTGATAATGGCGGGACGCACCCTCAACAGCGAGTATTCGGCATTTGGCATCGCGATATTTAATGCGCGCGATGATGCGCACATGCGGCAAATCACCGCCGCAGACCCGGGCGTGGCGCAAAAGCTCTTTCGCGCCGAGTGGCATCCCTTCCGCATCGCCTTAAGCCAGCCAAACAAGGCGGCGGACGATCCCTTGCCGCCCACAACTTAAAGTAGCGGCTGACGCGCTGGCAAGCCCGCCGCCCGCGGATAGCGGCGCGGCGTCGCTTGCACTTTGTCCACCACTATCAAGAAGCGGGGGTGCTGATGCCCGGGCAGCCACAGTTCTTCCAGCGTGAAGAGCTCGCCACCCAGCGCGTCGATCGCCCTCGCCGCTTGATTGCTTTCGTCAAATGCGGACCTGCCCTTCATCGCGATGACCTGCCCGCCCAGCTTCGCCAGCGGCAAGGTATATTCCATCAGCGTTGGCAGGCGGGCGACGGCGCGCGCCGTTACCACATCGTAGGCTTCGCGATGGGCTTGCTCGCGCCCGGCATCTTCGGCGCGGGCATGCACCGTCCGCACATTGTCCAGCGCCAAGGCTCCCGCCGCATGTTCAATGAAGCGCAGTTTTTTCCTGGTGGAGTCCAGCAAAGTCGCTTGCAGCCCGGGGTAGGCGATCGCCAGCGCCAAGCCGGGGAAGCCCGCGCCAGTGCCGACATCAAGCAGGCTGATGCCATCAGCTCCCGGCAGGACAGTCGATATCGTCAAAGCATCCAGATAGTGCTTGACGGCAATCTGCCCCGGGTCGGTGATGCCGGTCAAGTTCATCCGCTGGTTCCACTCCAGCAGGATGTCGGTCAAGCGGCTGAATTGCTGCAGCTGGCGCTGCGTCAGCGCTATGCCCAAGCGCTCGCGGGCGTGAACTTCAAGCGCCGCGCCGCCCGATTCTTCAGTTTCCACCGAAATATCGCCCCTTACATTGAAAAGGCTATTCGGAGGCGGGCCATGGATAAGTCTTCAGCGGCATCGCCGGCTGTTCATGCAGCACGGCAATCCCGTGAGGGTTCTGTTGGATGCTAAAACGGCAGATGCTGTCCAAAACTTCGTTCGCAGTATCGGGACCAAAATTTTCGTAGCCATCGCTAATCGCCTCGCGCCAGGATTGCGAGAAGTGGAGTTCGTAGTGCCCCGGCTCCCACTTGTCGCCGAAATTGACGGTATAAAATACCCACCAATCGCCGCTGCCCGGCAGCTGCTTGATTTCACTGACATGCACATTGGGCAGCTCCAGCCCATTCAAATGTATGGAAAATTGCACAGCATCAATATGCTGCTGCACCTGCTGCGGCGTCTGGGCATACCAGGACCAGAATAGGCGGATGACATCGGTATCATAGAGTATGCCCGGGTCCGCGCCGGGGGCATCTTGGCAGCTGGCGAATATCAAGCCGGGGTCAGCCGTCCGCCCTTCATCGGCGCTGCGGTCGGGGCGGGCGCCAATCTGCACGATGGGGGCGGGCGGATATGCGTAGACCGGGTTGAGCATGCTGCCATCCGGGGCAAATACTCCAGAAGTCGATACCAACTGCGGACCCGCCGACAAGTCTATGCCTTCCACCAGCGTGCTGGTTGCCTCGTCACAAGCGCCAAGCACATCGTCCGATGGCGTTTGGAACAAGGTAGTGTCGGGGTCGCTCTCGCTGCCGATGCGGATGACCACGCTGACTGGCGCGCCCAATGCCAGCTGCCGCCCATTGAGCCAAGGGACAATCTGGCTGACGGCATACTCGCCATCAACTTCTATGCGTCGCAAGCCGGTGAGCGCTTCGCCCAAGCCGCCATAAGCGTCAAAGGCTTGATAATACAGGTCATAGCCCGGCTCCATCATGCCGGTGAAGTCAATTACCATGCGATCTTCACAGGCGCTGTATAACCAATTCACTGTGGATGTATAGCTGGCATCCTCTTGGGCGTACAGGGGGATGCTCAAAGCCAGCAGAGCCATAAAGCCGGCAAAAAAATGTATAGCGCGCATGTCACCACTCTTCCGATTGCAGCGGTCAAATCCTTTTCTGCCCACTATTCTACCGCAATTGTGAGAAATTCTCCCGTCCGATTTCGATGAGAACGGGACAATTGCATTATAAAAGACATTTGCCACAACAAGCGGAATCCAATGCAAATTTAACCACCGAGGACACCGAGATACACCGAGTAAATCTCTATGCCTCTGTGTCTCTGTGGTAGATTTTGGGCGACCCACCGGGTCACCCCTACCATTTGCATGGATGCGGATGATACCACTCCTGCGAATACCGTTCTTTGTCGCATAACTTACTTGCGCTTACATCTGTGGTATGGGCTGTGTACAAACTAGCCTGATAAATGAAGAAGCATAGAGCCATTTCAAGAAAAAACTTTGTGCCCTTTGTGTCTTTGTGGTGAGCAACTATTTGATACGATTGCTCTGCGCCGGGCACAAGACCATTCGCAGCGCCCCCATTCTGGACTAGAATGCCAGTTTGTTGAGAACAGGCGATACTAAACATGCACACAATCTGCGTTTTACAAGGGGACGAGACCGGGCAAGAATTGCTGGACGAAGCGCTGCGGGTGCTCGATCCAAGTGTGATACGCCTGCAGAATCTCAAGCTGGAGACATTTGACCTGTCGCTGGAAAATCGCCGGCGCAGCGGCAATGACATTGTGCGCGGAGCCGCGGCGCGCATCCGGGAAACTGGCTTGGGCATCAAAGCCGCGACCATCACCCCCGGCGACCCCGATGATGTCGGCAGCCCCAACGCGCTATTGCGCGAGCTGGTGGGAGGCAGCGTCATCCTGCGCACGGGCAGGCGCATCCCGTCAGTACAGCCGCTGGCGGGCGTACACGCGCCCATCGCCGTGGCGCGCATGGCGGTCGAAGGCGCGTATGCCGCGCAAGAATGGCGGGAAGGCGCGGGGCTGGATGAAGTGGCATACAACAAGCGCCACATCAGCCGCCGCAGCTGCCGCGCCGTCGCCGAATTCACCTTTCAATATGCGCGCGCGCATGCCGCTGCTGTCTTCGGCGGTCCCAAATTCACCGTCAGCCCAATCTATGAAGGCATGTTCAAAGAAGAGCTGGATCGCGCCGCCGCCAAATACAAGGATGTGCGTTATAACCCACAGCTGATAGACGCCACCTACGCGCTTTTGCTGGAGACGCATGGCGAAGCGTTGGTGATTCCCGCGCTTAACCGCGATGGCGATGCCCTCAGCGACCTCGTCATAAAGATGTTTGGCACAATCGCCGGCGCTGAGTCGGTCATCATCGGCTTTGATGAAGACTTCGCCGTCAATGTCGCCGTGACCGAAGCGCCTCATGGCACCGCGCCCAGCTTGCAGGGGAAAAATATCGCCAACCCGATGGCAATGCTCCTGGCTTGCGGCGCGCTGCTGCGTTATGTCAACAGCAAAGAAGCGGCGGTCGCCAGCCGCGCCATCTATGAATCGACATTGGAAGCGGTGTACAACGGCGTCAAGACGCCAGATTTGGGCGGGCAAAACAGCACCTCTGAATTTGTGGACGAAGTCATTCGCGAGGTGCGGGGCAAGCTGGAAGTTTGGGATGCCCTTGGCGAATGAAAGCGGCGGCGATACCCTCGACCGCGATGCCGCCGAGTTGTGGTCCGCCCTATTTGATATTGTTTCCGATGGCGAAAAGCGGCTCGCCAGCCATTTCGAGGCGCATCAGTTGACGCCGCCGCAATTTTATGTCTTAAAGACGCTATCGGAAAATGACGGCGCTTGCCGCATCGGCGATATCGCGCAGGCGCATCATCTAACCCGCGCCACCATGACGGGCTTGGTCAAGCGGCTGGAAGCGATGGCGCCGCCGCTGGTACAGCGCCAGCGCAATCCCGCGGACGGGCGCTCGGTCGATGTGCTGCTGACTGACGCGGGCGCCGAGCGCTTTCTGGCGGTGCAGCGCGGCTTGATGGCGCAGCTGCGCGCGGCGCTCGCCCTGCTGCCAGCCGAAGAACGGCGCGATATCATCAGCAAAGTCCGCCTGTATTTCAGCGTATTTTCTCAACAATTTCCAATCGAGCGCGCTTGAAAGGCGCTAGCGTTTGATGCTGGGCAAGCCAATCGCCAGCAGTTCCTGGAAACCGGGCGTTTGCGCCAAGCGCGCGATGGGCAGCGGCGGCGCGGCGCTATCGCTGGGCGGGCGCAGCGGGTATTGCCACCAGCCGGTATCATGCCAGGAACCCGCTTTGAAGCCAGCCCGCTCTATGATGCCGATTTTGCGGAATCCCAGCTTCTCATGCGCGCGCACGCTCGCCTCATTCGGCAGGGAGATGACGCCGATGGCATTGAGGTAACCCTGCGCCATCAGCAGCGCCAGCAGCGACCGGTAGAGCGCGCGCGCAAGCCCGCGCCGCCGAAAGTCCGCATGTACATATACAGTCGTTTCGGCGGTCCATTGGTAGGCTTCGCGGGCGCGGAAGGCGCTGGCATAGGCATATCCCGCCAGCCGCCCCTCAATTTCGCAGACCAGCCAGGGGTACTGCCGCAAAGTATTAAGGATGCGCGCGGCGATTTCGGTGGTATCCGGCACGGCATATTCAAAGGAGATATGCGTGTCGCGCACGATTGGCGCATAAATCTCGCGGATGGCGGCGGCGTCAGCGGGCAGGGCGAGGCGGATTGTCGCATTCATGCCAAGAGTATACCGCGATGCTGCGACAATAAGCTCCCTCGCCGCCGCCGCGCCTTTTTTACAGGAAATTTACATCGCCCGCCGTTATTCTCAGTATATTTGAGACATAATACTCGTAAGTGCATCAGCGCGGATTGGCATACGCTCCGCTTCAAACAGATAGTGGCAAACGAGACCTATGGCTGAGACAATTTTGGTGGTGGACGATGAACGCCGAATAATTGACCTGGCGCGCATGTACCTGGAGCGGGATGGCTTCCGTGTAACCAGTGCCACCGATGGCGCAGTCGCCCGCCAGCAAATCCTGCAAAACGAGCCGGACCTGGTGGTGCTGGACTTGATGCTGCCGGGCATGGATGGCTTGGAAGTCTGCCGCCGCGTGCGCGAAACTTCTGATGTGCCGATTATCATGCTGACCGCGCGCAGCGAAGACATCGACAAAATTGTCGGCTTGGAATTGGGCGCTGACGACTATCTCACCAAGCCTTTCAACCCCCGCGAATTGTCGGCGCGCATCCGCGCGATTTTGCGCCGCGCCGAGCGCAGCCAAACGGAAGCTGACGCTCCCGCCAAGATTGACATCGGCAATCTGCATATTGATCCGCCGCGCCGCCGCGTGGAAGTTGACGGCTGCCCGGTCAGCCTGCGCATGAAAGAATTTGACCTGCTGTTGGCGCTGGCGCAAAATCCAGGCTTGGTTTTTAGCCGGGAGCGGCTGCTGGATGTCGTCTGGGGCTACAGTTTTGCCGGGGAGACCCGCACCGTGGATGTGCATATCGCCCATCTGCGGCACAAGCTCAAAGGCATGAGCGCGGCAATCGAGACGGTTTGGGGGGTTGGCTACAAGCTGGAAGATGCTTAAGAAACTGCGCTTCAATTTTAATCTGCGCCTGCGCCTGCTCACCTCCTATTTGCTGCTGCTGATGGTAACCATTGGCGTGATTGCCAGCGCGCTCATCGTTTTGATTGGCAACCGCGCCGCCCCGCCAGAGCCGACTTATGCCCGCCTCGCCGCCTTGACGCAAGGGCTGAATTATCTTGATACCATCGCCGATATCCCGTCCGACCGCAACCTGCGTTTCCTGCAGAGCCAAGTGCGGGAGCTGCTGGATGCCTTTGCCGAGACGCGCAATGTGCGTGTGCTGAATGTTCGGCTCAGCGCCGAGGGACCGCGCGTACTCTATGACAGCGCCCGACACTTCCGCCAAGGCGAACTTGTCCAACTGCGCGGCGACAACTATCGCAACGAAAAACTCGAGCATATCCTCGCCCGCGGCAGCGAACAATTCTTTGGCAGCTTTTTAGAGCAGGGCGGCGGCGAATGGCTCTATGGCGGCGTGATGTTCCGCCCGCGTTCCCGCCAGCTCAGCCCGGCATTTGAAGAGCTGTGGATTCTGGCGGAGCCGCGCCCCACGGTGAGTTTGCAGGAAACCCTGGCGGTATTTGGCGCGGCGCTGGCGCCACCGCTGCTGCAAGCGGGGCTGGTTGGCATTGCAGTCGCGATTGTGCTCGCCGCTTTGATTAGCCGCACAATCGCGACGCCGCTGCAACGGGTGGCGAAGGCGGCAAAAGCGATGGCGGGCGGCGATTATTCGACGCAGGTGCCCGTCAGCGGCGCGCCCGAATTACGCTGGCTGGCGCAATCCTTTAATCAGATGACGGCGGAAGTTTCTGCCGCCAATATCGCCCAGCGGGACTTTCTCAGCAATGTCTCGCACGATCTCAAAACGCCGCTGACATCCATCCAAGGCTACGCGCAAGCGATTGTTGATGGCGCGGCAGCCGATTCCACCGAAGCGGCGGAAATCATCTATGAAGAGGCGAGCCGCCTCAACCGCATGGTGGTTGAGCTTACCGATCTGGAGCGGCTGCAAGCGGGCAAGCTGTCGATGAAACGGGACGCCATCGACCTGGCGCAGCTGACAGAAGCGGTCTCACAGAGCTTGCAAGTGGTGGCGGATACGCAGCGGCTTTCGCTAGAAATCTCGCAGCCGGCGCAGCCATTGCCGCTGGTCAGCGGCGATGGCGACCGCCTGGCGCAAGTGCTGATGAACCTCATCAGCAACGCGCTCAAATTCACGCCGGCTGGCGGGCGCGTCACCGTGGCGGTGGCGGAAGCTGGCGGCGGCCTTCAAGTTGTGGTGCGCGATACTGGCATCGGCATCGCCCAAGGGGACTTGCCGCGTGTCTTCGAGCGCTTCTATCAGGTGGAAAAATCACGCGGTCCGCAGCGTGGCACCGGCTTGGGGCTGGCGATAGCGCAAGAAATCGTCGAGGCGCATGGCGGCGGAATCACTGTTGAGAGCGCCGGGCTGGGGCGCGGGACCTCGTTTTCTGTCTGGCTGCCCATCGCAAAATAATTCCCGCTACATTTCGGCGCGCTTTTTGCTTTCCCGGCTATCTACACATCATAAGCCAGCGCCGGCAGCGCCATCGATACCCAGACCTTGTCGCCACGGCGGAAGTAGCGGTCCACCCCCGCGCGCGCCATCAGCTCCGCGCCATCCGCCAGCGCCAGCCCCAGCCGCTGATAATGCCCGAAAAATTCCCGCCACAAGACTGTCGCCGGCGTGCCAATCTCGTCAAAGCGGACTGCCAGCGCCTCGGGGCGAATCAAGAGCTGAACTTTGCCAGTTTTGGGGTGGAAGAGTTTCACCTCGCCCAGGCGGCATTGCGCCGTCATGCCATGCGCTTCCGCTGGCATAAAATTGGCGTCGCCGACGAATTTGGCGACGCGCATGCTCACCGGGCGGTTGTAAATGGCATGCGGCGTCGCCAGCTGCAGCAGTTTGCCCTCAAAAATCACGGCAATTTCATCCGACAGGCTGAGGGCTTCTTCCTGGTCATGCGTGACGAAAATGGCGGTTGTTTCCGTCTCCCGCAGGATGCGGCGGACATCGGTGCGCACCTGCGCGCGCAAGCCAGTATCGAGGTTGGAAAATGGCTCGTCCAGCAGCAGGATATCGGGGTTGGGCGCCAGGGCGCGCGCCAGCGCCACCCGCTGCTGCTGCCCGCCAGACAATTCATGGGGCATGCGCTCGGCGTATGGCGCCATGCCCACCAGCGCCAGCATGCGCTCTATCTGCTTGCTGCGCTCTTTGGTATTTCTGCCCAGCCCAAAGCCGATATTCTCGCGCGCGTTCACATGGGGGAAGAGCGCGTAATCCTGGAAGACCATGCCGATGCGCCGCTTTTCCGGCGGCGTGAAATGCGCATCATCCGCCACGATGCGGCTGCCAATTTGGATGCGCCCGCTGCTCGGCTTCTCGAAGCCAGCCAACAGCCGCAAAGTTGTGGTTTTGCCGCCGCCGCTGGGACCAAGCAGGGTGAGGAACTCGCCGGGCTTCACCTTCAGCGAGATGTCCTCAACCGCAAGCGTTTGAGTATCAAAGCGCTTGCTTAGCTTTTCCGCCTGTAGCGAAAATTCCATGCGCGAGCCTCAGGTGCCGGGCGCGATTAGGCTTAAGAATATGGCAAAGCGGCGGCGCATTTAAGGGTGGATTGCTCGCCGGCTGCTACTTGTCATGTTAAGCGATGCCCTCGTCCTGCCGCAGCAGTATCGCCAGGGCAATCAGCGATGCCAGCACCAATAGCAAACCCGGCAGCGCAATCGAAGACAAAAATGCTTCGTCATAGGCGCTCCAGATGCGGGTGGCGAAGGTGCGAAAACCGATAGGACGGAGGAGTAATGTGGTCGGCAGCTCTTTCATCACATTGAGGAAGACCAGCGCCAAGCCCGCCAAAATGCCCGCCCGCGCCAGGGGCAATGTAATCCGCGCCAGGGCAGCCCAGGCGGATATGCCCAGGCTGCGCGCGACTTCTTCAAAGCGGGGGTTGGTTTGGGCGAAGGCGCTTTCGGTCGCGCCGATGCTAAAAGGCAAATAGTGGATCGCATAGCCGACTATCAGCAGCGGCAGTGTCTGATACCAACTCAGCAGATTGCTGGTGGCGAATATCACCAGCGCCAGCGCAATCACGATGCCGGGCAGGGCATTGCCTAAATAAGCGAGCTGCACCAGCCAGCGGTCGCTGCGGGAGGCGGCGTGCATCGCCAGCAGCGCCAGCGGCAGCGCGGCAGCCGTTACCACCAGCGCCGAAACCGCGCTGACGCCCACAGTGTTGCCCAGCAGTTCTGTCAGCGGCACCTGGATGGGGTTGGTGAGCCGGTGCCCGCTCAGCCAGCTGAACAGAACCAGCAATGGCGTGAGGACGCCGATGCCAATCACTGTCGCGCAAAAGGCGACAGCGGGCAGCTTCCACTTGCCCAGGGGCAGGCGCTCCAGGTTGCGCGCCGCGCCCGAGCCAACGCGATAATGCCGCCCGCCATGCTGCAGGCGCGATTGCACAATCAGCAGAGCGATCGTCAAAACGATGAGCACCAGCGCCAGCATCGATGCTTTGTCCAAGCGGTAAGATTCTGTCTGCAAGAAGATGGCGCGGGTGAAAGCGTTGAAGCGCATCACGGCGACAGCGCCGAAATCGCTGAGGCAATAGAGCGCCGTCATCAGCATCCCGGTGGAGAGCGCCGGGCGCAGCTGCGGCAGGATTATCTGGCGGAAAACCGCCCAGCGGCTCAAGCCCAGGCTTTGCCCGGCTTCTTCCAAATTGCGGTCACAGCGCAGCAATGCCGCGCGCGCCGGCAAGACGATGTAGGGGAATGTCACGAAACTGAGCGTCAGCGCGGCGCCAAAAAAGCCTTTGATGCTGGGCAGACGCCCCACGCCGATTGGCTCCAGCAGCGATTGCAGCATGCCCTTGGGACCAAAGGCTTCGCTGAAAGTTACTGCGGTCAGATAAGACGGGATGACCATCGCCGCCAAGCCCAGCGCCAGGAAAACGCGCCGCCATGGCAAATCGCTGCGCGCCGTCAGCCAGGCGAAGGGCAGGGCGATGAAGCTGGCGCAGGCGGTTACTGTCAGCATCAGCGCCAGGCTGTTGCCGACGATGCGCAGCGTTCGCGCCCGCAGCAGATAGTCGATGCCTTCCGCCCCCGCGTGGAAAGCGCCCAATACCAGGTATGCCACCGGTATCATCACGACCGCCACCACCGCCAGGCTCGCCGCTTGCGCCAGCTGGCGATTGCCGAAGCGCCAATGCGGGCGCGCTTGGCGCAGCGCGCCGTTGAGCTTTTGGCGCGGTCGGATGATATCGGGCAGGTGCATGGCGGCTCCAAAGAATTCTGGCAGGGCGCTTAATCGAGCGCGCCGCTGTCTTCGATCATCTCCAGCGTGGCTTTTAAGTCATCAAGCGCGGAGAGATCGATTTCGGGCGCTTCGATATCCGCCAGCGCTGGAATATCGACGGCGGGCGCTACCGATGCCACCAAGGGATATTCGTAGGTGATCTCGGCGAAATAGCTTTGCGCTTCGTCGCCCAGCAGATAATCGACCAGCGCCAAGGCATCATAAGGCTGGTCGCTTGTTTTCAGAATCCCCGCGCCCGCCACATTTATCAGCGAACCGGGGTCGCCGCCGGGGAAGAAATGCAGCGCCGCCGTGATATCGGGGTCCTCCGCCAGAAAACGGAAGAGATAATAATGATTGACCAAGCCGCCAACAATCTCGCCGTCAATGGTCGCTTTTACAATTGGCGTGTTCTTGGGGTAGGCTTGCACGCCATTGGCGATCATGTCCGCCAGCCAGCTTGCGGTCGCGTCATCGCCCAGCAGCACACGCATGGCGGTTATATTGGCGACGAAAGAACCGTTGGTCGGTGCCCAGCCCAGCAAACCATGCCATTGCTCGTCGGTGAGGTCGAGGATGGAGTTTGGCAATTCCAGCCCATTTTCCGCCAGCGCTTCCGGGCTGTAGACAAATACGCGCGCGCGCCCGCTTAAGCCCACCCAGGCACCAGCTGGCGAAACAAATGCCGCATCGGCAACGCGCTCAAGGGTGGCCGCCGGCAGCTTGTGCAGCATATCCGCCGCCGCCAACGCGCCCAATGCGCCGCCATCCTGGGCGATGAAGACATCGGCGGGGCTATTGACGCCTTCGGTCAAAATCTGATTGGCGACAGCGCTGGTGCCGCCATAGAGGACTTCAATTTCGATGCCGGTGGCTTCGCTGAAGCGCTGCAGGATGGGAGCAAGCAAACTCTCGTTGCGCCCCGAATACACGGTGAGCGCATCGTCGCCCATGACGGGGGTCGCGGCGAAAAGGAAAATCGCCAACAACTTGACAATACTGCTGAAAGATAAAGCGGACATACTGTGAACTCCTTGTGTTTGCCGCAATTCCAAGTTAGGATTTGCGGTGATGGTCGAGTGTCAATTGGGAACGAGTTTTGCTGGGAAGGCTTCTCGTCCCGATTGACCTCTTTGTTGTAGCAGAGGCGTACAGCGGCTGTCCACGCCAGCGGTAAACTTCAATGTTAATCGCTTGCCCCGCGCGACTCTTCGCCAGGTTTCCTGCGGGATTAAACGGCTGGCGCACGCGGTTTAGCCGCGGTTAAATCCGCCGCCCGCCCGTGTAAAATCCCACAGCGTTAAGAGTATCCAGCGCGCGGGCGCTGAACCTAGACATTTGGCGACTTTGGCAATAGAGTTTACGCATGCCGTCGGCATGGCTTCTCGATGGGGTTGCGCGCATGTCCAATTGGTGGGGTACAAGGAAAAATGTCTCCGCTCGCCTTGTGTGGGAAGTCGAGGCGATGAAAGCGACCTTTGGCAACACCTTCAACCTGGTGGTGCCGCCCTTCGGCGGGCTGCTCTATTGGCAGGGCAAGGTCCAGATCAATATGAGCATCCTGGATTCGCCTTATCACAGCCTCAAAATTGTCTATCCCAAAGAGTATCCCAACCGCCCGGCGGAAGCCTATTGCGTCAAACCGCGCATTTACAGCGAAAAGCACCAATACGAAGACGGTCAGCTCTGCCTGTTTAACCCAAAAGATGGCGAGCAGTACGGCTGGAATCCCTCTAAATCAACGGCGGTAACCGTGGGCGGCTGGGCGATACAGTGGCTCTATGCCTATTACACCTGGCGCTCGACCGGGCGCTGGCCCGGCATCGAAGAACGGATTAAGGCGAGCTCGCCTTTGCCCCGCCGCCGGAGGCGATAGCCGTGCGAGTGCCCGATGAGCCAGAATTTCTGCAGCTCATGCACCTGGAACTGGATCATATCCGCAAGCGATTGCGGGGGATGGCGATGATGTCGCGCGGGATTGTGCCCAATCTGGTATTGTCGGAGCGGGCATTGGAGCGGATGCGCTCTGCCGCCAGCCAATATATGGCGGATGAAACTGGCGAGGCGATGGTCGGCTTCATCATCGAAGACGATACGCCCGAGGGGCTGCCGACCATTTATGTGCTCGATACCATCTCGCCAGACGAAACCGCTGTCCGCCGTTCGCACACCTTCCAACAGGGGGATGCGCTGCAAGACGAAATTATATGGTGGCTGCAAGAAAATTGGCATTTTCATCGCGAGCGCTATCGCGGCAGTGATGCCTTGTCCGCCCGCTTTGATGTGCCCCTGCGCTACCTTGGGGATTGGCATAAACAGCCCGGCTCCATGATACAGCCCAGCCATGGCGACCTGATGACCGCCCTGTCCTGGCTGGATGATGATGAGATGAATATGGATTTCCTGCTGGTGCCGATTGTGACTGTGGGCTATGCCCCAGTCATCAGCCAGTCAGAATATACGGTCAATTATATCCACCTGCCGATGGAAAATGGCAGTGACATGCGCGTCGACTGGTGGTATATCCACCGCGATGTGCGTGTTTTTCAGCCGGTGCATCCCAAGCTGGTGGCGGCGGAAACCTTGCCGAAGATGATGAAATACGGCTGGCATGTCGTGCTTGCCGACCGCCTGGGCAGCGAGACGCTGGCGCTGCTGGATGACGGCTTGCTGGTGCGGCGGCTGCTCTACGAATGTGATGGCGAAGTGCCGCTGGAATTCTGCTTCTTCACCATCCGTCAAGGCGCTACCTCCTTCCTGCTTTTGGTGACGCAGCACGATTATCCTGAGACTGCGCCGCGAGCCTATCACGCGCCTTTTATTGAAGGGCTGGATTTGGCGGATGCGGTCGCCACTTTCGAGAAGCTCTGGGCGCTTAAAAGCCCAATCCCGGACCCGCCCGGCTGGCGCTGGACCCCCGAAAAATACCTGGTTGATTATGTAATCGCGATAGAAGTGCAGCTGGGTTTGCGTCAGCCAGCTTCAGTCTCCATCCCCGTCATCCTGGATGAGCACAGTGCGGACGCGGCTGAAGAGTACCGCCCTCCCGCCGATACAATAGACGAGGTGCCATGACATGAGCGAACTTTGGGCACGGGTAGAGCGGCTCATCGGCAGCGACAATCTGGCGCGGCTGGCAGAGAAAAAGGTAGCCGTGGTTGGCTTGGGCTCTGGCGGTGGCTTTGTCGCGCTCAGCCTGGCGATGAGCGGGGTGGGCAGTTTTGTATTGGTAGATGGCGATGTGATTGATGCCGGCAATGTGATGCGGCATGTGGCGGACCGGCGCTACATCGGGCAAAACAAAGCGGCGGCAGTGGCGGATTTGATACACAATCGCAACCCGCAGGCGGAAATCGAACTGCGCCCAGGCATCATCGAAGAGCACTGGAACGCGCTGGACGATGTGCATATTGTCGTGGTGGCGGTGGATCAGGAAGCGGTGAAATTCGCAATTAACGAGCAATGCTTAAAGAAGCGGCTCCGCGCGTCGTATGCCGGCGTTTATGAGCGCGGCGAAGGCGGCGACCATGTCATCATCAGTCCCTTCGCTGGTCCCTGTTATGCCTGCTGGGCAGAAGCCACGCGGGAAGGCGCTCGCATCGCAATCGACCCTGCGGGCGAGCTCGATTATGGCATGATTGACGATGCCGGCATCCTCGCGGCAGAGCCGGCGCTCTGGGTTAATGTCACCAAAGTTGCTGGCATCCAGGCTGGTCTGGTGATTAACGAGCTGCTGCGCGGCACTGACGCGCACGAAGCAATGCCCGCCAACACGCTCATCGTCACCAATAGCGCTATGGACATCATCGAAGGGCAAACTGCCGAGCCGCATACCGGGCTTTGGATAGAGATCGAACGCGACCCCGATTGTCTCGTTTGCGGCGAGCGGCTGAAACAGGGCATAAGCATGCTGGCGCGGGAGGACGAAGCCGCTATCTCGCTGGCGGATTTAGCCGCATCCGGCTTGACCACCGACATCGTCTTCGAAGAAGACGCCGACTAGACTGCCTCTTGCCTGCTTTGCCAAGTTTCCAGAATTCTGTCTAGCGCCTGGCGCGGCTTCAGACGCTCACGCGGCTCAAAAGCGGCTTGATAGAGCAGGCGGTCGCCAGCCTGTGGCGGACCGCCGTCATCTTCATAATAGAGCCGGAAGCCATTTTCGATAGCGACGCGATACACGCCCGCGTCATATATCGGCGCGCGGTAGGGCAGGGCGCGCTCGCCAATGCTGAGCGTCAGCGCCTGCCCCAAATAATGCGCCCAAACGCCCAGCAGCCACAGCGTCTGATAGCCGTGATAGCCCTTGCGGCGATGCCACAGCGCCACCCCCGTCCAAGCGCCGCCGCTGAGCTGCTTGGGACCGTAACATAGGCTGCGCGGATACTCGCTCTGCGTCAGCTCGGCGAGGGCGTCGTAGGCATTGATGAGGTCGAGGGCGCGCTCCGGCGGCGTCTGCGGCTGCTGTACAGCGCTGCCGAAAGGACGCCGCTCGGCGATACGTTTGAGGATATCCTGGTAGCGGTCTTCTGGCTGTTTTGTCATGCCTTTCTCGGTGCGCTCGGTGGTAAATCAAACGACCACCCTGCGCTCAATCCAGCGCCGTCTTCGCCAATTCGATGCCGGCGCGCAGCAGCTTCTCATATTCAATAAGCCGCCGATATTCCCTCATGCCCACGCGCTCGTAAAGGCTGCCAGCATCTGTCAGGCTGCTTCCGTCCACTTCCAGGTTCAGTGAGCGGATGCCGCGATCCCAAAAATCGGCGAAACTCTGCTGCAGCATCGCGGTGGCGATGCCGCGCCGCCGATAGCCTCGCCGCACGCCAACGGTGTCGATATAGCCCGCGCTGGGATCGTTGCGGTCCTGCGTCAGCCCGATGACGCAGCCAGCCGCCTCTCCGGTCGCTTCATCAACCGGCAGGACGACCAGCGCTGGATCAAAAAACGCGGCATTGTCCAGCCAGTGGCGGAACAAGGCGAGCACCTTCTCGAACGGCTCTTCGACATAACCATAATGGTCGGAGAAGGAATCGCGAATAATCGTGACCAACAGCGGCAGGTCCTCGTCATGGCGGTAGGGGCGGGTCGCGATGCCGGCGGGGAAGGGCTGCGGCTGCGGGCGGGACGTCATCGTGATGTTCATCAAGCGCCAGGAACGGCTCGCGCTATAGCCGGCTTTTGTCAGCGCCTCTTCCGCGAAAGTGAAGCCCTTGTGCGCCGCGCTCCTCAGCGATACGCGCGCTTCTGGCGGGCAGCGCTCCAGCGCTTTTGCGCCTTGTTCATCGCCCCAGCGCAGCAGCTCTGCCTGCACACCTCCCGCCATATAGCGCGGGTGCACGCCCCATTGCAAGTGCGGGTGCACCGGCTTTTCTGATGTCGCCCAGAAGATGGCATAGCCCGCAAGCGCGCCGGCAGCGTCAAATATGCCCAGCGAAGCGCTCGCGAGATCAAAATCAGGCTCTTGCCATTCCAACTGCACGCTGTCCAGCTGAATCCGTTCTTCAGTCCCGATATGCGCCGAAATCGCGTTGGATGTCGCCACAAAGGCGCTGGCGTCCGCCAGGCGCAATGGGCGCTTGCTGAAACTGCTGCTCATACTTGGCTGCCTTGATGTACTTTTGTCCCTGGCGGTGATGCCATGCCCGCGGCAATCGCCAAGCTCGCAGTATAGAGCGGAAAAGTCTTGCTTAACAGCCTCGCTATTTTCGGGTAAGATGAGGCAGCGATGACCGCATGCGGGAGCCGGGCTTGAATGAACAAGACAACAAAAACCTTCACCTACATTATTGGCATTATTATGTCGGTTGCCATGGTGGGCAGCTTGATATTGCCGATGCTTTCGAGCCAGGTCGGGCTGGGGGAAAGCGCTGAGGCGGCGGTGCCAACGCCCTTGCCAACGCCGACGCTGCCGCCACCGCCCGATATCTCGGCGCTCAATTTTGATACGCGGCATTTGCACCGTTCGGGGCTGTTCACCTTTGCCGCGCCGGCCGGCTGGACTCACGCTTCCGACAGCAGCAGCGCTGATGAATTGCGCGCCGGCTTGAGCAATGGCGATTTGCTCAGCGTAATTGAAGTGCGCATCACCAGGAACCCTGGCAATATCACCGATGCGGACGCGCTCAGCAACTATATGAACCGCGCCTGGCTGGGGCAAACCTGGAGCGGTTACACCAGCTGGGACGAGACCGGGCGCTCCATCACTGATGACGACAAACTGCGCCTGGACTTTAACTTGCGCCGCGGCCGCAGCCACCTCATAGCCCGTCAGGAATCCTGGCTGGAAGCGGGCGATATCTACAGCGCTCGTGTCATCACTGCGGAGAATGCTCCCCAAGAATTGAAATATATCCTCGCTGGCGTATCGGAGACCATCAGCCGGCTGCCAGTATATGCCGACGCCCGCTTCGATTGGGATGTTTATTTCGACAGGCTCGATAAACACAGCCTGCGTTTCCCGGCGGATTGGACAGTTGTGGACGCGGCTGACGGCTTGCCGGCAACGGTCGCTGGCGATGGCATCACGCTGGTGATTGCGGCGGCTGATGGCGCGCTGACGGACGAAGACGAGGCGATGCGCTGGGTCGAACGCTGGCGCAGCGGCGTGGCGGCGATTTCGGCGGAGGCAGCCGAGCTGGCGGGCGTAGGCGGCTACAAAGTTTCCTATCGCTTGCAGACGGTGGATGGCGCCACCGACAGCGGCATTGCCCTTCTGCTCAATGGCGCTGACGAGCGCCTGCATGTCGCCAACCTGCGTTATAGCGATATTGATGTTGACCTGCTGCGCGCTGACCAGGAGACCTTCCCCATGCTGGCGGTTGTTGATACTTTCCGCCTGTTGCCCGAGCTTGACCTGCAAGCCTGAGCCCGGCAATCGGCATGACTTCCGCGGCGAATCTGCAGGAAATCCTGCCCGGGCTATGGGTCTGCCTGGTGGAAGCGCATGGGCATCAACATCGGTCAATTCTGATGCTGGGCGAGAATTTCGCCGTTGTCTGGGACAGCTTGTACCACCCATCAGCCATCAAAGCGCTTGACAGCCTGCTTGCTGGCAGGCGCTATATTCTGGTCTACAGCCATGGGGATTGGGACCATGTTTGGGGCACGGCGGGCTTTAGGCAAAAGCCGCTCGCTGTCGTGGCGCATGAGCAATGCTTAAGCCGCTTCGGCGGGGATATCCCGCAGGCGCTGGCGCAAAAGCAGGCGGAAGACCCGGGCTATTGGGGGGCGGTCGCGCTGGTCCCGCCGAATGTAACTTTCCGCTCCCGCCTGAGCTTGCATTTGGGCGGCGTGACGCTGGAGCTGCATCATCTGCCCGGGCACACCAGCGACAGCATCATCGGCTGGATACCGGAATGGGGCGTATTTCTCGGCGGCGACGCGATTGAAGCGCCGCTGCCAGTGGTTTACGAGGCGGAGCTTGTGCTCGGCTGGCTGGCGGCATTAAAGGGCTGGGCAGGGCGCAGCGACCTCGCCCATGCGATTCCCTCACATGGTCCAGCGCGGGACCGCGCATGCCTGGACAGCACGGTCGCCTATTTAAGCGCGCTCACTGGCGACCGAGTCTTTGCGCTTCCGCCGCAGTTGGACGGCTTCTATCACGAGACGCATCAGAAGAATCTGGAATGGGCTGCCGGCGCAGCGGCGCGTGATGGCTGATATCTTGCCCGATGTCTTGGCACCCGGGCTTGCGCTGGTATTTTGTGGCACTGCCGCCAGCAGAATTTCGGCGCGTGAGCGCGCGTATTATGCCAACCCGTCCAACGCCTTTTGGCGCAGCTTACATGCCTGCGGCTTCACGCCCCGCCTCTTCTCGCCACAAGAATTTCGCAAGCTGCTGCCGCTGGGTTTGGGTTTGACCGACCTGGCGAAAGCGGCAGTCGGCAACGATGGCGAACTGCGCCGGGCGGATTATCACCCGCTGACGCTGCGCACGAAAATCCAGCATTATCAGCCGCGGATTGTCGCCTTCACCAGCAAGACCGCCTGGCGCGCCTGGGCGGATGCGCGCCCGTCCCAAGCCGTCGACT
This sequence comes from Anaerolineae bacterium, assembly GCA_022825675.1. Classification (GTDB taxonomy): domain Bacteria; phylum Chloroflexota; class Anaerolineae; order Aggregatilineales; family Phototrophicaceae; genus UBA6055. Next base: position 86,815 of record JAJDWK010000094.1, on the reverse strand, counting down.
ATGGCTGGCAAGCGCCAACTTTGGGGCGGACGCGCTTTTTTGTGCTGCCATCGCCATCAGGCGCCGCCCGCCGCTACTGGGATAGTACGCCTTGGCAGGCGCTGGCGGCTGCCTATCAAGAGCTGAGAGCAGGCTGAGGGAGTATGCGCGTCTATTGCAACGAGAAATTCCGGGCGCTTGGCATGGAGTTCCGCGCGCCGCGCCCCGGCGATGCCGGCTATGATATTGCGGCGCTGGGTGTGTACACGCTCGCGCCCGGGCAGCGCGCCATCGTCGAGACTGGCTTGCACCTGGAGATTCCGCCGGGATTCGTCGGCTTGCTGAAAGACCGTTCGAGCATGGCGGCGGCGGGCATACATACGCTGGCTGGCGTCATCGACAGCGCCTATCGCGGCGAGCTGAAAGTTCTGCTTGTCAACCTCGGCGATGATACTATCGCGATTGAGCAGGGGCAGAAAATCGCCCAATTGCTGATTGTGCCCGTTTACACCGGCGCGCTTGACTTTGTGGAAGCGCTCGCCGAACTCGCTGAGAGCGCGCGCGGTGCCGGCGGTTTCGGCTCCACTGGCAGGTAAAACGACGGCAGCTCAGGCAGGCGGCGCGCCGAGAAGCGATGCGCCGCCATCAACAAGGATCACCTGCCCCGTGATATAGTCCGCCGCCGCCGAGCACAGGAAAAGCGCGGTGCCGGCGATGTCTTCAGCGCGGCCGCGGCGCGTCAGCGGCGAGCGCTCCGCCGCTGCCGGCATGGCGTCCCCGCTGATATTGCCCGCGGCGATGGCATTCACACGGATACCCCGCGGTCCCAGCTCCCGCGCCGCCTGCCGCGTCAGCGCGCTGACAGCGCTCTTCCCCGCCACATAGCCAACCCCCGCCGGCAGGCTGCCGCCGCCCGCCGTGAGATTGATGATGACGCCGCCGCCTTCGTCCGCCATGACGCGAGCCACCAACTGCATGCAGAAAAATGTACCGGTGGCGTTCAACTCCAGCTGACGCCGCCAATCCCATTCATCAAGCTGGAGCAGCGGCGCCGCTTGATAGGCACCCGCGGCATTCACCAGAATGTCAATGCTGCCGAAGCGGTCGCGCGCGCGCTCAATCATAGTGGCGGCTTGAAAGCGGTTGGAGACATCGCTGTGCTGGGCGAGCGCCTCGCCGCCGCCAGCGATGATTTTGTCCGCGACCGCTTCCGCCCGCTCAATGTTGATATCGCAGAGCGACACATTCGCCCCGCTGGCAGCCAGCGCCAGCGCAATCGCCGCGCCGCAGGCAGTGCCAGCGCCGGTGAGCAGCGCCGTCCGCCCGCGCAAGTCAACAGAAAATTGGCACATAGCTCAACCAGCGCCGCCTGGCAACGGCTGCCGACCGCTAGAAAGGAATGTCATCCACCGAGGATGGCGAGCTTGGGTAGTTGGAGGCGCGGTCATCACGCGGCGCTTGCTGGCGCTGTCCGCCGCCGCCGCGCTGCTCATTGCCGCCCCAGCCGCCTCCCCCTTGTTCGTCGCGGCTGCCCAAAAAGCGCACATCGCGCGCCGTGAGGTCAAGCGAGGCCGCGGCTTCCCCGTTGTTGTTGATGTAGCCGCGGGCGGATACATTGCCGATGACCATAACCTTGCGCCCGCGCGAAAGATAGGTATTGCAGGTCTCCGCCTGGTTGCCCCAAACAGCGACGCGATACCAGGTGGTGCGCTCGCGCTGTTCGTCTGATTGGCGGTCGCGCCACCGCTCAGACACAGCGACGCTAAAATTGCAGACCGCGCGCCCGCTTTGAAGATAGCGGAGCTCGGGGTCGCCCCCCAGGTTGCCAACAATTATCGTCTGATGCCAAGTCATGCCAAATCTCCCAATACTCGCGTTCTATTCTTTTAGCGCCTTGACCTTTTCTTGCAGCACCTGCCGGACGATGGCGGGGTCGGCTTTGCCGCGCATCGCGCCCATGATTTTGCCAAAAAGCGCGTTGATGACCTTGTCATTGCCCGCCAGGTAGCGCTGCAGCAAAGCCTCATTGTCGCGCAGAACCGCGTCAGCCTGCCGCTTAATCAGCGCCGCGTCCGATACCTGCGCCAAGCCCTGCTCGTCGACTATTACTTTTGCGTCTTTGCCCGTCCGCCACATGGCGGGCAGGACTTTTTTGCGCGCCGTATTCTGGTTGATAGTCCCGCCCTGCACCAGGCGCAGCAAGCCCGCGCATTGCCCTGCCCTAAGCGGGATGCTGTTGATATTTTCCCGCTCGATTTCCTGCGCATTCATCATGCGGAACAAGTCGGTCGTCAGCCAATTCGCCGCCGCTTTGGCATCAATGCCGTCGCCATCAAGCAACTCCAGGAAAAATTCCGCTACCGCCCGGTCCGCTGTCAGCACCGTAGCATCGGTATCGTTTAAGCCCAGCTCATCAACGAAGCGCCGCCGCAACGCATCCGGCAATTCCGGCAGGCGCGCTTGCAGTTCCGCCACCCACTCGCGGCTGACGGCGACGGCGGGCAGGTCCGGCTCCGGGAAATAGCGATATTCATCCGCCCGTTCTTTATAACGCTGGATGACGATGCGCTGCGCCGCTTCGTCCCAGCCTAAAGTAGCTGGCTTCACCATGTCGCCCCGCTGATACAGGCGAATCTGCCGCTTGGCTTCGTATTCTATCGCGCGCGTCATATTGCGGATGCTGTTGAGATTCTTGATCTCGGTGCGCTCTCGCAGCGCGCGGTCGCTGCTGCGCATCACGCTGACATTGGCTTCAAATCGCAGCACGCCTTTTGACATATCGCCGCTGTTGACGCCCAGATAACGCAGAATCGCGCGCAGCTTGCGGGCATAGGCTTCGGCTTCCTGGGCGCTGCTGATATCCGGCTCGGACACAATTTCCAAAAGCGGCACGCCCGCGCGATTGTAATCAACCAGGCTGCCATCGGCGACATGCGTGAGCTTGCCGGTATCTTCTTCCATGTGCGCCCGCCGCACGCGGATGCGCTTTTGTGTGCCGTCTTCCCGCTCGATATCGATATGCCCCTGTATCGCCAGCGGGTGATCGTATTGGCTGATTTGATAGCCCTTGGGCAAATCGGGATAGAAATAATTCTTGCGCGCGAACTGGTTCAGCGGCGGTATCTCACAATTGAGCGCCAAGCCGACCATAATGCCGTATTCCATCGCGCGCATATTGATCACCGGCAATGTACCCGGCATGCCCAGCGAAAGCGCATCAACCGCGGAATTGGGCGGCGCTTCCACACTGTCCACAACCGGGCAGCTGCTGAACATTTTGCTTTCCGTTTCCAGCTCGGCATGAACCTCCAAGCCGATCACAGTCTGCCAGTCACTCATACTTCCGCTCCGCCGCAAGCGCCATCTCCATAGGCACAATAGTACATTGCAACAAAAGCAGTTCCAAGATGGTCATGTGAAATGATGTGGTGATTCTCAACAGACCCCGTGTGCCGCCCCTGCCCTCAGGCGACCAGGATTGTATCGGCAGCGCCTTGACGTAAGCCGCGCCCCGCCAGGAAGCGCTCCAGCCGTTCCAGCGCCTCCTGGATATTGGCTTCGCTGGTGGCGTAGCTGGCGCGCACATAACCGCGCCCGCTCTCGCCGAAGGCGCTGCCGGGTATCAGCGCCAGCCGCTGGGAACGCAGCAATTCTTCACAGAATGCCTCGTCATGCATGCCGGTTATCGCCACGCTGGGGAAGGCGTAAAAGGCGCCCCTGGGCTCGAAGCAATGCAGCCCCAGTTGGTTGAAGCCGTCAACAATCAGCTTGCGCCGCCGGTCATATTCCCGCCGCATCGCTTCGACATCCGCCTCGCCATAGCGGAGGGCTTCAATTGCCGCGACCTGGCTCATGGTGGGCGCGGACATGATGAGATACTGATGGAATTTGTACATCGCTTCGCTGAAGGCGCGCGGCGCGCTCACATAGCCGATGCGCCAGCCGGTCATCGCGTACGATTTGCTCATGCCGCTGAGCACGATAGTGCGCTCAAACATGCCGGGCAAGGTGGCGAAATTGATATGCTCGCAGCCATATACCAGCCGCTCATAAATCTCGTCCGATATCACAATCAGGTCATGCTTCTCGGCAACAGCGGCGACTTGCAGCATGTGCTCCCGCGTCAGCACCGCGCCTGTCGGGTTGCTGGGATAGCTGAGCAAAATGGCTTTGCTGCGGGGGCTGACGCGGCTCTCGAGAGCGGCGCCAGTCACTTGAAACTCCTCGCGCGCAGTCGTTGGCACCATGACCGGCGTCCCGCCAGCTGTCTCCACCAGCGCGGCATTCGCCACAAAACAAGGCTCCACAACCAGGACTTCGTCACCCGGGTCCAGCAAGACCTTAAGCGCCAGGAACAAGGCTTCGCTGGCACCGATAGTCACCAGGATTTCGTCCTGCGGCGCATAGCGCAAGCCATACAAGGCTTCAATACGCTCGGCGATGGCTTCTCTTAATTCCAGGGTGCCGGCGTTGGATGTATAGCCGGTGCGACCATCGCGCAGGCTCTGCACGCCCGCTTCGATGATGTGCGCCGGCGTTACAAAATTGGGCTCGCCAATGCCAAGTGTCACCACATCCTCCATGGTCTCCGCAATATCAAAATAGCGGCGTATGCCCGAAGGGCGGAGGTTTTTTGCGCTCTTGGAGAGGTAGCGGCTCATCACAGTTCTCCTGTAGAATGCAATCCTAGCTATTTGTATCACAGCTGGCGCGGCAATCTATCCCACAGCAGATTCCAAATTTCAGCGATATCTTCGTACATTGTGTAGTAAGAATTGTACTCGAACTGGCTGTAGAGCGAATATCTTAGCCCAAACTGTAGGACTAGGATGGACTTCCTGGCTGGCGGGACGCAGGCGGCGCGCCGAAAAAGCTGGCTGCGGCTGGAACGAAATTGCGGCGGCGGCGTACAATCTATAGCGCGTTTTGGTGGCGGCATCTGCCCGCCGAAAAGAACTTGGCAAAGACCATCCACATCGACTAAACTATAGGTGCTGCGGCTGCGGGGCTTTTGCCGCCGCGCACCTTGAAGTGACGATATTGGGCGTCCCAACAGAGGTAAAAATGAGTACCGACGAAAAGAATTTCAACGACAGCCAGGATGAAAACTTTGGCGATTCCTCCGCCAACCCTTCGGGAGAAATGGACGATCGGCTGGAGCGGCTGGGCGGGGAACCGGCACCGGCGATAACCCCGGAAGAATTTGAGCGGCTGCAAAAAGCCGGGCAGGTGCATATCGACTCCCGCGGGCGGGTGCGCACAGCGCGCCGCAGCGGCGCGGAGGCGGGCGTCTCCCTGCGCAAACGCCGAGCCTGGTATGGGCAAGCGTAAGCCGCGGCAAGCCCATCGGCAGCTGAATAGGCCGCTTCGCCGCTTGCAGGCAAGCGCTGGCGTGGTGATGGCATTTGAGGCTGTCCCGCGCCCTTTTCTTGTGCCGCAGCCAGCTCTGAAGCGTGGCGGCTGCCAACGCCAAGCAGAACTGTGCCCAGCCTGTTAAGCAGCGCCCAAATCCGCCAGGCTCTGGAGCTGCCGGGCTTTGATTGGGCAGCTGCCCGGCGGGTGATGGCACCGGTGCCGCGTGGCTGGCAAAAGCGCGGCGACCCGCCCAGGCGGGCGGCGGTTTTGATGCTGCTTTACGCCGCCGCCGATTCGCGCCTGAGCCTGGCGCTGACCCGGCGCAACCAGCAATTGCGCGGGCACAGCGGCCAAGTCAGCTTCCCTGGCGGGCGTCAAGACCGCGATGACATAAGCCTGACGGCGACAGCGCTGCGAGAAACCTGCGAAGAAATTGGCGTCTGCGGCTCGCGGATTCGCATCCTGGGGGCGCTGCCGCACTTGTATATCCCCGCCTCCAACTTTGATGTCAAGCCGATTGTGGCGCGCCTGGACGGGCGGGCGCTTTTCCGCCCCAACCCGGCGGAAGTGGCGCAAGTATTTGGCTTTGCGCTGGAAGACTTGCTGCATCCCGCCTTCAAAACCAGCGAAGTCCGCAGTATCCGCGGGCATGATGTCTATGTGCCCTATTATGCCGTGGGCAAGCACAAAGTCTGGGGCGCGACCGCGATTTTGCTGGCGGAATTGGAAGGGCGGCTGCGGCATGTTCTATGCCAAGAAGCCGCGCCGGGCATGGGCTGATGGCATTGGACTGGTTCAGCGCCGCTGTAATTTCCGCCATTGGCTTGTCGGCGCAGGCGCTTGTTTTCCAACGGCTGCAGAAGCATTACGCCATCAACAGTTTTATGACCTACGCCTGGTTGGGCGCGGCGCTGGTTTTGGCGCTTGTTTTTTTGCGTGATGCCGATTTTGATGCAATCGCCCGCAACCTGCTGCCGCTGGCGCTCACCGGCTTGTTCAGCACCACCGGCAACTATGCCTACAACCGCGCCATCCGCTTGCAGCCAAATATCGGCTATGTGGAAGCGGTGATGTCCTGGCGGCTCGCGCTCACCTACATTTATTCGCTCATCTGGCTGCATGCCGCCTTTGAGCCACTGCGACTCATGGGCATGCTTTTGATATTCGCTGGCGTACTGGCGGTTTCTGGCGCTTGGCGGCTGCGGCGGCGTGATATCAGCCTCGCCTGGCTGGGCTGGGCGCTGTTTGGCGGGCTGTCCTTCGCGCTGATGTCGATTCTGGTGCGCTTCGCCAACGATGATGGCGTCAACGGCGAAGTTTCGTTGATAATCGTGCTGCTGGTTTCGGGTTTGGGTTTTCTAGCCGCTGGCATTGCCGAGAGAGCTGCTTTTTTAATCAAGCTGCGGCACAGCCATCTCTTCATCGCCGTCATCGCCTGCGCCGCTATCGGCAACGCCGCTTTGTTCGTCGCCTATGCCAAAGCGCCCAACCTCGCCTATGGCATCGCCATCGACAATTCTCGCATCATCATTTTGTATGTGGTCGGCTTGCTGCTCTTCAGCCAGTCCTGGTCGCGGCTTAAGGCGCTGGGCATGGCTTGCACCTTCGCTGGCATCCTCCTGCTCGCCTGACGCCTGCCAGCCATTTTATCCTTTTTATCACAGTAGAATACTTTGTATGGGCGTGGGTTCAACAGGTATGCTTAGCACCGAGGACACCGAGAAAAGCAGGAGAAAATCTCTGTGCCTTCTGTGTCTCTGTGGTGAAAAACCTGTGTCGTGTTTGCTGAGAAGACCATATCCATGATAACCACCACTCCCCCGCCAACCGCCGGTTGACAGCCCAGCGCTGCGCCCAGTATACTAGGCGCATTATGCTCGAAATTTTTGAGGAGTAATAGCGATGGGTCCACTTCCAAAACGAAAGGTCTCCAAATCCCGCCGAGACCGCCGCCGCGCCCATGACGCCTTGACATTGAAGCATCTGGTAGAATGCGGAAATTGCGGCGAATATCATATCGCGCACCGCGTCTGCCCCTATTGCGGATTTTACAAAGACAAGGTCGTCATCGAAATCGAAAATGATTGACCGCCGCCTGGCGCAAGCCTAAAGACCGCGCCCGCAATGCGCGGTCTTTTTGCGTAGGCAGAGCAGTTGACTATCCAGCAGGCGAACACATGGATTGGAAAGCTACCGCAGCGCTATTCCCCGGGCAGGGCTCGCAGCTTGTGGGCATGGGCGCAGACTTCGCTGCGCGCTTCCCCGAGGCGCGGCATATTTTTGAAGCGGCGGACGCCATGCTCGGCTTCCCCCTCTCCGCGCTCTGCTGGGAGGGACCATCAGCGGAGCTAAATCTCACGATACATACGCAGCCGGCGCTTTTTGTCAGCAGCATGGCAATCTGGACAGTGCTGCGCAGTTCGCTGCCGGCGGCGCAGCCCGCTTTCATCGCCGGGCACAGCCTGGGCGAGTTGACGGCTTTGTGCGCGGCGGGCGCGCTGGGGTTTGAAGACGGGCTGCGGCTCGTTTATGCTCGTGGCGCGCTGATGCAAGCGGCGGGCGAGCGCCGCCCGGGCGCGATGGCGGCGCTGCTCGGCTTGCCCGCTGCTGATGTGATGGCGCTCTGCGCAGCAGTCACGCGGGAAAGCGGGCACACCGTTGTGCTCGCCAATGACAATTGCCCGGGGCAAGCGGTGGTATCGGGCGAGACCGCGGCGGTTGATTTGCTTATCGAGCGGGCGGCCTCCCAGGGCGCGCGGCGCGCCGTCAAGCTGGCGGTCAGCGTCGCCGCCCATTCCCCGTTGATGGCATCAGCGGCGGATGCGTTCGCGGGGGCGGTGCAAGCGACCGCGTTCAGCGCGCCGAGCATTCCAGTTTATGGCAATATCACCGCGCAAAGGCTGAGCAGTCCGGCGGCTATCCGCGAAGAGCTGGCGCGGCAATTGACGCAGCCCGTGCGCTGGACCGCCTCCATAAAAGCGATTATCGCGGCGGGCGCCCAGGCTTTCATCGAAATTGGCAGCGGCGCGGTGTTGACGGGTTTGCTGCGCCGCATCGACCGCAGCAAAACGCGCATCAACCTCAACAGCGTCGAGGCGCTGGACGCATTCTTGCAGCAATACGGCTGACGAAGCCGCCGCGCCGGGAGCAGTACATATGTCGGACCTAATCCTAACCCGGCGGGATGGCGCGCTTTTCGAAGTTATCCTGAACCGCGCCGAGCGGCGCAACGCCATCACTGACGCGATGATGCAGGGGCTTTCCGCCGCCTTTGACCAAGCCGAAACTGCCTTCAACGAGGGCGCGCGTGTCGTCATCCTGCGTGCCGCGGGGCGCGTCTTCTCTTCGGGAATTGATCTTAATCAGTTTGTCGAGCGGGACGATGATGGCTGGCGCGACAATCTCTTCCCATTCACCGCCCGCTATCAGGCGGTATTAAATAAAATTGAACGCTGCTCGCTGCCGGTCATTTGCGTGATGCAGGGCTATTGCCTGGGCTTGGCGCTGGAAATGGCGCTGGCATGCGACTTCCGCATCGCCGCCGAGCGGACTCGGCTGGGCTTGCCGGAGGCGCGGCTGGGCATTATCCCCGATGTTGGCGGGACGGCGCGCCTGGTCGCGCTCATCGGCGCGGCGCGCGCCAAAGACCTCGTTTTGACGGGACGCACTATCGAAGTGGCGCAGGCGCGGGACTGGGGGCTGGTTGATGCTGTCCGCCCGAAAGCGGAGCTGGAAGCGGCGCTCGGCGATTATGTTGAGGCGCTGTGCGCGGCGGCGCCGCTGGCTGTCAGTTATGGCAAGCGCGTCATCAACGATATTGTTGACAATACGCGCGGCTTACATATCGAAGCCTGGGCGCAGGCGCAGCTCTTCCGCAGCGAAGACTTCCGCAATGCCGTAAAGGCGATGATTGACAAAAGCTATCCCATCGAGTGGCAGGGCAAATAACCCGCTTCAGCCGCCGATGACCGCGCGCAGCCGCCCATCCGCCTCGTTTAAGGCATGACGCGCTGGCTCCGCCTCGATGCCTAAGCGCCCCATTGTCACCGCTACCTTGACATCATTGCCCGCCCGCGTGAGCAGCGCCTTGCATTCGCTCTCGCCCAAGCCTGTAAGCTGTTGCACCAGCCGCCAGGCGCGCTCATGCAGCTTTTGGTTGCTCACATTGACATCCACCATCAGATTGCCATAGACCTTGCCCAGGCGAATCATCGCGCCGCTGCTGAGCATGTTGAGAATCATCTTTTGCGCGCTGCCTGCTTTCATGCGCGTGGAGCCGGCGATGACCTCGGGACCCAATTCCACGCTGATGCTGATATCGGCGATCTCTCCCAGCGGCGAGTTATGGTTGCAGGCGATGGCGATTGTCGGCGCGCCGATGCGCCGCGCATAGCGCAAAGCGCCCAAGACATAGGGGGTGCGCCCGCTGGCGGCGATGCCGCAGACGATATCAGCGCGGGAAAGGCGGCGCGCCGCCAAGTCCGCCGCCGCTTGATTTGGGCTGTCTTCCGCGCCTTCGACAGCGCGTGTCAAGGCGGGTTCGCCGCCGGCGATTATGCCTTGCACCAGCTCCGATGGCGTGCTGAAAGTCGGCGGGCATTCCGCCGCGTCCAGGACGCCCAGCCGCCCGCTGCTGCCAGCGCCGATGTAGAAAAGGCGCCCCCCGCCAGCGAGCGCCGCCGCGATCGCATCGATAGCTTCCGCAATCGGCGGCAGCGCCTGCTGCACCGCCAGCGCGACTTTGGCATCTTCGGCGTTTATCACGCGGGCGATGTCCTGGCTGGACATACGGTCGATATCCAGGCTGTTGGGGTTGCGTCCTTCGGTAGCGAGGGTCATTGATGCCATTCCCGCCACCCCAATTGCGCCAAGAGCGCCGCGCCCGTTGCCGGGCTGTGCTTGGGGATGGGGCGGCGCGGCAAGCCCAAGCGCTGGGCGACATCGCGTGACAGGCAATTGTCCTTGTCCAGCAAACCGCCGGCGAAGGCGATCGGCGCATCGGGATAGTCCAGACGCCGCTGCAGCTCGGCAACCTGCCGCGTGAGCTGGATGGCGGCGGCTTTTACGATATTTTGCGCCGCCCAATTGCCGTCTTCCGCCAATTGCAGCGCCAATTTCGCCAAGCTGGCAACGCGGGCGGGCGGCGCTCCTTCCCCGCGATACACCCAGTGCACCATATCACGCGGATCGGACACTCCCATCGCCCGCATGCAGGCTGCTACCAGCTCCTTGGGGTGATCGCGCTCGGGATAATTGTGATAGCGCATAACCTGACGCAAGAGGCGGACGCCTATCCAAAAACTGCTGCCCTCATCGCCCAAGAGATAGCCCCAGCCGCCGATTTGCTCGAAAGCGCCCGCAGGCGTGACGCCAAAAGCGGCGCTGCCTGTTCCCGCATGCAGCAGGAGACCATGCCGCTGCCCGTGCGCGCCCACCAAGGCAATTTCAAGGTCGGAGCTGGCAACGAGCAAGCTGTCGGGCAAAACCGGATGCACAGTTCTCAGCAGCCAGGCGCGGCTGTGCAAGTCGGAAGCGCCGGCGATGCCGATGCCCGCGGCGGCGATAGCGCCCGGCACCAGCCCCGCGCGTTCCAGCGCCGCCGTGACCCAGCGCTGGATATGCGCTTCCGCTTGCGCCTGCCCGATGATGTTGGGGTTGGCGCTGCCAGCAGTCACGCTCACCAGCGGCGAGAGCGCGTCGTCCACGATGGTAACCCGCAGCGAAGTGCCGCCGCCATCAATGCCCATGTAGAGCGGCGCTGTCATCGCTTGTCGCTGCCCTCGGCGATGAGATCGTGCAGGGCGCGGCGAAAGCGGTGAATGCCCGCGGGCTCCCGCCCATAATAGACGCGATTCGTCAAGGCCGCGCTGACAAGCTGGCGCGCCGGGTCTATCCACAACGAGGTGCCAGTGAAGCCGGTATGCCCGTAAGAATTAGCGCTATAACGATCGCCAGCCGAAGAATCAGCAGCGCTTTTGAGCATCCAGCCCAGCCCCAGGCGCCAGTTGCCGCTGGCATGTTCGCTGGTTGCCAACTGCCGCAGCGCCGCGCCGATAGGCAGCCGCCGGTCGCCAGCGAGCCAGGCTTGTCCAAAGCGGGCGATATCCCGCGCCGTGGCGAACAAACCCGCATGCCCGGCAATCCCGCCGACGCCGCAGGCATTTTCATCATGAACTTCGCCCCAGGCGCGCCGCCCGCGCCAGTGATTGTCCTGCTCTGTCGGCAGGGTGTCCGCGCGTTGTACGCCATTCAGCAGCGGATTGTAGGTGATGGAATCCAATAAAAGCGGGCGCAGGATCAAGTCGCGGATGGCGGTATCCAGGCGGCAGCCCGCCAGGCGCGCCACCGCCTCGCCCAGCAGCATGATGCCAATATCGCTGTAACGGATGGTATCGCCCACCGTCCCGGCGAAAGGGAAGGCGCACATAGCCGCCAGCCCTTTGCGCCACCGTTCTTTTTCATAGCGGGTTTTTGCGGTTGGCGGCGCTGGCGGCGTGTCCCCTGCCAGCAAATAGACGGCGCGCCAGGGCGGCAAGCCCGATGTATGCGTCAGCAGATGCCGAAAGGTGACGGCGCGCGGGTCAACCATTTGCCCGCGGAAGCGCGCTTCCACTGGCAAGAAGGCGCGCGTGTGCGGGTCTTGCCCGCCGCTTATCGGGCGTGGACCTGAGCTGGCGAATTCCGGAATCACATCAGCCAGCCGGCTGTCCAGCGTGATTGCGCCAGCCTCAACCAGGCAGAGAAATGCCATTTCGACGAAAAGTTTGCTGACGGAAGCGAGGTCAAAGAGCGAATCCGGTCGAGCGGGCTGCTTGCCCGTGTCCGGGTCGAGCCAGCCCCAAGCATCACATAGGGTAACTTCGCCGCGATGTATGACGCAGATGCTCAAGGCGGGGAAACTGCGCAGCAGATGCTCGCTGATGAGCGCTTGTAAGCGAGTTTGCTCGATGCCGCTCATGGCAGCGGCACCGTGAGCTCGCCGCTGGGCAGGAAGTCCCCACAGAGCGCAGCCACCGCGGCGACAAGCGATGGGCGGCTGTCGCCATGCGTACAGAGGATTGTGTCCGCCTGCTGTAGAAGCCCGGCGTCATAGGGGTTGCGGGCGCAGATGAGAATCGACTGGCGCGCCCTGGCGAGGATTTCCCGCGCCAACTGCGCTTGCGGCGGCTGCATGTGCGCGTTGCGCGTCAGCAGGATGACGGTGTCAGCAGCTTCAAGCGCGGCAGCCAGCGCTGCTGGCAGCGTCGATTGCGCGTCAAGCTGCATGCAGCGCGCCTGCGGCAGCCGATGCGAAAGCGCGTTCGCAAAGGCGCTGGACGCGCCGCTATCCACCGCGTCCGAGATGGGCAGCGCGTTAAACTCGACAGCGACAATGTTTCCGTGGGCGGCATCGGGGCGGATGGGCAAGCCCGCGCCCCGTTGCAGCAGGGCAATGCCGGCGCGGGCGGCGCGCTCCGCCAGCTTGGTATGCGCTGCCGAAGCAACACAGTCGAGCGCGGGCGCAGCCTCCAGGGGGAAGCGCCGCTTCAGCGCTTTTACGCGCTGGACGGCGCTGTCAATGCGATGCGCCGGGATGCGTCCTGATTGCGCCGCCATCAGCGCCGCTTCAAACGCCGCCTCTTGCCGCGCGCGACTATGCGAAAAAAGTGGCATATCGACGCCCGCCAGCAGCGCCAACACTGCCGATTCGCCAGCGCCGAAGCCATCGGTGATGGCTTTCATCTCCATGCAATCGCTGCAGACGGCGCCATCATATCCAAGCTCGCCGCGCAGCAGCCGCTCGACAATGCGCGGCGAGAGCGTTGCCGGGTATTGGCTGTCCAAGTCTTCGTAGAGCACATGCGTAATCATGACGCAGGCGACATCCTGCTTAATCGCCTCGCGGAAGGGAATCAGATCTTCAGCATACAGATAGTCCAACGAGCCGCTGACGCGCGCCAGGGCGTCGTGGGTATCGAGTATCGTATTGCCCAGCCCAGGGAAATGTTTGACGGTCGCGGCGATGCCAGCGCGTTGGAAGCCGCGCAGCTGCGCCGTGACCATTTCGCTGACCAATTGCTTGTCCCGCCCGACTGAGCGCGTGCTGACCGAAGGATTGCCCGGACGGTGGGCGATATCCGCTACGGGCGCGAAGGTCCAGTTGATGCCGAGCGCCGCCATCTCCCGCCCCATCATGGCGGCGATGTCTTCCGCCAGTTGCGGGTCGCGCGCCGCGCCCAATGCCATCGCCCCCGGGCTCTCGCTGAAGCCCGCGCGCAGCCGCGCGACAATCCCGCCTTCCTGGTCAATGCCCACCAGAATCGGCGTCTTGGCAGCGGCTCGGCACTCCGCCACCAGGCGCTTGACCTGCGCTGGCGATTCGATATTGCGCGCAAAAAGATAGACGCCGCCGACCCGCCCGCGCGCCAGCCAATCCAGGATGTGGGCTGGCGCGCTCGTGCCATCAAAGCCCACCAGCATCAATTGTCCAATCTTTTCTTCAAGCGTCAGCATGGCTACACCCCCGGGCTGCCAGCGATTGGGCGCAGCTCCCAACGGGTCATGACGAAGTAGATGCCGCTGCTGAGCAATGCGCCGATAAATATGAAGAGGCTGATAGATTCAGCGCCGACATATTCGGCGAAGACGCCGCCAACGCCAGACAAAACCGCGCCGCCCAGCCCGGCACATCCCACCTGGAAGCCGATAGCGTTGGCGGCGTGGCGCGCGCCGACGCGCCCAGTCGTCTGTGAAATCAAAATGGGAAAGATAGCAGCCAAACCGAAGCCGATGCCGAGCAAGCCCAGCAGGCTCAGCCCATCGCTGGGGTTGAGGTAGAGCAGCGCCGCGCCCAAAATCGACGCGCCGAAACAGATATTCAACAGCAGCTTGTCGCCCAGCCGCATCGCCAGCAGTCCCATCAAAATCCTGCCGATGGTGAAGCTGCCCCAATAGGCGCTGACCCAGCTGCTGGCGATTTCCTGCGGCAGCGCCCGCGCTTCGATCAGCAGTGTATTCGCCAATTGCCCGGTGCCAATCTCGATGCCGCCATAGAGGAAAAAAAACAGCAAGCCAATCAGCACAATGGGGCGGCGCAGGGTCTCGCTTAATGGCGGGCGGCGCAGCGGCGGCTGCCCGGTATCTTCTTCCGGCCTGATGCGCCACAGCGGCAGGCTCAGCAGAATTGCCAGCCCCAGCAGCAATACCACAATGCCCACCAGGATATAGCTGGATTGCCAGGCACCGCCCCGGTCAAGCACAAAAAAGGTTACAACCGCCGGCGCGATAGTCAAGCCGATGCCCCAGCAGGCGTGCAGCCAGTTCATCTCGCTGGCGCCATATTTGTAGGAGAAAAAATTGTTTAAGCCGGCATCAATGGTGCCTTTGCCAATGCTTGTGATAAAGGCGACTGCCAGCAGCGCCAGCCATACCGGCGCGTAAGCGTAGCCCAGCAAGCCGACACCGGCAAATAGCATGCCGCCGACCAAAACCGGACCTAAAGCGAAGCGCCCGATGAGCGTGCCGCTGAGGAATGCCGCTATCAAACCCCCCAGCATCGCCGCTGGTGCCAGCGCCGCCAAGGAATCGTGCGATACGCCGAAGCTGGCTTGCATATAAGTCCAGGCGATATTTAACAAGCCGCTGGCAACGCCGATGACGATAAATATGACATAGGCAATCAAAATGGGGAAATAGCGCGCAGCTCGCAAAGAATTCCGCCCCTGTCTATGGTAAGCTGGGTATGTTTGAATAGCCGCGCCTATCATACCCCCTGGCGGGGACGGCGCAATAGTACCGATTCGCCATTCCTGTAGCGAAAAAACTCTGCGCGCTCTGAGTGCCCAGGTGTGCCCCCGGTGGAAAAAACCTCTGATGCTTTGATAGCAGTCCGCCCGGACGAACGCTTTGATGAAGCGCGCCTGGCGGCATATTTAAGCGGCAAGCTCGCGGGCGCTTCGGCATTGCTGCAGGTGCGGCAATACAGCGGCGGCAAAGCCAACTTGACCTATCGCTTGCGTTTCGCTGGCGGGCAGGATTATGTGCTGCGCCGCCCGCCGCTGGGCTCTTATCCGCCCAGCGCGCATGACATGGGGCGGGAGAATACGGTGCTATCGGCGCTGGACGGCGCTTTCCCCTTCGCGCCGCGCGTCTATCATTATTGCGCGGACGAAACCGTACTCGGCGCGCCCTTCATCGTGATGGAGCGCTGCCAGGGCGTGGTTGTGCGTGAGCGCATGCCGCCGCAATTCGCCGCTATGCACGCCGCTCCACAACAGATGAGCGCCGCCCTGGTGGATGCCCTGGCGGCGTTTCACGCGCTGGAGTACGAAGCGCTGGGGCTGGCGCGGCTGGGCAAGCCGGACGGCTTCATCCAACGGCAGGTGGCAGGCTGGTCACGGCGTTGGGAGCGGGCGAAGCTGGCGGACAGCCCCGATATCAGCGCGGTGCAGCGCTGGCTGCGCGCGCGTATCCCAAGCGCTTCGGCGGCATCGCTGGTGCATAACGATTATAAACTGGATAATGTCATGTTCGCTGCTGATGACCCGGCGCGGCTGGTCGCCATTCTCGATTGGGATATGTGCACCCTGGGTGCCCCGCTATCGGATTTGGGCGCTCTGCTCACCTATTGGGCGCAGCCGGACGACCCGCCCGCGGTCAAGGCGATTGCCTTTATGCCCGCGGGTGATTTTGCCTTCTACAGCCGGCGGGAAATCATCGAACGCTACGCCGCCGCCAGCGGGCGCGATGTTGGCAATCTGCGCTTTTATCATGTGCTGGGCATTTTCCGCCTGCTGGTGATCCTGCAGCAGATTTATCTGCGCTACACCCGCGGGCAGACGCAAGATAGGCGCTTCGCCGATATGCACAAAGCGGTGGCGGCGCTGGCGGGCTGGGCGCAGGAACGGATCGCCGCCGCGGACGATTAGCGGCAGGCGGGATTCCGCTTCAAACAAATTCGAGATGCTCGGCGCTGGCATTTTCTATATCGCTGTAATAGCCGCGCAAATAGGCGAATTCATCGGGGATAGCCAGCGCCAGCTGATACATGGCTTCGGCAATCATTACGCTTAAGGCAGCCCGCGGGATGCGCCGCCCGCCGGGATGGCGAAAGCGGAAGGGCGGGCCAAATATCACCCGCGCCCGCGCCCGCCGAAAATGCTTGAGGCGCTGCCGCCAGGTTTCCGCGCCGCATATCGCTGTCGGCACAATGACCGCGTCCGCCTTGCTCGCGACATAAGCCAGCCCATCTTTCGCCTTCTGCAAGCCCTGTGGATGGCGGGTGCCTTCCGGCGCCATCAGCACCAGATAGCCGCTTTTGAGCAGGGCGATGGTTTGCATCAGCGCCTTGCGGTCATAATCCCCGCGGCGGATGGGATAGTGCCCCCATTGCCGCAGGAACCAACCCGCGATTGGAATGCGGAAATTCTCCGCTTTGGAGAGCGAAATCGTATGGCGGAAGGGGATGCTGGCGGTAACGACGATGGGATCAAGGTAAGAGATATGGTTAATCATCAGGCAGGTTCTGCCCGCCCGCGGCACATTGTCCAGCCCCCGCGCTTCCACCTGGCAGATGGCGGGCAGCGCCCCGCGCAAAAGCGGGTGCAGCCAGCGCCGCCGCCGTTCGTATGCGGGCTGGCGCGCGATGTACTCTTCTATGCTGAGTTCGCGGTACATGTCGCTGCCGGCGGCTTATCGTTTGCGCTTGCGCTGTCGGCGCGCCCGGCGGATATCCGCCAGTTCCCGCGCGGCTGTCGTCATCGCGGCGATTTCCTCCGCATCAAGCTGATACCAGGCGCCCTTGCGTAATGTGCCCAAGCCGAGCTGACCGATATGCGTGCGTACCAGCCGCAAGACGGGATAGCCGAGAGCCGCCGCCACCCGCCGAATCTGCCGCTTGCGCCCTTCCAGCATAACAACCCGCAAGGTGCTGGAGCGCTTGTTGGACGCCAGAATTTTGACGCTGCAGGCGGCGGTGCGGCTGTCGTCCAGCCAGATGCCGCTTTCCCACTGGACGCGCGCCTCCTCGGACAATTTGCCTCTAACCGTTACTTTATAAGTTTTTGTGTGCTCATAGCGCGGGTGGCCCAGGCGGTTTGCCAGCTCGCCATCGTTGGTCAAAATCATCAAACCTTCGCTGTCGGCATCCAGGCGGCCGATGGTGAAGAGATGCCCGGGCACATCAACAAGCTCGCGGATGGTCGGGCGCTCATCGCCCTTGTCGGCGCGGTTCGCGCTCAGGACGCCTTTGGGTTTGTTGACGACGATGTACAGATGCTCAGCTGCTGGTTGGATGCGCGCGCCATCCACCAGAATAATGTCGGTCGCCGGGTCCGCTTTTGCGCCGAGCGCCGCCACCGCGCCGTTGACGCGCACCCGCCCCTGGCGGATTATCTCCTCACAGCGCCGCCGCGAGCCCAGCTCCGCCTGCGCCATGATTTTCTGCAATCGCTGCTGCGGCACTCGCCTGCCTCTTTCGCTTGTCTGATTTCACGCTTTCCCCAAGCATAGCCGCGGGAGCGCCGCTAATGCTAGAGCAAGAGTGCTGAAATCCCCGATTGCGCCTTAGCCATCAGCGGTTTTGTCGGTGACGATAAATTGCAAGGGAATGCCCAGCAGCAGGCGCGTCTGCGCCACTAATGTTGGCAGCGCGACCACCAGCAAGGTCAGCACCAGCATGAAGGGGATGCTCAGCAATTCCAGCAGGGATTCGCCCAGGGTATAGGCGGTTTGCCGCGCCGGGCGGATGCGATAATCCTGCACTTGAAAGACAACAACCAGCACCAGCATCAGCATGCCAGAAATGCCCAGCAAAATCCAGGCGGGGTGGCTGCTCGTGATGCTTTCCAGCAGCTGCGCCAGCTTGTCTTCCGCCGCCATCACACTTTCGATTTGCACCGGCGCGATGCGCGGATGAAAAAAGACCGGCAGCTGGGAGCCGACTGTCAGGATTATCCAGCCGGCGCCAGCCAGCAGGATGTCATGCGCCAGGCGCAGCAGCAGCTTAAGCGAGCGCATAGAGACGACCTGCGGATTTTCGATAAGTTTCGCCAGCATATAGCCCACTTCTTTGCTGCCCCAGGCGTGCCGCAGCGTCTGGCTGTAGCGGTTGCGGATGGACTGGAAGATGTTGGCGCCAGTTGTGGAATCCGCCAAAAAGGGCAGGTACAAATGCTGGATTTCCACCTGCCCGCCCGTTGCGAAATAGGCTTTGATGAGCATGTGCCATTCGTCCGCGATGACATCGGTATCCCAGTTGCCGCTTTCCTCCAACAAATTGAGGCTGAGCGAATAGGAAGACATCGGCATTGCCATCCACCAGGGTGCCGCCAGATACGCCAGCTCAAAAGCGGTTGCATAAGTGTTGATGATGCGCATCAACGGGTTGACCTGCCAGATATTGCCGTGATAGCGGATCGGCGCTTGCCAGAATGTCCGGTGGCGGTCTTCATTGATGGCGAAATGGTAGGTGAGCGCGGCGAAATGCTGCTCGTGCCAGCGGGTGTCCGCATCCATCGTCGTCAGCACGATAGTGTCGGTGTCCATGGCGAAGTCGTCCACCACATTATCGAAGAAGCGGTTGACCGCCCAAGACAAATTGGCGGATTTGCATTGCATCTCGCCCATTAGCCCGCGGGGATGCACGGTGAAATAGAGGTTGGCGAAGTGCTCGTGGTATTGGCTGTGCAGGGACTGCGCTTTTTGATAGCTTTCCGGCTCCGCCGCTTCCATCGCCAGCAGCACCGAGATTTGGCTCTTGGCATTGTGCTGCGCGCTGAGATGGTCCAGGGTGCGGCTGAGGATTTTCATCGATTCTTTATAGTTGGGGATGATGACCAGGTGATGCACATCCTCCCATTCCAGCGAAGTCGGCTTGCGGTCTTGCCGATATTTCTCCCGCCAGTCGATAGCCTCCCACTCCTTGATGCGGCGCAGCCCCATGGCATTGGCGATGCCCGCCAGGCAAAAGCGAATCGCCGAATAGCTGGCGACAAGCGCCGCCATCGTCGTCAGAGTAAGCGGGAAGGCGACCGCGCTCGCGATAGACAATAGCAGCACCAGCCAGGCGATGAAGCCGGGAATGCCATCCAAAATGCGCTCTTGTATCGGCGGGAGGGGCGCGCCACCCCATATCGAGCGGCCGACATCGGAAGGGCGGGGCGGGCGGGGATTGTTGGAAGTATAGGGCACAGGAATCTGGAAGGATTAGATTGCGCTGACACCGCGGGACATCACACCGTTGCCTGCAAGCACTAATGCTCGCTGCCATTATGGCGCAGCATGCGCGCGAAGCAACTTTTGTAATCATAACTATAGAGAACTTTGCTCGCAAGCCACAGGCAATTTTGGGGCCGGTGCCGCGCTATCCCTTGCCTTTTGCCCCTTTGACGCCGCGCTGGCTGGCGACAGCCAGAAGATTCGTCTTGTAATCGTATACATTTCGGCGTTTTTCCGCCTGCGCATCCAGCGCCAGCGCCACCAGCTTTGCTACCAAGTCCGCCGCCGTGTACCCGCTCTCGCGCCACAGATACAGCGCCAGCGAGCCGGGCATGGTGTTGATCTCGTTGAGCCAAAACTCGCCGCTTTCGGGGCGCGCAAGATAGTCGATGCGGGCGATGCCACGCCCATCGATGGCTTTTAGGGCGCTTACGCTCGCCGCTTGTATTTGCGCCGTCATTTGCGGGCTGATGGGGGCGGGGATGATGCGCTCGGCGCTTTTCATGCCTTCATCGCCGCGCAGATACTTGTCTTCGTAAGACAGAAAATCGTCCCAGGACAAGGGCTGTTCCAGCACCGAGGCTTCAAAGTCCGCGCCGAAGCCAATGACCGAGCAATTTATCTCAACCCCGCCGGTAATCGCGGGCTCAACCAGAATGCGGCGGTCGAAGTTGACGGCGATATCGATGCTCGCGCGCAGTTGCGCCTGGTTGTCCGCGCGCCCAATGCCAATGCTGGAGCCGAGGGTCGCCGGCTTCACAAACAGCGGAAATGGAAAACTGCCGCTGATGGCCTCCAGAATGGCGTCCGGCTGCTCCAGCCAGCGCTCCCGCGAGAAATTGAAGTCATCAAGCACCGGCAGCCCCGCTTGCCGCAGCGCCATCTTCGTCAGGATTTTGTCGTTGGCAAGCGCCGAGCCCAGCGTGGCGCAGCCCACATACGGGATATCAGCCAATTCCAGCAAACCCTGCAGGCTGCCATCTTCACCATGCGAGCCGTGCAGCGCCGGGAAACAGACATCAAGGCGCAGCACTTCACTTTTGCGGAAGCGGGACGCCAGCGGATTGAGTATCAAACCGTGATGGCGCGTATCCGGCGACAGGCAGCAAGGGCGGACGCCCGCCCGCTCCAGCAGCCGCTCATCCTGATACTGCTCCAGCCCCTTCAGCGCATCGCCGGTATACCAAGCGCCATCGCGCGTGATATACACCGGCACCACCGTAAACTGTTTCGCCGGCAAAGCCTGCATAATCTGATGCCCCGTCACGATGGAAACATCATGCTCGACGCTGCGCCCGCCGAAGAGCACGGCAATTGTTCTGCGGCGGCGACTGCTCATCGCGCCCGCCTCCCTCGCTCAAGAAAACTCAGTCTGCTGATTGTATCCGCTGGCAGCCGCATTGTGGTCACTGCGTTCACTCTGGCTTGAAATCCCGAATCGCGCTGGGCGATTGCCCGTCAGTATGTGTCTGGCAGGTCATTCAAAAAGAGAACGGCATCGCCCGCCTTCAAATGCCGCTGATACCAATCGCTGCCCTCTTTGAGCGTATCAACAACCTGGACGCGAGCGGGGTCAAAGGCGGTTGACCGAATCCCCCGCAGGATCGCGGCGGTCTGCGCCCGCCCGACAAGGACAATATCGGTGGCCGCCGCCGCCGCCAGCACCCCCAGCTTGCGATTTTCTTCATCCTGCAATGCGCCCAGTTCGACCATGCCCGGCGTAATCAGCAGGCGCGCGCCGCCAGTGTGCATGCCCAGCACTTTCAGCGCGCTCACCACGCTTTTGGGGTTGGCGCTGTAGGCATCGTTAAATATCGTGATGCCGCCCGCGGTCTTCACTCGCTCCAGGCGGCTCTCCGCCGGGCTAAGGCGGCGGATGCGCATAACGATATCGCTTAATGGCAAGCCCAGATGATAGGCAGTGGCGATGCAGAGCAGCAGGTTGCTTACATTATGCTCGCCCAAAACCCGGGTTTCGATGCTCGCGGAAGTGCCGGATGGGATATGCGTCGCCGTAAAACTCAGCCCGGCGAGGCTCTCGCGGATATCGCTGCCCAGCCAATCGATGCCGCTCTCCCGCGCCTGTTCCAGTGTCAGTTCCCGGCTGACCGTCAGCCGCTGGGCAGGGTAACCCTGCGCCACCATCTCACGGATGTAGGCATTGTCCCAATTGAAAACGGCGGTGCCCGCGGCTGGCAGTTGCGCAATCAGCTCATATTTTGCTTTCCTCACATTTTCGAGCGAGCCGAATCTTTCAAGATGCTGCGGACCAACTTCGGTGATAATGCCGATGTCGGGCGGCGTCAATTGGCAGATGCGCGCTATCTCGCCTTCGACATACGCGCCCATTTCGCTGATGAAGATTTCGGCGCGAAAGTCATTGCTGAGATCGCGGTTAATCGCCAGCGAGATGCCCATCAGCGTATTGTAGCTTTTGGGACTGGCATAAGTATGGAAGCGCGCGCTCAAGATTTCCTGCAAGAAGCGCTTGGTGGTGGTCTTGCCATAACTGCCGGTGATGCCGATGATGCGCGGCTGAATCTGCGCGAGGGTAGCGGCGGCGGCGGACAGGTAGCGCCGCCGTCGCCAGGCTTCCAGCGGCTGCATCAGCGCATTCCCGCACACAAGCCACACTGGCGCCGCCAATAACAGGGCGAAGCCGCCGGCATGTATCGCAATTGAAAGATAAGGCAGCGGCTGGTCAGCGGCGCTGAGCCGCATCACGGCGAGCGCGAGCGCCAATCCCGCAAGCGCGCTGATGCCAGCGGCTGCAACCAGCAGGCGCTTGACGCGCGCCGTCAGCACCAGCGGCTTTTTGATTTCCCCATGATGTTGTGGCGCGCATGCAATAAGCGCGGAGGCGGCGAGGATTAGTTGCGGCAAGGTGCCGCCGGCAGCTGCCGCCAGCATCAGCCCCAAGAGCCAAGCTGCCAGCGGGCGCGCCGGCAGCAGTCGCTTCCAATCGGCACCCACCCAGCGCAGATAACGCCCGCTCATATATTCTTCGATTTGATAGAAACGGGCTTGCTGGACGATGCGCAGCCACGCGCCGCCCAGCCAGATAGCCGCCACTATCCAAAGTATCGCTTCCGACATTCCCTGCCCAGTTCTCTTACTCTAGGGCATTATACGGGCGACGGAGCGGGATGCAAATCGGCGGTTGAAAGCGCAATTCGATTGCTATGGGGAAATCAGCCGCCGCGGAAGAGAGCGTCAATGACAGCGCTGGATTTACCGAGGGCATCCAAGTAGGCGTAATGTCCCGCGCCAGGCTGCACAATCAGCGCGGCATCGGGCATTGCCGCTGCCAGCGCTTCGCCCATCCACAGCGGCGTTTCTTGATCTTGGTCACCCCAGAGGAGAATGGTCGGCAGCGTCACCCGCCGCGCAAAAGGCAAGAGATCCTGATTCACAATTTTGACCAAAGTCTGGCGCATTATCGGCGATGCCGCTATGTAATCCGCCGAGCCGTAGCGCTGGGTATAGAGCGCCGCCAGCTTCTCGGCGCTGGTTTGGGCGCCCAGCGCCCGCAGCCGCTGGCGCAGCGCTTGATAGAGCCGCAGGCGCAGCGCCGCCCGCGCTGATGGCTTGGGGCGGATGCCGGCGCTGTTGGAAAGCGCCAGCGCCCGCAGCCGCTCCGGATATTCCGCCCCCAGCAGTAAACCGATGCGCCCGCCAAGCGAATGCCCGAAATACTGCACCCGCTGCAGTTGATGATGATCGAGATACGCCAGGCAAAACTCCGCATAATCGCGCACAGAGAAAGCTCGGGCAGGTTCCTCGCTTTCGCCGAAGCCCGGCAAATCGAACATATAGCAGCGGTATCCCACAGGGCTTAGCCTTTGCGCCAGCGGCTGCAAAAGCTCGATGCTGGCGCCCCAGCCGTGAACCAGCAGCACCGGCTCCCCAGCGCCAAGCACACGCTGCTTGATTTGTATTTCGTTAATATACACTTTGCCGCAGAGGTCCACAGACGCTATCCGATGGCGCTCAAGGGGATGGCGATCTGGCGCTTTTGCTGGCGCTCGCTGATGGGCGTGACTGGCGGGCACTCCCAAGCCATGTCTTCAGTGCCGGACCGTTCTTTGGCGAATTTGGGCAAAATGCCACAGGCGAAGCATTTGTCGCGGCAATCAACGCGGGTCTCGCCCAGCAGGCTCATCTCATAATCCTGGCGCAGGAACTTCTTGTGAATGCCGACATCGATGTGGTCCCAGGGGAAGATTTCATCAGCGCCGCGCTCGCGGAAATTATAAAAATTGGGGTCCAGCCCACATTCTGCAAAAGCGCGCAGCCACAGCTTGTGTTTGTGCTGGTCTTGCCAGGCGTCGAACTTGCAGCCCAGCTCCCAGGCGCGCTGCAAGACCGCGCCTAAGCGGCGGTCGCCGCGGCTCAGCCAGCCTTCAAATTCGCTGTCATCATAATCGTTCCAGCGCAGGTGCATCCCGCCGCGGCGCAGTTGGCTTTTTAAGAGCGAGAGCTTGCGCTCGACACTTTGGCGGCTGTCTTGCGGCACCCATTGGAAGGGCGTAT
This sequence comes from Anaerolineae bacterium, assembly GCA_022825675.1. Taxonomy (GTDB): domain Bacteria; phylum Chloroflexota; class Anaerolineae; order Aggregatilineales; family Phototrophicaceae; genus UBA6055. Next base: position 62,752 of record JAJDWK010000094.1, on the reverse strand, counting down.
GCGGCTTGGGGATGAAGGTGCTGACGCCCACATTTAAGGTGGCTTTTTTGCCTAAAATCTTGGTGCCTTCTTGCAAGGTGCGTGTGCACAAGTCGATAATCGCCTGCACATCCGCCAGGGTTTCCGCCGGGTGCCCAATCATGAAATAGAACTTGATGGTGCGCCAGCCACGCGAGTAAACATCACGAGCAGTTTGCAGCACCTGCTCGTCAGGCACATATTTGTTGATGAGGTCGCGCATTTTTTCTGTTGCCGCTTCCGGCGCGAAGGTGAAGCCGCTGCGGCGCGTCCCGCCGATTTTCTCCAGCAGGTCGGCGCTGGCGCTTTCAATGCGCAAGCTGGGCAGGCTGAGGCTCAAGCCGGCATCTTTATAAACACGGTTGACTGCTTCCGCCAGCTCTTCCACCCAGACATAATCCGAAGACGACAGGCTGAGCAGGCTAATCTCTTCAAAGCCGGTATGGCGCACGATTTCGTCAATCGCCGCCATGATCTCCGCCACCGGGCGCTCACGCACGGGGCGCGTTACCATGCCGGCATGGCAAAAGCGGCAGCCGCGGGTGCAGCCTCGCATAATTTCGATGGGTGCGCGGTTGTGCACGGTGTCGATATTTGGCACAATAAACTTTGTGAAAGGTTTCGGCAAGGTTATAACGATGCGCTTGAGCACACGCTCGGGAATGCCCGGCGTATTCGCCCGGATGGAGGCTATCCTGCCATTGAGCTTGTATTCCACATCATAAAAGCGTGGCACATACATGCCGGGGATTTTGGCGATGGCGAGCAGCTGCTCTCGGCGCGGCGCATCACGCATAGCGCCCAGCGTCTCCGCGATTTCGACAATTATCTCTTCGCCCTCGCCAATGACAAAAGCGTCGATGAATGCCGCCATCGGCTCGGGGTTGAAGCAGGCGTGCCCGCCGGCAATCACTAGCGGATAGCGCTCGTCCCGCTGGCGGCTGAGCACGGGCATCTGCGCCAAATCCAGCAGGTTGGTGGCGTTGGTGTAGAGCTGCTCATAAGGCAGGCTGATGCCCAGCAAATCAAACTCGCGGATGGGCTGCTTGCTCTCCAGCGAATGCAGCGGGATGCCCTCCCGCCGCAGTTGGGATTCCATATCCAGCCAGGGCGAAAATACCCGCTCCGCCAGCATATTTTCCCGCAGATTGACTTGATGATAGAGGTTCATAATGCCCAAATTGGACATGCCGAGGTCGTAGATATCGGGGAAGGCGAGCGCGACTTTGATATCTGTCGCCGCCCAATCTTTGACGACGCTGTTGTATTCCCCGCCGACATAGCGCCCCGGCTTCTCCACTTGCATCAGGAAGCGATCTAGTCTAGCCTCGATGGATTGCGTGGGCATAGCACCTGCTCCGCATAAGTTCATGCTGCACTATCGCTCAAGTATAGCCGACCAGGCAGGCTCTGTATAGCGGTGACCAAGCGCGCCTTTCCTATCGTCATTCTGTGCTGTCTGCTGCTGCTCATTGGCACCCGCGGGCTGGCGCAAGCGCCGGAAGCCATCACTGCCGCCAATCTGGCGCGCTTGCAGCCCGCCGCCCGCATCGATTTCGCCGGGCTGCCAGGCGAATATAAAAGCGGCTTCTTCGCTGCCAACGCCGATGCCTCAACCTTCCTTGTGGCTGATAAACAGGGCAGGTTGACGGAAATCACCGAGGCGGGATTTCAGCGCAGTTTGCCCTATCGCAATCCGCGTGACGGGCAGATATTTTCTTTGATAGATGCCCTGTACCTGGACGAAATGCCGATAGCGCTCTACGCGTTGGACAACAATTTCTATCTGAATGAGCAGCGGCTCGCGCTGGATGCGATGCCGGCAGCGCTCTTCGCTCTGCCCGCGTCCGGCAACCTGCTCATAGAAGCAGTAACAGCTGATGGCGGCTTGATAGCTTATGAATATGCGCGGTTGCCCGGCGCTGACGGTTGGGCGCGCCTGGCTGCCGCTGCTTTCCCGGCGCTGGAGGCGGCGCTGCCGCGGGTGCGCATCGGGCGCATCCCGCTGCCATTGCTGCTCCTGTCCGCGCTGGAGGACAATATTCTGACCATGTATCGCTACCCGCGGGCTTTCCGCCCAGAATCGGCGCGGAATTTCCCGCTTGAGCGGGGTCCGGCGGTGGCAGGCGCGGTGAATGCCGCCGGCAGCCATCTCGCCTGGAGCGCGCCGGGCGCGCCGGCGCTGCAGCTGCTGGATTTGGGAACGGGTGAAAATGTGCTGGTCGCGGAAACAGGCGGCGCGTATGCGCAGTATCACTTGCTCAGCCACGATGCCAGCGCCATCTTCTTAATCAACCTGGATTTTGCGCCGATAGTAGCCGCCTGGGAGGTGGCAACGGGGCAGCGCCATGAGTTGGGGCGCTATCGCGCTTGCGGGCGCATCCCGGACAAGGTGGCGCTGAGCGCGGATGGCAGGGCGCTCATCATCGGCTGCGACAGCGGCCTCGAGATTTGGCGGGTTATGCCGGAAAAGGAAAAATGACGATGCAATGCGCGACAATCAAGCAACTGTTTGCCTATCACTACGGCATGTTTGAGCAAGTGTGGGGCTGTCTTACGGCGCTCAGCGAAGCGCAGTTCCTGGAGGAATGCGATTATTCTTTAGGCTCGCTGCGCAATCAGCTCGCGCATTGCCTTTTGGTGGACCGCCTCTGGCTGGCGCGGATGCAGGGGGCGGCGCTGCCAGCGGATTTCGCCGAAGAAGACATCGCCGACCGCGCATCGCTGAAGGCGCGCTGGGATGCCGCCGCGGGAGAAGTCCTGGACTACATCAACGGGCTGACGGCTGAGGCGCTTGACGAGGTTGTGAGGGTGCATCTGCCGCATCGCTATCCCGAGCCGAAGACTTGTACGCGGCGTCAAATCCTGCTGCACATGGTCAACCACGGGACCGACCATCGGGCGCAGATTCTGGCGCGGCTGCACAACTTGAGCGCGCCTACCTTCGAGCAAGATGCCATGCTCTATTGGTGGGCGCGGGACGCCAACTAAATCATAGCTGGCTGAGGGCGAGCGCGATTTCGCCCGCCACCCGCGCGTTGTTGATGAGCAGCTCGATATTCGCCGCCATCGACGCGCCGCCGGTCAATGCGCTGACGCGCGCCAAAACAAAAGGCGTGATGTCTTTGCCGGCGATGCCAGCGGCTTCCGCCTCACGGGTGGCTTTTGCGATTGCCCCGTCGACGCGGGCGGCTGGCAGCTCATGCGCCGCCGGCACGGGCACGGCGATGAGCGTGCCCTGGCGCGCGCCAATCGCCGCCGCCGTTTTGAGTATCGCCGCCGCTTCCGCCGGGCTGTCAACGCGCTCATCTATAGGCAAATCGCTCGTGGCGGAATAAAAAGCGGGCAGCGAATCCGTCTGATAGCCGAGCACGGGCACGCCATTGGTCTCCAGCACTTCCAATGTCAGCGGCAGGTCGAGGATGGCTTTGGCGCCCGAGCAGACAACCGCGACTGGCGTCTGCCCGAGCTCGGTCAAATCAGCGGAGACATCCTGCGGCTGCCCCCGGTGTACGCCGCCGATGCCGCCAGTGGCGAAGATTTTGATGCCCGCCTGCTCGGCGATTATCATGGTAGCGGCAACAGTCGTCGCGCCATCCTGCCGCCGGGCGATGCAAATCGGCAAATCACGCCGGCTGCATTTGCGCACGCTGCCAGCCGGCGCTTGTGCCAGCCGCTCAAGCTGCGCCGCCGATAGCCCCACAGTAACATCGCCGCCAAGCAGCGCGATGGTCGCCGGGATGGCACCGGCAGCGCGCGCCGCGCTTTCCATCGCCAGCGCCGTCTCCAGGTTGAGCGGGAAGGGCAAGCCATGCGTTATCAGCGTGGATTCGAGGGCGACTACCGGCTGCTTCGCCGCCAGCCCCGCCGCTATCTCAGCGCTAATGCTTAGTGGAAGCTGCATTCTGTTTCCCCTTCTCGCTGGCGGCGGAAACCCGCCTAGCCGGGCATAATGTGCAGTTTGAAGCGATGCACTTTGTGATAGCGCTGCGACAGCCCCAGCAGCTCCAGCAGCTGATCGGGGCGCATATTGCCGCGGTCGCCCACCGACAAGTGCGCTATCAGACAGTCGCCGCCGGCAACATCAGCAGCAATCTTGAGCGCAAGAATCAAGGGGCGCGCATCCATGACGCTGCGTTTGCGTTTCCTGCGGCGCTCGATGATGATGGCATCCCGGGCGAGCAGCGTCTCCAGCTTACATTGCAGGGTGTCTCTATTGATGCCATCGGGAAATTCGATGCGGTATTCCGCGCTGTCGATACGCGAATGCAGCCTGTCCGCGCGCAAGCCAACTTCTTTGATGTCTTGAACGGTCAAACCCTGGGGCGCGACCGCCTGCAAGCGCATGCCGAGGCTGTCCGCGCAGAAATCGATTTGCGTCTTCAGCGCGATTTCAAGGATTTCGCATTCGCTTGATATGCCCAGGGGCAGCGGCATCGCCAGCGAAATGCGAGGCCGCGTGTTAAAACCCTGCGTATACAATATCGGCAGGTCGGCGCGCCGCAGCACCCGTTCCCAGATTTTGGCAATATCGAGGTTGCTTGTATAAATCAGCGGTCCCGACTTGCCAAAGGTGATGCGCAAGCGCTGGGCAACTGGGGAAATGTGGCTCATCTGTTCCCAGCCCCCATCTGGAATCTCAAGGTCGACTAAGCTAGACTATTGTAGTCAATTGCAAAGCAAGAGAGAAGGTGCGGAACGCGCCTGATGGCGAGTGATGCGCGGGAAAAAGAGCGTCAGGCGCTGGAAAGCAGCCACCGGCGGCGCGTATGGCTGGGATTGCGCCTGCCATTTTTGGCGCTGCTGCTGCTCTGCGGCGCGTATGTGGCGGCGCTATTGCTGATGCCGTCGCCGCTGCAGGTGGCGCTGCTGACAGATTCGGCGCTTTTGCTCTTTGTGCTGCTGCCGCTGGCGCTGTGCCTGCTGCCGATAATGCTGCTGTGCATCGCGCTGCCGCTGCTGATGTTGAGGCTGGGCGCGCGGTCGCCATTGCGGCGCTTGGAAGGCTGGACGGCAGCTCTGCAATACAATGCTGAGGCTTGGCTCGGCGGGATTGACAGCCGCGTCCTCGAATGGGCGGTGTGGCTGGCACCCCTGCGCCGGCTGCTCACTTTCTTTGATCCGCCGGAAGATAGTGCTGAAGAGGGAGAAGCATGACAGAAACACAGAAGGAGCTGGAAACGCAAACTATGGAAGCTGGCAAGGCGCGCATCATCGCAATCGGCGTCGGGCTGGGCGCGATGGTCGGCTTGATTTCAAGCTACCTCTATGCGCGGGCGGCGGAAGAAAGCGAAAAGTCTGAAGCGGGCGCGGCGCGGTCGGTATCCGCCAGCCAGCTATTGGGGGTGCTTTTGACCACGCTTGGCTTGATTCGGCAAATTGCCGATTTGGGCAAGCCTAAAGATTCGGGCAAACCCGGCAAATAAGCCCGCGATTAGGACGCCGCGCCGCCCGCTTGGTAGCGCTCCATAATATATTGCAGCGGGTCCATGCCCGGCGGGATGATGACTTCACGGCTCTTGCCGCCTGTGAGCTCGTCCCCGACGACTCCCAATTCCGCCAAGAGATCCATGATGCGGGCGGCGCGCGGGTAGCCGACATTCAGACGCCGCTGCAGCAGGGAAGTTGAGGCTTCGCCACTGGCGACGACCAGCGCCAACACTTCTTCCAGCATCGGGTCCGTTTTCTGCAGGAATGCCCGCCGCGCCACATCATCTTCCCAGGGGGCGGCAGCGTCTGTGATCGCGCCGCGCCAGTGCTGCACAACGGCGCGCGTATCGGCTTCGGATACAAAGCAGCCTTGAATGCGCTCGGGGCTGGCGGCTGCTGGCGATTGGAAGAGCATATCCCCGCGCCCCAGCAAATCTTCAGCGCCGCCGCGGTCAAGAATCACGCGTGAGTCGCTGCCAGCGGCGACAGCAAATGCGATGCGCGCGGGAAAATTCGCCTTAATCAGCCCCGTGATGACCGTTGCGCTCGGATGTTGGGTCGCGATGACCAAGTGCATGCCGACAGCGCGCGCCATCTGCGCCAGGCGGATAAGGGCGCGCTCGGTCTCTTCCCGCTGGCTCAGCATCAAATCGCCGACTTCGTCGATTAATATCACCATAAAGGGCAGGGGCGCGCCACCCATTGGCGATTCCAGCTGGGCTTGGTTGTAGCTTTGAATGTCCCGCGCGCCATGCTCTTCAAGCAGGGCATAGCGCCGGTCCATCTCCGCCGTGCACCAGCGCAAAACGCCGATGATGCGCTCCTGCTCCGTTTCTACGGGACCGATAAGATGCGGGACGCCGCTAAAGCGCGTCAGCTCTACCATTTTGGGGTCGAGCATCACCAGCCGCAGTTGCTGTGGGCTGTATTGCATAAGCAGGGAAATGGCGATGCCCGCCATGCAGACCGATTTGCCCGAGCCTGTTGTCCCGGCGATAAGCAAATGCGGCATCTGCGCCAGGTCAATCGCCAGCGGCAGCCCAGCCACATCGCGCCCCAGCGGGATCATCAAGGCTGCGGGAGCGCGGCGCTCCTCTTCTTGATAGCGTTCGGATTCCAAGACATTGCGCAGGGCGACGGTCGCCGGGTTTTTGTTTGGCACCTCAATGCCCATGAAGTTTGTGCCCGGCACCGGCGTTTCCATGCGCAGGCCTTTTGCCGCCAATGCCAAAGACAGGTCCGGGGCATAAGCGGCGATTTTGCTCATGCGGATGCGGTCGCTGCCATCTTCTTTGTGGGGGAGCAGGGCGAATCGCGTAACCGTGGGACCAACCTGCACCTCCAAGACCGTCGTTTCGAGGTCGAATTCCAGCAAGGTATCCTGTATCAGCTGGGATTTGTGTTCAATTTCCGCTTCAGTCGGGAAGATCATCTCTTCGGCAGTCAAGAGGTCCAGGGCGGGCAGCGCGTCCCGCCACTTGTCTTGCGGCGGCTTTACCGCTTGCGCCTGCGTCTCCAGCGCCGGCGGGGCGTCAGCGTCTTTTGCCGCTGGCAATGGGCGCGCGTCCGCCGCTACTTTAGAATTGCCATTGCCGCGCGATTTTGATGCGCCAGCGCTAACCTTCGCCGAGCGGATGCGCTCCAGGCTTGGGGCTTGTCCAGCGCTGTGCGTTTCGGCATCGTCACTATCAACTTGGCGTGCATCAGTGCGTATGCGCATGATACGGTTGCGGTATCCCGGCGAGAGCGCCAGCTGATTGTATAAATCTTGCACCTCATCCTCGGCGGAATCTTCGGGCTTGCGCGCGAACTTCTCGCTGTAGTCTTGCAGCCTGGCGCCCAGCCCGGAAAATGGACGGGATACATGGCTGCGGCGCAAGCCGAGCAATGCTACCGCGCTGAAGCCAGCCAGCGCGCCAAAGACCAGCAAAGCCAGGGGACGCCCCATCACCCACAATACCGGGTAGCTCAGCGCCCAGCCGACCAAACCGCCGCCCCCGCCCGCGCGGGCAAGCGCCCGCAGCTCGCTGTCGCTATTGCTCAAATGCAGGATTGCCAACAGGGACAAAAATATCAGCTCGATTGCCAAGAGGCGCGTAGAATCCAGGCGGATGCTTAAGCCAATTTTGGGCAGCCAAAGCAGAACGCCAAAAGCAAAAAGCGCGCCGGCAACAAAAAACGCGCCATCACCGAAGAGCGACTTCAACATGCTCGCCCAGGTAACGGCGACCAAGGTATCCGCCATTATGAAGAGCGAAATGAAAGACAAAATGCCGAAGACGATTAAGGAGAGACCAACAGTCTCGTTGACCCAGGGCGGCAGGCTCTCCTTGAGCTCCGCCCAATAGTTGAATTCCTGGGGGTTTTCTTCCAGCGGTCTGATGATATCAGACGCCGGCGGCTGCAAAGCCGCGCTTTCCATATCGGCGGCTGTTGTTGATTCCGTCAAGTGCTCGCTCACGAGGGTCTGTCACCATCCAAGCCGAATATCGCAACTAAGTATAGCCCTGTTCCGCAATTCCAGTGGCGCAAATCGCCAGCAAAATCCGCCAGCGCGCGCGGCTATTGGCGCAGTTCCCGCTCCCGCTGCAAGATTTCTTCGGTAACCGCTTGGATGGCGATGCGCTGTTTGCGATAGAGGTCGGCTTCGCTCATGCTCAAGCGCCGCGCCACTTCGCGCACTTTTCGGTTTTCCAAAAAGCGCAGCTGCAAGATGTTATAAAGCGTCCATTCCGGGCTGTTGAGAGTACGCTCGCCCTCGGGCTTGAGGGCGGCAATCGCTTCCCGCAGCAGCTTGCGCAGGGCATTCACCGGGCTGTCCTTATCGCGCTGCATGGTCTGCTGCACTTGCTGCAGGCTAATCATGTTGCTCTGCGTGATGCCCGCGCCACCCCAATAATGGCGCAGCGCCGCCCGCACTTGCTCAAAGAGCTCGGCGTGGTCTGGCAGGGAATCGCCGCCGTCCGCCAGCGCATGCGCCTGACGGTATTCCATCTGCCCCGCCCGCGAGCGCGTCATCTGGAATTGCGGCAGCAGCCCTTCCAGCAGATTGTAGATTTCCGCTTGCAGGCGCATGTCATCAAGGCTGGTTTCTATCCGCTTGACCAAGGCGGACAAGTTGCCCGCCCCGGCTGCCATCTCTTCTTCGAGGGAGCGCGCCGCCGCGGGCAAACCCAATGCGCCGATGGGCTGCGCGTCCGCGCGCTCGCCGCCGATGCGGCTGCTATACAGCAGCAGCAAACGGTAGCCGCGCCATTGTCGATAGGGCGCGGGCGGTTCTTCGCTGTCCCTGGCGGCGAATTGCGCCATGAGCTCCTTATCCCGCTGCCAGTCCTCATCAGCGAAATCCGGCTTGCCGACGCTGCTGACAACTTGTGGCTGCGCATCAGCGAAACTGAGCACAAAAGCGCGCTGAATGCGCAAGTGGTCGCAAATCGATTCTGTTGTCGCCAGGATGAGCTGCGTCAAATCGCTGTGGGTCAAGACGCGGTCGCTTAAAGTTTGCAATTTGGCGATTTGCTCATCGTCTTCGTGGCGATAGATGAAGAATTTCTCAATATAGGGCAGGGTGAGCGAGACGAACCATTGCCAGAGCAATACCGCGGCGACAACCGCCGGCGGCGTCAACGCTTCGCCGGGCAGGCTGAGGATGCGCGTGGCTTGGGTGGTGAAATTGACGACCGCCAGCGCGAGCAGCCCAGTCGCCGGACCCCGCAGCAGAAAGTCCAGCAATTGCCGCTTGACCAGGCGGTCAGGCATCTCGGAGCCAAAAAAATACAGCGGGTAAGACAGGAAGAAGAGCATCAAGATGATGATGATGTTGGCGGTGTTGGTGACCAGCAAACCGAATACGCTGAGCTCCGCGCCCGGGTTAAGCGCGACAGAATAGGGGAAGATGCCCAAAGCCGGCGTCAAAAAGGCGACTTGCAAGTAACCCATGCGGCGGGCGCTGGCGCGAGTCAGGCATCTTTTGCGCGCCCGCTGCACATTGTAATAGGCGAAGGCGTTCGCCAGCGCGAAATAGAGGAGATAGAGCAGGAAAGGCGCTCCCGCCTGGATGCTCAGCGACGCTTGCGCTTCTACAAATTGGAAGAGCGCATCAGAAAAAGCGGCGGCGAGCAAAAATGCCGCGCCGATGCTGTAAAGCAGGCGGACAACCCGTTTGCGCCGCCCCCGGGAGGGCAAGCCAGTCGTCGCCAGCAAGGCATCGGACAAGTGATACATCGCCGCCGGGATGAATGCGATGCCCAGCCATTGCGCGCGCGAAGCGATTTCGTGGGCGGCATAGGCGGGTCCAAGCGAGATGAAGGCATCAGCGATATAGGCGACGGTCACGCATGCCAGCGCCAGCGCCGAGGTTTTGGCGACGCGGTTGTTGAGGTTGCGCGTCAGATTGAAGAGCAGCAGGGACACCGCCAGGATGGCGATGCCCGCCGTCAGGGTCTCGTTTACCGTCAGCAGAATGGTCGTGAGGAAACTCAACAGATGCCTCGGGGCGCGCCGCGCAGTTGCAATCCTGGCATAAGTTTAGCAAAAACTGGCGGCGGGATTCAGCGCTCAAACGGGCAAACTGAAGAAGACCGCAAGCTCGCGATTGCTGAAATGGTGATCGTTGAAGCCGCAAAAGTTAAATCCAAGCGCCTGGGCGAAAAGGATGCAGGGATAATTGGTGCTGGGAATCTCGAAGATGACCTGGCGCAATTCCTGCTCCGCCGCCCACACCCGTGCGACATGCGCCAGGCGCGCGCCCAAAGTGCGGCGGCGGAAAGGGCGGTCGATGACGATGTCCTGCAAATAGGCGACTTGGCTCCGTCTGTCCACCCTCATCGAAAGATAGCCCAAAATTTGCAGGGAGTCTTGGTCTTGAATCACGACGAAACAATTGCCCGCCCGCAGCGCCGTTACCAGCTGCGAGCGCTCGCAGGAATGCCGCGCTTCCATTGGTCGCGGCAGGCGCTGACGGCGGCAGTGAATTTGCATATCGCCATCAAGTTCTTGCGCCGTCAATTGCCAGACATGCTCGGTCTGATACGCGCCATCCAGCGCGAGGCAAAAGCGAATATCGGAAGCGACAGCATCGCGGAAGATCAAGTTTTCGGTATTGAGGACCTCGTTTTGCATCTGCATGCTGCTCTGACGCAGCAGCCGCTGCGCTGCCTCGGCTTAGATTCCGTACATATAATCTTTGAGGATGACATGGGCGGAGGACTGCCGCAGCCGATTGAGCGCCTGCGCCTCCAACTGGCGGACGCGCTCCCGCGTTACGCCGATGGTCTGCCCGACTTCCTCCAAGGTATACACACGCCCGTCCGCTATGCCATAACGCAGCCGCAGTATCTGCGCCTCACGCGGCGGCAGCTTGTCCAGCGCTTGCTGCAGCTGCAGGTTGAGCAGGCTGCTGACCACCTCTTCCGACGGTGCCGGGCTGTTGCTGTCTTCGACAAATTCGCCGAAGGTGGAATCGCCATCGTCGTCAATCGGCTTCTCCAGGCTGATGGGACGGCGGGAAATCTCCATCAGGTTCTCGACCTTGCTGGGCTCAATGTCCATGCCCTTCGCGAGCTCGACAATAGTCGGCTCGCGCCCAAATTCCTGCAATAGCTGCAGCTGCACGCGGCGCATGCGGTTGAGCTGATCGCCCATGTGCACGGGCACGCGGATTGTACGCCCCTGGTCGGCGACAGCGCGGCTGACCGCCTGGCGGATCCACCAAGTCGCGTAAGTGCTGAACTTGTGCCCGCGCTGATATTCAAATTTGTTGGTGGCGCGGATGAGACCGATGTTGCCTTCCTGGATCAAATCGAGGAAAGGCACGCCCCTGCCCATGTATTTCTTGGCGACGCTGATGACAAGGCGGGCGTTAGCGCGGATGAGATGTTCTTGCGCCTGTTCGCCATCGTCAACAACTTCGCGCAGATACTCCTCTTGGCTCCAGCTGAGCTCTGCCGGACCTTCGCTTTCCGCGTCTTCCAGCAGTCCGCGCGCGTTATCGGCTTTTTCCATGCGCTTCGCCAGCATGACTTCTTCCGCCGCCGTCAAAAGCGGGACGCGCCCCGCTTCTTTCAAATACAACCCAACCACATCGTCCGTATCAAGCGCGGCTTGATAGCCGGTGTCCGCGTCCAGGTCTTTTAAGCGCCGGTCGAGGTCCATCCGGTCATCAGCGCTGCCATCATCGGCATCGCCGTCCAGCGCATCCGCCAGCGCCACGGCCTCTTTGCTGTCCTCGGCGGGAGGCTCTTGCTCAGCATCGGCAGGGGCGGGAAGCACCTTAACCCCCGCCTCCATCAGCTGGTCCATCACATCGTCCAGCAGTTGGACATCCTCTTCAGGGTGCGGGATTAGGGCAACAATGTCGCTGTAGGTGACGAAACCTTGCGTATTCGCTTGTGGAATAAGCCGCTTTAGTATCGTTTCAAGCTGTGGGGTGAGGGTTACCTCTTGCAAAACCGCGACCACTGACTACCCTTTCCGCAAAACATCCGCCGCGCAAGCCAACTTAAACGCAGTCCAAACTAGGGTTCATGCTCAATGAGATGAAACCGCGTCGCGTTTCAGTATGTCCAGCCGCTGCCAAGCACGCAAATATACACCATCTGGCAACGCTGGTCTTGCGAATTATCGGCTGCTTTGCCTGAACCTTTTCCCGTGGGCTGGGAATATCACATGTGACTGTATGTACACCACAGAGCACTGTACCCCAATAACAGATTCCTGTCAAGCGTCATGCAGCCAAATAAACATTCGTACACGGATTTCCTGGCTGCCCCTAACGCAATACTTGGCGGATAAGCGCGCTGCCTTACGGGCTGGCAGCGGGGCATAGCCTGCGCCTATTCCTCTGCTTAGTGTACAAGTTGCACAACCGAAGTGCAAAACTGCATAAGAATCCCGTTTATCGTTGACGATATTCCCTTGCTTGAATAGAATGCCTCATTGTTGATTCGGCAATGGGGTGTGATGGCGATGTTTATAGTCTCGCGGGGCAGGAGGCGTCTGGAGCGGAAAGGGCTCAGTGTGTTTGGTTTCCGCTGGTGAGTACAGCCTCGCCCAATTTCGAAATCACGCCCTGATCTCTGCACAACGGTCGGGGCTTTTTCTTGTCTAGGAAGGCAGTGATGGCAAATACAATTTTGGCGGGTGTCTATGGCGCTTCTGGCTATGCCGGGCTGGAGTTGGTCGAGATTTTGGCGGGGCATCCCGCTGTTGAGATGGGCTTCGCCACCTCCAACACTTACGCTGGCGAAGCGGTAGCGGGCACAGCGCTGCGCTATCGCCCCAGCGCGGAAGTAAGTCCGAATGAAGTTGATGTCATTTTCCTGGCGCTGCCGCACAAGGCTTCAGCGGCAGTCGCCAAGTTGGGTATTGATGCTGGCGTGAAAGTTGTCGATCTCTCGGCGGACCTGCGGCTGGACAGCGCTGAAGCCTACGAACGCGCCTACCACAGCCCGCATCCTCACCCGGAGCTGCTGCCAGTCCCCTATGGCTTGCCGGAGAGTAACCGCAAAAATATCAAAAATGCTGATCTTGTCGCTACCCCCGGCTGTTACCCAACGACAACTTTGCTCGGCTTGTACCCGCTGCTGCGCCGCGGCGCGCTGGCTGCGGACGCGCCTGTCATTGTCGATGCCAAATCAGGCGTGACGGGTGCCGGGCGCAAACCCTCGCTGACGACGCACTTCGCGGAAGTGTACAGCAATCTCGTGCCGTATAAGGTCGGGCGCAGCCACCGGCATATCAGCGAAATGGAACAGGAGGCGCGCAAACTCTGCGCCGATTTCGGTCCGCTGATTTTCTGCCCGCATCTGCTGCCGGTCGCCCGCGGCTTGATGTCCAGCATCTATGTTACATTAAACGCGCGCTTGACGAGCCATCAAGCGCACGAACTGTATTGCCAAAACTATGCGGACGAGCCGCTGGTGGAAGTGCTGCCATTGGGCGCGCAGGCGACGCTCAAGCAGGTGGTCAAGACCAATTCCTGCGTCATCAGCGTAACGCCGGTGCTGGAGCGTCAGGCGCATATCACCAGCGTTACCGACAATCTGCGCAAGGGCGCTGCCAGCCAGGCGGTGCAGAATATGAACCTGATGTTTGGCATAGAAGAAACCGCGGGGCTTGTCTAGTGGGCGCGAGCGTCGTAAAAATCTCCGGGCATTATTTGGACGAAGAAGCGCTCTTGCAGCGCTTCGCCCGCATTGTCTCCCGCCGGGAAACGGGCTTGGCGGTGGTGCATGGCGGCGGCAAAGAAATAACGCGGCTGCAGCAGAAGCTGGGCATCCAGCCGAAGTATGTAGACGGCTTGCGTGTTACTGACGCGGCGACGCTGTCCCTGGTGGAAATGGTATTATGCGGCACTGTCAACAAGCGGCTGGTGCGGCATTTGCTGGCGGCGGGCGTCGATGCCCAGGGGCTTTCAGGCGTGGATCGCGGCTTGCTGCGCGCGCAGCCGCTGCGCCATCCTGACGCGGATATGGGCTTCACCGGCCGGGTGGACTCGGTGCGCGCCAGCGTGATTAGCGACCTGCTCGCCCTGGGCGTGACGCCAGTGATTGCGCCCGTCTGCCTGGGGGAAGGCAGCAACTTCAATCTCAATGCCGATACCGTCACCGGCGCTATCGCCGCCGCGATCGCCGCGCGGGAGGTCATTTTCATCTCGAATGTTTCGGGCGTGATCATCAAAGGCGCAGTCGCGCCAAATTTGACAAAAGCGGAGGCGGAAGCCTATATCGACGGTGGCGAGATTCATGGCGGCATGATACCCAAAGTCAAGAGCGCTTTGCAGGTCTTGGCTGCCGGCCTGCCGCGGGCGATAATAACCGACCTTGAAGGCTGGGCGCAGCGGCGGGGCACGGCGCTTGTCGCGGCGCGCTAGCGAATGTATATGGGAGAGGAAGCATGTCACAAAAAGCGGAAACCATCCAGAAGGACAGCGCCTACAGCGTACCGGTGGCGGCGCGGCCAGAGTTTGTGCTGGCGCGGGGCGAAGGCGTTACATTGTACGATACCGATGGCAAAGCCTATACCGATTGGGTTGCCGGCATCGCCGTCAACGCCCTCGGCTATGGCGACGCCGAATTAAAGGCGGCGGTCAGCGCGCAGATGGACACGGGCTTGCTGCATGTCAGCGGGCTCTATCACACGCAGGCGATGCCGGAGCTGGCGCAGCTGCTCTGCGACAATTCCTTCGCGGATAAAGCCTATTTTTGCAACAGCGGCGCTGAGGCGATTGAAGGCGCTTTGAAATTCGCCCGCAAGCGCGCCTATGTCAATGGCGATGTGAACAAGACAAAAGTGGTGAGTTTTTCCGAAGGTTTCCATGGGCGCACGATGGGCGCGCTGGCAATCACGCCCAAGGAAAAGTATCAGCAGCCATTTAAGCCGATGGTGCCCGGCGCGATCGTCGGCGAGTTTAACAATGTGGAAAGCGCCAAAGAAGTCATCGACGCCGACACCGTCGCCGTTGTCGTCGAGCCGATTCAAGGCGAGGGCGGAATCCATGTAGCGACGGCGGAATTCCTCGCCGCCCTGCGCCAGCTCTGTGATGCGCATGGCGCGGCGCTGATATTTGATGAGATTCAATGCGGCTTGGGGCGGACGGGCGACTTGTGGGCGCATAGCTTCGCCGGGGTGTCGCCGGATATCATGGCATTAGCGAAGCCCTTGGCTGGCGGGCTGCCTGTCGGCGCAATTTTGACAAGTGATGCCATCGCCAGCGCCATGAGCCCGGGCGACCACGGCTCGACCTTCTCCGGCGGCGCTGTTGTCATGCGCGCCGCCAAGGTGGTGGTCAACCGCGTCTTGAGCGACGGCTTCCTGGAGCATGTTGCCGAAGTCGGCGAATATCTAATGGAGCGCTTGTCGGAGCTGAACAGCCCGCATATCACGGATGTGCGCGGGCGCGGCTTGATGGCTGGCATCGAGCTGAAGATACCGCCCGCCAGCGTCGTCAACGCGGGTTATGAACATGGCTTGCTCCTGGTCAGCTCGGGCAGCAATGTCATTCGTTTTGTGCCGCCGCTCATCATCGGCAAGGCGGAAGTGGACGAGTTGATTGACAAGCTGACGGCAATTCTGGAGGGCATTGATGACGACAGTTAAGCCGGAGATACAGGGGGTTGCGGGTTTTCGAGTCGCCGGTGTGCATGCGGGTTTGAAGAAAGACGGCGCTCTTGATTTCAGCCTCATTGTTAGCGAAAGCGACTGCGTGGCTGCGGGCGTATTCACGCGCAACAAAGTCAAAGCGGCGCCAGTGCTGCTGGACATGCAGCGCCTGGCGGAAAATCCGCTTGGTATCCGCGCTATCGCCACCAATACCGTCAGCGCCAATGCCTGCACCGGCGCGCTCGGCTTGCGTAATGCGCGGGCGACAGCGGATTTGCTTGCCGAGGCGCTGGGCATCCATGCCGAGCAGGCGCTGGTGATGTCCACTGGCGTCATCGGCACCCATCTGCCTATGCCCAAAATCGCCCGCGGCATCGAAATCGCCAGCAGCCGCTTGGCGCAGGACTGGCGCGCCGCCGCCGCTGGCATCATGACAACCGATACCCGCCCCAAGCTGGGCTCGGTGACAGTAGAATCGCCGAGCGGGCGCTATACGGTTGCCGGCATCGTCAAAGGCGCCGGCATGATAGCGCCGAATATGGCGACGATGCTGAGCGCGATTGTAACCGATGCCGCGCTGGAGCGGCCGCAGGCGCAGGCGGCTTTGACCGCGGCAAACAAGCAGAGTTTCAACCGCATCGTGGTGGATGGCGATACCAGCACCAATGATACAGTGCTGCTGCTCGCCAATGGCAGCAGCGGCGTATCGCTGACAACAGCGGAAGACTTGGCGGAGTTTCAGGGGGCTTTAAACGCCTTGACCCGCTATCTGGCGCAAGCAGTGGTGCGTGATGGCGAAGGCGTTACCAAATTCGTGACGCTGCAAATCATCAATGCCGCCAGCGAAGCGGATGCCGAGAAAATCGGCCAGACTATCGGCGCATCGGTGCTGACAAAATCCGCCTTCTATGGCAGCGATGCCAATTGGGGGCGCATCATGGCGGCGGCGGGGCGCGCCGGTGCCGCGCTTGAACCCGATAGCAGCTCCCTATGGGTGGCGGCGGGGGAAGCAGCCGCCGCTGATGACCTGGGCTTGCTTATATTCCATAATGGCATGCCGACCGACTATCAAGAGGCGGACGCGGCGGCGATAATGGCGGGCGCGGCGATGACCTTCACGCTGGATTGCGGCTTGGGGCAAGGCAGCGCCACCATCTGGACCTGCGACATCAGCCACGATTATATTTCAATCAACGGCGATTATCGCTCCTAAAGGGGAAGCCCCGATGCAAGCGGCGCTGGCTTTAGAGGATGGGCGGGTTTTCCCGGGCGCGGGCTTCGGCGCTGTTGGCATTTCTACCGGGGAAATCGTCTTTAACACTTCGATGACCGGCTACCAGGAAATCCTCACCGACCCTTCTTACTATCGGCAGATTGTAACGATGACGGCGCCGCATATCGGCAACACCGGCATCAACCTGGAAGATCCCGAATCCGCGCGTGTGTGGGCGGCGGGATTTGTCCTGCGCTCGCTCAGCCCGATTGTCAGCAACTGGCGCAATCGCGGCGATTTGGCGACTTACCTGAAGGCAAACAACATTATCGGCGTCACTGGCGTGGCGACGCGGGCGCTGGTGCGGCATATCCGCGAGAAAGGCGTTATGCGCGCGGCGCTGGCGCATGGCGCGGCGGCGGCGGATACAGCGGCGCTGGTGAAGATAGCGCGCGCCTCGCTTGATATGTCGGGCGCGAATCTGGTCGATGATGTTACGACAGGCGCGCCCTACACCTGGACGGAAGGCAGCGACGCCCTTTGGTATGGCGACGCCCGCCCGGCGGCGGCTGCGCCGCTGGTTGTCGCGTATGACTTTGGCATCAAGCGTAATATCTTGCGCATGCTGGCGGACCGCGGCTTGCAAGTGCGCGTCCTGCCCGCGCGCAGCGAGCCGGCGGAAATCCTGCGGCTCAAGCCGGCGGGCATTTTTTTGAGCAATGGTCCAGGCGACCCGGCGGCGCTTGACTTCGCCATCAAAAATGTCCAGGCGCTTTTGGGCAAGCTGCCGCTGTTTGGCATCTGCCTGGGGCATCAGATATTGGCGCTGGCGCTGGGCGGCGCGACCGAAAAGATGCGCTTTGGGCATCGTGGCGGCAACCAGCCGGTGAAAAATCTGGCGACCGGCGAAGTCGAAATCGCGGCGCATAATCACGGTTTTGCCGTTGCCGCCAATAGCGCATTGAATGGCGGCGAAATCACGCATATCAACATCAATGACAATACTGTCGCCGGCTTGCGCCACCGTGATTTAAGCGCTTTCAGCGTGCAGTATCATCCAGAAGCCTCGCCGGGACCGCACGATTCTTTGTATCTCTTTGATGAATTTGTCGCGGCAGTGCGTCAAAATGCCGCCGCCAAAAGCTAAACCGCGCGAACCCGATCGAGAACGAAGCGCCGATGCCAAAACGCAGCGACATCAAAAGCATTCTTATTATCGGCTCTGGTCCCATCGTGATTGGGCAAGCCTGCGAGTTTGATTACAGCGGCGTGCAAGCCTGCAAAGCGTTGAAGGCGCAGGGCTATCGCGTCATTTTGGTGAACTCCAACCCCGCCACGATTATGACCGACCCGCAATTCGCCGATGCCACTTACATCGAGCCGCTGACCGCCGACATCTGCGAGAAAATCATCGCCAGCGAAAAGCCGGACGCCCTGCTGCCGACTGTGGGCGGGCAGACGGCGCTCAATCTCGCGGTGCAGCTGAAGGACAGCGGCGCGCTGGACCGCCATAATGTCGAGCTGATTGGCGCCACCCTGGAGAGCATCCAACTGGCGGAAGACCGGCTGCTCTTCAACCGGACTATGCGTGAAATCGGCTTGAAAGTGCCAGCCAGCAAAGTTGTCAGCAGCGTGGACGCGGCGCTGGATTTCGCGGATGAGATTGGCTATCCCGTTCTCATTCGCCCGTCTTATACGATGGGCGGCGCCGGCGGCGGCGTCGCGTATGACGCGGCTGAGCTGCGGCAGGTGGCGGCAAATGGCATCCGCCAGAGCCCGGTCGGCGAGGTGCTGGTGGACCGCAGCCTGCTGGGCTGGAAAGAATATGAGCTGGAGCTGATGCGCGACGCTATCGGCAATTTTGTGGTCGTCTGCTCGATAGAAAATCTCGACCCGATGGGCGTGCATACCGGCGACAGCATCACGATTGCGCCGGCGCAAACCTTAACCGACAAAGAAATCCAGCGCCTGCGCAATATGTCCCGCCAGATTTTTGACCGCGTCGGTATCACAACTGGCGGCGCGAATGTGCAATTTGCGATTAACCCTGACGATGGCGAAGTCTATGTGATTGAGATGAACCCGCGCGTATCCCGCTCCTCGGCGCTGGCGAGCAAGGCGACCGGCTTCCCCATCGCCAAGATTGCGGCGCTTGTCGCTGTCGGCTTCAGCCTGGACGAGATTCCCAACGACATCACGAAGCAGACGCCCGCCAGCTTCGAGCCGTCATTGGATTATATCGTGGTCAAAATCCCGCGTTGGGATTTTAAGAAGTTCGCCGGCGCGGACCCCGTTCTGGGTCCGCAGATGAAAGCTGTCGGCGAAGTGATGGCGATTGGGCGCACCTTCCCGGAGGCGCTGCAGAAAGGTGTGCGTTCGCTTGATATCGGCATTGACGGCTTCGGCAGCCAGGCGGACGAGGCGCTCTCGCCAGAAGTCCTGCGTGTGCCCACGGCGCAGCGGCTCTTCCAAGTCGCCGCCGTTATTGCCGAAGGCGCCCCGCTTGAGGAGATTGTACAATCAACGCGCTTTGACCCTTGGTTTGTGCAGCAAATGCAAGAGCTGATGGCGCTGCACAGCGCTGTGCTGGAAAAAGACCTGCGCCTGCCGCAGCTGGACCAATCCGACTTGCTGAAGCTCAAGCAATATGGTTTCAGCGATGCTTATATTGGCAAGCTGACGGGCGCTGATGCCGCTGCCGTGCGCGCCCATCGCAAGGCAAAAGGCGTCAGCGCGAATTTCTACCGCGTGGATACCTGCGCCGCCGAGTTCGAGGCGCTCACGCCCTATCTCTATTCGACCTATGAGCCGGAAGACGAAGCCGCGCCCAGCGACAGAAAAAAAGTAATGGTGCTGGGCGGCGGTCCCAACCGCATCGGACAGGGCATTGAGTTCGATTATTGCTGCGTTCATGCCTGCTTCGCTTTGAAGGAGCTGGGCTATGAGACCATCATGGTCAACTGCAATCCCGAGACCGTCAGCACCGATTACGATACCGCCGACAGGCTCTATTTCGAGCCGCTGACGGCGGAAGATGTGATGAATATCGTCGACCGGGAGCAGCCCTCCGGGGTGCTCGTGCAATTCGGCGGGCAGACGCCGCTGAACATCGCGCGGGATTTAAAGGCTATGGGCGCGCCGATATGGGGCACGCCGGTGGATACCATCGACCTCGCCGAAGATCGCGAGCGCTTCAACCAGTTGATGCGCGAGCTGGATATCGGTCAGCCGGCGGGCGCAACTGCGCGCCAGCGGCAAGGTGCCGCGGCCGCCGCCGCTGACATCGGCTATCCCGTTTTGGTGCGCCCCAGTTATGTATTGGGTGGGCGTGGCATGGCGATAGTTTATGACGAGCGCCAACTGCTGCAATGGCTGGACGACAATGTGCAATGGGATGGGCATCCGGTTTTGATTGACCAATTCCTCGAAGATGCCTATGAAGTTGATGTCGATGCCCTTTGCGATGGCGAAGCCGTGACCGTCGGCGGCATCATGCAGCAGATCGAAGAAGCGGGCGTACACAGCGGCGATTCCGCCTGTGTTGTGCCGCCCTACAAGATCAGCTATTTTCACCTTGATGTTATCCGCGAGCATACGCGGCGCATCGGGCTGGCGCTGGGCGTGAAGGGGCTGTTTAATATCCAATTCGCTGTGAAGGACGACGAGGTCTATGTGCTGGAAGTCAACCCGCGCGCCAGCCGAACGGTGCCTTTCATCAGCAAAGTGACCGGGAAGCCGCTGGCGCGCTATGCCGCGCAGATTGCCGCCGGCGAATCGCTGGCGGGCTTGGGCTTCCTGGAAGAGCCGGCCGTCAAGGGATTTTATGTGAAAGAAGCGGTGTTCCCGTTTCAGAAATTCCCCGGGGTGGATGCGCGGCTGGGACCAGAAATGCGCTCGACCGGGGAGGTGATGGGGCAGGCGGCGAGCTTCGGGCACGCCTATGTCAAGTCTCAAGCGGCGGCAGGCACGCCATTGCCGGCGGCAGGCACAATCTTCATCAGCGTCAACGACTTTGATAAACCGGTTGTGGCGAAGATCGCGCGTGACCTGCGGCGGCTGGGTTTTGCGATTGTCGCCACAGCGGGCACGGCGCGCTGGCTCATGCGCATGGGCATCGAGGCGAGCGCTATCAACAAGCTCTCGGAAGGCAGTTGGCACATCATTGACGCGATGCAGGCGGGCGAAATTGACCTGATACTCAACACGCCCTTGGGCAGCCAGGCGCACGCGGACGGCATCGCCATCCGCAGCCAAGCCTATGCCTTGGGCATCCCAATTGTTACA
Organism: Anaerolineae bacterium; assembly: GCA_022825675.1. Taxonomy (GTDB): domain Bacteria; phylum Chloroflexota; class Anaerolineae; order Aggregatilineales; family Phototrophicaceae; genus UBA6055. Next base: position 41,706 of record JAJDWK010000094.1, on the reverse strand, counting down.
ACTATGAGCGCGGCGGCGGCTTCGGTGCAAGGCATTCGGCGCATGCGCGAAAAGCCCTTGACTGTCCGCAGCTTGCAAGCGCAGTATCAAGCCGCCCCGGTGGCGAAATAGAGCGAGGTTTTCACGATGGCGCATGCCTATGAGGCACTCTTGGCGGAAGTCCTGATTGACGAAGCGCGCTTGCAGCGGCGCATCTCCGAGCTTGCCGAGCAGATTAACCGCGATTATGCCGATTGCGACGATTTGCTGCTGCTCTGCATTCTCAAAGGCGGCGTGATGTTCTTGACGGATTTGTCCCGCAAAATTCATATCCCGCACATGATTGACTTCATGGCTGCCAGCAGCTATGGCGTCGGCGCCCGCCAGTCATCGGGCTCCGTGCGCATTGACATGGATTTGCGCATGGATGTACAAGGCAAACATGTGCTTGTTGTCGAAGATATCATCGACAGCGGGCTTACCTTGTCCTTTGTGATTAAGACTTTGGAAAACCGCGAGCCCGCCAGCCTCAAACTCTGCGCCTTGCTCAACAAACAATCGCGGCGCGAAGTCGAAATCGAGCTGGATTATGTGGGCTTCGATATCGAAAATAAATATGTTTTTGGTTACGGGTTGGATTACGACGAGAAGTTCCGCAACTTGCCATTTGTCGGTGTGGCAAGGGGCGATATCCCACCCGATGCCTAAGCCACAAGCGCGTTTGCTCTGGCCCCCCTTCGTCCGCGATTTGGCGGATTTGCTACGCCGCCTGGATGTCCAGCATCCCGTGTATCTAGTCGGCGGCGCTGTCCGCGATGCCTACCTGCGCGCGCCGATACTTGATGTAGATGTTGCGGTGGCGGGCGATTCGATAGCATTGGCGCGCGCTGTCGCTGACAGGCTGGGCGGGGCGCTGTATATCATGGACCGCGAGCGTGAAGTGGCTCGTGTGTTCCTGCCGCCGCCTGATGCCGATATCGCCATAGATTTTGCCCGCTTCCGCGGCGCGACGCTGGCAGCGGATTTGCGCGACCGCGACTTCACGATGAATGCGATGGCGGCGGATTTGCTGGGCGATATCGAGCGGCTTGTTGACCCCCTCGGCGGCATAGAAGACCTGCGGCATAAAGCGCTGCGCCGCTGTTCCCCCGCCGCGATTGCCGCTGACCCGCTGCGCGCATTGCGCGCTGTGCGCTTCTGCGCGCAATTTCAGCTCAAGCTGGAGCCGGCAACCCGCGCGGATATCCGCCGCCATGCCGCCGGCTTGAAGCAGGTATCGGGAGAGCGCATCCGCGACGAGTTCTTTAAGCTGCTCGGCTTGGAGCGGGCGGCGCGCGGTTTGCGCGTGCTGCAGCATTTGAGTCTGCTGGACTATATCCTGCCCGCGGCGGCGCTGCCGGCTGCCGGCTTGGCTGAGACTTTGTCGGTGGTCGACAGGTTATCCGCAATCCTCAAAGCTATCAGCCAGCGGCGGACGGACAATACCGCCGCCGCCTTTGACCTGGGTACGCTGGTGATGCAACTAGACCGCTTCCGCGCCGCGCTGCAGCGGCATATCAGCCGCAAGCATGGCAACGGGCGCAGCCACAGCCAACTGCTGCTGCTGGCGGCATTGCTGCATCGCGGCGATGCGTTATCAGCCCGCCAGCGCGCCAGCGCCAGCGCGGAACAACTGCGTTTGAGCAAGGCTGAAATGCGGGGTTTGGCGGTGGCGCTGCAGCATTATGCCGAAATCGGCGAGCGCGAAAGCTGGACGCCGCTGGCGCAGCATCGGTTTTGGCATCGTTTGGGCGAGAACGGCATTGACGCCATCTTGCTGGGCTGCGCCCAAATGTTGGGCAGCCGCCGCGGCGACCTGGCGCAGGCGGAATGGCTGCGGCTGGTAGAGGCGGTCACGATATTGCTCGATACTTATTTCAACCGCTATGACGAAATAGTCGCCCCGCCGCCGCTGCTAGACGGGCGGGATATCTGTGATTTGCTGGGCATACAGCCCGGTCCCGCCGTGGGCGAGCTGCTGACTGCGCTGCGCGAGGCGCAGGTAACGCGGGCGGTGAAATCAGTGGACGAAGCGCGAGCATTCCTGCTGGAGCAGGCTGCCCGCGCATAGGCTTACTCCCGCTGCTGAAAACCATAGAAGAGCAGCAGCGTGCGCCCGTAGGCGCGCCTGTCAAGCAGCTGGAGGTGGGCGAACTCCGCCGCATCGTCGAATTCTGCCGGGTCAATTTGCACGATAATGGTGCAATCTTCATTATGCCAATCAGGATTACCGTCCAACGTTCTCAAAGTCTTCAGCCACATCGACTGGTACTGCGGCGGTGCCACAAAAATGAAATCAAAGTGGCGGACGGGAGCCTGCTTCAACAGGCTGAAGGCATCCCGCCGCCGCACTTGCGCCCGCTCGCCGAGCCCTGTGTGCGCGAGATTGTGGTGTATGACGCGCAACGCGCCGCGCTGCTTTTCAATAAACAAGGCGAACTCCGCGCCACGGCTCAAGGCTTCGATGCCGACGCTGCCGGTGCCAGCAAAGAGATCGAGAAAACTCGCGCCTTGCACCCCACTGCCGAGGATGCTGAAGAGCGCCTCTTTTACGCGGTCCATGATGGGACGGGTCTGCGCCCCCGGCACGGCTTTCAGCTTTTTGCCGCGGGCTTGCCCGGCGATGACACGCAGCGACACCGTCAGGCTTGGCTTTCTACGATGCTGCGCACCGCGCGATAATTTGAGAGCGGCGTCGAGACATAGCCAGCGCCGCTGCCTGCCAATATGAAGCGGCGCGATTCGGTCTGGATAAGCGCGTCGTGAATCACCGAGCTAAGCAGCGCCGGGCTGCCTTGCAGCAGGTCGTCATAGTCGTGCAGCCCACCGCAGACCGCGCCTGGGAAGAAAGTCTTCACCTCCGCCAGCTCCCCGCTGTTGGCACGCGCCTCCCAGTGCAGCGCCTGCGCCGGCAGCTGCGAGAACAGCCGCAGCATCGGGGCGGTACCGCCCACCTGCACTATGTTGAGCCACCAATGCGGCGGCAGCGCGGCAAAGATGCTTTTGATATGCGGCAAAATCTTGGCGGCGTATTCTTCCGCCGGCATCACATCGTGGCTGGCGGCGGCGGTTACCAGGAAGATCCCGGCGATTCCTGGCAATTTGCGCAGCGCATCCAGGAAGCGGATCGTGCTTTCTGTCAGATGATTTAAGCCCGTGCGCAGGCGGTCAGCGCGCAGGCGCAGGTCACGCAATGTTTTCTGTCTGCCCGCCAGCTGCATCGCCTGGACGAAGGGGCTGTACACAGTCTGCAATAGCGGCACTTTTTCGCTGGCGAGCGCTTGGCTCAGCAAACGCAGGCATTCCACCTGCCGCGCCAGAGCGCCGCGCGCCGGCGAAAGCGGGCGCAGGTCCGTCCAATCGAGGGAGCGCCGAATCGCGCGTTTACTGACTTCACGCCAGCCGCGCAAATCACCGCGCCATATATCCTGGATGCCATAATCAACAACTTGAAACAGGCGCGACGGCATAACCCGCAGAAAATCCCAGTCGTAGGCGTTTTGAAAGTCGAGTGTCGAGCGGGCGAGATCGCTATAACGCTGGTCGTCACCGGGGAAGTGCCGCCACAAGGCGACCGGCGCGCGATCGACAGGCTCGCCCGCTACCGTCCGTTCAAGCCGCTCCTGCTTCTGCACGGGCGTCTGTCAGGCGCTGGGCGCGCGGACATCGGCGAGGCGCTGCTCCAACATACGCGTGAGCATCATATACCTGTCATCAGCATTGGACTCCAGGTCATTATCGCCCAGTTGACCCTCTGCCTGCGCCGTGACTTTCAAAGCGGCAACCGCCTGCTCCGAAGTATCAAGCGCCTGCTGAAAGGCATCGGCGGCGGCGGCAAAATCGCCAGTGGCTTTGCGCGTCAAGCCCAAGCCATAGAGGGCGTCAACGCTATCCGGGTGGCTGGCGATGATGTCCTCAAAGGCGCGTGCCGCGCCTTGATTATCGCCGTCGCGGTGCAGACGCCACGCTTGTCCAACTTTTTCGGCTGCTGGAAGATTGGACATGGTATCCCCTTTCTGTTTGTGCCGAGCATTTGGCAAGCCAGCCGCTGCGCCTGGCTGACTATACCCTATACGCCCCATTGTACCGAAAACTGCCCGCGCCGCGCTATCGTTATGGCAATTGCCGCGCGGCGCTGGTATGCTAGCGTTGACTCGGCTGGCAGGAACTCACATGCGGATAGGACCAGCGGCAGAAGCTGATTTGGCGGCGGCAGCCGCGCTCTGGCAAGAGCGCCTGCGGCTCTTGCAGCAGGCGGATGCCTCGTATATGCCGCTGGCGGATGCCGCCGCCTGGAGCGTCAGCGCCCGTCAATGGCTGGCGGCGGAAGACTGCCTCTTTGCGGTCGCTTATGCCGACAAGCGCCTGATAGGCTTCATCGTGGTTACCATCATGCGCGGAGAGCCCGGCACCACTCCCGAGCGGCTGGGCGCGCTCGCCGCGATGGCGCTGGACCTGCATCAAGCGCATGCTGGTTTGAGCGGCAAATTGCTGGAATGCGCGCGGGATTGGCTGCGGGCGCGGGACATCACCATGCTGCAAGTGGCGGTGCCGGCGCGCTATCCAGTAGAAGATGCCTTTTGGCAAAGCCAAGGGGCAAACTTGCGCGCGCGTCAGTATTGGCTGGCGCTATGATTCGGCTGGCGCACAGCGCTGACGCCGAGCGCATCGGCGAGCTTTGGCTGGAGATGGTGGCATATCACGCCGAGTTCGACCCTGTGATGTTCCGCCCGACTCCGCATGGCGCGGCGCTCTATGCGCAAAATGCGCGCGAACGCCTGGAAGACCCGCAGGCGCGCCTGCTGGTGGCGGAAGCGGAGGGCGCGGTTGTCGGCTATGCCTGCGGCCTCATCGCGGATTTGACGACCGGCTTCTTCCAGCCGCTGCGCAGCGGTTTGCTCTCCGATATTTTTGTGGCGGAAAGCCATCGGCGGCGTGGCTTGGGGCGGGCGCTGGTGGAGCGCCTGGCGCTCTGGTTTCGCGCCCGCGGGGTGCGCCAGTTTGAATGGCATGTCAGCGCCCAGAACCGGCAGGCGCTGGCATTTTGGGCGGCGCTTGGCGGCGAGACGACGCTGCTGCGCATGCGCGCGGAAATCCCCGAGGAGGGCGAATGACAGAGCAGATATACTTAAAAGACAGTTATGTCAAGGAATTTGACGCGGCGGTTGTTGCTCACAACCGCGAACTTAATGGGCTGCTGCTGGAGCGAACGGCATTTTACCCAGGCGGCGGCGGGCAACTCCCCGACCAGGGCTGGCTGCGCGCTGGCGAAGTCAGCTATCGGGTAAAAACTGCGCGCCGCGGCAATGTGCATTGCGTACGGGAGGAGCTGCCGCCCATTGGCAGCCGCGTTCGGGGCGAGCTTGATTGGGAGAGGCGCTACAAAATCATGCGCACGCATACGGCGATGCATGTGCTCTGCGGCGTCGTCTGGCGGGATTATGGCGCCAGCGTCACCGGCGGCAATATGGATGTGCTGGCGGGCAGGATGGACTTTGAATTTGAGCGCCTTGCGCCCGCTGTCGTGCGCGAGATTGAAGAAAATATCAACCTCGAAGTGGTGGCGGCGCGAGCTGTCAAAATCGCGATTTTGCCGCGCGCGCAGGCTTTCGAGATTCCCGATTTAATCCGCACGAAGATCAATCTTCTGCCCAAGACTATCAGCGAAGTGCGCACGGTGGAGATTGTCGGGCTGGACCTGCAAGCGGATGGCGGCACTCATGTCGCCAATACGCGGGAGATTGGCACAATACGCATCACAAAAACCAAAAGCAAAGGCGGCATCAACAAACGGATTTATGTGGAGATTTCGGATTGATGCGCCGCTTGCACCCGGTGCAGGCGCACGAGCGCTTTGTCGCCAGCGGCTGCTATCGCTTCTTCAAAGATGGGAAGCCACTGGCGAAAACAGAAGCCTGGACCCTGCACGCGCTGCCGGATGGCGAGCGTATGCTGCGCGTTGACCTGAATGCAATTGCCGAAGAAGACCGCTCTATCCTGGCGGAAGCGCTGCTGGAGCGGGATGGGGCGCTGGCGCGCTTTGACCTGCGTTACGAAAATGGGCGCGCCGGGGGCAGCATCCAGCGGCTGCAGGCGACTTATCAGCTGGCATCAGGGCGCATACAGGTGGGTTATCGGCTGAACGAGGCGGCGCGCGAATACCGCGAAATGGCATTGCCTCCGGCTACGCTGATAGACCTCCCGCTGCTGTTTTTCCGTGGGCGCGCTATCGAAGCCATGGCGCGGCAGGGCGGGCAGCCGCTGTCACTCTTTGTGCCTATGTTTGAGCATTGGCGGCTTTTCCCCGGGATAGTGCAGACGATAAGCCCGCCGGTGGAATTTGCCGGCCGCGAGGCGCTTGCCCTGGGGCGGCGGCGGATACAAACGCGGCGCTACCGATATACAAATCGCGCCGCTGCCTATTGGATTGATGAACGGGGCGTGATTATCCGGCGGGTAAGCGCCTATAAGCAGAGCGAAATGAGCGTTCAAATCAGCAATTACGCCGCGCCACCGGCGTAGCGTTTTTACAGTTGGCAGGCGGCAGCATGCTCAAGCGTTTTCAAATCTTCCTGGGTCCGCGCCATTTCCGCGCTTTGCTGGCGCTGCTGGGCGTGACAGGTTTGGCAAGCCTGGCGCTCAGCGTTTTTTCTGACGGCGGAGAGGGCGCTCTTATCTTGCAAACCCTGCTGCTGGCGGCATTTGTCCTTGGCGCCGCCGCCTTGATCATGAGCCGGCTGCCGAGCGAAGAGCAAAAGCGTTGGCTGGCGATTATCGTTCCGTCACTGCTGCTGATGGCGCTTGGCTCGCTGGTCGCGCCCCATCTCAGCGGGATTTTCATCGGCGCGGGCTGTGGCTGGATTGTCGCTGGCATCTTCATTTTCCGCAATATCACGGGACCGCGGCAATATCGCCTGGCGATAAAAGCGATGCGCAAAGGCGACTATGCCCAAGCCATCGCCGCGATGACGGAACATATCAAAAATGAGCCGGACCGCGCCGAGCATTATCGCTTCCGCGCCGAGCTGCATCGCCTCGCCGGCAATATCAAAGCGGCGCGCCGCGATTATCAGCGCATGACCGCGCTCGATAGCGAATCCGCCGTCGCCTATAACGGCTTGGCGGAGGTGGCTTTGCAGGCGGGGCGCTTTGACGAGGCGCGGGTGGCAGCGGAGCGCGCATTCGAGCTGGCGCCGGCGGAATGGGTGGCGGCGTATAACCTGGGCATGATCGAAGACCGCCTGTCCGCGAGCGATGCCGCCATCACACATACCCAGCGCGCGCTTGAAGCGGGCATACCGGATTCTCGACATCGGCTGCTCGCTCAATTATACTTATGGCGAGCCTTCAAGCGCTTGGGGGACAGTCAAGCGGTCGCCGAGAGCCTTGCGGCGCTGCGCCGCGAGCGGGCGGGATTAGAGGAGTGGCAAGTGATTATGAGCGCGGAGGAAGCGGTCGCCCTGCGCGATGTGCTCAGCGAAGACATTGAGCAGGCGCGCCAGCTTATCACGGGCGAAAAGCCCGAGCGGCGCTAGGCGGGGCGAGTTATGTCTATCCGCCGCATCATCGCCTGGGTTGCCGTATTTGTTTGCGTCGCCCTGTCCGCGCTGGGTTTTATTGTCTTTGTCCTGGGTGTGCTGATTGAACTCGCCGATGGCATCACGCAGCCCTTTGATGAATACATTTCGCCAGTAGCGCAAATGTCGCTGGCGGGCTTGTGCCTGTCCGCGATTATGATTTTGCTGGGTTTTTTGCTTGTCGGCATTTTGCTCGCCCGGCAATCCCGCAAGTATGGCGCTGGCTATGGCGAAGCCTACCGCCTCATCCAAAAGATGCAATTCCCCCAAGCTATACGCCTCTTGGAGCGCGTGCTGACCAGCGGCAAAATCACGCCCGATTTGCTGATGCTTTTGACGAGCGCCTACGCCTATAACGGGCAATTGGCGAAGGCGCAGGAAACCGCCGACCGCGCGGTGCAGATGTTCCCCGGCGATGCCGGCGCGTATATGACGCTGGCGAATGGCTATCGCATGCAAGCCAGCTATGGCGAGGCGGCAATCGCCTTGCAGACGGCGGCGCAGCTCTCGCCAACCCAACCCATCATCTGGGCGGAGCTGGGCTTTGTGCAGCAATTGGCGGGCGAGCACGATTCGGCGATAGAGTCTTTTAAGCTGTCAGCGCTGTATTCAATGCCATCGATGTACGCCGTCCGCGTCAATTATTACCTGTCGCGCTATTATCAAACAATCGGCGATGAAAAAAATGCCGAGCGCGCGACGCGGCGCATGGTGGCGACAGCGCATGGTTTGCAAGCCTGGAAGTCCACCTTGCGCGCCTTGGGCGGCACCGCTTATGGCAGCTTGCTGCATTATGAGATCGAAAAGATCGAGCTGACGATTGCCGAAGAGCGGGAAAAAAGGGATAGCGCATGATACTGCTGCAGCTGTCGCGCGACCTGCTGCGCCGGCTGCCAGAGTGGGAGGCGCCGCTCAAATGGTCGCTGGCGCTTGCTGTCATACTGCTCGTATTCTTGCTCTTGCTTGCCTTCGGCGGTCCTGATGCGCTGCGCTTCCCCGCGCGGATTGGCGCTTTCGGTACCTTGCTGACTTTGCAGCTGCTTTTCCTCTGGGGCAATCGGCGCGCGCTTTCCCCTTATCATCAGGCGCAGCAGCATTTTATCGCCGGCGAATACAACCAGGCGCGGGAAATTCTTGAGGCGGTCCCCGCGGGCAGGCGGGAATCGGTGGATGCCCTGGTACTGCTGGGCAATTGCTATCGGCATCTCGGCAAATTTGATGACTGCCGCCGGGCTTTGGCAAGGGCGCTGGAACTAAAGCCGCGCCATCATCTGGCGCTGTACAGCCGCGGCTTGCTCGCTCTGGTCAGCGGTGAATACGCTCAAGCGGCTGCCTTCATCGAGCGGGCGCAAGCGGCTGGCGCGCCCGCTAGCGTCAGTTTTGAATTAGGGCAATGCTATTTTCTCTTGGGTGATCAGGAACAGGCGCGCGAACATTTTCAAGCGGCGCGCGCCAGCCTGGCGCTGGAACCGGCGAAGCGGCGGCTGCTGGGCTATTATCTCGGCGAGCATCAGGAAGAGCCCAATCGCGAGGCGCTGCCCAGGGATGCGGCGCTGCGGCATTGGCGCGCCGAAGCGGCGAAATACGCACCATCCCCCTACAGCGCGCACCTGCGCTCGGCAATTGACTGGCTCGCTCGCGCGGGCTAGGCGTCCAAGCATTCCGCCCTTCCGTTCCCGCGCCGCTGCCGCCATAATGCTGGCGGCAATCGACTTCTCAGTGAAACTGTGATAGCAAGGAGGTGCTACCGTGGTGTCGCCAGCTTCTGTGCCCGCGCCGCGGCAGATTGCAGGTCCGATGCGGCGTCAGCGCGAGTAAGGCGTTGACGGCAAACTGCTATTCGTATCGGATAAAGGAGACTACAAGGTCATGTTCAAGGCAGTACATTCGCAGGTCAACAGCGAAGTCATCAACCGGCTCGAGCAGCGGCAAATCGAATTTTGGCGCGCCAACCGCGTCTTTGAGCGCACGACAGAAGGCAGGGAAGCTGCGCCGCGATTCGTCTTTTATGAAGGACCGCCAACCGCTAATGGCGAGCCCGGCAGCCACCATGTCCTGTCGCGCGCCTTCAAAGATATGTTTCCGCGTTACAAGGTCATGCAGGGATATTATTGCCTGCGCCGTGGCGGTTGGGATACGCATGGCTTGCCCGTTGAAATTGAGGTAGAGAAAGAACTTGGCTTCGATAACAAGGCGCAGATTGAAGAATACGGCGTCGCCGCCTTCAACAAACTCTGCCGGGAAAATGTGTTTCGTCATATCAAATCTTGGGAAGAATTGACGGAACGCACCGCCTTCTGGGTGAATCTCGACGATGCCTATGTTACCTATACCAACGAGTTCATCGAAAGCGTCTGGTGGATTCTCAAACAATTTTGGGCGAAGGGCTTGCTCTATCGCGGCTACAAAGTTGTGCCCTACAGCCCCTCTTCGGGCACGCCGCTCAGCAGCCACGAAGTCGCGCAAGGCTACAAGACGATAGTCGACCCCAGCGTGTATGTGCGCTTCCCCGTGCGCGACAAACCGGGGCTGTCTTTCCTGGCATGGACGACGACCCCCTGGACTTTGCCCGCCAATGCGGCGCTAGCGGTCGGCGCGGACATCGACTATGCACAAGTGCAAGTCCCTGCCGCGGACGGGGACGGCAGCGAAGAGCTCATCCTGGCGGAAGCGCTGCTGCCGGAAGTATTAAAAGAGCAAGCCGATTGCAAAGTGGTCAAGCGCTACAAAGGGCGCGACTTGCTCGGCTGGCATTATGAGCCGCTTTATGCCTATCTGCCGGTCAAGCAGGACTATGCCTATGTTGTCGCTGGCGACTATGTCAGCACCACGGACGGCACCGGCATCGTGCATACCGCGCCCGCCTATGGCGTGGATGACTTGGCGACCGGGCAAAAGCATGATTTGCCCGTCCTGATTACAGTGGATGAGACCGGGCGCTTCATTGACGCGGCGACAGACTTCCGCGGCATGTGGTTCAAAGATGCCGATGCCCACATCATCCGCGATTTGACGCGGCGCGGGCTGATGTATCGGCGGGAAACCTACGAACACAGCTACCCGCATAATTGGCGCGATGGCTCGCCTTTGATGTATTTCGCCCGCGAAACCTGGTTCATCAACACACTGAAATACAAACAGACGATGATTGACCTTAATAATACGGTCAATTGGGTGCCCAGCCATGTGCGCGCGGGCAGATTCGGCAATTGGTTGGAAGACCTCAAGGAATGGTCGCTGGGGCGGGAGCGCTATTGGGGCACGCCGCTGCCGATATGGGTGGATGATGCCTCAGGCGAGATGCTCTGTGTGGGCAGCGTCGAAGAATTGAGCGCGCTGGCGGGGCGTGACCTGGACGAGCTGGACCTGCATCGCCCTTATGTTGATGAAATCGCCTTCGAAAATCCGAATGGCGGGGGCGGCATCATGCGCCGCGTCCCCGAGGTGATTGATGTCTGGTTTGACAGCGGCGCGATGCAAGTCGCGCAGTGGGCATACCCGCAGCGGAACCGCGAAATCCTGGAAGAGCAGCATCCCGCCGATTATATTTGCGAGGCGGTAGATCAAACGCGGGGCTGGTTTTACAGCTTGCATGCGATCGCCGCGATGCTTTTTGAGACGGTCGCTTTCCGCAATGTCATCTGCCTGGGGCATATCCTGGACGAGCAGGGGCAGAAGATGTCCAAGAGCAAGGGCAATACTGTCGACCCCTGGCGCGTCTTGGAAGAAACGGGCGCGGATGCCTTCCGCTGGTATATGTATACCTCTGGACCGCCAGGGGAGCCGCGCCGTTTTTCTATCAAGCTCGTGAATGAGGTGATAAAGAAGTTCTGGTCGACGCTGTGGAATACCTATAGCTTCTTCGTCACCTACGCGAATATTGATGGCTGGACGCCAACTGACACGCCGCCGCCGCATGCCGAGCGGGATTTGCTGGATCAATGGCTCTTGTCAGAATTGCACAATTTGGTCAAAAAGGTGAGCGCCGCCTATGAAGACTACGATGCCTTAAACGCCACCCGCCCGATCGAGGCATTTGTCGAACGCCTCAGCAATTGGTATGTGCGTTTGAGCCGCGACCGCTTCTGGAAAAGTGAAGCGGATACCAGCAAGGCATCCGCCTACGCCACCCTCTACGAAACTTTGACGACAGTGGCGCATTTGCTTGCGCCCAGCATGCCCTTCCTGAGCGAAGAAATCTACCGCAATCTGGTTGCTGTTCCAAAGGGCGCGCCAGCGGACAGCGTGCATCTGTCCCAATGGCCCCGCCATGACGAAGCGCTGATTGACGAAGCCCTGATGGCGGATATGGCACTGGTGCAGCGCCTGGTGCGGCTGGGGCTGGCGGCGCGCAATCAGGCGCAGTTGGGCGTGCGGCAGCCGCTTGCCGGCGCGCAGTTCGCGCTGCGTGATGTCGCGGAAGCCGCCGTGCTGGAGCGCTATGGCGGCTTGCTGCGCAGCGAACTGAATCTGAAGTCAATAAGCGCTATGGGCAGTGATGAAGCCAGCGCTTTCGCCGCCACCACCCGCTATAGCCTCAACCCGCTGCCGCGCTATTTGGGTCCCAAATTTGGCAGGGACTTTAAAACAGTGCAATCAGCATTACGAACGGGCAGCCAGGATGTCGTCCGCCCGCTGGCGGAAAAACTGCTGAAAGGCGAGAACATCAGGCTGGAGCTTGATGGAAGCCGCTTTGAAATCGAAAATCACGAATGCGAAGTCAAAGTCAGTGTTGAAGCGCCCAAAGGCGCGGTCGAAGATGGCGGCTATATGGTCCTGCTGGATACCGAATTGAGCGAGGAGCTATTGTCGGAAGGGCTGGCGCGCGAGCTTATCCGCCGCATACAAAATATGCGCAAACAGGCGGATTTCGCTTTGAACGACCGCATTGAACTTGTCTACCGAGACCCGTCAGCCGCCATTGAAGCTGTCATGCTGAGTTTCGGCGGCTATATCTGCGCCGAGACGCTTGCCGAAGACCTGCGCCAGGATGAGATCGCGCCCGGTTTCTTCAGCGAGACCGTCACTGTCAAAGGCGAGAAGCTGACGCTCGGCTTGCGCCGTGTCCCCTAGATGCGCCGCTTTATGTATTTTGCACAGAGGGCGAATCTCATCATTTGATTCGCCCTGGAAAATTTTCACTTCGTTAAGAAACTATTAGCGCATGAATACAAATCCTTGACTGATGATTGGTGATAGTGTATATTCTTTGTGCTAGCGAATGTATGAGAATGTCAAATAGATGAGGAGATAGTGGCATTCTGATTATGGCAGATAAAAGCCCGGTAACTATACAATCCCTGCTGCGTTATTCTTTGCCCTTAGGCGCGAGCATCGCGGCAGGCGACCCCGAGACAACAGTAAATTGGTCAGTTACCATTCGCGCGCAGCCGCCCGTTTTCCCCGATATTTACGGCGGGGAGCTGGCGCTGGTATCCATGGATGTTCTGCGCAGTTTTGATAGCCGCTTGACATTGGATGGCGTGCTGCGGCAATTGGCGGGCGTCGGCGTTAGCGCGGTGCTTGCCACTGGCGAAGTGGCGGCGGCGGCGGTTGAAGCGGCGAATGACTGTGGCATCGCCTTGCTGACCGCGCCCGAAGACACCAGCTTGACCACAGTGGAACGGGCGGTAAACGCCCTCATCGTCAACCAATCCGCCCGGCTGACCGAGCGCGCCATCGAAATCCAGCGGCAGCTTGCGCGGCTCTCGGCGGAAAACCGGGATTTGAACAGTTTGCTGCAGGTCATGGCGCGCGCGACGGGCAAACTAATCGCGATTCATGACGCCGCTGGCGGGGTTGTTACGCAGGGCATGCCGTATATCGGGCGGCGCAGCCCCAATGGCAGCGCGCCTTTAGCCGCTTTGGATTCCCAGGTTTTTCGCGATTGGCTCAGCCGCGAAGCGCCGACCATCCCCGGGGCAATTAGCGCGAGCCCCTTGGGCTATTGCGCTGTGCTAAAGGTCGAAAAGCGCGTGGCGGGTTATGTTTCGCTGGTTGAGCGCGTGGAGAACTTAAACGAATTCGACCGGCTGGTCTTGACCTATGGCGCTGATGTCTGCGCGATAGAGATGGCAAAAAATCGGGCAATCGCGACTGCGGTGGAGCAGACGCGCGGCGATTGGATTCAGATGTGGCTGAGTGGCACGCCGGCGGATGACAACATGCTGCGCGCCCGCGCCCAGCAAGCGGGCTTCCAGCCGGACGCCGATTTTTTGGTCGCGATTTTTCGCGCTTATGCCGCTAATGGAAAAGCGCCGCCCCTGCAATCGCTGGTTTCTATGGCGCGCGACGATATGTCCAGCCGCGGCATTGAAGGCGCAGTCGGGCTATTCGTCGATGTTGTTGTCGCCATGTATCCGGTGGCTGTGGCGGAGACGAAAGCTTTGGCGCGGCGGCGGGCTACGGTAGAAGAGCTGCGCCAAGAGCTTGCGGCGCGCTCCAATAGTGATTTGGTATCCGCCGGCATCAGCCGCCCTGCCAGCGGTTTGTCACAGCTGCGGGAAGCCTTCCGGGAAGCGGAAGACGCGGTGAGCATCGCCCATGAACTGGGCGAGCGCGCGACGACAACCTATTATGGTGATTTGAAGCTGTATCAGCTTTTGCTGGCGCTGAAAGAGAAAAACCTCTCGACGATGCAGCAATTCTACCGCGATGCTTTGGGTGCTTTGGTGGAACATGACGCCCGCAAGCAAAGCGACCTGGTGCGCACCTTAAGCGGCTATTTTTCCGCAAATTGCAACATGGCAAAGGCGGCGCTGGCGCTTGATGTGCATCGGAATACTTTAGTCTACCGCCTGGACCGCATCGCCGAGCTCACCAACCTGGATTTGGACGATTCGGATAACCGGCTGATATTGCACCTGGCGCTGAAAACGCAGCGGGTGCTGGCGACGCTCCCGGGCGGGGGCGGCACCACCCGGGCTTGATGCCTTCGGCCTTAGCTTTCGTTGACAATCTTGTGCGCCATCGGCGGCGCGATTTTGATGAAGTGATCAGCCGGCTTCCGCAGCAGGGCATAGAGCGGTTCCGCCGCTTGCGACTGATGATTTTCTTCCAGCGTTCGGATATAGGCATTGAGCAGCTCGCGCAGGTCTTGTACGCCTTCATCGTCCAGCGGCTGCAGCTGCACCACGGAGCCCGCGGCGATGCGGGCGCGGATGGCATCCACGGTCAAGCCCATTTCCGGCTGGACGCGCTGATAAACGACGCCGCCTGTCATGCCGGCGCAGATCCAGGGACCGGGATCGCCCAAAACCACCGCTCGCCCCGAGGTCATATATTCAAAAGCATAGCCCTTGAGGTTGGCGCGGGCGCCCAAACCGCCGAGGTTGTCATTAAGCGGCGCGGAAATTTCGCCGCCAAAGACAACATCAGCGCCGCTCATGCGGATGCAAGCGCGGGTATCGGCATCACCCTGCACGATGAACAAGCCGCCCTGCGCGCCATAGGCGAAGCTCTTGCCCACCGAGCCATCCAGGCGGCGCCCGTTGTGGTTAAGCCCTTTGAGGATGGAAACCTTGCTGCCAGCAGCGCATTTGCCCAGCCCATCTTGAGCGCCGCCTTCGACGAGAATATGCACCGGCTCATCAATGAAGGCGGCGAGCCCGTTGCCGGGGATGGCGGAATTGCTGAAGCTCAAGTTGATGGCGCGGATGCGATTGGCTTGAGGCACCTCTTTGCGTTTGATTGCGCCCGCCAAATGCGTGCCCAAGGCGCGGTCCATCGCCATCACCTGCTCGTCATCATAAGTCAGCTCAAATTCGCCTTTGCCGACATATTCAGTGACGATATCCGTTATTTGTTTGCTGACGGTGTTGCGCGGGCGGGTGATGCGGCGTCCGCCCGGCTGCGCTGGCGTCTTCTGGGCGCGGGGCACGGGCTTCAGCAGCTGTGAGAGGTCGATGCGGTCTTGATGCGAGCGCTGGTAGAGCAAATCCGCCCGCCCCACGATGTCCTGCAAATTTGCCACGCCCAGCTTGGCGGTCCATTTACGGATGTCATCGGCAAGCTCGTCAAACATCTTGACGATGCTTTCGGGCGAGCCGCGTTCTTCAAAGGGGCGGAAGGCTTTGAAATTGCGTTTTTCCGCCTCTTCTTTGGTTTTGACATGAGTGGTGATGCCCACATGGCAATCGCCATCCTGGCAGCCGCGGCAAATCGTACAACCCAAGGCGACCATGGCGAGGGTGGCGAAGCCGACACGATTGGCGCCAAGGCAGACCATCTTGACGACATCGCGCCCGCTTTTCATGCCGCCATCAACCCAGAGTTCGACATCATCGCGCAAACCGCTTTGAATCAAATGCCGATGCGCCAGCCACACGCCAATCTCCGCCGGCAAGCCGACATGACGCAGGGCATGCGCGCGCGCGGCGCCAGTGCCGCCGGTGTAACCCGTAATCGTGATGATATCAGCGCCCGCTTTGGCAACGCCAACCGCGATGATGCCGATGCCCGGCACCACTGGCAGCTTCACCGAAACTTTGGCATGGGGGTTCGCCGTCTTGAGCTCGTCAATCAGCTGCGCCAAGTCTTCAATCGAATAGAGATCGTGATTGTTGCTGGGCGATATCAAGCCGATGCCAGGCGTTGTGCTGCGCACCGCCGCGATCTGCTCGGTAACTTTGTGCCCCGGCAGGTGACCGCCTTCGCCCGGCTTCGCGCCTTGTCCAATTTTGATCTCGATATAATCCGCCGCGTTGAGGAAGGCGATGTTGACGCCAAAACGCCCGGAAGCCACTTGCTGCCCGCGGTTGCGCGGATGCCTGCCCAGCAAGTCGTGAATCTCCCCGCCTTCGCCGTTGATGCAGATGATATTCAGCAGGTGCGCCGCTTCCGCATACGAGCGGTAAGCCAGCTCCCCTTGCGAGCCGAAAGACATGGCGCTAATCAAGACCGGCATGTCGTAGCCTTTGATGCTGATATCGACATCTTCGGGCGTGATGGGCGTCTGGCTCTCGCGCAAGCCAACGATATGCCGCAGCGACACTGGCATTTTCTCTTCCAGGTTGAGCAGCGTCTCGGTGTAGGTATCGAAGTCTAACTCGCCATGCGCCACCGCTTCGGCTTTTTTCCACATTTTCGGGTAAAAGCGTTCGGGATTTTTGAGGCGGGCGCGCACCTTGCCGCGGAATTCCCGGGCGCGCTCCTGGGCATCGTCATACAAAGAGGTCCAAGTCAAGCCGCGACCCGTAGAGCCGAAATAATTCGGTGTGCCCAGCAAGCCCGCGATATTCTTGGACAAGCCAATCGAGCCAAAACTATGCCCATAGCCACGCAGCTCGTGGCAGCCGATAGTTGATGTGATTTTCTGCAAGCCCGCATGAATCGCCTTTAAGCTGTTGTCGAGCGCGGTCTCGACCTGTTCGGGCACCAGCGGCTTGCGGGAGCCGCGCGGCGCGGTGCCCAGGCAGACGGCATACATGGCGTAGGGCAAAACCGCGTTCGCGCCCAGGCTGAGGCAAATGGCGAGGTCATGCAAATCGCGCAGCGCGCCCGAGCGCACAACGATGCCAACGCGCCGGCGCAGGTTTGGACTTTTATCCGCCTGCCGCAACGCTTTGTCAACCGCCGCCACCGCCAGCAGCGGGTCAATGTAAAGCTCGTCCCCGGCGGCAATGGCGCTGTCATCCAGGATGAGACATTCCGCGCCCGCCAGCACCGCGTCAACCGCCCGGCTTTGCAGCGACTCAATGGCGCGGTCGATGCTCTCGGCGGCGCAGCCCATCGAAAGCACTTCGAGCTTGCCCGCAAATACTTCCGCCAATTCGCCCAGCAGCATCGTGCCATGCCGAGCCGCGATGCCGCGCAGGAGTTCGCTGTCTTCAAGTTCGGGGATCGCTTCCAGCAATAGCGGGGTTTGCAGGCGAATCAACTGCGCATCCTGGTCTCTGCCAGCCGCAATCTCGGGGCGGCAGCCCACCAGCACTTGCGAAGAAAATTGCGCCTGCTCGCGCTCGCGGTCAATCGAAGGGTTAGTGACGACAGCGATAGTCTCTTTGAAATAATCCGCGAGGTTGACGCGCGTGTTGCTGATAGCCGCGATGGGACCATCCCAACCCAGCGAGCCGATTTGCTCCTTGGCGCTTTTTGCCAGGCTGGAAACAATTTCAACATGATAGCGCTCCCAGCCGAAGCCAGACATCACAGCGGCATTCACTTTGATGGGAGACTTCGTCCAGGGCAGCGGGGGCGCGGGCATTGAAGTTTCGGCGCTGCGTTCCAGCACGGCGACGGGTGCCGCTTCCAGTTGGAATTGTCCGCCGCCATTCGTGGGGGGCGGCAGCGGGAAATTGCTGCTGGGCGGGCTGGCAAGCCCATCAGCGGGGGCATCCCAAATGCCGGCGGCGACCGCGGTATAGGGCTGGCGCTCCCGATATTTGCTGTAGACATAGTGCTGAATCGCGGGATAGTCCATCACCTCGATGCCGGTGCCCGCGTTGATTGTCATGGCGATTTTTTCGCCCGGTGCCATCGGCTTCGGGCTGACTGACATCGAATCCAGCGCGTACACGCCGCGCTCGGATGTGATGAAGTATTCCTTTTCGGTCTCGCCGTACCACAGCGGGCGCAAGCCCAAGGCATCAACGCTGAAGACGGCTTGGTTGCCCAAGCGCGCGACCACCGCCGCGGGACCCTGGGCGAAAGGACCAAAGGACTGGCGCAGCTCGTCATACATCTCGTGGATTTCGGGCGTATTCTGCAGCAAATCATGCTCAAAAGGCGGGAAGATATGCTCCATCGCCTCTATCAAATCCAGCCCATAGCGCATGCACAAAGCGTAGATGGTGCGGTCTACATCTTGCGAATCGCTGCCGTTTTCCACCATCGGGATATCCAGCATTTCGGATTCGATGCGGAAGCGGGAGATGGTGTTAAATTCGCCATTATGCCCAATCAGGTTGAAGGGCTGCGCCCGTTCAAAAATGGGGTTGGTATTGGTGCTGTAACGCGCATGCCCCATTGTGATTGACGAGGCGTAGTCGGGGTCGCGCAATTCGGGATAATAGCGGCGCAGGATTTCGATTGTGCCTTGCACCTTGTAGACAACGCTATGCGCCGAGAAGGACGGAAAATGCACTTCCAGCTCGCGCTCCAGCTGCGCCTGCAGTTCAAACAGCGTCCGGTCCAGCTGCTCGGAAGGTATCTGTCCGTTGATGCCGGCAATCTGCCAGAATACCGGCTCATTATGCTCCGCGTTAGGACCGAGCACCTGGGGGTTCACTCTGCCCGGCTGGTCAATCAGGATATGCAGCCCTTCTTCGCTAATCTGGCGGCATAGCTGATCAACAATGTATTGGGCGCGGCTGCGGTCAGGCGCGGGTATCATCACATGCGCGACCCAAAAGTTGCGGTCAGTCGCCAAAGAAGAGCGCAAGCCAGCCCGCGCCAGCAGCTTCGTCCAGATTTGACGGGGAATATCGGTGAGGATGCCGACGCCGTCACCTTCGCCATTGATGTAGCCAGTCCGATGCCCCATGCGCGTCAGCGCTTCAATAGTGCGCTTGACATTGCCATGCGTCGCCTGCCCGCCTTTTCTCAGCGAACAAATCAAGGCGCAAGCGTCACGATGCTCGCGGTCGATTGCGTGCAAATCGGCAAATGGGTCAGCGCTGGGCGGGTAGTTTGGGCTTGTCATCACAATAACCTGTGGGATTGCTAGTGGACAAAACAGTCTAAGGGCAATGCACAATTAACAAGAATACTGGCGCAAACCAAATCACTATGCCCGCCGCTGGACACAGAAATATCAATGCAAGTATACCAGAATCTCATGCAGTCGTCATTAAAGGAATTTCTAGCGATTATGCGCATTTCCCTAGGCAACCTGCACAATGGACTTGTTGCATTGTATGCTATCCTGCCGGCTGCCCGCCATGCCAATTGCGGTGTAGCGCTGTTGCCGCCTGTCAGGCCTGGGTAACCAGGCGGCGAATCGTCAGCGCGAGATGCAGCGCCAGCCGCGTTTCGGGACGGTTGAGGTCGATGCCGGCGATTGTGTTGACCTGATTGATGCGATAGAGCAGGGTATTCCGATGCACTATCAGCGATTTCGCAGTCTTGGACAGGTTGCCATGGCAGTTAAAAAAGGCTTCCAAAGTTTTGATGAGGTCGCCATTTTGCCGCGTGTCGTATTCGACTATCGGTGCCAAAGTCGCATCGCAGAAATCGCTGAGCTTGTCGCGGTCAGAAAGCCCCAATATCAGCTGATAGACGCCTAAATCGCCAATATACAGCGGCAAATCGGTGTGCAGCCGCTCCGCCAGTTCCATGGCTTGCGCCGCATCACGATAGCTGAAGCGCCAAGCGTTGACATCAAAGGCGACCTGCCCCAAGCCGATAGCGACGCGGTTGACAGGATAGCGCGCATTGAGCGCTTTGCTCAAAACATTGGTCAGCCCGAGGCTGTGGTCGATTGGGTTTTCGCGGTCAGTGGCGTGAAAAACCACCACATGCCGCTCGCTTTCACGCGCCCATACCAGCGCGGCGGCGCGGTTTTCTGCCACCGCGGCGTTGACCATCGTCTCCAGCCGGCGCAGCGAAGGCGGCTTTTCCCCTCGCCAGCACAGCGCCAATGCCACATGCATCCGCGTCATATCGTGGCGGAAACGTTTGCCCTGGCGGATGACCTCCTGTTGGCTGAGGTCGCCCAGCAGCAGCCGGTCGAGGAAGCTGCCGCGCAGTCGCTTTTCCGTCTCGTTGACGGCTTTCTGTTTCGCCATTTCCAGCGCGCAAGCGGCGGCGCCATGCTCGCAGACCAATTGGTCAACTTCATCGAGGTCGCTTTCACGACTAATGATAGACAGGTAGCCGCGCCCGATATTATTGGCGACAACTGGCGCCACCAGCCGCGCCACGCCGGCGATGGGCAATGCCTGCATCAGCACCGGCGGGTCGACTTCAACAACGCGGTGGCGGTCGTGCAGCTCGACGGGCAGATTGTCCTGTTTCTTGAGGAAGGCTTCAATGTCATCCCAGGTGTCGATGAAATCGGGACGCAGGCTTTGGGATATGGGCTGCAAGCGCTTGTCTTGCACGATGACATTTTTTTTGCTCAGGCGCGCCATCGCCGCTATCAGCTTGTGCATGCCTTCGTTGCGCGTCGATATCTGCGTCAGCTCGCGGTAAATCTGGGTGCCGCGCCGCTCCAGCTGCCCCTTGCGGTTGACAAGCAGGCTGATGATGCTCTTTTCAAGCTCGCGGATGCGCGCATTCTCGGTCAATGCCAGCAGCGGCAGGTTGCGCGCCTTTGCCTCCGCCAAAGCCGTGGTGCCAACCCAGCGGCAAAAGAGCAGCGCCGCGGCGCGGCGTTCGCTCGCCCATTGCACAAGCGCGGTATCGCTGTGCGCATTGCGCGGGTGCGGCGCTGGCGCCACCAGAATAAGCTCCGACCGCTGCACCGCCTTAGCCGTGATGTCGTCAGTGGGGTAGATGACGGTCGTCCAGGAAACAGGGGTGTCCAGCAAGCCCTCGCCCGACAAAATATGGGTGCCGATGGGCAGCGCGAGCTTGCGGATTTCTTCCACCGTCAGGTCTTGCGCCTGCGCAAGGCTCATAGGCTACCCGGCTTCCATAGAGAAAATGACTGCATACATTGGGTAGAGTATACAAAGAATGCTGTGATTTGCCTAGCGCCAGCGCGTCAGGAAACTTGTTCCCGCATGAGCTTGTCGTGAGCGCCGCGCCAGGCTTTGGGGTCGCGGGTCAGCTTTTTGATGTTGATGGCGGCAAAATGCGGGAAGAGCCGCGGCAGCCGCTCGGGCAATGCTTCCCAGTTGCCCGCTTGCACCAAATCGTTGATGGCGCGGGCTTGCACCTCCGTCCACCACCATTTCTGTTGGAAGTCGTCCGCCTTCTTCCAATAGCCCCGCTTCTCCCAAGCGCGGATGGACTCTTCCACAGTTTCATCGATGCCGCGCAAGCAATAGACCAGCATGGCGGTCATGTCTTTGGCTTCCGCGTCGATTTCGCGCTTTTGGCTCAGCCGGCGCAAGATTTCCGCGCCTGTGCGCATATAGGCGCTGCGCCGTTTGCCGGGGCTGTTGGTGTTGATGATTCTCGCCATCACTCAGCCTTGCGCCGGGCGGCGCGGTGCGGGCGGATGCCGCGATAGACGCGCAAGCCGCCAATAGTCTTGAGGATTGTGGACGCCTCCCGCCCGGTGATTGCCGCCAGTTCCCGCACGCTCAGGGGTTGGTTGCCCTTGAAGAGCAAGGCGCGGAAGACGCTGTCAATCAAAGCCATTTTGCCGCCGATGAAATCGTCCCGCCGCGCCGCCTCGCGGATAGCGACGCCGATGGCATCCAGTTGAAAGACCTCGCCCGATTCCGGATGCACATAATCAAAGACTTCGCGCAAATCACGGGCTTCCAGCTGCTGCTGCTGCTCTTGCGTCAGGTGCGTCAGCAGATAGACATTGAGGTCGTCCCGGCTTTGTTCCCACCAGCTGTAGTCGATATAGAATTTCGTTTCGACTGTGGGTTTGCTCAAAAAATTGAGAGACATCAGCCGGTCCTTCTGGCTAGTCGCGGAGTTTCCAATTGTTGCCGCCGACATATTCAAACTCTGGATTGGCGAGCAAGGTGGCGAACATAGGTCCCGGCGGGCAGCGCCGCAGCACATTCAACGCGCTGTACAGCGTTTTGGCATGGACTGTGCCTTGCGGGTTCAAGCTGCTCAACTCGCCGACCAAGCCGCGCAAAATGCGCGTGATGGCAACGCCTTTTTTCCGCACTTCTTTGCTAAGCGCGTCCACCCCTTTTAAGCCCTGTACGCCAATGATAATCATCTCGTCGAACTCAGCGCCTATCGCCCGTTTTTCATTGCGAATGAGTATCTGTCCCTCGGCGCCAGGGTCAATCACCGGGCACCATTCCGAGCGCGTCTTGAAGTTCTCAAACTCGATTTCAATGCGGCTGGGGTTGCGGGTGCGCGTCAAATAGACAAATGCGCCGACCGACAAATGATACTTCTGATACAGCGGCGCCAAGCCATAGACATATTTATGCTCGTGCACAACCCAGCAGGGATATTCCTGATTGTCCAAGGCGTCCACCATGGTGATGGCGATGCGCGGCGTCTTGGCATCGGGGAAGATGAATTGCGTTTCCGAATTAATCGGCAAGGTGCCGACGCGCCGATGCGGAAAAATCAAAGTTACGCTGACTTCACCGTCCGGGCGCGGGGATTTCACCGGCGAATGCTCATCGTCCAGGTCATATTCCAACTGGCGCATTTCGCGGCTGAGCACATTGCGGTCATAGACCAACGGCTCATATTGCAAAATGGCTGGCACCTGCATCACCATGCGCGGCAGCAGGCTCGTCAAATGCCAGAGGACTTTGCCCGCGGGTCCCACCTCATCAAAGCGCGGGTCTTGATTCATATAATAGTTGAGCGAGAAGACCTGCAGCGCCTCAGGCGCATCCCCGATGCCGCCGATTTCCTGCAAAATCTGCCCCGGCGGCAGCGGTCCGCCGCCATGCATATCAAGCACGGCTTCCGCCAGGTGCATGTAGCCGATGTCCACCTCAAGCATAAGTTCGCGCACGAACCAGGTGCCGGCGAGGCGTACAAGATCGGCATTATTTTCGAGCGCGTCATTCACCTGCTCGACGATGGAAGTATCCGGGTCATCAAGAATGTCGCCGACAGAGTACTTTTGTTCGGCTAAGCCCGGGTGCAAGCTGAGCTTCTGGGTATTGAGCGGGTGCTCCCTTTGGTAAGCGACAACAAATTCCCGGAGCCTCCCCCCAGTTTGTTCTTGATGCTCCTGCGCCTCATCAAACTCGACGGCGGCAATAGTAATGGGTGCCCGCTCGGGGCTTACTCCCTGCCGGAAGCTGACGATTTTGCCGGTCGCGTACTGCAAATGCGCGAACATCAGGCGGTCGCCCACGGCATAGCATTCCCGCGGGCGATATACTTTTGTGCCTTTGTATTGATCTTTGAGCTTTTGCCGTTCGTTTTCTTCCCGCCGCTTGATTATCGCGGTGGCAAGCTCGACGGCGGAGAGTGGCGTTTCCTGTTCCAATAAGAGGTTGGTAATACTATCGATATCATCAGCACCGATGGAAAAGCTGTATGCCCAATGAAACGCCGGCAGCACCTTATATCATTCCTTGTATCTGTTGCATGGTATCTGTTGCATGGTTCGCATTTCGGCGAGCGCTTTTTCTGATTGTGGGCGCGGCAATTCCACGCCAAGGCAATCCTACTTGATAGTCTACAGCATCGTCAAGCGCAAGTTGACGGCAAGCTGCACATATCTGGCGCATTAAGCCGCCGCTATTCTCAGCCGCCTTAAGCCGCGGTTGACCGACTGGCAGCGCTCGGCTATACTGGTCGCTTGTGAATGAAGGCAACTCAAATCGAGGCTGAGACAGATGTCCACAAAAAGAACTTGGCAGCCCAAGGTGCGGCGGCGCAAACGGGTGCATGGCTTCCGCAAGCGGATGAGCAGCCGCGGCGGGCGCAATGTGCTGAAGGCGCGGCGGCTGCGCGGGCGGCACAAACTCGCGGTGACGCCGAACCATGTCAAAAAGGTGAATTGGAACGCCGGGTAGCTGATGAAATCGGCTTTGCGTTTGCGCCGCGGCGAGGATTTTGCCCGCGCGCGCCGAACTGGCAGGGTCTTCTATCATCCCGCCATGATACTAAATATTCGCGCGAATGCCGGCCCCTGCAATCGCTATGGCATCGTCATCGGCAAGCGTTTTGGCATCGCCGTGCAGCGCAATCGCTGCAAACGGCAGCTGCGCGCACTATTACAAGAGATGCACAAAGAGCTGCAGCAAGGCTATGACATCGTTTTGGTCGCGCGGCGACAGCTGCAAGGGCAACCTTTTCGCGCCATGCGCCGTATAGTATTGCGACTGCTGGATAAAGCCGGGCTTCTCGGGAAAATCGGATAATGCTGAAGTGGATTTTGCTAAAAATCATCAAGCTCTACAAGCGCTTCCTTTCGCCCCTGCTGCCGCCAGCCTGCCGCTTTACGCCGACTTGTTCGACATACACCTATGAGGCGATTGAAACGCATGGCGCTTTGAAAGGGTCCTGGCTGGGTTTCCGCCGCCTGCTGCGCTGCCATCCCTTGAACTCGGGCGGCTATGACCCAGTTCCTCCAAAGGAGTGATTCTTGAACAGTATCGGGAAGAAGCGATTGTGGCTCTGCGCTGTGCTGATGTGCATGGCGTTGGCGCTGACGGGCTGCGTCGGCGCCCGCATGGGCGTGAGCTGGCCCAGCGTCAGCCTGGTCGAATTGGATGGCAGCGACCATATTGCCATCGCCTACAACAATGAGCTGTCGATTCTGACGCCCGCCAATGGCGCGCCCGCCCGTCTCATCAGCCCAATCAACGGGCAGCCCTTGCGCGATAATGACAACAACCCCCGCACTTGGACTTTGCGCGGCAGCGACAATGACGGCTCGCAATTTTATTCCGCGCCGCTGCGCCTTGATGAAGAGACCTTGCTGGTGGCTGATAACAACCGGCGGCTCTTGAAGGTGGATTCCGTCATCGCGGAGGTAGCGCGTTCAATCCCGCTGGCGGACAAAGTTGTGGCTGACCCGCTGGTGGCGGGCGGCTTGATGATCCTGCCTTATCAAAATGGCGGCATCAGCGCGCGCTCTTTGCAAGACTTGCAGGAAGTCTGGAGCTTCCCCACGGAAGAAGGCGTCTGGGCGCAGCCGCTCCTGGCGGGCGATATGGTCATTATCGCTGGCATCGACCACAATCTGTACGCCCTGCGGCTGGAAACGGGGCAGTTGCTTTGGTCGCTGGACCTCGGCGGCAGCGTCGCCTCCAGGCCGCTGCTCGCCAATGACCGGCTCTATGTCGGCAGTTTTAACAAGAGCTTCTACGAGATTTCTCTCGATGGCATAATCCTCAGCCACTATGAAACGCAGAATTGGGTCTGGGGCAGCCCCGCGATTGATGAATACAACATTGTATATGTCGCCGATTTGAGCGGCTTCGTACATGCTTTGGATACCGAAAGCGGCTTGATGGAACGCTGGTCGCGGCAAATCGCGGAGCGCGGCATCCGCGCGGGACCGCTGGTCTATCAAGACCGCGTATTCGTCGCCTCGCGCGATGGCAAAGTCTATTGGCTGGACCGCCGCGATGGCGAGCTGATTAACGCGCGCGAAATTGACGAACGTCCCGAGCTGCTGGGCGATATGATGCTGCTGGAGCCCAGCGAAACTTTGCAAATTGACGAACCTTTGCTCTTGGTCACCTCGGTGCATGACGCCCGGCTGCTCATCGCCTTCGGCATTGATGGGCGGCAGACCTGGGTCTATCCTCGATAAGCCATCGATGGGAGCTTGACCGAATGTGGGATTTGATTCTTAACCCCTTTGTCACCATATTGGCATGGCTCTATGCCCTGCTGAACCAGGATATTGTGCTCGCGATTGTTGTGCTGACGGTCATCATCCGTTTCTTGACTTACCCGCTCTTGGCGCGGCAGCAAGAATCATCCCGCCGCATGCAGCAGCTGCAGCCACAGCTGAAAAAGCTGCAAGAAAAATACAAGGGCGACAAAGAAAAGATGTCGCAGGCGCAGATGAAGCTCTATCGGGAGAACAAGGTCAACCCGGCGGGCGGCTGCTTCCCGATGGTGATACAGTTCCCCATCCTTATCGGCTTGTATCAGGCGATTTTCTTCGCGCTGGCGGCGACGCCATTTCAACTGGTGGATCTGTCGGAGCGCCTGCTGATACCTGGGCTGGATTCGTTGATACCGCTGCAGCGCATGTGGTCGCCCGTGCCGCAGCTGCTGGACTTTCTGCCCGAGCTGGATTTGACGCTCGCGCCGACAGAGAACCCGACGTATGCGCTGGCGCTGCCCCTGCTGGTGCTGGTTACGACCTGGGCGCAGCAGAAACTCACGATGATGACCGGCGGCCATGCCAGCGCGAAAAAAGAGGATGATGACGAAGACGAAAGCCCGAGCGCCGGCGGTCAAGCGGCGGCGATGACCAAAAGCATGACCACGATTATGCCGATTATGTTCGGCTTCTTCTCGCTGTCCTTTTCGGTCGGCTTGTCGGTCTATTTTGTAACCTCAAACCTGATTGGCATCGTGCAATACAGCCCGCAGGGACGGCGTGTGCTGGACAAAGTCTTCCGCAGCAAAAAAGCGGATGAAGCGCCAGTTGTGGTCGAACTTGAGGATGACGCGCCGGTGACGAAGCCGCGCCGCAAAGCGCGCAAGAAGAAGCCACGCCGCAAATAGGCGGGAGCTTCCGCCGCCCATACTTGTAGACGGTGCCCCTCAAGCGCTGGCATGACAGCAGCTTGAGAACCGCAGGGCGGCGCGTCGGCTGGAACCGGTTGAGTGTGCAGCGCTGTGAATCGCGTAAGGATTTGAACTATGGAAATGATTGAAGTAACCGCGAATTCGGTTGATGCGGCGATTAGCAAAGGCTTGGCGGAGCTGAAAGCCTCCCCAAGCGAAGTGATGATCGAAGTTTTGGAAGAGCCGAACACCGGCATTTTTGGCTTCGGCGCGCGGGAAGCGCGGGTGCGCATGGTGCTGATTGGGCGGCGGGCGGCTGATGCCCCCGCCGACGCGCCCAGCCACAGCGGTGACAGCGGGGCGCTGCCCGCCCGCATCCGGCAAGACGGCATCGCGACTGAGGACCTCGCCGAAGATGCCCGCGTCGGCAAAGAAGTGCTGGAAGAGCTGCTGGCGAAGATGCAAATCAACGCCCAGGTTCGCGTGCAGCGCGCGGAAGATGACGATGACAGCGCCGAAGCTCACTGGATGCTTAACATCACCGGGGAGCGCGTCAGCCGCCTCATCGGGCGGCGCGGGGAGACGCTTTCTTCCTTGCAGCATATCGTGCGTTTGATTTGCAGCCGGCGTCTGGAACGCCGCGCCAATATCATCATTGACGCTGGCGGTTACAAAGCCGGGCGCTCCAGCCGGCTGCGTGGCTTGGCGAAGCGCATGGCGAAGCAGGCGGTACAGCAAGGGCGCACAATCACGCTGGAGCCGATGCACCCCAACGAACGCCGCATCATCCACCTTACACTGCGCGGGCGCGACGATGTCATGACCCGCAGCATCGGCGAAGGCAGCGCGCGCAAAGTAACTATTGTGCCCAAATGATGGGCATCCCGCCGCCCGCATAAAATTGCCTGACGGTCCTGCGTGATGGATTCTTCGATTGATATCTTGCTCATCGGCAACTTGACCGTCGATCTGACAGCGAGCGGACCGATGCTGGGCGGCACGGTATCTTATGCCGCGCCGACGTATGCCGCCTTCGGGCATCGCGTCGGCCTGCTCACCAGCGCCGCTTACAACGAGAGCTTGCTCAAGCATTTGCTGCCTTTTGGCAAGCTGTCGCTGCTGCCCGCCGAAACTTCGCTCACCTATGAAAATGTGTACAGCGAGCGCGGGCGTCAGCAATATGTGCGGGCGACAGCGCGTGATATCCGCTATTCTGATGTGCCGGTGGGCTGGCTGGGCGCGCCCTATGTGCATCTGGGACCGCTGTCGCATGAAGTAAACGCAAGCGAAATGGCGGCGAAGTTCCCGCAGGCGCGCCTAATGTTGACGCTGCAAGGTTTGATGCGGCGCTGGGATGCCGGTGGCAAGGTCCTCTTCAAGCGCTGGTTTGATGCCGACGCCCTCAAGCGGATTGACATCGTTGTCTACAGCGAAGAGGATGTGCGGCACGCGCCCGAATATACGGATGAAGCGCGGCGCGTCTGCCAGCATCTGATTGTGACCAACGGGCGCGCTGGCGGGACCTATTATCACGCGGGCGGCGCTATGCGCTATGACAGCCTCGAAGTGCAGCCGCGGGACTTGACTGGCGCTGGCGATGTCTTCGCCGCTTGCTTGCTGGGGGCGCTGCCGCTGTTGGCGGGCGATGTGGCAAAAGCGGTGCGGCTGGCTGGCAAGCTGGCGGCATATTCCGTCACGAGAAGTAGCGTCGAAAGCGCGCCAACCGCAAGGGAAATTCAACAAGAAATGGCAAATGTACGATAGGCAAGGCGCATGATTGATACGATTCTGTTCAATGGCAATATGCACACCTTGGACGACCCTACGCCAGGAGCCAGCGCCCTGGCGCTCCTGTTTGGGCGCATCGCCGCTGTCGGCGATGATGCCGAGATTTTGCGCCTGGCGAGCGCCAATACGGAAGTGTTCAATCTGGACGGCAAAACGGTCTTGCCCGGCTTGACTGACGCGCACCTGCATTGGGAAGCGCAGGCGAAGGCGCTGCAAGCGGTGAATGTGTTTGAAGTGCCCAGCAAAGAAGAAGCGCTTGCCCGTGTTGCCGAGCGCGCCGCCAAAGCAGCGCCCGGCGAATGGATAACCGGGCAGGGCTGGGCGCAAGATTTGTGGCAAAGCCGTGAGTTCCCCAACGCGGCTGACCTGGACGCGGTCGCGCCGCATCACCCCGTGTACCTGGATGCCAAAAGCGGGCATGCCGGCTGGGCGAATAGCAAAGCGCTGGAAGCGGCTGGCATCAACGCTGATACCGCCGACCCCGAGGGCGGCAGCATCCTGCGCGATGCCGCGGGACGGGCGACCGGCATCTTGCTGGAGACGGCGATGCAGTTGGTGGACGCCGTTCTGCCAAGCCCATCCAGCGAGCAGTTGGCGGATATGATGCTGCTGGCGCAGGAGCGGGCGCTGCGCAGCGGCATCACGATGATTCATGACTTTGACGAGCCCTCCTGCCTGGCGGCGCTGCAAGTCCTGCGGGAGCGGGGCGAGCTGGCGCTGCGCGCCGTCAAGCAGATAAATCAGCGTTGGCTGGATGCGGCGCTGGCTTCTGGCATTCGGCGCAATTTCGGTGATGATTGGCTGCGCATCGGCGGGCTGAAATTGTTCGCTGATGGCGCATTGGGACCAAAAACCGCGCTGATGTTCGCGCCCTATGCTGGCGAGCCGGACAATTATGGCATGGCGCTGGTTGATAAAGAAGAGATGGTGGACTATGTCAGCCGCGCCAGCGCCATGGGCTTGCCATCGGCGGTGCATGCCATCGGCGACAAAGCCGTGCACGATGTGCTGGATGTCTTCCAGGCAGTGCGCCTGCAAGAAGCGGAACGCGGCGAGCCGACAAGCAGCCGCCGCCACCGCATCGAGCATGTGCAAATCATCCACCCGCAAGATGTCGCCCGCCTGGCGCAACTGGACATTATCGCCTCAATGCAGCCCATCCACGCCACTTCTGATATGGTCACGGCGGATCGCTATTGGGGCGAGCGCAGCCAATACGCGTATAATCCGCGCCTGCAACTGGACTGCGGCGCGCGCGTCGCATTTGGCTCGGACGCGCCGGTGGAGCCGCTGGAGCCCTTGCTGGGCATCCACGCCGCCGTGACCCGGCAGCGGGAGGGCGCGCCCGCCGGCGGCTGGTACCCGCAGGCGCGGCTCAGCCTGCGCGAGGCGCTGCTGGGCTTCACCCAGGGTCCCGCCTATGCCGCCGGCATGGAAGACCGCCTGGGCAGGCTGCGACCAGGTTACCTGGCGGATTTGATTGCGCTGGACCGCGACATCTACGCTGTTGAGCCTGATGCCATCCCGC
Source organism: Anaerolineae bacterium (assembly GCA_022825675.1). Classification (GTDB taxonomy): domain Bacteria; phylum Chloroflexota; class Anaerolineae; order Aggregatilineales; family Phototrophicaceae; genus UBA6055. Next base: position 11,547 of record JAJDWK010000094.1, on the reverse strand, counting down.
GGATTAAAGTGCTGGGCACGATGGTCGAGGGAAAATGGCGCTATCGCGATTTCGACTAACGCCAATGCCCAAGAACGCGCTTAGCGCTTACATAAACTCCGCGGTGCTGAAGACCACGCGGAATGGTCGGCAATAGATGACGGCGCTGCGATATTGGCTTATGTCGGCTTCGGCGGGAATGTCATAATTTTGGCTGCCGACATTGCCTTTCAAAGCGCCCAGATAGAGCGCGTCATCGCCCAGCCCGGCAAAGGTGCTGGCAGGCGCTTCTCTGGACAGGTAGACATGCAAATCAGGACCGTTCTTGGAGCGGAAGTCCTCAAAGCGCAGGATGCGACGGCCATCGGGCAAGGCATAAATTGTCGCGCTGCCTACCGCCCCGTGGATCGGGTCAATGTCGATGAAAGAGCCGCTGGCGAGAGCGCTCGGTTCCGCTGGCATATCCGGCGGCATCGCTTGCTGTTCCGCTGGTACAACCTGGTCCGCGCCTACTTGGGCGCGGGCGGTTTGCTCCGCCATTTCGCGGTTTTCCCGCGCCATCTTGATGAGCATTTGCTTCTCGTCTTCCGGCATCTCGCCCACAGCGGTACGCTCGTCCGCGCTTAAGCCGGGGAATGCTTCGTTGACTTCATGATTGACAAAATACAGCCAGGGCTGGGTGATTTCCAAGGCGGTGCCGACAATTGCAAGCACAAGCGCGAAGGCAAAGATTTTGCGTCTCATACAGTATCCCCTATACAATCCAGTGGCGCGCGAAAGAGCGCTGCCTTGATAGAATGGCTATGCTATCTATAATGCACATAGTATTCGAGTGCCGATAAGTTTCCCAGACAATTGGGAAAAGGAGAAGCCACAATGGCGCGTCCAGGGATGATGGTTGGGGAAAACGAACACACTATTCAAAACGAAATGCTGACAGTCGGCGCGCTCGCGCCCGATTTCAGCTTGATTGCCAGCGACTTGAGCAGCAAATCGCTGGCGGATTATGCCGGCAAGGTCAAGGTGATTAGCGTCGTGCCCTCGGTTGATACTGGCGTCTGCTCCCAACAGACGCGCCGCTTCAACCAGGAAGCGGCGGGTTTGCCGGATGCTGTTGTTTTGACGGTGAGCGCCGATATGCCCTTTGCGCTCTCACGCTTCTGCGACAGCGCCGGCATCGACAATTCCGAGACGCTTTCGACCCATCGCGATATGCAATTCGCCGATGACTATGGCGTTCACGACACCGATTGGCGCATCTGTCAGCGGGCGGTATTTGTGCTCGATCGCGACAACACGGTGCGCCATGCTGAATATGTGCCCGTTATCGGCAACGAAGTTGACTTTGACGCGGCGCTGGCGGCGGCGCGCAATCTGGCTTGACGCTCCTTGAAGCTCAACGACACGGCGGGAGGGCGCTATGAGTGACCGGCGGCGCGGCAAATTGGCGCGGCTTTTGGTGGACTATTCGACGCAGGTGCAGCCGGGCGAGTGGGTTGGCATCCTCGGGGATTTCACTTCGCTGCCGATCCTGCGCGATATCTATCAGGCAGTGCTGCAGGCTGGCGGACAGCCGAGCCTCTTCATCGATGACGAGGCGATGCTTCGCAGCTTGCTGCGGCATGGCAGCGACGAGCAAATCGCCTGGGTAGACCCGAGTCGCAAGCTCTACACCGAAGAGGCGGATGTCTACATCCGCGTGCGCGCGCCAGAGAATACCCGCGCCCAGACCAATATCAGCGCGGCGCGTATGCAGGCGCTACGCGCCGCCCAAAGCGAGCTCCTGCAGATGCGGCTGCAGCGGGCGGCGCGCGGCGAATTCCGCTGGGTGGGCACGCTCTTCCCAACGCAGGCTGGCGCCCAAGAAGCCAACATGAGCTTCGAAGAATATGAAGATTTTGTCTATGGCGCTTGTTTCTGTGAAGCGGAAGACCCGGCGGCGGAATGGCGCAAGTTGAGCGCCATGCAGCAGCAGAAAGTGGATTACCTCGCCGGCAAGCGGCACATCGCCCTCCGCGGTCCGCATATCGACCTGGAACTGCGCATTGACGAGCGCCGCTTCATCAACAGCGATGGCAAGCGCAATATGCCCAGCGGCGAGATTTTCACCGGTCCCGTGGAGGACAGCGTCAATGGCTGGGTGTGCTTCAGCTATCCCGCGATTGTCGGCGGGCGCGCCGTCAGCGGCATCGAGCTGAAGTTCGAGCGGGGCAAGGTGGTAGCGGCAAGCGCCGAACAGAATGCGGACCTGCTGCAAGCGCAACTGGATACTGACGCTGGTGCCCGCTACCTAGGCGAATTCGCCATTGGCACCAACTTCGGCATCACCCAGTTCACCGGCAGCATCCTCTATGACGAGAAAATCGGCGGCACCGTGCACATGGCGATTGGCATGGGCTATCCGGAGACGGGAAGCCGCAATACCAGCGCCGTGCACTGGGATATGATCTGCGACATGCGCCAGGACAGCGAAATCCTCGTGGATGGCGAGCTCTTTTATCGCAATGGCGAGTTTGTCGTCTAGCTGGCGCTTTTCCACCGCTTCCAGAATCATAAGAGCAAAGGGTCGCCATTTGGCGGCTCTTTGCTGTCAGGCTGATAGCGGGCGGGAGGCGCTTTGCCCAATTGCGGCAAGTATACTACCATGCCTCTATGCCCCTTAGCAGCTTGACGGGAGGTAATGCGGATGAGTAACCGAGCAGCAGTGCCGAAGCCCGCCGATGCCGGCAAAGGCGTGATTGCCGTCGCCAATACGCGCTCGGCGCTCAGCAATATCCGCAGCGGTCCCGCGGTTACCTACACCGATGTCGGCGATATCTTGGACAATGTGCTGGTCGTCTATTATCCCGACAGCCGCACGAGCAGCAACTGGGTCTGGCTGGAGAAGGGCGGGCTGAAAGGCTGGGTCTATGCGGGATATGTCGAGTTCATCCCGGCGATTGGCGCGCAGCCGCCCAAACATCAGCCAACGCCTTATGATGGCAAAGTGGCGGTCTGGCATTGGAAGGGCAATACCGTGCCGCAAAATACCGCGGCGGAGCTGCTGCGAGACCTCAAAGCCAAGGCGCCGAATATCAACCAGATTTGGGTCAAGATCAGCAATGGCGTCAAATGGATGAGCAATTATGATACCAGCGCCATGGCAATCAGCGGGCCTGACAGCATTGATGACTGGGTAAGCGCCTGCAAGCTGGCGGGCATCGAGTTTCACGCCTGGACCGTGCCCACGGGGCTGGCGGTAAAACGGGAGACGGAACTGCTGATTGAAGCCTGCCGCCGTCCGGGCGTGCAATCGCTGATATTGGATATCGAGCCGTATAAAGAGTATTGGCAGGGTGGCGCCGCCGCTATCAGGCCCTTCATGCTGGCGCTGCGGCGTGGCTTGGGCAACCGCTTTCATATTGGCATGAGCGTTGACCCGCGCCGCCAGCATTATCACAGCATTTTCCCTGGCGAATGGAGCCCCTTCATCGACAGCATCCACCCCCAGACCTATTGGAAGACCTTTCGCAAAACGCCTGAAGACGCGCTTAGTGATGTGTGGTCAGTCTGGGATGGTTACAACAAACCCATCATCCCCGTGTTGGAAGGCACGGCGATATCCAGCGAGCAGACCGAAGCCCATACGCTCGCCACGCAGGTGCGGGGCGCGAAAGGGCTAAGCTGGTGGCGCAGCGGCGTCATCGCGCATTGGAACGCTGTCAACAAGCCGATTGAATTGACCGCTTCGCCCGATGAAGAGCCCAGCGACATCCTGCAGAATTTCGCTGACGAAGTGATTATCTTGCCGACGAAAGAAGGCTTCCGCAGCGGCACCTACAGCGGCAAGCCGGAGTTCAACGCGCGGCGCAATACCTGGGGCTGGGATTATCTCTATGTCGATACCGAAGAGCGCACCAGCAAAGTCTGGGCGGAATGGCGGCGGGAGCTGCCGAAGAATGGCTTGTGGGAAATTTCCGTCTTTGTGCCCAACCGCAAAGCGACAACCAAGCGGGCGCGTTATAAAGTGCATGGCATCGTTGGCACGACAACCGAAGTGGTCGTGGATATCAACCAGAGCCGCAACCGCAACGCCTGGGTCGCCATCGGCGTCTTTGATCTCGACCGCAAGATGGAAAATGCCGGGCGCGTTTTCCTCAACGATGTCACGGGCGAGGCGGATAAAGAAATCGCCTTTGACGCGGTGCGCTTCCGCCGCATCGTCGATACGCCCGCCGGCTATAGTCCCGCGCCCGAGCCCAAACCGGAGCCGGGTCCCAGCATAATCAACGGCGTCCATGTCGCCGATGGCTATGATTCGCCCGTGGGCACTGCCGATGAACGGCGCGGCGAACGGGTATGGCCCCGCGGCTGGCTCGATGCCTCGCCCTTCGGCAAGCTCTATTTCATCGGCACCCCCAGCGAAGCCTATCACACCGGCGCCGACCTCAACTTTGGACGCCCTTACGAAGACAAGGGCATGGCATGTTATGCCTGCGCCAGCGGCGTCGTCATATTCGCGGCGCGCATGGGCATCTGGGGCAACCTGCTGGTCATTCGCCACGACCCGCTGTACAAGCCGGGCGGGCGTGTGCTCTACAGCCGCTATGCCCATGTGCAGAATATGCGCGTCAATGTGGGCGAGCGTGTGCGCCGCGGTCAGCGGGTATGCGAAATCAGCGACGCCTTCGGCCGCTTTGTGCCGCATCTGCACTTTGATTTGAGCTCAACCACTTTGTTCGAGACGCGCCCCGGCAATTGGCCCAAGCTCAATTATGATCTGCTGATAAAGAATTATGTTGACCCGCTGGAGTGGATTCGCAACCATCGCCCATGAACGGGCGGCGTCAGAACAAGCCCCAATCGCTGGCAGCGCCCTCTTCCATCATGCTGGGGTCCCACATTTCCATGCCCATTTCGATGGTAGTAGGCAGCCCCAGGAAGTCCTGCGCGGTGCGGCGCGTCTGCTCCAGCAGCTGCGGCGCATAGGGGCAGAATGGCGTCGTCATTATCATATTGACATGCGCGCTTTCCTCTTCAATTTGTACGCCGCGCACCAGCCCGAGCTCGATGATGTTCATGCCGATTTCTGGGTCAATCACCGCCCGCAAAGCGTTGTACAGCCCCGCTTCTTTTTCGTCCATGTCTGATTTCCTCTGTGTCTTCGCCGCTGGCGCTAAGCATAGTACAGTGCCAGCCCGCTGTCAATTTCCCTATGTTCCCCGCCCGAGCCGCCGTTGACAGCGGCGCATGCTGCTGCTATACTCCAGCGATGTTTGACACGGGTACACAGTAAAGTTAACCGCAATTAAAACCTCGGAGCGAAGGAGACCCGCCGCGAATGACAACAACACTGGAGATTCGGAACTTGCAAGCCAGCGTGGAGGGCGAAGAAGAGTTGATCCTGCGCGGGGTCGATGTGACGATACAGCAGGGCGAAATCCACGCCTTGATGGGACCCAACGGCTCGGGCAAGAGCACCTTGGCGAATGTGCTGATGGGCAACCCCGCCTACGAAATCAAAGGAGGGCAGATTTTGCTCGATGGCGAAGATCTGCTGGAGATGGAGCCGGACGAACGCAGCCGCGCGGGTTTGTTCCTGGCGTTCCAATATCCCGTCGCCATCCCCGGCGTGACCTTGGGCAATTTCCTGCGCCATGCCATCAACGCGCGCATGAAAGCGGAAGACCCGGAAAGCAAAGGCATCGCCATCCCCAAATTCGCCCGCATGATGCGTCAGAAGATGACGCAGCTGCATATCGACCATGCTTTTGCCGGGCGTTACCTCAACGAAGGCTTCAGCGGCGGCGAGAAAAAACGGGCGGAAGTGCTGCAGATGGCGGTGCTGGAGCCGCGGATTGCCGTCTTGGACGAAACGGATTCCGGCTTGGATATTGATGCCCTGCGCATCGTTGCCGATGGTGTCAACGAGCTCGCCGGACCGAATATGGGCGCGCTTGTCATCACGCACTATCAGCGCATGCTCAACTATATCAAGCCCGATTATGTGCATGTGCTCTTTGACGGGCGCATCGTGCGCAGTGGCGGACCCGAACTGGCGCATGAGCTTGAAGAGAAGGGCTATGAGTGGATACGAGAAATGCACGCGGCGCTGCCGACAGCTTAGGCGCGCCTAGCAGACGAGGACGGGACATGAGCGAAGTGATTCTGAGTGAAAAGCAGCTCACCTACGAAGAAGAAGCCTTAAAAGAAGTCGGCTTGAGTTATGCCGAGAAGTATGGCTTCCATGATGACGATGTGGAGTACGCCTTCAAAAGCCAAAAGGGCGTCAACGAAGACATTGTGCGGCAAATCAGCGGGATGAAAGCGGAGCCGCGGTGGATGACCGACCGCCGCGTTGAGGCATATCATATCTTCCTGGACAAGCCGACCCCGCAATGGGGCGGCGACCTCAACCGCATCGACTATGACGACATCTACTATTATGTGCGCGCGACCGACAAAACCGAAGCGGATTGGGACGAAGTGCCGCCCGAAATCAAGGAAACCTTCGACAAGCTGGGCATCCCGGAAGCGGAGCAGAAGTTCCTGCATGGCGTCTCGGCGCAATATGACAGCGAATCGGTCTACCACAAAATCCAGGAAAATCTGGAAGAGCAGGGCGTCATCTTCCTGGATATGGACTCGGGTCTGCGCGAGTACCCCGAGATTGTGCAGGAGTATTTCGGCACAGTCATCCCATCCAACGACAACAAATTCGCCGCCCTCAATACGGCAGTTTGGTCGGGCGGGAGCTTCATTTATGTGCCGCCTGGCGTACATGTCGAGATGCCGCTGCAAGCCTATTTCCGCATCAACACCCAGAATATGGGACAGTTCGAGCGCACTCTCATCATCGTCGATGAAGGCGCCTATGTGCATTATGTCGAGGGCTGCACCGCGCCCATCTACAGCTCCGACAGTTTGCACAGCGCCGTGGTAGAAATCATCGTGAAAAAAGGCGGACGCTGCCGCTATACCACGATTCAGAATTGGTCGAACAATGTCTACAACCTGGTTACCAAGCGCGCCGTGGCGGAAGAAGGCGCTACCATGGAATGGGTGGATGGCAACCTGGGCAGCCGCTTGACGATGAAATATCCGGCGGTGATTCTGCGTGGCGAGGGCGCGCATGGCGAAGTCTTGTCGATCGCTTTTGCCGGCGAAGGGCAGCATCAAGACGCCGGCGCGAAAATCACGCATCTCGCGCCCAATACCACCAGCCAAATCATCAGCAAATCTATCAGCAAAGATGGCGGGCGGGCGAGCTATCGCGGCTTGCTCAAAATCGCGGAGGCGGCGCGCTCCAGCAAGAGCAATGTGGTCTGTGATGCCTTGCTGCTCGATGACGACAGCCGCTCCGATACCTACCCGACGATTGAGATTGACGCCAAAGATGTGACGATGGGTCACGAGGCGTCGGTCAGCAAGGTGGGGGAAGACCAGCTCTTTTATCTCATGAGCCGCGGCATTGGCGAGGATGAAGCCAATGCGATGATTGTCAACGGCTTTTTGGAGCCGCTGGTAAAAGAACTGCCGATGGAATATGCGCTTGAGCTGAACCGCTTGATTCAAATCCAATTGGAAGGCTCGATCGGCTAGCCACTCGGCGGGGCGTCCGCGCCCGCGCAAGCGGTAATAGCACTACGAAAATGCGCTGCTCCCAGAGTATCTGGATCCTTGGCTATGCTGGGAGCGGTCCCGTGCGACGGCAAAATATCAGAAAAAGGAAAAAACGATGGCGGTAGTACGCAGGCGCGCTTCCTTCCCGCAAGCGCCGAGCTTCAGTTTCGCGCAGGTTGAGGCGCTCAGCCAGGCGCATGAAGAGCCGGCATGGCTGCGCGAGCGGCGGCGGGCGGCATGGGAACTCTATCAGGCGACGCCGATGCCATACATGGAAGAAGAGTGGCGGCGCACCGATTATCGCCATATCCGCTGGGACGAAGCGCAGCGCCGCCTCCAGCCTAATGGCGCGACCCTTGATGCGGTGCCGGCGAAAAACCTCGAGCCGCTGACGGGCGCGGTTGAAGGCGGGCTGCTGGTCTTTGTTGATGGCAAGGTCGTGCACAAGCAGCTCGCGCCCGCGCTCAAAGACAGCGGCGCGATTTTCACCGATTTGCGCAGCGCCGTTCGCGAGCATGAAGCGCTGGTGAAGGCGCACCTGCTGACGCAGGCGGTCAAGCCAGCGGATGGAAAATTTGCCGCTTTGCATGCCGCGCTGTGGGATAACGGCGTCTTTGTGTATGTTCCGCGCCACACAACTGTGGAATTGCCGCTGCATGTCGTTTCCTTTCAGTCGCAGCCCGGTGCCGCCTTGAGCCATGTCCTGGTTGTGTTGGAAGAAAATGCCCAGGCGACGATGCAGGTGGAATACGCATCCGCCGCCGCCAGCCAGCAATCCGCCTTCATCGGCGCTACCGAGCTGATTGTCGGCGCTGCCGCTAACCTGCGCTATGTTTCGCTGCAAGATTGGAACCGCGAGACTTTCGAATTCAGCCACCAGCGGGGCATCGTCGGGCGCGATGCCCAGCTCGATTGGGTGAATGGCGTGATGGGCAGCCGCCTCACCAAGGCATTCATCGAGGTCGATGCGGTTGGCAGCGGCGCGTATGCCCGCGTTAGCGGCTTCTTCTTCGCTGATAAAGACCAATTCTTCGACCTGGATACCCAGCAGAATCACAATGCGCCGCTGACGAATACCGATCTCTTGTTCAAAGGCGCCGCGCGCGATCGCGCGCGCACCCTCTGGCAGGGCATGATTAAATCCCTGCCGCAGATGCAGAAGATTGACGGCTATCAAGTCTGCCGCAACTTGATGCTGAGCGATGACGCGCGCATGGACAGCGTGCCCGGCTTGGAAATCGAGGCGGATGATGTCGCCTGCTCGCATGCCGCCACTTTCGGCACTTTGGAAGAAGAACCGATATATTATCTGATGAGCCGTGGCATCACGCGCCCGCAAGCCGAACTGATGATAATCGAAGGCTTCTTTGACGAGCTGCTCAATCGCGTGCCTTTTGAGCAGGTGCGCCAGCGCTTGATGCACGAGATTGAAGCGAAAATCATCGGCTGAAGCTATGTCCAGCGCCTTGCCAGCCCGCCGCGAACCGTGCTAAAATCCGCGGCGCGGCAGCGGTAGCTCAATATTTTCGCTTGAGGGCAGGGCGGCTAGCGATGGACGAAATGTATCGCCAGCAAATCTTGGATCATGCGCGCAACCTGCGCAACTGGGGCTTGCTGCAGCCCAACGATTTCGACCACGAAGAAGATAATCCACTCTGTGGCGATCGCCTGCGCTTGACCCTGCGCCTGGACGCGGATGGCAGGATTGCTGAGGTCGGCTGGGATGGCGAGGGCTGCGCCATCAGCCAAGCCTCAGCCTCCATGTTCGGCGAAGAACTCATCGGTATGCCATTTGAGCAAGCGCTGCGCACGCCAAAAGAACAACTGCTGGAAAACATCGGCTTGAAGCTGAGCATCAACCGCGTGAAATGCGCGCTATTGCCCTTGCAAGTTCTGGTTGTCGGCGCGGGCAGCGAGCACTTGGCGAAACTGGAAGCCAGCGGCTGAGGGCGAAGCATGGCGGAATGGGTAACGCTCTGCGCGAGCAGCGAATTGCCACCCGGCTCTCGGGAGGTCTTCGGCGTCGGCGGCAGTTGGATTGCCGTCTTTAATGTGGACAATGTCATCTACGCGATTGAAGATCTCTGCACGCATGATGGCAACACGCTGGCATTCGATCAGCAAGAGCGCCCGAGCAAACTCATCAATTTTGAAATCGAGTGCCCGCGGCATGGCGGGCGCTTTGATATCCGCGATGGCAGCGCCACCCGCAGCCCGGCAGAAATCAATACGCCTTGGTATAAAACGCGCATCGACCAGGACCGCATCCAAATTCTGCTGTAAGCGCTCGAGAGTGAACGATGCCATTCCCCACAATTCAGGCGGCGATGCGCTCCGGGGAAACGCTCATCTTCGGGCATCGCGGCGCGATGGCGCAGGCGCCGATGAATACATTGGCTGCTTTCGACCTTGCGTACAAAAAAGGCGCTGATGGCATCGAGTTTGATGTGCAGCTTTGCAAAGACGGCAGCGCTGTTGTGATACACGACCATAGCGTCGACGCAACCAGCAATAGCGCCGGCAATGTCGCCGATTTCACTTTGGCGGAGTTAAAAGCGCTGGATGCTGGCGCTTGGTTTGCTCCCGACTTTGCCGGCGAGCGCATCCCGACCCTTGACGAAGTCTGCCGTCAGTTTGGGCGGAAGCTGCTTTTGAACATCGAGATAAAGTCCAGCGGCGCGTCCGCTGGCGCGCTTGAAGCAGCGGTGGCGGCGAGCATCACGCGCCACCGCTTGGAAAACCGCGCCATCGTTTCTTCATTTAACCCGCTGGCATTAAGGCAGTTTAAGGCGCTGCGCGCGGAAGTTATGCTCGGCTTTCTCTACAGTCCAACGAAGTCGCCAGAAACGGAGGCGCTGATGCGGCATATCCGCCATGAGGCGCGCCACCCCTGGCAAGATTCAATTGACGCGGCATATATGTCTTGGGCGCGCGCCAACACTTTTTATGTCAATGCCTGGACGGTGAACGAGCCGGAACGCGCCCGCCAGTTGCGAGACTTGGGCGTAAACGCAATCATCACCGATGACCCAGCGGCAATGCGCGGCGCGCTGCGCGCATGCTGAACCTTCTATGGCGCGTCTTCTTTCGCCTGCTCTACCACGAGTGCGCCTTCGCCTACGATTGGGTCAGCCGCGCGGTATCGCTGGGCGAATGGCGCCGCTGGCAGCGAGCCGCCTTGCCGCTGCTGATGCCGGCGCGGGCGGGAGCAGTGCTCGAGCTGGCGCAGGGCAGCGGTGATTTGCAGGTCGACTTGCAGCGGGCGGGCTTCCGCGCCGTCGCGCTTGATATTTCGCCGCAGATGACGCGCCTCGCCCGGCGAAAGCTGCGGCGGCAGGCTTTGCCCGCGCCACTCATGCAGGCGGATGCGCGCCGTATGCCACTGCCATCAGCCAGCATTGCCGCCGCCGTCTGCACCTTCCCCACCGCATTTATCTTCGAGCCAGAAGTCTTGGCGGAACTTCAGCGGATATTGCTGCCGAGCGCGCGAGTGATTGTTGTACTGCAGGGTACGCTCAAAGGCGGCGGACCCCGCCGCTGGCTCATTCGCGGGCTGTATCGGCTGATGGGGCAGCGCCATGCCCGCTTGCGCCAAGAGGAAATTGCCGCGCTCTTCCCCTGCGGGCGCTTTGAGGTGGCGGCGCAGTCTGTCGAATTTGAAGCCAGCAGTGCGCAGCTGATACTTCTCACGAAACGCCCGGGCAATGCCACTCCCCCCAGGGCAATCGCATCAAATTGTTTTTCACCACAAAGACACAAAGGACACAAAGTTTTTTCTTGAAATGGCTCTATGCTTCTTCACTTATCAGGGTAGTTTGTACACAGCCCTTACCACCGAGAGCACAGAGGAAAATGAGGACACCGAGTAAAGATATTAAGAGGCTTCTCATGCTTTTCTCGGTGTATCTCGGTGTCCTCGGTGGTTAAATTTGCGTTTTATTCGGCTTGTTGTGGTGAATTAATATT